>NZ_MBDT01000020.1:0-211715 GCF_001702295.1 Pseudomonas sp. S3E12
GAAACCCCACACTACCATCGGCGATGCATCGTTTCACTGCTGAGTTCGGGATGGGATCAGGTGGTTCCAATGCTCTATGGTCGTCAAGAAATTCGGGTACTGAGTCGTGGCCAGCGGGCCTCGCTTCAGCAAATTGGGTATGTGACAGCTGTCGGTGTTTTGTGAAATCTCGAACTTTCGGTTCATTGCGTCTTCACACACCGCAATCTGGCCTTTCGACGCAAATTGCTTGGGTGTTATATGGTCAAGCCTCACGGGCAATTAGTATTGGTTAGCTCAACGCCTCACAGCGCTTACACACCCAACCTATCAACGTCGTAGTCTTCGACGGCCCTTCAGGGGACTCAAGGTCCCAGTGAGATCTCATCTTGAGGCTAGTTTCCCGCTTAGATGCTTTCAGCGGTTATCTATTCCGAACATAGCTACCCGGCAATGCCACTGGCGTGACAACCGGAACACCAGAGGTTCGTCCACTCCGGTCCTCTCGTACTAGGAGCAGCCCCTCTCAAATCTCAAACGTCCACGGCAGATAGGGACCGAACTGTCTCACGACGTTCTAAACCCAGCTCGCGTACCACTTTAAATGGCGAACAGCCATACCCTTGGGACCGGCTTCAGCCCCAGGATGTGATGAGCCGACATCGAGGTGCCAAACACCGCCGTCGATATGAACTCTTGGGCGGTATCAGCCTGTTATCCCCGGAGTACCTTTTATCCGTTGAGCGATGGCCCTTCCATACAGAACCACCGGATCACTAAGACCTACTTTCGTACCTGCTCGACGTGTCTGTCTCGCAGTCAAGCGCGCTTTTGCCTTTATACTCTACGACCGATTTCCGACCGGTCTGAGCGCACCTTCGTACTCCTCCGTTACTCTTTAGGAGGAGACCGCCCCAGTCAAACTACCCACCATACACTGTCCTCGATCCGGATAACGGACCTGAGTTAGAACCTCAAAGTTGCCAGGGTGGTATTTCAAGGTTGGCTCCACGCAGACTGGCGTCCACGCTTCAAAGCCTCCCACCTATCCTACACAAGCAAATTCAAAGTCCAGTGCAAAGCTATAGTAAAGGTTCACGGGGTCTTTCCGTCTAGCCGCGGATACACTGCATCTTCACAGCGATTTCAATTTCACTGAGTCTCGGGTGGAGACAGCGCCGCCATCGTTACGCCATTCGTGCAGGTCGGAACTTACCCGACAAGGAATTTCGCTACCTTAGGACCGTTATAGTTACGGCCGCCGTTTACCGGGGCTTCGATCAAGAGCTTCGCGTTAGCTAACCCCATCAATTAACCTTCCGGCACCGGGCAGGCGTCACACCCTATACGTCCACTTTCGTGTTTGCAGAGTGCTGTGTTTTTAATAAACAGTCGCAGCGGCCTGGTATCTTCGACCGGCATGGGCTTACGGAGCAAGTCCTTCACCCTCACCGGCGCACCTTCTCCCGAAGTTACGGTGCCATTTTGCCTAGTTCCTTCACCCGAGTTCTCTCAAGCGCCTTGGTATTCTCTACCCAACCACCTGTGTCGGTTTGGGGTACGGTTCCTGGTTACCTGAAGCTTAGAAGCTTTTCTTGGAAGCATGGCATCAACCACTTCGTTAACTAAAAGTTAACTCGTCATCAGCTCTCGGCCTTAGAATCCCGGATTTACCTAAGATTCCAGCCTACCACCTTAAACTTGGACAACCAACGCCAAGCTGGCCTAGCCTTCTCCGTCCCTCCATCGCAATAACCAGAAGTACAGGAATATTAACCTGTTTTCCATCGACTACGCTTTTCAGCCTCGCCTTAGGGACCGACTAACCCTGCGTCGATTAACGTTGCGCAGGAAACCTTGGTCTTTCGGCGTGGGTGTTTTTCACACCCATTATCGTTACTCATGTCAGCATTCGCACTTCTGATACCTCCAGCAAGCTTCTCAACTCACCTTCACAGGCTTACAGAACGCTCCTCTACCGCATCACTTACGTGATACCCGTAGCTTCGGTGTATGGTTTGAGCCCCGTTACATCTTCCGCGCAGGCCGACTCGACTAGTGAGCTATTACGCTTTCTTTAAAGGGTGGCTGCTTCTAAGCCAACCTCCTAGCTGTCTAAGCCTTCCCACATCGTTTCCCACTTAACCATAACTTTGGGACCTTAGCTGACGGTCTGGGTTGTTTCCCTTTTCACGACGGACGTTAGCACCCGCCGTGTGTCTCCCATGCTCGGCACTTGTAGGTATTCGGAGTTTGCATCGGTTTGGTAAGTCGGGATGACCCCCTAGCCGAAACAGTGCTCTACCCCCTACAGTGATACATGAGGCGCTACCTAAATAGCTTTCGAGGAGAACCAGCTATCTCCGAGCTTGATTAGCCTTTCACTCCGATCCACAGGTCATCCGCTAACTTTTCAACGGTAGTCGGTTCGGTCCTCCAGTTAGTGTTACCCAACCTTCAACCTGCCCATGGATAGATCGCCCGGTTTCGGGTCTATTCCCAGCGACTAGACGCCCTATTAAGACTCGCTTTCGCTACGCCTCCCCTATTCGGTTAAGCTCGCCACTGAAAATAAGTCGCTGACCCATTATACAAAAGGTACGCAGTCACCCAACAAAGTGGGCTCCCACTGCTTGTACGCATACGGTTTCAGGATCTATTTCACTCCCCTCTCCGGGGTTCTTTTCGCCTTTCCCTCACGGTACTAGTTCACTATCGGTCAGTCAGTAGTATTTAGCCTTGGAGGATGGTCCCCCCATATTCAGACAAAGTTTCTCGTGCTCCGTCCTACTCGATTTCATGACTAAGAGATTTTCGCGTACAGGGCTATCACCCACTATGGCCGCACTTTCCAGAGCGTTCCGCTAATCTCAAAGCCACTTAAGGGCTAGTCCCCGTTCGCTCGCCACTACTAAGGGAATCTCGGTTGATTTCTTTTCCTCAGGGTACTTAGATGTTTCAGTTCCCCTGGTTCGCCTCTTGCACCTATGTATTCAGTACAAGATAACCATCTTATGATGGCTGGGTTCCCCCATTCAGACATCTCCGGATCAAAGTCTGTTTGCCGACTCCCCGAAGCTTTTCGCAGGCTACCACGTCTTTCATCGCCTCTGACTGCCAAGGCATCCACCGTATGCGCTTCTTCACTTGACCATATAACCCCAAGCAATCTGGTTATACTGTGAAGACGACATTCGCCGAAAATTCGATCATACTCAATTAAGAGCCACTCACAAATTTTACCTTAGCCTGATCCGTTACCAGTGAAAGTAACGTTCAGTCTATCTTTCTATCACATACCCAAATTTTTAAAGAACGATCTAATCAAAGACTAGAAATCAACATTCACCATCATACTGATGGAATGCTCATTTCTAAGCTTTCATAACGCAGAAGCAGTAGTGGTGGAGCCAAACGGGATCGAACCGTTGACCTCCTGCGTGCAAGGCAGGCGCTCTCCCAGCTGAGCTATGGCCCCGTATTTCTACAGGCGTTTCCCACACAAAATTGGTGGGTCTGGGCAGATTCGAACTGCCGACCTCACCCTTATCAGGGGTGCGCTCTAACCAACTGAGCTACAGACCCAATTTCGGGCTGCTTCTTTATCGTCTTCTTCAATGAATCAAGCAATTCGTGTGGGAACTTATGGAGCAGCTGATGTCGTCGATTAAGGAGGTGATCCAGCCGCAGGTTCCCCTACGGCTACCTTGTTACGACTTCACCCCAGTCATGAATCACACCGTGGTAACCGTCCTCCCGAAGGTTAGACTAGCTACTTCTGGTGCAACCCACTCCCATGGTGTGACGGGCGGTGTGTACAAGGCCCGGGAACGTATTCACCGCGACATTCTGATTCGCGATTACTAGCGATTCCGACTTCACGCAGTCGAGTTGCAGACTGCGATCCGGACTACGATCGGTTTTCTGGGATTAGCTCCACCTCGCGGCTTGGCAACCCTCTGTACCGACCATTGTAGCACGTGTGTAGCCCAGGCCGTAAGGGCCATGATGACTTGACGTCATCCCCACCTTCCTCCGGTTTGTCACCGGCAGTCTCCTTAGAGTGCCCACCATGACGTGCTGGTAACTAAGGACAAGGGTTGCGCTCGTTACGGGACTTAACCCAACATCTCACGACACGAGCTGACGACAGCCATGCAGCACCTGTCTCAATGTTCCCGAAGGCACCAATCCATCTCTGGAAAGTTCATTGGATGTCAAGGCCTGGTAAGGTTCTTCGCGTTGCTTCGAATTAAACCACATGCTCCACCGCTTGTGCGGGCCCCCGTCAATTCATTTGAGTTTTAACCTTGCGGCCGTACTCCCCAGGCGGTCAACTTAATGCGTTAGCTGCGCCACTAAGAGCTCAAGGCTCCCAACGGCTAGTTGACATCGTTTACGGCGTGGACTACCAGGGTATCTAATCCTGTTTGCTCCCCACGCTTTCGCACCTCAGTGTCAGTATCAGTCCAGGTGGTCGCCTTCGCCACTGGTGTTCCTTCCTATATCTACGCATTTCACCGCTACACAGGAAATTCCACCACCCTCTACCATACTCTAGTCAGTCAGTTTTGAATGCAGTTCCCAGGTTGAGCCCGGGGATTTCACATCCAACTTAACAAACCACCTACGCGCGCTTTACGCCCAGTAATTCCGATTAACGCTTGCACCCTCTGTATTACCGCGGCTGCTGGCACAGAGTTAGCCGGTGCTTATTCTGTCGGTAACGTCAAAACCATCACGTATTAGGTAATGGCCCTTCCTCCCAACTTAAAGTGCTTTACAATCCGAAGACCTTCTTCACACACGCGGCATGGCTGGATCAGGCTTTCGCCCATTGTCCAATATTCCCCACTGCTGCCTCCCGTAGGAGTCTGGACCGTGTCTCAGTTCCAGTGTGACTGATCATCCTCTCAGACCAGTTACGGATCGTCGCCTTGGTGAGCCATTACCCCACCAACTAGCTAATCCGACCTAGGCTCATCTGATAGCGCAAGGCCCGAAGGTCCCCTGCTTTCTCCCGTAGGACGTATGCGGTATTAGCGTCCGTTTCCGAACGTTATCCCCCACTACCAGGCAGATTCCTAGGCATTACTCACCCGTCCGCCGCTCTCAAGAGAAGCAAGCTTCTCTCTACCGCTCGACTTGCATGTGTTAGGCCTGCCGCCAGCGTTCAATCTGAGCCATGATCAAACTCTTCAGTTCAAACATCTTTGGGTTTTTAAGAAACCCTAAACTTGGCTCAGCAATCGTTGGTTATTCTTTGATTTCTCGCGGAGTAACTTGTGATGCTGATAATCTTGTTGACTATCAGTCTGACTCCACAAGCACCCACACGAATTGCTTGATTCAGTTGTTAAAGAGCGGTTGGTTAAGAGCTTTCGTCTCAACCGAGGCGCGCATTCTACAGCAGCCTCATTTGCTGTCAAGTGATTATTTTCAGAAGCTTTCGAAGATTTCTTCAACAACTTCAACCACTTGCGCTTGCGATCTCTCGTTAGCGGGAGGCGAATTCTACAGCGTTACACGCTGCTGTCAACACCTCTTTTTTCTCCGCTTTCGACCGAGAAGATCGAATCGTTAATAGCGTCAAACAACACGACCCTACCAACTTCTTCTGGGCCTCGATGAACTGAAGCAATCCGCTGCCTTATTCTGCATAACTCATTGTTTACCAATGAGTTTTACGTTTCGACTGCGCCGGAAGTGGGGCGAATTATAGACTTCCAGGATCTGCCGTCAATACTTAATTTAGCTTTTTCTATCAAAGGGCCTGCCAACCTATAAATCCCTCTATATATAGAAGGTCTCGTTGTCGAATTGAGCAATATATTGCTCAAATCCGAACAGTTAAGCATCATAGCGGTCCCTGATTCTCGAATATGACCTCGGACGAACGCCCCAATGACCACCTCCCCCCGCAGCTTGGCCTCGGCGTTGTTTCCTGTCGGCCTGCTGTTGATCGCCATGGCCTCCATCCAGTCCGGAGCCTCACTGGCCAAGAGCATGTTCCCGATTGTCGGAGCCCAGGGCACCACAACCCTGCGCCTGATCTTCGCCAGCGTAATCATGTTGCTCATCTTGCGACCATGGCGCGCCAGGCTGACCGCAAAATCCCTGCGTACAGTGGTTGTATACGGCATGGCCTTGGGCGGCATGAATTTCCTCTTCTATATGTCCTTGCGCAGCGTTCCGTTGGGCATTGCCGTAGCCCTTGAATTCACCGGACCGCTCGCCGTCGCGATCTACGCGTCGCGCCGAGCGGTAGACTTCCTGTGGATAGCACTCGCTATCATCGGCCTGCTCCTGCTGATCCCCACGGGGGAAGCCAGCAGCGGAATCGACCTGGCCGGCGCGACCTATGCTTTGGGGGCGGGGGCTTGCTGGGCACTCTACATTCTGTTCGGACAGAAAGCAGGCAACGACAACGGCGTCCAGACCGCCGCCCTGGGCGTAATGATCGCTGCCCTGTTTGTTGCGCCCATCGGCATTGTCCACGCCGGTACCGCACTACTGACCCCGGCATTGATCCCTGTCGCCATTGGTGTCGCGATTCTGTCCACTGCACTTCCCTACACCCTGGAGATGGTAGCGCTGACACGCCTCCCCGCCCGCACATTCGGAACGCTTATGAGCATTGAGCCTGCTTTCGGTGCGCTCTCAGGACTTTTCTTCCTGCAGGAACATCTATCCCTACCGCAATGGCTGGCCATAAGTTGCATCATCATGGCCTCGGTAGGTGCGACGTTGACAATGCGCAATGACTCCAAGCCGCTGGTTCCGGCGGATTGAATCATCTTTGAAAGTTGCTCTGGTATTTGCCGCGTATTTAGGCCATGTTTAAACTGCAAACGAATGTCATTCATGGAGTTTTTCGACAAGGACAGCGCGAACGCTACACTCGAGAGCGAGTAGAGCCGACTTCGAGCATTGTGAAGCGGCTATATAAGGATGGGAATGAAGCGAATTTTGATACTGTTAATGGTCGTGGCCCTTGCTGGCTGTGCCGCGACTACCAAGACAGAAGTAAAACGCGGCAAAAAAGGGCTGCATATCAACTGTTCCGGCCTGTCTTCTTCCTGGGACCAGTGCTACACCAGTGCAACCAACTCTTGTGGCGCGAAGGGCTACCGGGTTATCGCCAAGTCCGGTGACAATTCCGAGGAACCAGGGGACTACCCCTTCGGCCTAAACCCTGCCGGCTATACCAGCCGCAGCATGATCGTTATCTGCAAGTGATCTCCTCCGAGCAGTCACCAGCGACTGCTCATCCACATGCCTGATACAACCTCACCCCAACGCGGCGCTGCAACTGAATTATTGCAGCTCCTGATTTTGCAACAGATCAAATAGCCGTCGTGCGCACCTGCAACCACTCCAACGCAGCACCGCTGAGTAGCGGGCTCAGACGTTCACGCACCTGGGCGTGATAGGCGTTGAACCACTCGCGCTCTTCCACCGTGAGCAGCGACGGCTCCAGGCAACGGGTGTCGATCGGGCACAAGGTCAGGGTTTCAAACGAGAGGAACTCACCAAACTCGGTCTTGCCTGCCTCGCGGTTCAATACCAGGTTCTCTATACGCACGCCCCAACGTCCAGGGCGGTAGGTGCCCGGCTCGATGGAGGTGATCATCCCTGGCTGCATCGCGGTTTGCGGCGCAGTGGCGGCCTGGTAGGCGATCACTTGTGGGCCTTCATGCACATTGAGGAAGTACCCTACGCCGTGCCCGGTACCGTGGCCGTAGTCCACGCCTTCGGCCCAGATCGGCGCACGGGCAATGGAATCCAGCAGCGGCGATAGAATGCCTTTGGGGAAATGCGCACGTGACAGTGCAATCACGCCCTTCAGCACACGGGTGCAGTCACGTTTCTGTTCGTCGCTCGGCGTACCGATAGGCACCATCCGCGTGATATCCGTGGTACCGCCCAAATACTGGCCACCCGAGTCGATCAGCAGCAAGCCGTCGCCTTCGATTACCGCATGCTCTTCTTCGGTGGCGTGGTAATGCGGCATGGCCCCATTGGCATTGAACGCTGCGATGGTATTGAAACTCAGCGACACGTAATCGGGGCGACGGGTGCGCGCAGCCGTCAGGTGTTCATCAATGGTCAATTCAGTGATGCGTTCACGTCCGAGTGCACTGTCCAGCCAGGCGAAGAATTCGCACAGCGCCGCGCCGTCCTGTTCCATGGCTCGGCGGATGTGCTCCGCGTCCGCCAGGCTCTTGCGGGATTTGGCCAGCGTGGTGGGGTTCAACCCTTCGATCAGCTTGACGCCGGCATCCAGGTTTTCCAGCAGACCGGCAGTAACGCGGGCCGGGTCAACCTGCATGCTGGCGCCCGATGGCACCGCGCGCAGTGCATCCGCCACGTCGCTGTAGTCGCGCAACGTCACACCATCCTGCGCAAGCACCGCACGCAGGTCCGCGTCGACTTTACTCAGCGCCACAAACAACGTGGCCTGTTGTTGATTGATCAACGCAAACGACACAAACACCGGGTTAAACGAAACATCGCCGCCACGCAGGTTGAACAGCCAGGCGATGTCATCCAGGGTGGCGATGAAGTGCCAGTCGGCGCCCTTCTCTTTCAAACTGGCGCGCAGTGCGGCAAGTTTATCGCCACGGCTGACGGTCGCTTGCGGTGGCAGATGCTGATAGATCGGCTGGCTCGGCAGGCTCGGACGGTCCTTCCAAACTGCATCGAGTACGTCGATATCGGTCCGCAGGCGCGCCCCGCGCTCTGCCAGCCTGGCGCCCAAGGTGCGCGCCGACGCGACAGCCATGACCGCACCGTCCACCGCCACCACACCGCCTTCCGGCGTCTGCTCGGCCAGCCACTCCAACGGCCCGGGTTGGCCCGGTTGCAGCTTGACCAATTCAATGCCACTGCCCTTGAGCTCCTTGGTCGCCTGTTCCCAGTAACGGCTGTCGGCCCAGACACCGGCGAAATCCGCAGTGACAATCAGCGTGCCTACCGAGCCATGGAACCCCGACAACCATTGGCGCCCCTGCCAGTAACCCGGCAAATATTCGGACAAATGCGGGTCAGCCGATGGCACCAGCAGGGCGTGAATGCCCTCGCGGCTCATCAGTTCGCGGGTGTGCGCCAGGCGCTGGGGAACCGTTCCATGGGTCAAAGGCTGCGTACTCATTGTGTCTCCTGCTAACCACTAATAATTGTTATGTGAAAATCAGACGGCCCAGAACGCCGGTGCGCTGGCCAGTGCGGCCTTGATCAATTGCACGGCCTGGTCGATGTCCTGCTCGGTGGTAAACCGGCCCAGGCTCAAACGTATGGTGCGGCCGGCAGAACGTGCGTCAAGGCCCAACGCAAGCAGCACGTGGGAAGGCGCATTGCTCGCGGAGTTGCAGGCCGAGGTCGCCGAAAAGGCGATGCCCGCACTCAACGCAGCAGCGTCGAATTCACCTTCGCTGAACGTCAGGCTGAGGGTGTGAGGAATGCGCTGCGCAGGGCTGCCATTGAGGCGCACGCCACCGAGCGTATCCAACTGCTCCAGCAGGCGCTGGCGCAAGGCCGTGATGACTACCTTCTCCTGCGCAAAAGACGCCGCCGCCAAGGCGAATGCCGCGCCCATGCCCGCAATCTGATGAGTGGCCAGGGTACCGGAGCGCAAGCCCCCCTCGTGGCCGCCACCATGAATCTGTGCCGACACTTTCTGTTGCGCCCGAGGGCCGACATACAGCGCGCCAATCCCCTTGGGGCCATACAGCTTGTGCGCGGAAAACGACATCAAATCCACCGGCCACTGCGCCAGGTCGATCTCCACCTTGCCCGCGCCCTGCGCCGCGTCGACATGCAACAACGCGCCATGCTCACGCACGCGCGCGCCGATGGCGGGGATGTCATTGAGGGTGCCCAGTTCGTTATTCACCAGCATCAGCGATACCAGAAAGGTGTCTTCACGCAATGTCTCGCTGACGGCGTCGGCGCTGATCAACCCGTCGGCGTCCGGCACCAGGTAAGTCACGGCCACACCGGCTTCCTGCAACTGGCGCGCGGTATCCAGCGTGGCCTTGTGTTCAATCTGGCTGGTGATGATATGCCCGCCCGCCACGCCACGCGCCTGGGCAACGCCCTTGATCGCGAGGTTGTTGGACTCAGTAGCGCCGGAGGTCCAGACGATCTGTTCAGGCTGTGCGCCGACCAGTTCGGCCACCTGGCGACGCGCCTGCTCAACCGTTTGCCGGGCCGCCTGGCCGAACGCGTGGGAACTGGACGCGGGGTTACCGAAATTGGCATTGAAGCCCAGACACTCGACCATCACCTGGATGACGCGTTCGTCCACCGGGGTGGTAGCGGCGTAGTCGAAATACAGCGGACGTTTATTCATGACAGTCAAGACTCGCAGAGCAGGTTCCCGAGAGCAGCGTCTCAGGGGCATCGGCCGGAACAGAGGTCGTCAGGTTTACCGGATCGAATGCCATTAAAGAAGGACAACTTTAAGTAAATGTGCGTAGGAACGCTCCTGAAATTCAGCTTAACAGGCTGAAGTCGTGCCATGGCAAACAAAAAGCCCGAGGTTCCTTTAAGGGAAGCCTCGGGCTTTTTGCTGCGCAGTACCAACTCAACTGGGACGACCATGCAAAACCACGTTGCGCTCGGCGTTCATTTCGCCCTGGCGATCAAATCCGAAGGGCTTCTGTGGCTGGCCGGTCAGTGCGGCGCGCTGCTGTTGATATTCATCAAACGACAAGCCACGACGGCTCAGCGCTTCCAGGGCCAGTTGCTTGCTCTCTTCGGCCGTGTAGGGACGCAATTCCGGCGATGGATGGCTCGCACACCCGGCGAGTACGGCGCTGACAATCACTAAGCAAACAGCAAGAAATCGGTTCATGGCGGTAGCCCTGGAAAGAAGGTTTCGAGTCAATGAACACAGGCTACTCCCGACCTCACAGAGTGAAAAATCACCGTCCGTGATAGTCGCTATCAACCGCCAACGCACCCTCGATAGCTCCTCCTTATATTTCCTTATGATCTATAAATATGGAAATACGTTCATTTACGGAATAAATGCAACGCTCTATAAAGGACTTGCACCGCAACTGCACTGTTCGCCACGCAACTGTTTGCCAGGCAACAGCCATTCAACAAATCACCAGTCAGACAACAGCAGCATTTTTCAGCAGTGAACCTGCAACCCACGCCAATCAAGGCCTGCACCCGTTGGTACAGCTCTTGCTCAACAGGTTGCACTCCACCTGCTATGAACCACTGTTGATAAAGGAACTGTTCATGACCCGTCCCCTGAATGTCGTTGCCCTCTCCGGCGGAACCTGGCGCCCGTCCCGTACCCTCGTGCTGACCCAAGCCGTACTGGCTGAATTGGCGACCTTGCTGCCGATCCAGACCACCCTGATCGAACTGGGCGACATTGCCCGGCCGCTCGGTGGTGCGCTGTCACGGGATGAGTTGCCCGCCGAGGTCGAAGCCCAACTGGTGGCCATCGAACAGGCCGACCTGCTGATCGTCGCCGCACCGGTCTATCGCGGTTCCTACCCTGGCCTGCTCAAGCATCTGTTTGACCTGGTTGGCCTCAACGCCCTGATCGACACCCCGGTATTACTCGCAGCCACCGGCGGCAGCGAACGCCACGCGCTGGTTCTCGATCACCAACTGCGGCCGCTGTTCAGCTTCTTCCAGGCCCTGACCCTGCCGATCGGGGTGTACGCCACCGAGGCCGACTTCACCGATTACCAAATAACCAGTGAGCCCTTGAAGGGCCGTATACGCCTTGCGGCAGAACGCGCAGCGCCGTTGTTTGCAGCGCACTCCCCCTCTCTGCTGAAAATCGCTTAAGGATTGGTCATGGATGTTTTCTGGTTTCTGCCAACACATGGCGACGGTCATTACCTGGGCACCACCCAAGGTGCACGGCCGGTCACCCTCAATTATCTGAAGCAAGTCGCGCAGGCGGCTGACAGCCTGGGTTACCACGGCGTGCTGATTCCTACCGGCCGCTCGTGCGAAGACTCCTGGGTCATCGCCTCGGCGTTGGTGCCGCTGACCGAACGCCTGCGTTACCTGGTGGCAATTCGCCCGGGCATCATCTCGCCGACCGTTTCTGCGCGCATGGCGGCGACCCTGGATCGCCTGTCCAACGGTCGCCTGCTGATCAATGTGGTCACCGGCGGTGATCCCGACGAGAACCGCGGCGACGGCAGCTTCCTCGACCACAGCGAACGCTACGAAGTCTCCGACGAATTCCTGCAAATTTGGCGCCGCGTATTGCAGGGCGAATCAGTGGACTTCGAAGGCAAACACCTGCGAGTGCAGAACGCCAAGGCGCTTTACCCTCCGGTGCAAAAGCCTTATCCACCGTTATATTTCGGCGGTTCCTCGGATGCCGCCCACGACCTCGCCGCCGAACAGGTGGATGTGTACCTGACCTGGGGCGAACCGCCCGCCGCCGTCGCCGAAAAACTCGCGGATGTGCGTGAACGCGCTGCCCGCCACGGGCGTACGGTGAAGTTCGGCATTCGTCTGCACGTGATCGTGCGCGAGACCGAAGAGGACGCGTGGAAAGCCGCCGACAAGCTGATCGAGCACATCAGCGACGAAACCATTGCCGCCGCACAAAAATCCTTCTCGCGCTTCGACTCCGAAGGCCAGCGCCGCATGGCCGCCTTGCATGACGGGCGCCGCGACAACCTGGAAATCGCCCCCAACCTGTGGGCCGGTGTCGGCCTGGTACGCGGCGGTGCCGGTACCGCGCTGGTGGGCAACCCCCGGCAAGTAGCCGAGCGCATCAAGGAATACGCCGACCTGGGCATCGAAAGCTTCATCTTCTCCGGCTACCCGCACCTGGAAGAAGCCTATCGCTTTGCCGAGCTGGTGTTCCCGCTGCTGCCGGAACCCTATGCCAGTTTGGCCGGACGCGGCATCACCAACCTCACTGGCCCGTTCGGCGAAATGATTGCCAACGATGTTCTGCCAGCCAAGGCCTGATCGGCGCAGCGGCGGGAGCGGCATTGGTCGTTCCCGCTTATAAAGAGGAAAACCCGTGACAGCCAAACCCCATAGCGTCCTGCCATCACCGTTGCAGACCGCCAGACTGCTGGCCGCCGAATTCGCCCTCACTGCCGTCGAGCGCGACGAGCGCGGTGGCACCCCCAAGACCGAACGTGACGCCCTGCGCCAAAGCGGCCTGCTGGCCCTGAGCATTCCCACCCAATACGGCGGCCTCGGCGCCCGCTGGAGTGACACCCTGGCCATCGTGCGCGAGTTCGCCAAGGTCGACAGCTCCATTGCCCACGTCTTCGGCTTCCACCACCTGATGCTCGCCACCGTGCGCCTGTTCTCGCGGCCGGACCAATGGCAACCCTGGTTCGAACAGACCGCGCGCAAAAACTGGTTCTGGGGCAACGCCCTCAATCCATTGGACACACGCACCGTGGTCAAGGACTTCGGCGGCTGGCGCGAGTTCTCCGGCAAAAAGAGCTTCTGCTCCGGCGCCAGCGACTCGGAAATGCTGATTGCCTCGGCGGTGGATGAAAGCGCCGGCGGCAAGCTGCTGATCGCTGCCATCCCCAGCGGGCGCAGCGGCATCACCCTGCACAACGACTGGAACAATATCGGCCAGCGCCAGACCGACAGCGGCAGCGCCAGCTTCGAACGGGTGCGCGTCGAGGAGTCGGAATTGCTGCTCGACCCGGGCCCGCTGAGCACGCCTTTTGCCTGCCTGCGCCCGCTGATCGCCCAATTGACCTTCACCCATATGTTCCTCGGCATCGCCGAAGGTGCCTTCGAAGAAGCGCGCAACTACACGCTCACCGAGACCCGTTCCTGGCACAAGTCCTCAACCGAAGACGTGCGCCAGGACCCTTACGTACTGCATCACTACGGCGAATTCTGGGTGGCCCTGGAGGGTGTGCGCCTGTTGGTGGAACGCGCTGCCGAGCTGCTCGACCAGGCATGGGCAAAAGGCCCCAACCTCAGCGAAAACGAACGCGGTCAACTGGCGATTGCCATTGCGACCGCCAAGGTCGCCGCCACCCGCCAAGGCCTGGACCTGTGCAGCCGCCTGTTTGAAGTCACCGGCGCGCGCTCCACCCACGCATCCCTGCGCCTGGATCGTCATTGGCGCAACCTGCGCACACAAACCCTGCACGACCCGGTGGATTACAAGCTCCACGAACTGGGGGACTGGGCGTTGAACCTATCCCTGCCGATTCCGACGTTCTACTCATAAAAAGAGGTGCCCATGCAGCTTCTAACCTTACCGCCCTCGCCCGCCCTCGCGACGTCGATCCGCGCCACGGCCCAGGTCTTCGAAGACCCGAAATCCAGGGCGCTGCTCGACCACATCCAGCAAGTGGCACCCAGCGAAGCCAGCGTGCTGATCATCGGCGAGACCGGTACCGGTAAAGAGCTGGTGGCGCGCCACATCCACAACCTCAGCGCGCGGCGCAACCGGCCGTTCGTTGCGGTGAACTGCGGCGCGTTCTCCGAATCCCTGGTGGAAGCCGAGTTGTTCGGCCATGAAAAAGGCGCGTTTACCGGCGCCCTCAGCGCCAAGGCAGGCTGGTTCGAAGAGGCCGATGGTGGCACCTTGTTCCTCGATGAAATCGGCGATTTGCCGATGCCCATCCAGGTCAAGCTGCTGCGCGTCCTACAGGAGCGCGAAGTGGTGCGCCTGGGGTCGCGTAAGAGCATTCCGATCGATGTGCGGGTACTGGCCGCCACCAACGTGCAGCTGGAAAAGGCCATCAACGCCGGGCATTTCCGCGAAGACCTCTACTACCGCCTCGACGTCGTCAGTCTCGAGCTCAGCCCGCTGCGCGAGCGCCCCGGCGATATCCTGCCGCTGACCCGGCATTTTATCGAAGCCTACAGCCAACGCCTGGGCTACGGCCCGATCACCATCAGCCGCGAGGCCGAACACAAGCTAAAGAGCTACAGCTGGCCGGGCAACATCCGCGAATTGGAAAACGTGATCCACCACACCCTGCTGATCTGCCGTAACGGTGTGATCGAACGCGACGACCTGCGCCTGTCAAACATGCGCATCGAGCGCCAGGACGACAGCCAGCACGGCACCGACAACAGCGCCGAAGCCTTGCTGGAGCGCGCGTTTCAAAAGCTCTTCGAAGAACAGGCCGGTGCCCTGCACGAAAAGGTTGAAGACGCGCTATTGCGCGCCGCCTACCGCTTCAGCCATTACAACCAGGTGCACACCGCCAACTTGCTGGGCCTGAGCCGCAACGTCACGCGCACACGCCTGATCAAGATCGGCGAGTTGGCGGTGAACAAGCGTCGCCCTGGAGAAAACGTGCAGGGCGAGCGCATGCTGCACCTATCCATTTAGGCGACAGTGCAACGCGTTGTCATGGCTGCGTTCGAAACTGCGCAATACCTGGAACGAACCAAAGGTCACGGCCGTGGCCTGGTGGGCGCGGATCAGCGTCCAGAAATCTTCCTCGCCGTGTTCAAAGCATTGGAACGCCGCTTCGCCGTCCTCGCGGGAGCGCCATTGCAGGTAATTGAGCACCCGCCGCCCGTCTTCGCTGACCTGCACGCTCGCATTGATAAAGCCGCCATGGCCCTGGGCCAGGCGTTCACTTTGGGTGGACAAGGCCGCCACCAGCGCCACTTGTTGCTGGGGTTCGATGTGAAACTCGATCAGTTGAGTGAAACTGCGATTCTTCTCTGATACCTGCATGAACACTCCCCTTTCTCTGTAGGCAGAATCTTGTGATTCGATACCACGCAGGGTAAAACCTCTAGTTAAGTCAAGGTCAAGCGCTTAATTGGAGTTTTCATGGTTACCAAAGAGCTCACCGTCGGCCAACTGGCAGCCCGTAGCGGTGTAGCTGTTACGGCCCTGCACTTCTACGAAACCAAGGGGCTGATCAAGAGTCATCGCAATGCCGGCAATCAACGACGCTATCCACGGGATGTACTGCGTCGGGTGGTGGTGATCAAGATCGCCCAGCGCCTGGGAATTCCACTGGCGACGATTGGCGAGGCATTGCAGACGTTGCCGGAAGGGCGCACGCCCAACGCTCAGGATTGGGAGCGGTTGTCCGCGCTGTGGCGGGAAGACCTCGATGAGCGCATCCATAAGCTGATGCTGCTGCGGGACAAACTCACCGGTTGTATTGGGTGTGGATGCTTGTCGCTGGACGCGTGCCCGTTGCGCAACCCGGATGACCAGCTTGGTGGGCGCGGGCCGGGGGCGCAATTGCTGGAGCCTGGCTGAACGCCCCCTTGTCGGGGCCCTCGGAGCCCTTGATGGGCATGGCCTATAGTGAAGAGGCCGTGCCTCCACAACCACAATCAAGGAGAACGAAATGAGCGTTAAACCGATTCCCGAGGGTTATCACAGTGTCACGCCCTATATGGGCATCGACAAAGCTTCAGAGGCTATCGAGTTTTACAAA
The DNA here is from genome assembly GCF_001702295.1 of Pseudomonas sp. S3E12. Lineage (NCBI taxonomy): Bacteria > Pseudomonadati > Pseudomonadota > Gammaproteobacteria > Pseudomonadales > Pseudomonadaceae > Pseudomonas > Pseudomonas sp. S3E12. Next base: position 16,383 of record NZ_MBDT01000020.1, read on the forward strand.
AAGGCCTTCGGCGCCACTCAAATCACGCGCCTGGACATGCCCGATGGCAGGGTCGGCCATGCCGAACTGCGCATTGGTGACTCAGCGATCATGCTGGGCACGCCCTGCGATGAGATGTCCCTGAGCAATCCGGCTGAACGCACCAGTGTCGCTTTGCATCTCTATGTGAACGACGTAGACGCACAGTTCAAACAAGCCGTCGCAGCGGGCGCCAGCGTGGTGTCCGAACCAGAGGACCGATTCTATGGCGACCGTTCGGGCAGCGTGAAGGATCCATACGGTCACCTTTGGTACCTCGCCACCCGCAAGGAAGACCTCAGCGAAGAACAGATCCGTCAGCGCGCCATGGAAATGTTCAAGCAAGGCTGAGCACCGGGGCCGGTCCGCCGGCTCCTACCCCACTTCATGAATACCCCCACGCTGTAAAAAACCGCTGGATGTGAACCTGAAACATTTTCTTTCATATCCACCTTGGGGATTTCTCATTCTCATCCGTCTTAATTTAGATACAGCCGGTCGCGTCAGCAAAAGCTACGACTGGCTTTTTACGGGCCTCCCTCGCCCTCCTCTGATCAAGACCCCCTTTCACATGTCGAAGAAGTCACGCTCAAAACTCTGGTTTCTCGTCCATAGCTGGCTGGCCTTGCCCATCTGGTTCTTTGTACTGATTGTCTGCGTCACCGGCACCCTGGCGGTGGTCAGCCAGGAAATCGTGTGGCTGGCCAACCCGGACATCCGTGCGAGCAAGCCGTCGGATGATGCGCAACCACTGAGCTACGACCGGGTCATCGCCGCCATCAAGCGCGACGAACCCCAAGTCTTCGTCCAATCGATCAGCCGCCCGGATGAATCCCACTTCGCCCTCAGCGTCGACCTCAGCTACCCGGACGGGCGCTCGGTAGAGGTCTACGTCAACCCATACACGGGGGCGATCCAGGGCATCAGCCCGTCGTTCAACTTCCGTCAGTTCACCCGCGCCCTGCACGGCTGGTGGCTGGTGCCGTTTACCAATGGCTTCAGTTGGGGCTGGTACCTGGTGTCGCTGCTCGGCTTGCCGTTGCTGGCCTCACTGGTCACCGGCCTGGTGGTGTACAAACGCTTCTGGAAAGGCTTTTTCAAGCCGACCCTGCGTATCCGCCACGGCGCGCGGATTTTCTGGGGCGACTTCCACCGCCTGAGCGGTATCTGGTCGATCTGGTTTATTGCGGTGATTTCCATCACTGGCACTTGGTTCCTGATCCAGGCAATCCTGGGTGACAACCAGATCTCCATCTCCAGCGAGCCCATCGCCCCGGTGATCGCCCGCGAAAAAGTCCCAACCTCAGCCCCCGGCGTGCCTGCGCCGATGATTCCGGTGGATGAGGCGATCGCGATCGCCACCCAACGTATCCCAGGGCTGGAGGCGAGTTTCGTGAGCCTGCCGCTCAATGCCTACAGCCACCTGCAAATCGGCGGGCGGGGCTGGTACCCGCTGATGTTCCAGACCGCTCAGATCAACCCGTATGACGGTGAAATCGCCTCGTCGCACCTGCTGTCCGACCGCACCAAGCTGGAGTTCGTCACCGAGTCCATGCGCCCCCTGCACACCGGCGACTTTGGCGGGTTGTGGATCAAGCTGATCTGGGCATTCTTCGGCCTTGTGCTGAGCATGATGGTCTTGAGCGGCCTGTTGATCTGGACCAAGCGCACGGCCCTGGCCACCCTCAACGCTCTCAAGCGTGAGGCCAAGACACAACGTGCGCCGGCAGCCATTCCGGCCATGCAGTCTGAAACCTCGGAGGCCAACCCATGAGCAAGTCCGCCAACGCTACCCCGCCTTCACCGTTGCGGACCTTTTGGCTGAAATGGCGTTTCCACATCAATGTCCTGCTGTTGCTGGTACCGCTGGGCTTCATGCCCAAGTACTTCGCCGATGCCGCGCTGTTTCGCGGCGACACCGGCATCGGCGAGCGGGTGGCCGGCGACGTACAGGTCGGCCCCTGGAGCCTCACGCTGGCCGAATTTCGCAATGAAGGCCCGCGCCCCGACCCGGCCGGCCCGATGAAGTCCTTCAACGCCGCCCTCTGCGCCACCTGCGCCGACCAGGTCAAGGCCACGTACCTGCGCATCGGCAAGCCGCGCAGCCTGCGTGCCGCCGGGGTGATCTTCTTCGGTACCCCGTATCGCATGGGTGCGGGCCTGCCCGTGCCGGAGCGTACCCCCGTCGACGCCGAACTGTGGGTCACCATGGAAGGCTGGGACGGCACCATGCACCAGGGTTCCATCCCGCTGAGCCAGGCCTCGCCTGCCACCATTGCCTGGCTGAACAAGCAAGGAGTCAAACCATGATGTTCAAGCACCTGTCCCGCGCCGCGCTGTTGCTGTGCGCCGGTTTCAGCACCACCGTCTTTGCCCATAACCCGATGTGCGAATGCAAGGAAATCCCCGGCGAGCAGATCCAGTGCAAAGGCGGTTTCTCCGACGGCAGCGGTGCCCCCGGCGTGACCCTGGATGTGATCGGCTATGACGAAACCATCCTGGTGCCCGGCAAGCTCGGCCAGGACTCCACCCTGACCTTCAAGAAACCGACCGCCGAGTTCTACGTGCTGTTTGATGCAGGCCCCGGTCACGTGGTGGAAATCGACCAAGCGGATATCCAGCCTCAATGAGTACGACACAGGTTGTTCGCCCCGCCGGTGCCGGCCACGAAACCCTCTACGTACTGCTGCTGTGCCTGATCATCCTCGCGGTGGCCGGTACGGTGGTGGCGCTGCACGGTGAAACCCAGGCAGTCGCGACGCTGCCCCGCCATCAGCTGGATGCCCGCCGCGACCTGAGCGCCGCCGAACAAGGCATCTACGCCGACCTGCGGGTCACGCTGGATGAAATCCACTTGCTGCAGCAGGAGCAAAGCGCCCTGCCTGGCCCCGAGCAACTGGCCGAAGAAGGCTTCGCGCCCTTTGCCCAGGACGCCAGTTCGGTCAGCCGCGGCGACCATCGCTGGCAGTTGTTGGCGAATTCGGCCTACTTGGGACTGAGCCAGACGCCGACCACCAGCGGTTCACTGCTGATGCGCGTACAGGGCAGCGAGCCGGATATCTGGCTCAACCGCAGCACACACCTGGCCGCCCCCTCCGACCTCACTGACCAGGCGCTGATCGCAGCCGGCTGGCAGCAGGTGGTCGCGCAATTCGATGCCGGCGTCACCCGCCAGCACCGTCACTGAACGAGAAGACCGATTGCCCATGTCTATTTCATCGCCCCTGTTGCGCGTGTTTCTGGTTGGCCTGTTCAGCCTGATACTCGCCCCCCTCGCGAATGCCGAAGCGGCCAAACGCCTGCGTATCGGCATCACCCTGCACCCTTATTACAGCTACGTGGCCAATATCGTCGGCGACAAGGCCGACGTCGTGCCGCTGATCCCGGCCGGCTTCAATCCCCACGCCTACGAGCCACGCGCCGAAGACATCAAGCGCATCGGCACCCTGGATGTGATCGTGCTCAACGGCGTCGGCCATGACGATTTCGCCGACCGCATGATCGCCACCAGCGAGCGCCCGGACATCCCGGTGATCGAAGCCAACACCAACGTGCCACTGCTGGCGGCCACCGGCAACGCCGCGCGTGGTGCCGGCAAGGTGGTCAACCCGCACACCTTCCTGTCGATCAGTGCATCGATTGCCCAGGTCAACAACATCGCCCGCGAACTGGGCAAGCTCGACCCGGACAACGCCAAGACCTACACCCAGAACGCCCGCGCCTACGGCAAACGCCTGCGGCAGATGCGGGCCGATGCCCTGGCCAAGTTGACCGGGGCACCCAACCCGGACCTGCGCGTCGCCACCGTGCACGCGGCCTACGATTACCTACTGCGCGAGTTCGGCCTGGAAGTCACGGCCGTGGTCGAACCGGCCCACGGGATCGAGCCAAGCCCCAGCCAGTTGAAGAAGACCATCGACGAACTGCGTGCCCTGGACGTCAAGGTGATCTTCTCGGAGATGGATTTCCCCTCCACTTACGTCGACACCATTCAGCGTGAATCCGGGGTCAAGCTGTACCCGCTGTCGCATATTTCCTACGGTGAATACAGCGCTGAAAAATACGAAGTGGAAATGACCGGCAACCTTAACACCGTGGTGCGGGCAATCCAGGAGTCGGGGGCATGACCGCAGCACAGCAACTTAAGGTCGCGAGCGTCGGCCCGACCCTCGACTTCGACCAGGTGTCCCTGACCCTGGGCCGCACCGTGATCCTCGACGGCGTGAGCTTCCAGGTGCAGCCGGGCAGTATTCATGCGCTGGTGGGCCCGAATGGCGGCGGCAAAAGCTCGCTGATCAAGACCCTGCTGGGGCAAACACCGCACCAGGGGCAACTGAGCCTGCAATGGCCGGGCACACCCGGCACCATCGGTTATGTGCCCCAGGCGCTGGAGTTCGACCGTGGCCTGCCGATGATGGTCGACGATTTCATGGCCGCCATGTGCCAGCGGCGCCCGGCGTTCCTGGGGTTGTCCAAACATTACGCCGCCGCGATTGGCGAGGCGCTGGAGCGGGTCGGCATGCAGGACAAGCGCAAGCGGCGCATGGGCGCGCTGTCCGGCGGTGAGCGCCAGCGGGTGTTGTTGGCCCAAGGGTTGATTCCGGCGCCGCAACTGCTGGTACTGGATGAGCCGATGTCGGCCCTCGACGAAGCGGGCATCCAGGTGTTCGAACGCCTGCTCAATGACTGGCGCCTGGCCGGCATCACCGTGCTGTGGATCGAGCACGACCTGGAAGCCGTGGGCCGCCTGGCCGACCGCGTCACCGGCCTGAACCGCCGCCTGCTGTTCGACGCCACGCCGAAAGAGGCGCTGACCCCGGACCGCCTGCTGACCCTGTTCTCTACCCATCCGCGGAGCCCGGCGCCATGAGTTATGAAGCGTTTCGCCTGATGGTCCAGGGCTGGGCCTCGTCCGGTTACCTGCCGGAGGCACTGGCCTATGGTTTTGTGGTCAACGCCCTGCTCGCCGGTCTGCTGATCGGCCCGGTGCTGGGCGGGCTGGGCACGCTGGTGGTGGTCAAGCGCTTTGCGTTTTTCTCCGAAGCGGTCGGCCATGCCGCACTGACCGGCGTGGCCGTGGGCATCCTGCTGGGTGAGCCCTACACCGGGCCCTATGGCAGCCTGTTCGGTTACTGCCTGTTGTTCGGCATCCTGCTCAACTACCTGCGCAACCGCACCGGCCTGGCGCCGGATACCTTGATCGGCGTGTTCCTGTCGGTGTCCCTGGCGTTGGGCGCCAGCCTGCTGCTGATCCTGGCGGGCAAGATCAACGTGCATATCCTCGAGAACGTGCTGTTCGGTTCGGTGCTCACGGTCAACGGCAACGACCTGCTGGTACTCGCGGTTGTCGGTTCGCTGGTGATGGCCCTGGCGCTGCCGCTGTACAACCGCATCATGCTCGCCAGCTTCAACCCGCAATTGGCGGCGGTGCGTGGCGTGGCGGTGAAGACCCTGGACTACCTGTTCGTGATCCTGGTGACGCTGATCACCGTGGCGGCAGTCAAGGTCATCGGCGCCATCCTGGTGGGCGCGCTGCTGGTGATCCCGGCTGCGGCGGCACGCCTGCTGAGCCAGTCGCTCAAAGGCTTCTTCTGGATCTCGGTGGTGATCGCCACCGTCAGCACCCTGTGCGGGATCCTGTTGCCGATCATCTTCGACCTGCCCATCCCCTCCGGTGCCGCGATCATCCTGATGGCCGGTATCGCTTTCGCCCTTGCCGCCGTCGCGCGGGGCACCGTGCCCAGCCTTAAAGGGAACCTTGGATAATGCGCTCCGTTCTTCAACCTCTGGCCCTGGCCATCGCTTGCTTGATCACCACGCCGCTGATGGCGGCCGACGTGGGCAAACCTGCTGCTCACGCGGCAAAACCGGTCAAAGTCCTGGCCTCGCTGCCGATCACCTACGGCCTGGCGCAGGTGCTGCTCAAGGGCACCGACGTGCAGCTTGAACGCGCCGCCCCGGCCAACCTGCCGGGCTCGCGGCAGGTGTCGTACTTTACCGGCCGTGGCGCGCCGGCATTGAACACCCTGGCCCAGGACGCCGACGCTGCCATCGGCGTGCGCTCGCTGTGGGCCGATGACCCGCTCTACCCCGTGGCACGGCGCAGCAATATCCGTATCGTCGAAATCGATGCGGCACGCCCGGTGGATGGCGGCCTGCCGGGCATCGCCGTGCAACCTGGCGTCGCCGACGGCTTGAACAGCCAGCCGTGGCAATCGAGCAACAACCTGGGGCGCATGGCCGATGTCCTGGCCGCCGACCTGAGCCGCCTGGCACCGGGCGCCAAGGCGAAGATCGACGCCAACCTGGCCGCCCTCAAGCAACGCCTGCTCAAGCTCAGCGCCGACAGCGAGGCGCGACTGGCCAAGGCGGACAACCTGAGTGTGGTCAGTTTGAGCGATCACTTTGCCTATCTGATCAGCAGTTTGAATCTGGAACTGCTCAGCACCGATGCCCGGCCCGACGCCGATTGGACACCTGAGGCGTTACAGAAGCTCAGTGCCGAGCTGAAGGACAACGACGTGGCCGTGGTGCTGCATCATCGCCAGCCGAGTGACGCAGTGAAAGCCGCCATCACGGCAGGCGGTTCAACGCTGCTGGTGTTGAACGTCGACGGCGCGGACCCGGTATCGGAGCTGGAGAGCAATGTGGACCAAGTGATCAAGGCACTCACGGTGCACTCACTGTAGGAGCGAGCTTGCTCGCGAAAAACCTGAGGGCGCTGCGGGGAGCCAGGCCTCCCGCGTCATCGTTGACATCTTTCGCGAGCAAGCTCGCTCCTACAGGAGGCCCCCCGATCACACCACATCCACACCGACATGAATCGCATCATGCCGCCAGAATTCCAGGTCGCAGTCGATCAAGCGCTGGTGCTGGTCATAATTGACCCGGGCGATCCGCAAGCCTGGGCTGCCCACCGACACACGCAATGCCGCCGCAGCTTCCACCGGCAATGAGGTCGGCACGATCTCGAAGCGCACCCGCCCGTAGTGCAAGTCGTACTTGCGCGCATACAACTCGGTCATCGACTGATTCAGGTCGCACTCGAGAATCCCCGGGAAATACTGCGGGTTCAGGTAGTGCTCCACATACAACACCAGCCGCCCGTCAATCCGCCGTCCCCGGCAGATCTGGATCACGCTGGACAACGCCGGCAGCTGCAACCACGCACACACCGCGGCCGAGGCCGGCTGCAGTCGCGCACTGATCACTTCGGTGGATGCCACTCGTCCCTGGTCGTTGACCATCGCGTGAAAGTGACTGCGCTGCATCAGGTTGTAGGCCAGGCGCGGCGGCGAGACGAACCAGCCACGACGCTCCTCACGATAAATCTGCCCTTGAGCCTCCAGTTGTAACAAGGCTTCCCGCACGGTAATTCGAGTGGTACCAAACAACTCGCTGAGCTTGCGCTCGGCGGGCAGCTTGCTTGCAGGCGGCAACAGGCCGTGGTCGATCTGCTCTTGCAGCGCCAGCCCGATGGATGTCACCGCCTTGATTGCCTCATCACGCATCAACGTTACCTATCTGGACTAGACCAGCACTGTTCAGGTGCACAAACCGCTGCATAAGTGGGCTTGCACGACTGCTTGCCAGCCTAGGCACTCCTGATGACCGACAGATGACAGTCCCTGCCCCGTCCCTGCACCACACCCTGCAATACATCGGCCAAGTCCAGTCGCTACGGGCACTTGAGCATGGTCTACGCTAAGTCTGCGCTGAGCGACATCAAGGTTTTAAAAACGACATCGACATGAAACTGTCATCCATCGCGTCTAGATTGGCTCAGGTATTGCTCTGACCTAGACCAACAACACCGTAGAAAACACCGCCGCGTTGAAAACGCCCAAAGGAGCTTCGGATGAAACAGCTTTTCCTGGCATCACTGTTAGGCTCGACCATTGCCATGTGCACCGCCGCCATGGCCGCTGATACCGATCTAAAAACCTTGGAGGCCGCCGCGAAGGCGGAAGGTGCCGTCAACAGCGTCGGCATGCCCGATGACTGGGCCAACTGGAAAGGCACCTGGGAAGACCTGGCCAAGACCTACGGCCTCAAGCACATCGACACCGACATGAGTTCGGCCCAGGAAATCGCCAAGTTCAAGGCCGAAAAAGACAACGCCAGCGCCGACATCGGCGACGTAGGCGCCGCCTTCGGCCCGATCGCGGTGAAGCAGGAAGTCACCCAGCCGTACAAGCCGTCCAACTGGGCCTCGGTGCCGGATTGGGCGAAAGACAAGGACGGTCACTGGGCCCTGGCCTACACCGGCACCATCGCGTTCATCGTCAACAAGAAGCTGCTGCACGGCTCCGAAGTCCCTACCAGTTGGGCGGACCTGCAAACCGGCAAATACAAAGTCTCGGTGGGTGACGTAAGCACTGCGGCCCAGGCCTCCAACGCCGTACTCGCCGCCGCCATCGCCAATAAAGGCGATGAAAAGAACATCGCCCCGGGCCTGCAATTCTTCACCAAGATCGCCCAGCAAGGTCGCCTCGGCCTGTCCAACCCGACCATCGCCACCATGGAAAAAGGCGAAGTCGAAGTGGGTATCGTCTGGGACTTCAACGGCCTGAGCTACAAAGCCAAGATGGCCAACCCGGATGACTACGTGGTGCTGATCCCATCGGACGGCTCGGTGAAATCCGGCTACACCACCATCATCAACAAATACGCCAAGCACCCGAACGCCGCCAAGCTGACCCGCGAATACATCTTCAGCGACGCCGGCCAACTCAACCTGGCCCGTGGCAACGCACGTCCGATCCGTGCCGAAACCGACCTGAAACTGCCGGCCGACATCGCCAAGAACCTGATCCCGGGCGAGCAGTACACCAAGGCCAACCCGCAGCCGATCAAGGATGCCGATGCCTGGGAAGCGACTTCCAAGAAGCTGCCGCAACTGTGGAACGAGCAGGTCATCGTAGAGATGAAGTAAGGGTTTATCCCACATTGGAGCTCCAGTGGAGATCCAATGTGGGAGGGGGCTTGCCCCCGATGACGGTGGATCAGCTAACAAATTCGTTGAATGACACACCGCTATCGGGGGCAAGCCCCCTCCCACATTTTTGACCCCGTTCCTCCAGAGGAATTGAGCCAAGTCAATCATTGCGGAGCGTCGCCCCCCATGAAACACCCCGTCATCCTTGTCGTGCTCGACGGCCTGAACTTCGAGGTTGCAAGGCACGCCATGGGGCACTTGCAGGCCTATGTCGGCGCAGGACGCGCAGCCCTCTACAAGCTGGAATGTGAACTGCCCGCCCTGTCCCGCCCGCTGTACGAATGCATCCTCACCGGCGTGCCACCGATCCACAGCGGCATCGTCCACAATAACGTCTCGCGCCTGTCCAACCAGCGCAGCATTTTCCATTACGCCACCGACGCCGGCCTTACCACCGCAGCGGCGGCTTACCATTGGGTCAGCGAGTTGTATAACCGCACGCCCTTTCTCGCCGCACGGGATCGTCATACCGACGACAAAGCGCTGGCGATCCAGCACGGGCATTTCTACTGGAATGACCATTACCCGGACTCCCACCTGTTTGCCGACGCCGAAAGTCTGCGGCTCAAGCACGCGCCGGACTTCATGGTGGTGCACCCGATGAACATCGACGACGCCGGCCACAAGCACGGCCTCGACACGCCGCAGTACCGCAACAGCGCACGTTCGGCCGACATCATCCTGGCCGACTACCTGCAAGCCTGGCTGGATGCGGGTTACCAGGTGCTGGTGACCGCCGACCACGGCATGAACAACGACCGCTCCCACAACGGCTTGCTGCCGGAAGAACGGGAAGTGCCGCTGTTCGTGCTCGGCGATGCCTTCAGCCTGGACACCCACGCCGCACCGAAACAGACCGAGCTGTGCGGCACGGTCTGCGAACTGCTGGGCGTACCCCACGACAAACCCGTGTGCCGGGAGTTACTGAAGTGAGTTCAATATCCCGCGGCAAATGGCTGGCCCTCCTGTGCCTGGTGCCTTTCGCACTGTTCTTTATCGTGTTCGAAATCGCCCCGCTGGTGTGGGTGCTGATCAATAGCCTGCAGACCGAAGACACCGGCTGGGGGCTGGACAACTTCACGCGCATCTTCAGTTCGAAGTTCTATCTGCAGGCCATCCAGTTCAGCCTGGAGATCAGCTTCTACTCGAGCATCTTCGGCATCATCATCGCCACGCTGGGCAGTTACTCCCTGCGCCGGGTGGATTCGCCGCTGCGCAACTTCGTCACCGCCTTCGCCAACATGACCAGCAACTTTGCCGGCGTGCCCCTGGCCTTCGCGTTCATCATCCTGCTGGGGTTCAACGGCAGCATCACCATCATGCTCAAGCAGGCCGGGATCATTCAGGACTTCAACCTGTACTCCAAGACCGGCCTGATCATCCTCTACACCTACTTCCAGATCCCCCTCGGCGTGCTGCTGCTCTACCCGGCCTTTGACGCCCTGCGCGAAGACTGGCGCGAGTCCGCTGCGTTACTGGGCGCCAATGGCTGGCAGTTCTGGCGGCATATCGGCCTGCCGGTGCTCACGCCAGCGCTGCTGGGCACGTTCGTGATCCTGCTGGCCAATGCCCTGGGTGCCTATGCGACGGTCTACGCCCTGACCACCGGTAACTTCAACGTGCTGCCGATTCGTATCGCCGGCCTGGTGTCGGGGGATGTATCCCTCGATCCAAACATGGCCAGCGCCCTGGCCGTGGTGCTGGTGGCGCTGATGACCGTGGTCACCGTGGTCCATCAACTGCTGCTCAAGAGGAGCTACCATGTCTCGCGCTGAAGCCGGCCCGGCCTCCCTCTACCACCGCGTGGTGGTGTACCTGTTGTTCGCGATCCTGGTGCTGCCGCTGATCGGCACCTTCGTCTACTCCATTGCCAGCAGTTGGTCGGCAACCATTCTGCCGGCGGGCTTCACGGTGAAATGGTATGTGCAGCTATGGAGCGACCCACGCTTCCTGATGGCCTTCGGGCAATCCTTGCTGGTGTGCGTGGGCGCGCTGATCCTGTCGGTGGTGTTGATTCTGCCGCTGCTGTTCGTGGTGCATTACCACTTTCCCAGGCTCGACGCCTTGATGAACATCCTGATCCTGCTGCCCTTCGCGGTACCGCCGGTGGTGTCGTCGGTGGGCCTTCTGCAGCTGTACGGTTCCGGGCCGTTGGCGATGGTGGGCACGCCGTGGATCCTGATCGGCTGCTACTTCACCGTGGCGCTGCCGTTCATGTACCGGGCGATCACCAACAACCTTCAAGCCATCAACCTGCGCGACCTGATGGATGCCTCGCAACTGCTCGGCGCCAGCACCTGGCAGGCCGCGCTCTTCGTGGTGCTGCCCAACCTGCGCAAAGGCCTGATGGTGGCGCTGCTGCTGTCGTTCTCGTTCCTGTTCGGTGAGTTCGTGTTCGCCAATATCCTCGTGGGCACTCGCTACGAAACCCTGCAGGTGTACCTGAACAACATGCGCAACAGCAGCGGCCACTTCACCAGCGCCGTCGTGATTTCCTATTTCTTCTTTGTGCTGGTGCTGACCTGGGCCGCCAATATCTTGAACAAGGACAAAAGCCAATGAGCTTCGTCAGCGTCCAACATCTGCAAAAAGGCTACGCCGGCACCCCGGTGTTCAGTGATATCAACTGCGAAATCGCCAAGGGTGAGTTCGTCACCCTGCTCGGCCCATCCGGTTGCGGCAAGTCCACCCTGCTGCGCTGCATCGCCGGCCTGACCGAGGTGGACAGTGGGAAAATCCTGCTGGACGGCCAGGACATCGTTCCGCTGAGCCCACAGAAACGCAACATCGGCATGGTGTTCCAGAGCTATGCGCTGTTCCCCAACATGACCGTGGAACAGAACGTCGCCTTCGGCCTGCGCATGCAAAAGGTCAACGCCGATGACAGCCACAAGCGCGTGCAGGAAGTGCTGCAACTGGTGGAACTCAAGGACCTGGCCGGCCGCTACCCGCACCAGATGTCCGGCGGCCAGTGCCAACGTGTAGCCCTGGCCCGCTCCCTGGTCACCCGCCCGCGCCTGTTGCTGCTGGATGAGCCGCTGTCGGCGCTGGATGCACGGATTCGCAAGCACCTGCGCGAACAGATTCGCCAGATCCAGCGCGAACTGGGGTTGACCACGATTTTCGTAACCCATGACCAGGAAGAAGCCCTGACCATGTCGGACCGCATCTTCCTGATGAACCAGGGCAAGATCGTACAAAGCGGCGATGCCGAGACCCTCTACACCGCTCCGGTGGATGTATTCGCCGCCGGTTTTATCGGCAACTACAACCTGCTGGACGCCGACAAGGCCAGCCAACTGCTGCAACGCCCGATCAGCGGGCGCATCGCGATTCGCCCGGAGGCCATCGAACTGAGCCGCAACGGCGAACTCGACGCGCTGGTGCGCAGCCACAGCCTGCTGGGCAACGTGATCCGCTACCGTATCGAAGCCCGTGGCGTGGAATTGGTGGTGGACGTGCTAAACCGCTCGGCGGACGATCTGCACCCGGACGGCCAGCGCCTGGCACTTTCCATCGACCCCAGTGCGCTGTGTGAAGTAGCCTGAGCAGCAGTGAATCTTGAGAGAGCGTAACGGATGGCATTGGTAATTTTTGATTTGGACGACACCCTGATCCATGGCGACTGCGCCACCCTCTGGAGCGAACAGATGGGGCGCCTGGGCTGGGTCGACCCGGCGTCGTTCATGGACAGGAACAACGAGCTGATGGACGCCTACAGCCGAGGCGAGCTGGCCATGGAAGACTTCATGGACTTCAGCCTGGAACCGATGATCGGCCGCACCCCGGAGGAAATCGAGCATTTGGTGGAGCCATGGGTCGAGGATGTGATTGAACCGCTGATCTACAGCGACGCCACCAGGACCATCGCCCGCCACCGCGCCAACGGCGACCGGATCCTGGTGATCTCCGCCTCGGGTACGCACCTGGTGAAACCGATTGCGGCGCGTATCGGCATTGATGAGGTGCTGGGGATTGAACTGGAAGTGAGTCATGGCGTGTACAGCGGCCGTACCGTCGGTGTACTGACCTACCGCGAAGGCAAGATCACGCGTTTGCTGGAATGGTTGGAGCAGGAAGGTGAGACGCTGGACGGCGCGTATTTCTATTCGGATTCACGCAATGACTTACCGTTGCTGTTGAAGGTGGATCACCCGCAGGTGGTGAACCCGGATCCGGTATTGCGCGAGCATGCCGAGAAGGCCGGCTGGCCAATCCACCACTGGGTCTGACACCGCCTATCCCGACTTGAAATCCAATCAAATGTGGGAGGGGCAAGTCGAAGCGTCGCACCGCCCCTCCCACATCGACCCTATTCCAATCCGGGCTCAGGTCAGGCTTTCGTCAATCACCAACACCAGCTTCCCGGCAATCTGGTTAGTCGCCAGCTCCGCAAACGCCGCCTCGGCATCCTTGATCGGGAACGTCCTGGCCAATTGCGGGCTCAGGCGCCCTTCGGCAAACAACGGCCATACATGCTGGCTCAGGTCGCTGAACAGGTCGGCCTTGAACTGATCGTCACGGCTGCGCAGGGTCGAACCCAGCAGTTGCACACGCTTAGCCAGCACCTGGGCCAGATCCAGTTGCGCCTCGCGGCCGCCCATCAAGCCGATCAACACCCAGCGACCGTCCAGCGCCAGCAGCTTGAGGTCCAGCGCGGCGTAGTTGCCGCCGACCGGATCGAGGATTACATCGAATGGCCCGAAATCCCGCAGCCCTTCGATACCGTCAGTGCGTACTACGCCGCCCTGGGCGCCCAGGTCTTCACAGTAGGCCAGGCGCTGCGCCGAGCCGACGCTGACCCAGCACGGGCTGCCAAATGCCTTGCACAGCTGGATGGCCGCCGAGCCCACGCCACTGGCGCCGGCGTGCAGCAACACTTTCTCACCGGGCTTGAGGCCCGCCAGCTGGAACAGATTGAGCCACGCGGTGCTGTACACCTCCGGCAGCGCCGCCGCTTCGACCAGCGACAGACCTTCCGGTACCGGCAGCACATGACGTGCATCCACCACCACTTCTTCGGCCATGCCGCCACCGGCCAGCAACGCACAGACGCGATCGCCCACCTGCCAGGACGAACCCGGGCCCACTTCGCTGATCACCCCGGAACACTCCAGGCCCAGCACGGCACTGGCGCCAGGCGGTGGCGGATAGAGCCCCGCACGCTGCAATAAATCGGCGCGATTAAGGCCCGCAGCCGCCACGCGAATGCGAACTTGGCCTACATCACATGTAGGACTGGGTTCGTCCAACCACTCCACATGACCTTCAACGCCTTGCAATGCTTTCACAGTGCCTCCATAGTGAGTCTGGACTGAGCCCGTAGCAGTAGCGCCGGGCTTTTTGCATTATGCGACCGGCCCCTATGGAACCGGCAACTTCAAAGACGGCCTAATATGCGTTATCAATTGCCCCCGCGTCGAATCAGCATGAAGCATCTGTTCCCCAGCACCGCCCTCGCTCTTTTCATTGGTATCGGCTTCGCGTCGATGTCGACCAATACGCTCGCAGCCAACAGCTGGGACAACCTTCAGCCGGACCGCGATGAGGTGATTGCCAGCCTTAACGTCGTCGAGTTGCTCAAGCGTCATCACTACAGCAAGCCGCCGCTGGACGACGCCCGCTCGGTGATCATCTACGACAGCTACCTCAAGCTGCTGGATCCGTCGCGCAGCTACTTCCTGGCCAGCGATATCGCTGAGTTCGACAAGTGGAAGACACAGTTCGACGACTTCCTCAAGAGCGGCGACCTGCAGCCCGGCTTCACCATCTACAAGCGCTACCTGGATCGCGTGAAAGCGCGTCTGGACTTCGCCCTGGGTGAGTTGGACAAGGGTGTCGACAAGCTCGACTTCACCCAGAAGGAAACCCTTCTGGTGGACCGCAAGGACGCGCCTTGGCTGACCAGCACCGCCGCCCTCGACGACCTCTGGCGCAAACGCGTCAAGGACGAAGTGCTGCGACTGAAGATCGCCGGCAAAGAGCCCAAGGCTATCCAGGAGCTGTTGACCAAGCGCTACAAGAATCAACTGGCGCGTCTGGACCAGACCCGCGCAGAAGACATCTTCCAGGCCTACATCAACACCTTCGCGATGTCCTACGATCCGCACACCAATTATCTGTCGCCAGATAACGCGGAAAACTTCGATATCAACATGAGTCTGTCGCTGGAAGGCATCGGTGCCGTCCTGCAAAGCGACAATGACCAGGTGAAGATCGTGCGTCTGGTGCCGGCCGGTCCGGCAGACAAGACCAAGCAGGTGGCGCCTGCCGACAAGATCATCGGTGTGGCCCAGGCCGACAAAGAGATGGTCGATGTGGTCGGCTGGCGCCTGGACGAAGTGGTCAAACTGATCCGCGGGCCGAAAGGCAGCGTGGTGCGCCTGGAAGTGATTCCGCACACCAATGCACCGAACGACCAGACCAGCAAGATCGTGTCCATCACCCGTGAAGCGGTGAAGCTCGAAGACCAGGCCGTGCAGAAGAAAGTCCTCAACCTCAAGCAGGATGGCAAGGACTACAAGCTGGGCGTGATTGAAATCCCGGCCTTCTACCTGGACTTCAAGGCCTTCCGTGCCGGTGACCCGGACTACAAATCCACCACCCGCGACGTGAAGAAAATCCTTACCGAGCTGCAGAAGGAAAAAGTCGACGGCGTGGTCATCGACCTGCGCAACAACGGCGGCGGTTCCCTGCAGGAAGCCACCGAGCTGACCAGCCTGTTTATCGACAAGGGCCCGACCGTGTTGGTACGCAACGCTGACGGCCGTGTCGACGTGCTCGAAGACGAGAACCCGGGCGCCTTCTACAAAGGCCCGATGGCGTTGCTGGTCAACCGTCTGTCGGCTTCGGCTTCGGAGATTTTCGCCGGCGCCATGCAGGACTACCACCGCGCGTTGATCATCGGCGGCCAGACCTTCGGCAAAGGCACCGTGCAGACCATCCAGCCGCTGAACCATGGCGAGCTCAAGCTGACGCTGGCCAAGTTCTACCGGGTTTCCGGGCAGAGCACCCAGCATCAGGGCGTACTGCCGGACATCGATTTCCCGTCGATCATCGACACCAAGGAAATCGGCGAAAGCGCCCTGCCGGAAGCCATGCCGTGGGACACCATCCGTCCTGCGATCAAGCCGGCCTCGGACCCGTTCAAGCCGTTCCTCGCGCAGTTGAAGGCTGACCACGATACCCGCTCTGCCAAGGATGCCGAGTTTGTGTTCATCCGCGACAAGCTGGCCCTGGCCAAGAAGTTGATGGAAGAAAAAACCGTCAGCCTCAATGAAGTGGACCGTCGTGCACAGCACTCCGACATCGAAAACAAGCAACTTGCCTTGGAAAACATCCGCCGCAAGGCCAAGGGTGAAGAACCCCTCAAGGAGCTGAAGAAAGAAGACGAGGATGCGCTGCCGACCGAAGCGGATAAAACCAAGCCGGAAGACGACGCTTACCTGGCCGAGAGCGGCCGGATCCTGCTGGACTACCTGAAAATCACCAAACAGGTGGCCAAGCAGTAAATGATGGCGATTTAATGTGATCGCTCCTTGGAGTGTCATCATATAGACATCATTCTGTCGTGAAATGAAGGACCGTCGGCGTAACGCCCGCGGTCCTTTTTTTTCGATCGAGATCGCCATGACTATGACCGAACAGCTGAGTGCATTGGGCTCTATCCTGGCTCAAGGCAGTTTGCACAGCCTGTTCCAACCCATTATCTGTCTGTCGGAACGGCGCATCCTTGGCTACGAAGCCCTCAGCCGCGGCCCGTCGAACAGCCCGCTGCACTCCCCCATCGCGCTGTTCTCGGTGGCGCGCCACGCCGGACGCCTCAGCGAACTGGAAATGGCCTGCCGCGAAAGCGCCTGCCGCCGCTTCAGCGAGCAAAAGCTGCCGGGCAAGCTGTTCCTGAATGTCTCGCCGGAATCCTTGATGGAGACCGCTCATCAACCGGGCCGCACCCTGCAATTGCTGCGCGACTTCGGCATTCCGCCGAGCCAGGTGGTGATCGAACTCACCGAGCAGACCCCCACCGACGATTTCGACCTGCTGCAAACCGCCCTGCACCATTACCGCAACATGGGCTTTTCGATTGCCTTGGATGACTTGGGTGCCGGCTATTCCAGCCTGCGCTTGTGGTCGGAGCTGCGCCCGGATTACGTGAAGATCGACCGCCACTTTATCGACGGTATCCATCAGGATGCGCTCAAGCGTGAGTTTGTCGGCTCTATCCTGCAGATCGCCAGGGCCTCACGGGCCCAGGTAATCGCCGAGGGCATCGAATTGCCGGAAGAGCTGGCGGTATTGACCGAGATGGGCGTCGACCTGGTCCAGGGTTACCTGCTCTGCCGTCCACAGGAGCAGCCGCCACAGGAAGCGCGCCAGATGCTGCCCAAGCCCGACCAGGCCAATGTGGCCCTCAGCGAAGAGGCCGGCGACCTCAGCGCCCTGCTCAACGAACAACCGGCGGTCGATCAGGACACTGCGACCGCCCAGGTGTTGGAGGCCTTCCGCCGCCAGGCCAACCTTAACTCCCTGGCGGTTCTGGATGGGCGCGGCCACCCCGTGGGGATTGTGCACCGGCATTCGCTGTCGGATGCGCTGCTCAAGCCGTTTGCCACCGACCTGTTTGCACGCAAGCCCATCAGCCGGCTGATGAGTACGGATTTTCTGGCGGTGGAGTTGAGCCAGTCGCTGCAACAGGTCAGCCGCCTGCTGACCAGCCGCGCACGGCAACGTATCGAAGAAGATTTCATCATCACCCTCAATGGCGACTACCTGGGCCTGGGCCGGGTAATCGATGTACTCAAGCTGATCACCGAGCTGAAAATCCAGCAGGCGCGCTATGCCAACCCGCTGACCCTGCTGCCCGGCAACGTGCCGATCCAGCAGTGCCTGACGCGGCTGTTGCAGCAACAGCGGGAGTCGGTGATCTGCTACGTGGATATCGACAGCTTCAAGCCGTTCAACGACATCTACGGCTACGGACGTGGGGATGAGGTGTTGCTGTGCCTGGCGCAGTGCCTGAACGACCGGGTCGATCCCAGCCGCGACTTTGTCGGGCATATCGGTGGCGATGACTTTCTGCTGGTATTGGGGCCACAGGATTGGCGCAAGCGGCTCAACCAGCTGCTGGACGATTTCCATACCCAGTGCCGGCGCTTCTACCGCGCCGAGCACCTCGACGCCGGCTGCTTCGTGGCGCTGAACCGCCAGGGCGTACGCCAGGAGTTTGCGTTGCTGTCACTGTCGATCGGGGTGGTGCATTTGTATCCACAGGCCTGTGGACAACTCGATGCCAGCCAGTTGGCAGAGTTGGCCTCACAGGCCAAGCACCATGCCAAGGACATGGCCGGCTACAGCATCCATGTGATCGACAGCATGGACATCCTGGCCCAGGCGCTTTAAGCCTCGGCAGACTCCGGATACTCGTATTCGAACACCCGCACCACTTCCGAGGCATGCCAGGAGGCGGCGGCCACGCCATCGGACGGCCCGCTGAAACGCCCCAGGCGCTCCACACATTCAAAGAACCCGGTACGCGGCAGGCGACTGGCGCCCTGGCTGATCACCAGGGAACTGCGCAACGGTTGCTCGGCCTTGGCGTCCAGCGCCGCCAGGTGCTCCAGGGCAGCGGCCAGGGTTTGCATCGCCGGCGTCGGAAATTGCAGGCGCTCCAACAGTGCCCGGTAGGTCAGCAGATGGCGCTGGCGGCGCGCCTGGTCCAGTTCGTTAAGTAACCCATCCCAATGTTGACGACTGATACGTAGGCTCAAGATTCATCCCTCCACCCTGTAACGCCCAATTCCCAGGCCAGGCTGCGGCGGATTGCGGCATCCGGCTGACGTTCACCACTTTCGATCAATCCTAGATACGAGGGGCTGATGCCCACGGTGCGGGCCAACGCTTCAATCGCCAGGCCCTTGGCTTCACGCAAGCCGCGCAGGTCTGCGAGCGGGCGCAAAACCTGGTCAGGCGCGGCTTGGACAGTAGAAGAAGGCGTCGGTGAAGGCTGTTGCTGACCGGCGGCTTTTAGCAGCGCCTGGTACTGATCCCATGGCAACACCGCATACTCGGGTTCGCCATTGCGTGAAATTATCTGAATATCCATGACCGCCCCGTAGGATAACTGCACTTACTGAGTAAGCTCTTTCCTTAGGAGTGTAATCCTAACAGCCACAAAGGTCGCAGGGGGATAGCCACGTCATCCGTTTTTTTGCGGGTTTTCCTTGGCCAGCAAGGCCGGGGTCGCAGGCAAGCGCTCAACCACCGCGAGTTTTTCCGGGTGTTGTGCGTCACGCCAGGCGCGAAACGCGCTCAGTTCGCCTTCCAGGGTCTTCATGACCCACGCCAGTACCGCGATGTCATCGAGCATGCCGAACATGGGGATAAAGTCCGGGATCGCATCAATCGGGCTGAGGAAATACATCAACCCCGCCACCACAGAGATCAGCGCCTTTGGGCTGATGGCCCGGTACTCGCCACGCCAGTAGGCCAGACACAGGGATTGAAGCAGTTTGAGATCATCCTTGAGCTTGCCCAGGCGGTTGCCCTGGCTGGAGCCTTTGGCGGCGACAGCAAACAGCAGGGTCGGCAAACGTCCACGGCCCAGCAAGCGCGCAGCCATGGGCAGGAAACGGGTGAAATTGAAGGGTGGTTTCATCTGTCACTCCAGTTCCATCAAACAGAAAGGTTATCCACACAAATTGTGGATAACCTTGTGAACAGAGCCTGTTTTACCGGCTGAAAGCCACGGTCTACAAGGCTTCCAGTCAGATCGGGCGTTTTTTGCGCACATCAAAAAAACCCAAGAATTCATTGACTTGGCGCAGATGTGCCGATACCCGTACTCGAGTCTTACATCAGACTGTTACCGCGTACGGGCGTTCGATCGGATGTCTACACGTACTGATTTTGAAAACCCCGGAAACAACAACGCCCCGTCAAGACGGGGCGTTGTGTGTTCAAGCGCCGATTACTTCTTGGCGGCAGGTGCGGCAGGGGCTTCAGCCTTGGCTGGGTCCTTGATGGCCAGCAGTTCCAGGTCGAATACCAGCACCGAGTTGGCCGGGATTGCCGGGCTCGGGCTCTGGGCACCGTAGGCCAGGTCGGACGGGATGTACAACTCGACCTTCTCGCCAACGTGCATCAGTTGCAGGCCTTCGACCCAACCAGGAATCACGCCGCTGACCGGCAGGTCAATCGGGCTGCCGCGATCCACGGAGCTGTCAAAGGTGGTGCCGTTGGTGAGCTTGCCGGTGTAGTGAACAGTCACCACGTCAGTCGGCTTAGGCTGTGGGCCGTCGGCTTTCTTGGTGATCTTGTACTGCAGGCCGGAAGCCGTGGTGACTACGCCGTCTTTCTTGGCGTTGTCTTCGAGGAATTTCTTGCCGGCGGCTGCCGACTCTTCGCTCATTTTGGTCATGCGTTCTTCAGCACGCTTCTGCAGTGCGGCAAACGCTTCAACAAGTTCGTCGTCTTTGAGCTTCTGCTCTTTCTTGCCGACGGCATCTTCGATGCCCTGGGCTACCGCTTTGGAATCCAGGTCATCCATGCCTTCCTGAGCAAGGCTTTTGCCCATGTTCAGGCCGATGCCGTAGGAAGCTTTCTGCGCCGGGGTTTTCAGCTCTACGCTGGTCTGCGAATCACAACCCGCAAGTACCAGGCTAACCAGGGCCACCGCCGCCGCCAACCGATGCTGTTTCATGCTATTTCCTTGTTCATGCGCCAAAAGGGCATTCGAATAAAGTCGCGAGCTTATCAGGCGGCCACGACCAATGGCTACCGGCATGTGAGCAGGAAACTTCCGATAAGTTCACGTGTTTAAAAGCATTTTCATTCATTATGGGAGCCCGCGACGGATCGCGGGACCGCCTCTCATCTGACTCATGGCCACTTGCCGCACCCGTGGCGTAGTGGCATAACAACGCGACCACTCGACAAGGCCGAGACAAGGATAGCCATCTTGCGCATTTTTTCCCGTGTTTTACTGCTGATACTCATCGCGCTGGGCCTGATCCTGGCCGTGGTGCTGTACTACACCGTCAACCCCAGACTGCCCGACTACGTGCCGGTGGAACAGGTGCGCTACCAGGACCAATGGAGTGCCGCCGACCGCCAGACCTATTACTTCACGCCCCAGGGCACCCAAGTAAAAGGCCTGCACTACAACTGGTTCACCGCCCTGGAACTGCCCTTCTCCGAGCGGCGTTTTGCCACGCCGGAGTACCTGGCGCGCTTCGGTTTCCTGGTGGACCCCAAGCAGGTACCCACTACGCAAAACCCCGGCAACCTGCCCGTGGGGTTCGCCCGGCACAAGAACGCCGACAGTAACGTCGAATACCTGGATATTACCTGTGCCGCCTGCCATACCGGCGAATTGCACTTCAAAGGCCAGGCCCTGCGTATCGACGGCGGCTCGGCCCAACACGTACTGCCTTCCAGCGTACCCACCTTGCGCGGTGGCAGTTTCGGCCAGGCCCTGGTCGCCAGCCTCGCCGCCACCTACTACAACCCCTGGAAATTCGAGCGGTTTGCCCGCCAGGTGCTGGGGGATCGCTACGACGCCGAGCACAGCCAGTTGCGCGAGGACTTCAAACAGTCGCTGAACCAGTTCCTCAAGGTCGCCTGGAACGACACCCATCGCGGCCTCTACCCCACCGAAGAAGGCCCGGGCCGCACCGACGCCTTTGGCCGAATCGCCAATGCCAGCTTTGGTGATGCCATTTCGCCAGACAACTACCGCGTCGCCAATGCGCCGGTGGACTACCCGCAGCTGTGGGACATCTGGACCTTCGACTGGGTGCAATGGAACGGCTCGGCCCAGCAACCCATGGCGCGCAATATCGGTGAAGCCCTCGGGGTAGGCGCGACATTGAGTTTTTTCGACGCCGCCGGCCAACCGCTTCAGGGCGATACGCGCTACCCGTCGAGCGTCAGGGTGCGTGACCTCAACCGGATCGAAGAAACCCTGCAACGCCTCAAACCACCGACCTGGCCCGAGGACTTGTTCGGCCCCGTCGACAAGCCCCTCGCCGCCCAGGGCCGCGCGCTGTTCGCCGAGAACTGCGCCGGCTGCCATGTGCCGGCCGTCACCGAGGAAAATGGCCGCCCGGTGCAGCAACTGAAAATGCTGCCGGTGGAGTACATCGGCACCGACCCCGGCACCGCCAGCAACATTGCCGACCAGCGCTATGACCTCAGTGCCCTGCAGTGGGACCCGGCGGAACTGGCCAAGCTCAATGTCGAACTGCACCCCACCCCCACCGAGCCGCTGGACCTGAAGAAAATGTCCGTGGCCAAGGGCCTGGCCTACGTCACCGCCTTCGTCGAAGACCACGCCTACCGCGCCGCCGGCGTCACCCCGGCCGAGCGCCCGCGCCTGGATGGCGACGGCCTGCCCATTGGCGTGCGCGAGTTGCGTGCCTACAAGGCCCGCCCGCTGGCCGGTGTATGGGCGACCCCGCCGTTCCTGCACAACGGCTCGGTGCCGACGATCTACCAGTTGCTCTCGCCTCAGGATGAACGCAGCACCACCTTCTATAAAGGCACCTTCAACTATGACCCGCGTCACCTGGGCTTTGAGACCGCAGCGTTCAAGAATGCCTTCCTGTTCGATACCAAACTCACCGGCAACCACAACAGCGGCCACGAATTCCGTGCCGGCAAGCGTGGCAATGGCGTTATCGGCCGCAGCTTGCTGCCGCAGGAACGCTGGGCACTGCTGGAATACCTCAAAGTGCTGGGCGGCCCGCTGGAGCAACAACTGCCATGATGATCCGATCTCGATACGACCAACCTTCCCTGCTAGCCCGCCTGTGGCTGCGCCTTGGCCGGTTTCTCGGCAAGACCCTGCTGTGGCTTGTCGGCCTGGGCCTGCTCGGCTGGCTGGCGAGCACGGCCTGGTTTGCCTGGCAGCACAGCGGGCCGGTGTCGCCGGACGAGCAGATCCCTGCGGGTGAAGCGGCAATGACCCAGGGCATTATCCAGACCGCCGTGCGCATCGTTGACCAGCATCGCGAAGGCACGCGCTACCTGCGCGATGCCCACGCCAAGGCCCATGGTTGCGTGAAAGCCGAAGTCAGTGTGCTGGCCGATCTTGACCCGGCGTTGCGCCAGGGCGTATTTGCCGAACCAGGCAAGACCTGGCAGGCCATGATGCGCTTGTCCAACGGCAACGCCTACCCGCAGTTCGACAGCATCCGCGATGCCCGGGGCATGGCGCTCAAGCTGCTGGACGTGCCGGGCAAACAATTGCTCGCCGACCAGCAGGCCCGCACGGAACAGGACTTCGTGATGTTCAGCCACCCGAATTTCTTTGTCAGCGATGTGGCGGAGTACGCGCAGAACATCGGCGCCCAGGCGGATGGCAAGAAAGTCCTGGCGTTTTTCCCCAAGGCCGACCCGCGCAGCTGGCAGGTGCGTCACCTGTTTATCGCCCTGGCAACCCTGGCACCCGCACCGGCCAGCCCGACGCAGACTACCTATTTTTCGGTATCGCCCTACAAGTTCGGCGCGGCCAATGCCAAGTTCCGTGTGGCGCCCGACCCACAGAGCTGCCCGGAATACGCCCTGCCCAAGCAGAACCAGGACCTGCCGAACTTCCTGCGCAGCGCCTTGAGCCAGCAACTGTCCACCGACCGCGTGCCGGCATGTTTCGTGTTGCAGATCCAGCGGCAGAACCCGCAGAAATTCATGCCAATCGAAGACACCAGCATCGAGTGGAAGGAGAGCGATGCGCCCTACGAGAGCGTGGCCAAGGTGCGGATCCCGGCCCAGGATTTCGATACGCCCGAGCAGAACCTGGCGTGCGACAACCAGTCGTTCAACCCATGGTTTGGCATAGCCGAGCATCGGCCCATCGGTGGCATCAATCGCTTGCGCAAGGCGGTGTACGAAGCCGTCAGCGATTACCGCCACAGCCGCAACGCCCCGTAAAGACTGCGTAACAATGGCCCCGGCGTCGTAAGGATTGCGTCGGGTCTATTGAGGCGCTTTCGCCGCAACTCTACCGTGGACGCCTACTCCATCACGTAGGAAGCCCATCGTGGAAAGCTCAACCCTAGGCATGATCGTCCTGACCATAATCGCCGTGTTCGGCACTGCGTCTTTTTGCTTCGAGCACTTGGCCACGCGCCAGCCACGCAAGAAAAAGGTCAGGTAGCGTCAGGGCGACGGCAAGGCGCAGAAAGGTCAAATCGCAGGCAAAAAAAAGCCCGCTCATTGAGCGGGCTTTCCGTGGTGACCTGGCGTTCAGCGTTCCAGGCTACCGAATATGGCGCAGCGGACGGGACTCGAACCCGCGACCCCCGGCGTGACAGGCCGGTATTCTAACCGACTGAACTACCGCTGCGCGTAACACGTGAAGCGAATGGTGGGTGATGACGGGATCGAACCGCCGACCCTCTGCTTGTAAGGCAGATGCTCTCCCAGCTGAGCTAATCACCCTTCGTTTCGGTGTGGGCGCATCATACACCAAAAAATCGTAATGTCTTGATTTAAATGCAATTTATTCAAAAAAAGTTTAGCGCACGATTTTTTGCCATATCCCGGACAGCAAAAAGCCCGCGATTAAGCGGGCTTTCTGTGGTGACCTGGCGTTCAGTGTTCCAGGCTACCGAATATGGCGCAGCGGACGGGACTCGAACCCGCGACCCCCGGCGTGACAGGCCGGTATTCTAACCGACTGAACTACCGCTGCGCGTAACACATGAAGCGAATGGTGGGTGATGACGGGATCGAACCGCCGACCCTCTGCTTGTAAGGCAGATGCTCTCCCAGCTGAGCTAATCACCCTTCGTCTCGGTGTGGCGCGCATTCTACGGAGCGACCTTATGTCTGGCAAGCACTTTCTTAAATCTTTTTTTTGAGGCCTTCCAATGGCTTAGGCAGGGTTGGCCTGGGGCGCTATCAAGAGAATAATGCCCCCCTTTGTATAGAGGAGAGACTCACCCCATGTGGTTCAAGAACCTGCTTATCTATCGCCTGACCCAAGATCTGCCTGTTGATGCCGAGGCGTTGGAAGCGGCCATGGCCACCAAACTGGCGCGCCCTTGTGCGAGCCAGGAGTTGACCACCTACGGTTTCGTCGCGCCTTTCGGTAAAGGCGAGGACGCTCCCCTGGTTCACGTCAGCGGTGACTTCCTGCTGATCGCCGCCCGCAAGGAAGAACGCATCCTGCCGGGCAGCGTGGTGCGTGACGCGCTGAAAGAGAAAGTCGAAGAGATCGAAGCCGAGCAAATGCGCAAGGTCTATAAAAAGGAACGCGACCAGATCAAGGATGAAATCATCCAGGCCTTCCTGCCCCGCGCCTTTATTCGTCGCTCGTCGACCTTTGCCGCCATCGCGCCGAAACAGGGCCTGATCCTGGTGAACTCGGCCAGCCCGAAACGCGCCGAAGACCTGCTCTCCACCCTGCGGGAAGTGATCGGCACCCTGCCGGTTCGCCCACTCACCGTGAAGACCGCGCCCACGGCCATCATGACCGACTGGGTCACCACCCAGAAACCGGCCGCTGACTTCTTCGTCCTCGACGAATGCGAACTGCGCGACACCCACGAAGACGGCGGCATTGTGCGTTGCAAGCGCCAGGACCTGACCGGCGAAGAAATCCAGTTGCACCTGACGACCGGCAAGGTCGTGACCCAGCTGTCCCTGGCCTGGCAGGACAAGCTGTCCTTCATGCTCGACGACAAGATGACCGTCAAGCGCCTGAAGTTCGAAGACCTGCTGCAAGACCAGGCGGAACAGGACGGTGGTGAAGAAGCCCTGGGTCAACTGGACGCCAGCTTCACGCTGATGATGCTGACCTTCGGTGACTTCCTGCCGGCGCTGATCGAAGCCCTTGGCGGCGAAGAAACCCCGCAAGGCATCTAAGCCGTGTGAAGATCAAATTGTGGGAGGGCCCCCTCCCACATTTGATCGCAGTTGCACTTCAAGCATCTAACAACAAGGACACCCCATGCGCGCACTCGCCGCCTTGAGCCGCTTCGTCGGCAATACCTTCGCCTACTGGGTGTTGATCTTCGCCGTCGTGGCTTTCCTCGAACCCAGCTGGTTCATCGGCCTGAAAAGCGCCATCGTCCCGCTGCTGGGCCTGGTGATGTTCGGCATGGGGCTGACCCTCAAACTTGAAGACTTCGCCGAAGTCGCTCGCCACCCGTGGCGCGTGGCCCTGGGTGTAGTCGCGCATTTCGTGATCATGCCGGGGGTGGCCTGGCTGCTGTGCCAGGCCTTTCGGCTGCCGCCGGAAATTGCCGTCGGCGTGATCCTGGTTGGTTGCTGCCCAAGCGGCACCTCGTCCAACGTGATGACCTGGCTGGCCCGTGGCGACCTGGCGCTGTCGGTGGCCATCGCTGCCGTCACCACCCTCCTCGCCCCGCTGCTCACCCCGGCGCTGATCTGGCTGTTGGCCTCGGCCTGGTTGCCGGTGTCGTTCATGGAGTTGTTCTGGTCGATCCTGCAAGTGGTGCTGCTGCCGATCGTGCTCGGCGTGGTCGCGCAACGCCTGCTCGGCGAGCGGGTCCGCCATGCAGTGGATGTGCTGCCCCTGGTGTCGGTGGTCAGCATTGTGATCATCGTCGCCGCGGTAGTGGCGGCCAGCCAGGCGAAAATTGCCGAATCGGGCCTGCTGATCATGGCCGTGGTGATGCTGCACAACAGCTTCGGCTATTTGCTGGGCTACTTCACCGGCCGCTTGTTCAAGTTGCCACTGGCCCAACGCAAGTCGTTGGCGCTGGAAGTGGGCATGCAGAACTCAGGGCTGGGCGCCGCGTTGGCCAGCGCGCACTTTTCGCCGTTGGCGGCAGTGCCCAGTGCGTTGTTCAGTGTCTGGCACAATATTTCCGGGGCGTTGCTGTCGACGTATTTCCGCCGCATGAGCGAGAAGGAAGACCGCCGCGTACTGGAGAACACGCCGCAAACTTGATCGCATGATCAATATTCGGCACTCTACCGGGCTTCGCGGGGACGACCTCGCGACGCTGTCGAGGCGCACAATCCGGGGACGACCCCGCCTATGGAAGCGAGGTCATCATGTCCTGGATCATTCTGTTTTTTGCCGGTCTGTTCGAAGTCGGCTGGGCCGTCGGCCTGAAGTACACCGACGGTTTCAGCAAGCCACTGCCCACGGCCCTGACGATTGCCGCCATGGCCATCAGCCTCGGCCTGCTGGGGCTGGCCATGAAGGAACTGCCTCTGGGCACCGCCTACGCCATCTGGACCGGCGTGGGCGCGGTGGGCACCGTGATTGCCGGGATTGTCCTGTTCGGGGAGTCCATGGCGTTGTTCCGATTAGCCAGCGTGGCGTTGATTATCTGCGGGCTTATTGGGCTTAAGATCAGCGCTTAGGCCGCTACCGCCATCGGGGGTAAGCCCCCGATGAGGCCGGTACATCCAGCACAGAACTACCTGACACTCCCCCGCAAAACACCCACCACCGCCTGCAACTGCGCAGGCGTAGCCGCCTCCACGGCAATCGGCTCACCCGCCACCAACACCACCCGCGACCAGATCCGATGAAAGAAGCCCTTGTGCGGATCGCGGCTGAAAAAACTCCCCCACAGCCCCTGCAACGCCATGGGAATCACCGGCACCGGTGTCTCCTCCAGAATGCGCGTCACCCCACCACGGAACTCATTCATCTCGCCATCCGCCGTCAATTTGCCTTCCGGGAAGATACACACCAACTCCCCGTCCTTCAGGTACTGGGCAATGCGCGTGAAGGCCTTTTCGTAGATCTGGATGTCTTCATTGCGCCCCGCAATCGGAATCGCCCCGGCGGTGCGGAAGATAAAGTTCAGCACCGGCAAACGGTAGATCTTGTAGTACATGACAAAGCGAATCGGACGACGCACCGCGCCACCGATCAACAACGCATCGACAAACGACACGTGATTGCACACCAGCAACGCCGCGCCTTCATCAGGGATAGCGTCAAGGTTGCGATGCTCAACGCGGTACATGGAGTGGCTGAGCAGCCAGATCATGAAGCGCATGGTGAACTCGGGGACGATCTTGAAGATGTAGGCGTTGACCGCGATGTTGAGCAGCGACACCACCAGGAACAACTCCGGGATCGACAGCTTGGCCACGCTCAGCAGCAGGATCGACACGATCGCCGACACCACCATGAACAGCGCATTGAGAATGTTGTTGGCGGCGATCACCCGCGCCCGCTCGTTCTCAGCGGTACGCGACTGGATCAGCGCGTACAGCGGCACGATATAGAAGCCGCCGAACACCCCCAGGCCAAGGATATCGAACAACACCCACCAGGCCTGGCCGTAGCTGAGCACCGCGAGCCAATCGTTGGCCTGGACGTTCTGCGGGAAGCCACCGGAATGCCACCAGAGCAGCAGGCCGAACACCGTCAGGCCGAACGAGCCAAACGGCACCAGGCCGATTTCCACCTTACGCCCGGAGAGTTTTTCGCAGAGCATCGAGCCCAGGGCGATGCCCACCGAGAACACCGTGAGGATCAGGGTGACCACGGTTTCATCGCCGTACAACCATTCCTTGGCGTAGGCCGGGATCTGCGTCAGGTAGATCGCGCCGACAAACCAGAACCACGAGTTACCGACAATCGAGCGCGACACCGCCGGCGTCTGCCCCAGGCCCATGCGCAGCGTGGCCCAGGACTGGGTAAAGATATTCCAATCCAGGAGCAGTTGCGGCGTGGATGCCGCCGCCCGTGGAATGCTGCGGCTGGCCAGATAACCCAGCACCGCCACGCCGACAATCGCCACCGCCACGATCGGCGCGTAATGGGTGGACGACATCATGATCCCGGCGCCAATGGTGCCGGCCAGGATGGCCAGGAACGTGCCCATCTCCACCAGGCCATTGCCACCTACCAGCTCATCTTCGTGCAGGGCCTGGGGCATGATCGAGTACTTCACCGGACCGAACAGCGCCGAGTGGGTACCCATGGCAAACAACGCCAGCAGCATCAATTCCAAATGGTTGAACAGGAAGCCTGTGGCACCGACGGCCATGATCACGATCTCGCCGATCTTGATCGCACGGATCAACGCATCCTTGTTGAATTTTTCGCCAAACTGCCCGGCCAGCGCCGAAAACAGGAAGAACGGCAGGATAAACAGCAAGGCGCACAGGTTGACCCAAATGCTGCGGTCACCGTCGATGGTGAGCTTGTAGAGAATCGCCAGGATCAGCGATTGCTTGAAGATGTTGTCGTTGAAAGCTCCCAGCAACTGGGTGATGAAAAACGGCAGGAAGCGCCGTGTGCGCAGCAAGGTGAATTGTGAGGGGTGGCTCATCGTCCGTGTTCCTGCGTGGCCTAATAGTTATCAGGCCACGACTTTACCTAACTCCGCTTACTTATTCCCTAGTCCTGCAATGCACGGCGAAACAAAAAGCTCGCCTTTATAGGCGCCCTGCACGGTGCGCTTGGCCACAACCAGCCACATCAGCGCCAACGCCGCCACCAGCAGGCTGCCGAAGGCGCTGAAGAAGCCCAGGTGCAGCAGGCTCGCCAGCTTCAGCGTGGCCAGGGCGTACACCCCCAACGGGAAGGTAAAGCCCCACCAACCGAGGTTGAACGGAATACCGCCGCGCAGGTAACGCAGGGTGATCAATACCGCGATCAGCATCCACCACAAGCCGAAGCCCCACAGGGTGATGCCTGCGACCAGGCCGAGCCCATTGGCTATTTCACCCACGCCGGGCAAGCCATTGGCGGCAAAGATCGCCGGAGCATCGCCGCCCAGCAACAACATGCCCAGGGCACCGGTACCGATCGGGCCCAGCGCCAGCCAGCTCGACGCCGCCATATTGGCGTGGGGCAGTTTGTGCAGGGCCATGCGCAACATCAGGATGGTCAGGATGCTGAACGCCACCGGCAGGGAAAACGCCCACAACACGTAGCTGGTCACCAGCATCACCAGTTGCGAATGAGCGTCCGCCAGGTGCGGCGCGAGCAAGCCGCCGCTGGCTGCAGCGACTTCGGCCGCCACCACCGGCAGCAACCAGACGGCAGTCATCTGATCGATGCTGTGTTCCTGGCGGGTGAACATCATGAAGGGAATCAGCACACCGCAGGCCAGGGCCATCGCCACATCCAGCCACCACAGGGCTTCGGCCAACGCAATCACATCGGCGCCCCAACGCGGCAGGCCAAACAGCAGCAAGCCATTGAGAATGGTCGCCAGGCCCATGGGGATCGTGCCGAAGAACATCGAGACCGTGGAGTGCCCGAAAATCCGCCGTGCCTCGTGGAAAAACATCACCCAGCGCGCCGTATACAAGGCACTGAACAGAATGAACAGGCCAATGGTGAACCACCACAGTGCTTCGGCAATGGCCTGCACACCTGGCAGGTTGACCGGCCATTGCGCCAGGGCCAGCGCCAGCACGCCGGTGCCCATGGTCGCGGCGAACCAGTTGGGGGTAAATTGGCGAATCACTTCCCGAGGCCGGGTCAGGTGACTGAAGGGTTTGTAGCTGATGGTCGTCGAGCAGGTCATAATGGCAATCCTCTTCCTCGCATGAGGTTGAGGCCATGGTAGAACCTGATCGAATATCTATATAACGGGTAATATCTCTAACTGTTATCTACTTTGCAGATATGCAGGCCGCCTTGGATTTTGCCGAGTCCTGCAGCAGCAAGGCGACCAACGCCCCGAGGGCCAGCAGGATCAGTACAGCGCCGTAACCGTCGGTGGTGGCGATCAGGCCAAAGCGGCGAATCAGGTTGCCCGCCAGCAGCGAAGGCAAGCAAAACGCCAAGTAACTCAGCACATAGAATGCCGACATCAAGCCTGCCCGTTCATGGGGCAAGGCCAGTGGCACCACACTGCGCAATGCGCCGAGAAAGCCGGCGCCAAAGCCGCTGCCGGCGATCAACGTGGCGATAAAAAACAGCGGCAGGCTGGCGCTGTGCACCGCCGTAAGGATCAGCGCCACCCCCACCGCCAGCAGCGTCGCGCCCAGGCGCAGCACCTTGCTGGCCGGGCGATTGCGCAGGGTGAAGATCATCAGCGCACCGCTCAACGTCAGCACCGCCACCAGGCCGCCACCGATAAGGTTCGATATAGAGCCTGTCGCCGCCCGTACCAGCGACGGCGCCAGAGACAAGTAAAAGCCCCCCATCGCCCACACCGCCACGTCCACCGGCAAAGACAGCCACAACGCCCGACGCGCCTGGGGCGGCACATGCAGCGTGGGGCGCAGCGAGGCCAGTGCACCGGGAATGCGATCAACGGTTTCCGGCAGGCGCCACACATACAGCGCCTGCATCAGCATCAGCGCCAGCAGCGTCCAGTAGATCAACTGCGTCGGCAGTGGCGCGAACTCCGCCAGCACGCTGCTGCCCATCGCACCGCACGCCATGCCCAGCAGAGGTGCCACGCTGTTGACCAGCGGGCCTTGCTGGCGGTCGGTGTCGAGCAAGGCCGCGCCCAGCACCGCCGTGGCCATGCCGGTGGCAAACCCTTGTACGGTACGCGCGGCGATCAGCCAGGCCACGCTGTCTTCATTGATAAACAACAGCATCGCCAGCATATTCAGGACCAACGCCGTAAAAATCACGGGCCTGCGTCCCAGGTGGTCCGACAGCGAGCCCACGGTCAACAGCGCCGCCAACAGGCTCAAGGCGTACACGCCAAAGATCAGCGTGAGCGTGCCCGCCGAAAAATGCAGGCCCTCCTGGTACAGGTGATACAACGGAGTCGGCGCACTGGAAGCGGCAAGAAACGTCAGCAACGTGACCGCGAGGAACACCAGGCTGGAACGATGAGAAGTGAGGCTGGACATGGGCACGCTCCGCTAAAGCTAATATTTTGCTTTTGCGGAGTGTGCTACCCGCCGGCGCTTAAAGCAAATTCTTTGTGTTAAGGTCACACGCATGGCGATAAAAGAAGGCCTCCGCCCGGGGGGCCGCAGTGCCCGGGTACAGGAATCGGTCCACTCGGCCGTGCGTGAATTGCTCGAAACCCATGAGCGCTCCAGTGTCACGGTGCCGATGATTGCGGCGCGCGCAGGCGTAACGCCCTCGACTATCTACCGGCGCTGGGGCGACCTCTCGGTGCTGCTTGCGGATGTGGCCCTTGCGCGTATGCGCCCCGACAGCGAGCCCGCCAACACCGGCAGCCTGCGTGGCGACCTGCGGGCGTGGGCCGAGCAATACCTGGATGAGATGAGTTCGGAGCCGGGCCGCAACATGATGCGCGACCTGCAATGCAGGGGGACGCCGGGCTACTGCGTGAGCATCTTGAGTGGGCAGCTCCAGGCGATTGTCGACCGTTATCCGCACCAGGCGCCACCGAGCGTGGACCACTTGATCAATCTGCTGGCAGCGCCGACGGTGTTTCGTATTCTGTTCTCAAGCACACCGCTGACGGTTGAAGAACTGCACGCGCTGATCGAGCTGGCACTGAAAGCCTGAAGACCTGACACAAAAACCAAATGTGGGAGGGGGCTTGCTCCCGATAGCGGTATGTCAGTCAGCTTATCTGTAGCTGACACATCGCAATCGGGAGCAAGCCCCCTCCCACATTTTTTGACCGCGTCTTATCAGGTACGCATCCCGCGCCCGCTCACCAGCAGCTTCGCACAACCGATATACAACACCACCGTCGCCACCAGCATGAAGGTGATCGCCACGCTGATCTTGATATCCGACACGCCCAGGATGCCGTAGCGGAAGGCGTTGACCATGTGCAGCACCGGGTTGGCCAGCGACACGGTCTGCCAGAACGGCGGCAGCAAGGTGATGGAGTAGAACACCCCGCCCAGGTAGGTCAGCGGCGTCAGCACGAAAGTCGGGATGATCGAGATGTCATCGAAGTTGCGTGCAAACACGGCGTTGATAAACCCCAGCAGCGAGAAGATCGTCGCCGTCAGCACCACCACCAGAATGGTGACGCCGAGGTGATGCACCTGCAGGTGGGTGAAGAACAGCGACAGCAGCGTCACGATCACGCCCACCATCAAGCCGCGCAGTACGCCACCCAAGGTGTAGCCGATCAGGATGGTGTGGGGCGACACCGGCGAGACCATCAGCTCTTCGATGGAGCGCTGGAACTTGCTGCCGAAGAAACTGGAGACCACGTTGCCATAGGAATTGGTGATCACCGACATCATGATCAGGCCCGGCACGATGTACTCCATATAGGTGAAACCACCCATGTCGCCGATCTGCCGGCCAATCAGGTTACCGAAGATCACGAAGTACAACACCATGGTGATCGCCGGCGGCAGCAGGGTCTGCGGCCAGATCCGGGTAAAGCGCTTCACTTCGCGGTAGACGATGGTCTGCAGTGCGACGAGGTTGGGTTGCAGCTCAGAACTCATACCGCCACCTTCGTCAGATTTTTCTCCACCAGGGACACGAACAACTCCTCAAGGCGATTGGTTTTATTACGCAGGCTCAGCACGTCGATGTTCTGCGCCGCCAACTGGGTGAACAACGCAGTGATGCCCATGGCTTTATCCACCTGGACTTCCAGGGTATGGCTGTCCACCAGGCGGCTGGGGTAGCCGAGCAGTTGCGGCGGTGCCGACAGGTTGTTCTTCAGGTCGAGCAGGAAGGTTTCCACATGCAGCTGGCCCAGCAGGTTACGCATGCTGGTGTTCTCGACGATGGTGCCGTGGTCGATGATGCCGATGTTGCGGCACAGCTGCTCAGCCTCCTCCAGGTAATGGGTGGTGAGGATGATGGTGATGCCCTTCTCGTTCAGCTCGGTGAGGAAGGTCCACATCGAACGGCGCAGTTCGATATCCACGCCGGCGGTGGGCTCATCGAGGATCAACAGGCGCGGTTCATGCACCAGTGCACGGGCGATCATCAGGCGACGCTTCATGCCACCGGACAGCGAACGGGACGGCACGTCGCGCTTGTCCCACAGGCCCAACTGGGTCAGGTATTGCTCGGCGCGCTCCTTGGCAACTTTCGCCGGGATGCCGTAGTAACCAGCCTGGGTCACGACAATGTCGAAGGTCTTTTCAAACTGGTTGAAGTTGAATTCCTGGGGCACCACGCCGATGGAACGCTTGAGCGCCGCCGGGGATTTGTCCAGGTCATGGCCGAAGATATTCACCGTGCCGCTGGTCTTGTTGACCAGGGTGGAGAGGATACCGATGGTGGTGGATTTGCCGGCGCCGTTGGGGCCGAGCAAGGCGAAGAAGTCACCTTCGGCAACGTCCAGATCGATACCACTCAGGGCCTGGAAACCGTTGCCGTAGGTTTTGGTTAGCTGCCGGATGGACAGAGCGGAACTCATATCGGAATACGCACCAAAGAAGGGAATAGAAAGAGTAGATGAGGGCGCAGCGCACGTAGTTCAACGGCGGCGCATGACAGGCATGGTGCTTGCCCGCGCCGCACAAGTACAGTCACCTGTATTAATAGTCAGTATTAAGTCAACGCGGTCATGACCGCCTTGCGGTAGGCCGGGCGCTGTTGCAGGCGCTGGTACCAGGCCTCCAGATGGGGCATCGCAGGGCGTTCGATGGGCATCTCGAACCAGGCGTAGATAAAGCAGCCCAGGGGAATATCACCTACGCCGAAGGTCTCGCCCGACAGGTAAGGCTGCTCGGCCAATGCGTTGTCAACGGTGCTCAGTGCATCGATACAGGCCTGACGCCCGGCGTTGATGCTGTCCCAGTTCTGCTTCTGCGCCGGGGTACGCACGATGCCCCAGAACACGGCCTTGAACGGCTCGGCGAGGGTCGAGGTGGTCCAGTCCATCCATTTCTCGGCGCTGGCACGCGCCTGCAGGTCGTTCGGGTACAACCCCGACGCGTGTTTGGCGCAGAGGTAGCGCACGATGGTGTTGGATTCCCACAGCACAAAGTCGCCATCCTCGATCATCGGCACCCGGCCATTCGGGTTCAATGCCCGGTATTGCGGCGTGTCCACCACGCCAAAAGCCCCGCCCGCATCAATTGCCTCATAGTCCAGGCCGAGTTCCTCGGCGCACCACAGTGCTTTCCTGACGTTTGATGAATTTTTACGACCCCAGATCTTCAGCATGACCGCGCCTTTTTGTTGATGAACATGGCTGGATGAACGCAGCAGCATACGCCGGTTCACCCGCGTCTCAAATCGCTCTGCATGCCGCCCAGCAAGGTCGGCATCTGTTCGGCAAACAGGTGCGGGTAACATTTCTCCAGATGGGCGAAGAAGAAATCCTCGGGCACATCGGGAAACTGCCCATGGTCCACCACGTACTCCATCGAGCGTTGCCCCTGGCGGTTGAATGCATGGAACACGCTGTCGTTGATCCCGTCGAAATCCAGCGGTGGTACGTCGAACACCTCACACAGTTGGCGGTTGAACGCCGGCGTCGCCTTGACCCAGCGGCCGTCCAGATAAAACTCGGTGTAGCCATGCATGGCGAACACATCGCTTTTGAGCAACGCGATCAGGCGCGGTGTCGACAGATGATTGCGCACATCCGCAAGACCGATGCGCGCCGGGATGCCGCAGTGGCGGGCGCAGGCGGCGAGCAAAGTGGCCTTGGGCACGCAATAGCTTTCGCCGGCGGCCAGGGCAAAGCTGGCGCTGAGGCTGCCGGGGTCGCGGCTGAAGGTGTAGGGGTTGTAGCGAATCGCATCACGCACGGCGTAATAGAGACTGACCGCCTGGTCACGTAAATTCGCGCTGGCGCCGCGGTGTTTTTCGGCGAACTCCACCACCGCAGGGTGGTCACTATCGATGAAGCGGCTGGGACTCAGGTACGTATCCATGAGCTTGATCTCCGAAGGAAGCCTGGAGTTTAACGACAGGTCCGCCACGGAGATAACGACGATTCGGCCAAATGTCGGCGCCTGATGCCAGGTGTTCCCAGTACAACTTGTAACACCCTGATCACCCGCTTGTTCGGATGCCGACTAAGCTCCCTGGTGGTTTCGCCCCTGGTTTCACGGAGGATTGAATATGCTGTTGTTGTGGATACTGGTTCTGGTGGTCGGCATTGCCTACCTGGCACATCGCCGCGTCGCCCCCCTGCCCGCCCTGGGCGTGGTCGCCGTTTACCTGCTGGCGATGGGCGCCTGGAGCCATGCACCGGGTTGGCTGCTGCTGATTTTCTGGGTATTGATCGCAGTGGTGGCCGCGCCCTTGCTGCTGCCGGACCTGCGCCGCCAATACTTCTCCAAGCCGCTGTTCAGCTGGTTCCAGAAAGTCTTGCCGCCGATGTCCGAGACCGAGCGCGACGCCATCGACGCCGGCACCGTGTGGTGGGACGGCGAACTGTTCAGCGGTCGTCCCGACTGGGACAAATTGCTGGCCTACCCCAAGGTCCAACTAACCGAGGAAGAACAGGCCTTTATCGACGGCCCCACCGAAGAACTCTGCGCCATGGTCAGCGACTGGGAAATCGGCCAGGCCATGGACCTGCCGCCGGCCGCGTGGGAGCACATCAAGACCCACGGTTTCTTCGCCCTGATCATTCCCAAGGAATATGGCGGCAAGGGCTTCTCCGCTTATGCCCACTCCCAGGTCGCGATGAAACTCGCCACCCGCAGCGGCGACCTGGCCTCCACCGTGATGGTGCCCAACTCCCTCGGCCCGGCCGAATTGCTGTTGCATTACGGCACCGACGAACAACGCAACCACTACCTGCCGCGCCTGGCGCGTGGCGATGACATCCCCTGCTTCGCCCTCACCGGCCCGCTGGCCGGCTCCGATGCCGGGGCGATGCCGGACACGGGGGTGATCTGCAAAGGCGAATGGGAAGGCAAGGAAACCCTCGGCCTGCGCCTGAACTGGGAAAAACGCTACATCACCCTCGGCCCGGTCGCGACCCTGCTGGGCCTGGCCTTCAAGGCCCACGATCCAGACCACCTGCTGGGTGAAGAAGAAGACCTGGGTATCAGCCTCGCACTGATCCCTACCGACACCCCCGGTGTGGAAATCGGCCGTCGCCACCTGCCCCTCGGCGCCGCGTTCATGAACGGCCCCAACTCCGGCAAGGACGTGTTCATCCCCCTGGAATACCTCATCGGCGGCCAGGAAATGCTCGGCAAAGGCTGGATGATGCTGATGAACTGCCTGTCGGTCGGCCGTTCGATCTCCCTGCCCGCCGTGGGCACCGGCGCCGCCAAGTTCACCAGCCTGGTCACCGGCCAGTACGCCCAGGTGCGCGAGCAGTTCAACGTACCGCTGTCAGCCTTCGAAGGTATCCAGGAAGCCCTGGCGCGCATCGGCGGCAACGCCTGGCTGATGGACAGCGCACGCATGCTCACCGCCAATGCCGTGGACCTTGGGGAAAAACCCTCGGTGCTGTCGGCGATCCTCAAGTACCACCTGACCGAACGCGGCCGTGAGTGCATCAGCCACGCCATGGACGTACACGGCGGCAAGGGCATCATCATGGGCCCGAACAACTACCTGGGCCGCAGCTGGCAGGGCGCGCCGATCTTCATCACCGTGGAAGGCGCGAATATCCTCTCGCGCAACCTGATGATCTTCGGCCAGGGTGCCATCCGCTGCCATCCGTTCGTGCTCAAGGAAATGGCGCTGGCCGGTCGTGAGGACCACGATCAGGCGCTGAAGGAGTTCGACGGGCTGCTGATGCAACACATTGGTTTTGCCGTGAGCAATGCCGCCAGCACCCTGGTGCTGAACCTCGGCGTGGGGCACTTCGAGAAAGCCCCGGGCAACCGTTTGAGCCAGGGTTATTTCCGCGCATTGAACCGCCAGGCTGCCGCGTTCGCGCTGCTGGCAGACCTGAGCATGATGCTGCTGGGTGGCGAGTTGAAACGCCGCGAACGCCTGTCGGCACGCCTCGGTGACGTGCTGAGCCATATGTACCTGGCGTCGGCGGCACTCAAGCGTTACCACGACCTGGATTCGCCGGATCACCTGGAACCGCTGTTCGCCTGGGCCATGGAAGAAAGCCTCGGCGAGTCCGAGCGTGCGTTGGATGAGCTGCTGAGCAACTTCCCGAATAAAGTGCTGGGCTGCCTGCTGCGGGTGATTGTGTTCCCGTTCGGGCGTCGCCATACCGGCCCGTCCGATGCGCTGGATGCCGAAGTGGCTGCGGTGATTGGCCGCGCCAAAGGCGATCCGACCCTGGAAGAATTGCTGGCTGGCTGCTACCGCCCGCAATCGGCAGAAGATCCCGTGGGCGCGCTGCAACACGCCTACGATCTATTGGGTGCCAGCCATCCATTGCAGAAAAAGCTGCACACCGCGCTCAAAAGCGGCCAGGTCAAACCGACTGCCGGCGAGCATGCTATCGACGCCGCGCTGCATGCCGGTGTGCTGCAACCGGCGGAAGCGCAAACCTTGCGTGACGCCGAAGCAGCACGGCGCAAGGTGATCGACGTGGATGATTTCAGCAAGGAAGAGCTGGTACACGCTGAAGGTAAAGTCCGCTGAGTCCGGCGGTCATATAAAAACGGGCGCGAGAGGCATATACTCTCGCGCCCGTTTTTGCTTTAGAGGACTTATCTCGTGTCCAACGTCGTTGCCGATCATCTCGTCTTGCTCGACCACCTGCGCAGCATCCTGGTTGCCGTCGGCGAAGCCGAACAGGTGCCCGAGGAAAGCCACACCCTGTTCCTGGAGCGCTTCGACGAACTGCGCGCCCTGCTGCCGATCGACCCGATCGAAAGCCAGTACCTGGGCCAGGACCTGATGAGCCAGGTCATCCTGCGCTACCCGCAGATCGCCCACCTGGTCCCCCGCGACCTGCTGTGGTTCTTCGGCGGCGATTGCCTGCACTTCATGCCCGACGAAGAACTGGACCTGTACCAGGCCCTGGAAGAGCGTCGCTTTGAAGCCGAACAAAACGACGAACCCTTCGACTGGAACCAGGAAAAGCAACTGCTGGCCATGCCGCAGGACCAAAGCAAACACTGATTTTTCCAGGCACCACAGAACTGTATGTGGGAGGGAGCAAGCCCGTCTCCCACATTTTCGGCCACGCGCCTATCGACGGCGCAATGTCGGCTCCCTCGCCATGCACTCCACCAGATAATCGATAAACACCCGCAGCTTCGGCGGAAGGTAACGCGTGGGCGAATGCAACAACCACGCCTCGCCATGGTAGGACGCAATAAAGTCCCACCCGGGCAGCACCTGTACCAAGCACCCCTCCTCCAACGCATGACGCGCGGTGAAATACGGCAAGCTGCCAATTCCCACATGCTGCAACACCGCATCCAGCCGAACGCCGGTGTGATTCGCCGCATAACGTCCACGCACGCCGACCGTCACCGCCTTACCGCCCTGGCGGAATTTCCAGCGCGAGTCACCCGGTGTTTCCCCCAGGTAGATACAACTGTGCTCCAGCAAATCATGGGGATGACTCGGCGTGCCATGCTCGGCCAGGTACTGCGGTGTCGCGCACAGCAAGTGCTCGATGGGCAATAGCTGTCGCCCGACCAGCCCCGGTGGCGGACTGTCGGTGATGCGAATGCTCAGGTCGACATTGTCGTCGATCAGGTCTACATGCCGGTCTTCAAGAATCAGTTGCACATCCACCCTGGGATAGCGCCGCAGGAACTCCGGCATATGCGGATGCACCACAAACCGCCCGACCGCCTTCGGCACACTGACCCGCACCAGGCCCTCGGCCTCGTGGGTGAACTGGCCGCTGATTTCCATCACTGAGCGCGCCGCGCTGACCATTTCCTGGCAGCGCTTGAAGACCTCCTCACCGGCTTCACTCAGGCGCAATTTGCGTGTGGTGCGTTGCAACAAGCGGGTAGCCAGGGCCTTTTCCAGGCGCGAGATGCTACGGCTCACCGCCGACGGCGAAACGCTCAACTGCCGCGCCGCTTCGGAGAAGCTGCCGGTCTCCACTACCTTGACGAAAATCGCCATTTCGCCCAGCAGCGGCAAAGGAAGATTGATGCTCATGACGCACAGGTCCATTGATATTTGAGCGGATTATCACCTATCCAGGCACTATTTATACTCCCCGCAGAACCCTGATGCGGATGTAGAAAATGACCGAGCGCCTGTTTTTCACCCATGACCACCTGACCGCCGAGCTTGAAGTACTCAGTTGCACCCCCTGCGAGGGCCAGTTTGCGGTCGTTTTGCAATCGACGATTTTCCATCCCCAAGGCGGCGGCCAGCCGTTCGATACCGGCTGGCTGGGCGACAGCCAGGTGCTGCGAGTCACCCAGGAAACCGATCGCGTGGTGCACTATGTCAACCAACCGGTGGAACCGGGCCCCATCACCGCGCGGGTCGACGAACCACGCCGCGCCCTGCACACCCGCCTGCACTCCGCCGGGCATTTGATCGGCAACGCCGGCGAAACCCTGGGTTGGATGCCGATCAAGGCGCACCACTGGCCAGGTGAAGGCAAGATCACTTTTATCCGTGGCGAAACCGCGCAAGCCATGGACGCCGAGATCATTCAACAGCAGATCAACCAATGGATCGCCGCCGACTATCCGCGCCATATGGCCCTGGACGACGGCACCCGCGAAGTGGGCTTCGGTGATCTGCCCACCTACGCTTGCGGCGGTACCCATGTGCAAACGCTGAGCGAGTTGGGTCAGGTAACGATCCTGGCGCTTTCGGAGAAAAAGGGCGCGTTGTCGGTGCGTTACAGCCTGGACTAAGGCATAGGGTCGAGGGTGCTATCGAGTTTTTAGATAAGCCTCTCAGTGGTCTCCCGGGCACACCTGGGCAGTGGTAGTGTGTCGAAATATTTCTGACATGTTGATCAGGAATCCCCTATTTCCCTTTGCAAAGGAATGCCCCTGACCATGCATTTTCGACTCAAGCAATTGGCGGCTGCCACCCTGTTCGCGGCCGGCCTTTCGGTGATGACCACACCTGCCTTTGCCAACATCACCCCAGAGCAAAGCACGGCGATTCTGAAGAGCTTCAGCGAAACGTCGGTCACGGATTTCCGTGGTTTCCTCGGCACCCTGGCCAAAGGCGACCTGGGCAAGGCCGACGACGTAGGCCCGGCGATCGGTGCCTTCCTCGATAACAAAACCCTGAGTGCCGACCAGCAGAACGAGATCCACCGCCTGCTGGGTATTTACACCCGAGTGAAATACGGCAAGGCCGCCTTAGCTACCCTGCGCGAACTGGTAGAAATCCCGACCTTCAATGTGGACGGCGTGCCGCAGTACAAAAATCCGGAATTCATCCGGATTGCCGACAAGATCCAGGCCTTGGCCAAGACCTTCAACCTGAACTTCCGTAACGTCGACAACCGCGTGTACGAGATCTCCCTGGAAGGCAGCGGCGACGAAGTGGTGGGCATCCACGCTCACGCCGACGTGGTGCCGGTGACGCCGGAGAACTGGGTGTTGAAAGACGGCACCAGGCTCGACCCGTTCAAGGTCACGCTGATCGGCGACCGCATGTATGGCCGGGGCACCGAGGATGACAAAAATGGCATCGTGGTGGCGATGTACGCCATGAAGGTGATCAAGGAAGAGAAGTTGCCGCTGGCGCGCAATTTCAAGCTGCTGGTGGACACCACCGAAGAAACCTCCGGCGACGCGATCCCCTATTACTTCGAACGCAACCCGACGCCGCAGTACAACCTGGCGCTGGATGGCGGCTACCCGGTGGTGATTGCCGAAAAAGGTTATGGCACTGTCATGGCCACCTTCCCGCGCCGCAAAGGGGAAGGCAAAGGCGCGGAAATCATCGCGATGACCGGCGGCATGGCCACCAACCAGATTCCCTCGGCCTCGGTTGCCACGTTGATCAGCGACACGCCTGCCGAACTGGCCGCCAGCCTGCAAAAAGCCGGCGCGGAGTATGCCAAACGCAACGGCGGTGATTTCGAAGTGACAGCCAAGGTGGTTGGCAAAGAGGTCAAGCTGACAGTGACCGGGGTTTCCGCGCACTCCTCCGAGCCGCAATCCGGTATCAACCCGGTGTCGCGCATGCTGGAACTGATCCACAGCGTCGACGGCACGATCGCCCTCAAGCACAACCACATCACCGACGCGGCCCGTTATGCCTCGGACAACTGGGGCCTGGATTATCTGGGCGGCAAATTGGGCGTGGGTTTCTCCGATGATTTCATGGGGCCGCTGACCACCTCGCTGACCTTTGTCGGCCTGGATGACAAAGCCTTCAAGCTGGCGGTGAACCTGCGTGTACCAAAGGGCAAATCGCCGGAGAAACTGAAAGCCGAGATTTCCGACAAGTTGAGCGCCTGGGACAAGCAAACCAAGGTCAACGTGGACTTCACCTACTCGGTCGCCGAACCGATGTACCGCAACCCGGAAGGTGAGTGGGTGAAGGCCTTGTTGGCCGTGGCCAGCGAAAACCTCGGTATGGAGCACAAATTCGGCACCTCAGCCGGTGCGACGTCCGTGCATGAACTGCCCAATGGCGTGCAATTCGGCCTGGCGCGGCCGGAAGTGAAATACACCGGGCACACCGACAATGAGTTCAAGACGGTCGACCAGTTCTTGCTGGATCTGCAGATCGTCACCGAAATGATGGGGCGTGTCGGACAGTTGCCGAAGCTCTGACAGCGATTGAAGTGTGCGAAAAAACGCCGATCAGTGATGATCGGCATTTTTATTCAGGTTCTTCATGCGCCCAGGTATCGCTTGCGCTCCTGTTCCCGCTGCAACATGTCCAGAGGTGGGTAGTAGATATACAAGGAAGACTCGATGGCAAACCATGCCGACGCCAACATCACCCCGCCCGCTACCACGACCATACTGGCCAAAAACAGCCCCGTATCACCCAGTACATGCATGGCCGAAAAAATCAGTGAACCCGTGCCGAATCCAAAATATGGCACCGCCCAATCCACGACGGACAGCACCAAACAACCAAACACCAAGTGCGCGACTTTGTTCATCATCAACCGGTGCTGTTCTCGCAACTGCACATGCCGCTGATACCAGCTAAGCAGGAAGTCACTGTTTTCCTTCAGTGCCAAGTCCAGAAGGTCGTTGGCCCACACATAACCGATCCCCCTTGAAGGAGGTGTATAGGCATCACCCAAGAGCTTTGGAAAGGCCATTCGCAACCTTGTGCCGATCCCACGAACGATTTCCGTCAACAGCGGCAGAACGAAAGACACCACCAGCGCAAAAGAGGCCGCGGTGACCGCCAGGAACCCCAAGTCAGCGAGCAATGCATCGCTGCTGGTCGTCCACTCCACCAAGGGTGTACGGGTACGGATTAGCAAAGCGATATCGAGAAACAGCACAACGCTGACAAAGCGCATTGCCCAATGGAAATCCCATGCTTTTTCCAAGGCGCTGATACCCAATGGGGCGACCTTGGTTTCACCGGACGATTGAGAGGTTTCTGCCATCACGCCTGCTCCTTGAACTCAAACGCCAGACTATATCTCGAACACGCCAGGATCTGAGCCAGGAAGATGACAGGTTCAGGCAGGTGAACAAATAACGCACAAACAAAAACGCCGATCATCACTGATCGGCGTTTTTGTTGAATATGGAGCGGGAAACGAGACTCGAACTCGCGACCCCGACCTTGGCAAGGTCGTGCTCTACCAACTGAGCTATTCCCGCAAATGGCGTCCCCTAGGGGACTCGAACCCCTGTTACCGCCGTGAAAGGGCGGTGTCCTAGGCCACTAGACGAAGGGGACACGCTACTGAAACACATGGTGTGTATTTCAGTGCCCAGAGGCCTCGCCCGAAGACTTGGTCCTGGTTTCACTCAGTGCCGCCCGAAAGCCACACTGCTTGTAAATTGGAGCGGGAAACGAGACTCGAACTCGCGACCCCGACCTTGGCAAGGTCGTGCTCTACCAACTGAGCTATTCCCGCATATGGCGTCCCCTAGGGGACTCGAACCCCTGTTACCGCCGTGAAAGGGCGGTGTCCTAGGCCACTAGACGAAGGGGACACACGTACAACATTCACTCCCTACCGCGTTTCGCTGTGTGCTTTACGCTGTAAGTGGCGCGCATTCTATGGATGGATTGAAAGGTCGTCAACCCCCAAGGATAAATTTATTTAAATCAATGACTTCGCCCGTGTTTACCGGCCCGCGCGGGGCATTCTGCCCGTCCAGGCCTTGACGCCTATATTCTGGCGTCCGACAAGGCGCTATAGTTCGTTCCAGCAAGTGATGGCAATGTGCATCTACGCAGGGAGCGGCTACTTATATAGAAGAACTACCTGGGTAACTGGTCGATCAGTCCTATCCGTCGACAAGCCCAGTCACTACACTCCACTGTAAACCCTATCAAAGAGGTCACACCGGTGACACCACTCATGATCACCCTGCTGGTAATTGCCGGGATCGTAATACTGATCGCCATTGGCTACATGAACCACGTGGTGGAAAACAACAAGCTGGAAAAGAAGCGCACCGAGATCGAGCTT
Organism: Pseudomonas sp. S3E12; assembly: GCF_001702295.1. Lineage (NCBI taxonomy): Bacteria > Pseudomonadati > Pseudomonadota > Gammaproteobacteria > Pseudomonadales > Pseudomonadaceae > Pseudomonas > Pseudomonas sp. S3E12. Next base: position 60,666 of record NZ_MBDT01000020.1, read on the forward strand.
AATGATCGCCTGCGCCGTTGCGGTGAGATCACCGAGACCTTCCCTGGCCAACTGATGACCCCGGCGCTCAAGCTGTTATTGGCCCGCCTGGAGCTCAACGTCAATCAGCGCCTGTTGAACCTCAACAAGACCAGTGCACCGCTCAAGGCCCGTATCACCGAGCTGAACACGCTGGTGGCCCAGGGCGAGTCCATACCGGTGAACAACCCGCCGGCGCCGATCCAGACCGAAGCCAAGGCCAAGGACGTGCGCTTCCTGCTGGAAGCCCTGCATGGCCAGGTCACCCGCGCCGCCCAGGACGGGTTCCTGCCGACCAACGAAGCCAAGCACTGGATCAAGGAAATCCGTCATATCCTGGTGCTGTTGCACATAGAGTTCTTCAACAACCTCGGCCAGCACGCCTTGCAGCAGGGCCAGCCTGGCCAGGCGCGCCTGGCCTTCGAGCGTGGCGTGCAATACCTGCGCAAGCAGCCGGAGCCGGTGCTCTACAGTGCACAGCTGCAATTGCTGGAAGGTCAACTGGCCCGCGCCAACTCGACCGTGCTGGCTAACAGCAAACAGGCGGCGGAGGAAGTCAACGAATTGACCGAAGGCATGAAAGAAGTCGAGGCCGATGCCGAGTGGAAAAAGAAAGTCATCTACGACTGATCTGCCCACTCCCCTGTGGTGAGCGGGCTGCCCGCTCGCCCCAACATGCCATCAGTTTGCATCTATCGCCCCGCCCCCGAATAGCGTAAAAAAGTGCCCCTCACTCCGTGAAGCCAGAGGCCCGCTATGCCTATCGCCGTCATTGATGGACAACCGCTGCATTACGTCGACCAGGGCATCGGCCCTGTCGTCCTGCTCGGCTCAAGCTACCTGTGGGACCGCGACATGTGGGCCCCACAGATCGAAGCCCTGTCGCAACAGTACCGGGTCATCGTGCCCGAACTGTGGGGCCACGGCGAATCGGGCCAGCTCCCCACCCCCACCCACACCCTCGACGACCTTGCGCGCCAGGTCCTGGCCCTGCTTGACCATCTGGAGATCACACAGATCAACCTGGCAGGCCTGTCAGTGGGCGGCATGTGGGGCGCACGCCTGGCGTTGCAGGCCCCCGAGCGGATCAACAGCCTGGTGCTGATGGACACCTACCTAGGTGCCGAGCCAGAGGCCACGCGCCAGTATTACTTCTCGTTGTTCAAGATGATTGAAGACGCTGGCGCCATTCCTGAGCCGTTGCTGGATGTGATTGCGCCGATCTTCTTTCGCCCGGACATCGACCGCGAATCGGCGCTCTACCAGGATTTTCGCAAGTCACTGCAGGACTTTCCCCGGGAACGCCTGCTGCACAGCATCGTACCCCTGGGTCGATTGATCTTCAGCCGCGAAGATGTGCTGGAACAACTACCGCAGCTGGACGCCGATACCACCTTGGTGATGTGTGGCGAACAGGACAAGCCTCGGCCACCCGCCGAATCCAAGGAAATGGCCGAACTGATTGGCTGTGCCCTGATCCTGATTCCAGACGCCGGGCATATCTCCAGCCGGGAGAACCCGGATTTCGTCAACGAAGCGCTGCTGACCTTCCTCGCCAACCACGCCTGATCGCCCCCCTTCGATCGCCGCCTCTGTGCGGCGCTCAAAGGCGGAAGTGCCCCACCATCCCCTTGAGCTCCGCCCCCAACTGCGCCAGCTGGATGCTCGACGCCGCATTACCCTGCATGCTCAACGCCGATTGATCGGCACTCGCACGAATACTGGTGACGCTACGGTTGATCTCTTCGGCCACCGAACTCTGCTCCTCAGCCGCAGCGGCAATCTGCTGGTTCATCTGCTGGATCAACGACACCGCTACCGCAATGCTGCCCAGGGCACTTTCGGTTTCCAACGCATCGCTGACCGCCAGTTTGACCAGTTCGCCACTTTGCTGGATCTGCTGCACCGATGATTGCGCAGCGCTGCGCAAGGTACTGACCAGCCGCTCGATTTCTTCGGTCGACTGCTGGGTGCGCTTGGCCAGTGCCCGGACTTCATCGGCCACCACCGCAAACCCCCGGCCCTGTTCGCCTGCGCGGGCGGCTTCGATGGCCGCGTTCAGGGCCAGCAGGTTGGTCTGTTCGGCGACGCTTTTGATCACGCTCAGCACGGTGCCGATATTCTGGATTTCAGCACTGAGGCTCTCGATACTGGTGCTCGCACGGGTACTGGACGTGGCCAGCAATTCGATACGCTGCAAACTCTGGCGCACCACCTGCTGGCCGCTGTCGACTTTTTCATCCGCCGTCTGCGCAGCTTGCGCGGCCTGTTCGGCGTTGCGCGCCACATCGTGCACGGTGGCGGTCATCTGGTTCATCGCCGTGGCGACCTGCTCGGTTTCTTCCTTCTGGCTGCTGACCTCGACGTTGGTCTGTTCGGTCACGCTGGACAGCGACTGCGCCGAGCTGGCCAATTGTTCGATACCGGCCTGCAGGCCGCTGACCATCTGGCTGAGGCCGCCGCCCATCTGTTGCATCGCCTGCATCAACTGGCCGATTTCATCACGACGACTGACCTCCATGCGCCCGCTCAGATCCCCGTCGGCAATCTGTCGGGCTACCGCGATCACACTGCGCAGCGGCGCGACTATCAAGCGGGTAATCACCCAGGCCGCAATCAACCCCATCAGCAAAGCCAGGGCCGACGAGCCAATGATCAACATCGCGCTTTTCTTCAGTTGCGCCTGCATCGACAGGTCTTCAGCGTCATAGGCCTGGTTGACCCGGCTGACGACCTGGTCAGCTCGATCATGCAGTTGTTTGTAGACGACTTTTTCCTGGGCCAGCAGGCCGGTGTATTCCCCCAGCTTTTCGCTGAAGGCGGCGATATGCCCGGAGACTTCGTTGAGCACCGTCTGATAACCAGGGTCCTTGACCGACGTTTTCAATTGCTCGACCTGGGCCAGGGCCTGGTCGGCCTGCTCGATCTTGCCTTGCTCGGCGTCGTCAGCATCCGCCTTGCGGCTCTGGTCCAGGCGCACATGGGCTTCGTTCATGGCCTGCAACATCAAGCGTGAAACCTGACTGATCTGGCCTGCCTGCTCGATGAACTCGGCGCCCTCCTTACCTTGGCTTTCCTTGAGGCCATAGGCGCCGTCGTCCGCCAGCCCGGCCTGCAATACATCCAGGTTATTCGCCACGCTGGACACCGACCAACTGGCCATTTCCAGCGCCAGGTCCTTGGTCTGCGTCAGCTCGACAAACTCATCGAACGCCTTCCGGTAGGCTGCCAGAGCCTGCTCGACCTCGGCCATCACCGGCACATTCGCCGCAGACTGGGCCTTGAGGCCGGCCGCCTGGGCCGCCAGGGCATCGAGACTTTCATGCAAGGCGTCGACGGCCTTGGGGTCGGCGTGCAGCGCGTAATCCTGTTCGATCAGGCGCACCTTGAGCAAGCCGCTGTTAAGCGACGACATGGCCTTGAGGCCTTCAAAACGCAGGCCAACGGTTTGCAGGGACCACACGCCGATAGCCGCGACCAACGCCGTCAGCAGCAGCACCAGGGTGAAGCCCAAGCCCAGTTTTTTCGCCATACCCAGGTTGGCGAAACGTCGTTGCACGCCTGAAATCATTGCACTTGAATCCTCTTGCAATGGCGGACGCCATCAAGTCCGATGGACAAGCAACGAGATTCGCAACCAAAAGGCACTGAGCACAAGGCACTGGCGCCACAATAATGGCAAAAAGCTACACGCTCGTCGTTTTCAGAATGGTCGAGGTCGATCTGGCGGGCCCCATCGCACGAAACAACGCCAAGGCACGTTGATCAGTAGCATAGGCGACATTGAGGCGTAGCCACTCACTGTGACTACCGCTTGGACTGAACAACGCCCCGGGCGACAGCAACACCCCCAACTGCCGGGCGCACGCCTGCAACCGCGAAGGCTGCGCCGCCCCCGGACGTGCCCACAGGAACATACCGCCGGTGGGTACGGCGAACACCTCCCACTCTTCGTCCTCCAGCACTTGCAGGGTCACGGCCATTTCACTGCTCAACCGCTTGCGCAGGCGCTGCACCCACTTGCGATAGGTACCATTGGCCAGCAACGTGGCGACCACCGCTTCAGCAAACCGGGAGGTGCCGAAACCGGTCAAGGTCTTGAGGCTGGCCAATTGCGTGATGATTGCGCTGCTGGCGCAGAGGTAGCCCACACGCAAGGCGCTGCTCAGGGTCTTGGAAAAACTCGCGACGTAGATCACCCGATCATCATGGGGCAATGCCGAAAGCCGCGTGCAACTGGCCTGTTGCAGGTCGCCGTAGACATCTTCCTCAATGATCAGGAAGTTTTCGCGGTGTGCCAGTTCCAGCAAGCGCTCGGCCACCACCCGGCACAGGCTGGTGCCCGTGGGATTGTGATAGAGGCTGTGAATGAACAGGCACTTGGGATGATGGTGCTGCAGCAGCGCTTCAAGTGCCGGGAGGTCAGGGCCGCCTCGGGTACGCGGTACTTCCAGCAGTTTCACGCCCTGAAACGCCAGCTGCCGGTAGAGATTGGCATACCCGGGGGTTTCGACCACCACGCTGTCGCCGGCCTTGAGCAGCGTACGTATCAGCAGGTCCTGGGCATGGCTGGCACCTGCGGTGGTCAGGATGCGCTCCAGGCTGGTGGCGATGTGAATCTGGGTCAGGCGCTTGAGCAGTTGCTCGCGCAGCGCGGGCAACCCCAGGGGAGTGCTGTAGTTGAACAGGCCGGCCGTGTCGGTGCGGGTGACTTCACGAATCGCGTAACTGATGTCATCGCTTTCGCGCCAGGCATCGGGCAACCAGCCACAGCCCAGCTTCAACTCGCCCAACGGATTGTCGGCAAAGGCGCCCCACTCGCGCTCCGCCCCCTCATACCAGTTGCCTTCGTGGCAGGCAGCCGGCTGGGCCACCACAAATCCCGAGCCCTGCCGGGGCGCCAGCACCCCTTGGGCGACCATCCGTTCGAATGCTTCGATCACACTGGATTGGCTGAGCAGGTTGTCCAGGGCCAACTGGCGGACGGACGGCAAGCGTGTTCCGGGGCTCACGCCGTCCTTGCGAATCCATTGCACCACTGCACTGACGATTTGCTGCACTACCGGTACAAGGGCCTGTCGATCGATCCCTAAATCCATGAGCCACTCACTTCAACTGTCTGTTATCAACCCGGAGAGTTAAGCACAGAAGCCGCAGGTTGCCGGCCGCATAAATTTATTAAAGTATTGATTTTATTGACTTATTTACCTACTGACACATATTCGATCACAGCGTTTTGCCAGCTCTGGAAAAGCCCCACGCGCCCCCAGACGTTTTCGAACAAGGGGCCGGCGCCAGGTCCTAGATAGCCGTCGCGCCACCGTCCACGGCCAAGGCGTGGCCGGTGGTGAACGCCGCTCCGTCGCTGCACAGGTACAGCACTGCGCTGGCAATCTCCTCCACCTTGCCGATACGCCCGACCGGGTGCATGGCGGCGGCGAATTCGGCCTTGCGGGGGTCGGCTTCATAGGCGCGCCGGAACATATCGGTATCGATCACCGCCGGGCAGACGGCATTGACGCGGATTTTCTTCTTCGCGTACTCGATCGCCGCCGATTTGGTCAGGCCGATCACCGCATGTTTGGAGGCTGCATAGATACTCATCTTCGGCGCCGCGCCCAACCCCGCCACCGACGCGGTGTTGACGATCGCCCCACCGCCCTGGGCCAGCAGCAGGGGCAACTGGTACTTCATGCACAACCACACACCCTTGACGTTGACGCCCATGATCGCGTCGAACTCATCCAGGCTGCCGTCCGCCAGCCTGCCCTTCTCGATCTCGATGCCGGCGTTATTGAACGCATAGTCCAGGCGACCATAGGCCCCAATGGTCTGTGCCATTAACTGCTGCACATCCGCCTCCTGGGTGACGTTGCAACGCACGAACAGTGCCTCGCCTCCGGCCTGGTGGATAAGCGCGACCGTGCCCTCGCCGCCGGCTACGTCGAGATCGGCGACCACGACCTTCAAGCCTTCGGCGGCGAACGCCAGCGCAGTGGCGCGACCAATACCGGCGGCGGCGCCAGTCACCAGGGCGACCTGGCCGGAAAACGTCATGCTCATGGAGGATGTCCTATAGGGGTTAATTGCAGTGAACGGAGTCTAGCCAACGCCAAGACAGAGCTGTCAGCACTATCAGAAGGCCGGTTAGTGCCGTATGAGTCATGGTGATAAGGCAACCCGGCTCACTATCAATGGCACCTATCGATGAGCATTCGCACCCTCGGCTGACCTTGCCCCCGGGCCGTCCAAGGTCTATCAATCATGCTTCACTTCTAAAGAGTCCTTGCCATGACCGCCCAGACCAACCGCCAATTCCTGCTCGCCAAACGCCCGGTCGGCGCGGCCACGCGGGAAACCTTCACTTACCAGGTCGTGCCGGTGGGCACGCCCGAGGACGGGCAGGTGCTGGTGCGCAACGAATACCTGTCCCTCGACCCGGCCATGCGTGGGTGGATGAATGAAGGCAAGTCCTACATTCCGCCCGTAGGCCTCGGCGAGGTCATGCGCGCGCTGGGTGTGGGCAAGGTGATTGCCTCGAATAACCCGAAATTCGCCGTCGGAGACTACGTGAATGGCGCCCTGGGCGTGCAGGATTACTTCCTTGGCGAGCCGCGCGGCTTCTACAAGGTCGACCCCAATCTGGCGCCCCTGCCCCGCTACCTGTCTGCGCTGGGCATGACCGGCATGACCGCCTACTTCGCGCTGCTGGACACCGGCGCGCCCAAGGCCGGTGAAACCGTGGTGATCTCCGGCGCGGCCGGTGCCGTGGGCAGCATTGCCGGGCAGATCGCCAAGCTCAAAGGCTGCCGCGTGGTCGGCATTGCCGGCGGCGCCGACAAGTGCAAGTTCCTGGTGGATGAGCTGGGCTTCGACGCCGCCATCGACTACAAGAACGAAGACGTGCCCGCCGCCCTGAAGCGCGAGTGCCCCAAAGGCGTGGATGTGTATTTCGATAACGTCGGCGGCGACATTCTTGACGCGGTGCTCAGTCGGCTGGCGTTGAAAGCCCGCGTGGTGATTTGCGGGGCCATCAGCCAGTACAACAACAAGGAAGCGGTGAAAGGCCCGGCCAACTACCTCTCACTGCTGGTCAACCGCGCACGGATGGAAGGCTTTGTGGTGATGGATCACGCGGCGAACTTTGCCGCCGCCGGGCAGGAAATGGCCGGCTGGATGGCCCAAGGCAAGCTCAAGAGCAAGGAGGATATTGTCGAGGGGCTGGAGACGTTCCCGGAGACGCTGATGAAGCTGTTCAACGGCGAAAACTTCGGGAAACTGGTGCTCAAGGTCAGCTGATACACGGCAGATCCGCGCGTTCCCACGCGAACGTGGGAACGCGCATCGATCAGGCGATCTCGGCGACTACCGCCGCCAACGCCTTGGCCGGATCCGCCGCCTGGCTGATCGGACGGCCGATCACCAGGTAGTCGGACCCCGCGTCCAGTGCCTGGCGCGGGGTCAGAATGCGGCGCTGGTCGTCCTGGGCACTGCCCGCAGGGCGAATCCCCGGGGTCACCAGTTGCAACGACGGATGGGCGGTCTTCAAGGCCTGGGCTTCCAGCGCCGAGCACACCAGGCCATCAAGGCCGGCTTTCTGCGCCAGGGCCGCCAGACGCAGTACCTGCTCCTGAGGCTCGATATCCAGGCCAATACCCGCCAGGTCCTCGCGCTCCATGCTGGTCAGCACGGTCACGCCGATCAGCAACGGCTTGGGGCCGCTGCGCTGTTCCAGCACTTCGCGGCAGGCGGTCATCATGCGCAGACCGCCGGAGCAGTGTACGTTGACCATCCACACGCCCATCTCGGCCGCAGCCTTGACCGCCATGGCGGTGGTGTTGGGGATGTCGTGGAATTTCAGGTCGAGGAACACCTCGAAGCCTTTGTCACGCAGGGTGCCGACGATTTCCGCGGCGCAGCTGGTGAACAGTTCCTTGCCGACCTTGACCCGGCAAAGCCTTGGGTCCAACTGGTCAGCCAGCTTCAGTGCGGCGTCACGGGTGGGGTAATCCAGGGCGACGATGATAGGAGTCTGGCAGACGGACATTGGAATGGGCTCTCAGGCAAGTCGAAATCGGCGCGGATTGTAGCGCAAGCAGCGCCGTTGCGGGATCCGATGATCGGTAAATACTGACCAACCGCCATCAGCCGGGCATTCCAGATGATTATTTCAAAGCAGATACATTCATGACATGCCCACAACACGCCCTGCCGCTAGCCTCGCCCGCACGACCCACCGACCAGCACTACCAGCCATGGGGCTGGGCGCCTATGCTGAGCGCAACAACCAGGCAGATGATCGCACTATGCATACCCCTTCCGTCCCTGTGAATGACGAGCCCAAAGGCGCGGTGGTCGCCGATGACAAGCGCTGGAACACCCGTGCGCTGATCGTCGACGACGACGTGCCGATCCGCGAATTGCTGATCGACTACCTGGCACGCTTCAATATCCTCGCCACCGGCGTGACCGACGGCGCCGCCATGCGCCTGGCCATGCAAGCCGAAACCTATGATGTGGTGGTACTCGACCTGATGCTGCCGGGGGAAGACGGCCTGACGCTGTGCCGCTGGCTGCGCGCCGAATCGGATATCCCGATCCTGATGCTCACGGCCCGCTGCGAGCCCACCGACCGCATCATCGGCCTGGAACTGGGGGCCGATGACTACATGTCCAAGCCCTTCGAACCCCGTGAACTGGTAGCTCGCATCCAGACCATCCTGCGCCGCGTACGCGATGACCGTACCGAACAGCGCGCGAATATCCGCTTCGACAACTGGCGCCTCAACAGCGTGTTGCGTCAATTGGTGGCCGACGATGGCCTGGTGGTGCCGCTGTCCAACGCGGAATTCCGCCTGTTGTGGGTGTTTATCGAACGCCCGCGCCGGGTGCTGAGCCGGGAGCAACTACTCGATGCCGCCCGTGGCCGCTCGATAGAGGCCTTTGATCGCAGTATCGACTTGCTGGTGTCACGCCTGCGGCAAAAACTCGGGGATGACCCCAAGGCACCGCAGTTGATCAAGACCGTGCGCGGCGAAGGCTACCTGTTCGACGCCCGGGATATTGGCTGATGCGCGCGCCCTTCAACACGCTGTTCGGTCGGCTGTTCGGCGTGTTGCTGGTGGCGATTGTGCTGGCCCATGGGCTGGCGTTCTTCTGGTTTCACCACTACGGCCAACCGCCGCCGCCCCCTCCTGAGCGATTTATCGAGCAGCCGGACGGGACCCTGGCGCCGATGCGCGACAAGCACCCCCGCCCCTGGTTTGGCGGCCCGGTGGTGCCCCTGACCTTTCAATTCGTCTCGTTGATTATCGCGGCCTGGTACGGTGCCAAACTGCTGAGCCGGCCGATACAGCGCCTGAGTGAAGCGGCGGAACGCTTGAGCCTGGACCTCGACAGCCCACCCCTCGATGAATCCGGCCCGAGGGAAGCACGGCAGGCCGCCTCGACCTTCAACCTGATGCAAAGGCGCATTCGCGAGCAGGTCAGCCAACGCGCGCGCATGCTCGGCGCCGTCTCCCATGACCTGCGCACCCCGCTGTCACGCCTCAAGCTGCGCCTGGAGCAGATCGAGGACACCCGGCTTCAGGGCCAGATGCGCCAGGACCTGAACGACATGATCGGCATGCTCGACGCCACCCTGAGCTACCTGCACGAACAGCGCACCAGTGAAACCCGGCATTGGCTGGATGTGCAGGCGCTGGTGGAGTCCATGAGTGAAAACGCCCAGGACCAGGGCTCCGATGTGCAATATGCGGGCAGTTGCCTGCCCTTGCAGGTGCAACCGATGGCCCTGCGCTCATGCCTCAACAACCTGATCGACAACGCCTTGCGTTATGCCGGCACCGCCCGCGTGGAGCTGGAGGACAGCCGCGAAGCGCTGGTCATCCGTGTGATCGACCACGGGCCGGGGATCGCGGTCGATAAGCGTGAGGCAGTGTTCGAGCCGTTCTATCGGCTGGAAGGTTCCCGTAACCGCAATTCCGGCGGCGTTGGCCTGGGCATGACCATCTCTAAGGAAGCGGCAGAACGCCTGGGCGGCCGCCTGAGCCTGGAAGAGACCCCAGGCGGCGGCTTGACCGCCGTGATGTGGTTGCCCAGGGCTTAAAGGGGCTTGTCTTCACGTCGAACCTGGGCCTGGGTTGCGCTCCAATCCATCAGCAGGCTGTAGGCCACGGCCAGCAGGGTCGGGCCGATAAACAGGCCGATAAAGCCAAAGGCAATCAAGCCGCCGAAGACCCCGAGCAACACGATCACCAGCGGCAGGTTGCCGCCACGGCTGATCAGGTACGGCTTGAGCACGTTGTCCACGCCGCTGATGATGAACGTCCCCCACACGCCAAGGAATACCGCGTAGGTGTAGTCGCCTTTCCACGCCAGCCAGGCCGTGGCCGGGATCCATACCAGCGGCGGGCCCATCGGGATCAGGCTGAGCAGGAACGTCACGATCCCCAGCACCAACGCACCCGGCACGCCGGCGATCAGGAAGCCGATCAGTGCCAGCAGGGCCTGGGCGGCGGCAGTGCCGATCACACCGTTGACTACCCGCTGCACCGTACCGGCCACCAGCTCGATGTAGTAGCCGGCACGGTCACCGATCAGGCGCTCCAGCAAACGATGCACGAACATCGCCAGACGCGGCCCGTCGCGATAAAAAAAGAACACGAACACCAGGCTCAGGGTCAGTTCGAGGATGCCGCCGCCGATCTGCGCACTGCGCGCCAACAGCCAGTTACCCACCTGCCCCAAGTACGGCTTGAGGCTGACCATCAGCGCCGCGCCCTGCTCGTCGATGCTGTTCCACATGCCGACCAGGCGTTCCCCCACAAAGGGAATCGCCGCCAACCAGGTTGGCGCCTCGGGCAGCCCATCGACCTGAATATCCTTGATCAATGCCACGGCATCGCGCACATGGTCCGCGAGATTGAACCCCAGCCATACCAGCGGCACCGCCACCAGCAACATCCAGCCCAAGGTCAGGATGCCGGCGGCCAGGGATTCACGGCCACCCAGCCAACGGGTCAGCAGCACCATCAGCGGCCAACTGGCAAACGCCAGCACCGCCCCCCAGAACAGCGCCGACCAGAACGGCGCCATCACCCAGAAGCTGGCACCAAACAGCACCAGCAGCAGGATTTGCACCAGCAGGCGATCGTTATTGAGCATGGGGTATCTCTAGAAAAGGCTGTAGGAAGAGAGCTTAGGCGAACGGCACGGGTCCGTTCGCCCTGTTACGGTCAGCGTATCAGATGCAGGTGCAAGCCTTTGGTTTCAGTGGTGCCGGTTTCCAGGCGAGCGGCGCGCACGCCTTTGTCGACCAGGGCCTGGCGCCAGGCTTCGGCTTTCGGGCCGGTCAGACTGACGCGCAAGGTCGTATCGAGGTTCAAGCCCCGGGAAATCAGGGTCAGCCAGGTGTCGTCCGGGTCGCCGCCAAGCGCGGGAAAATCCAGCTCACCGGTGCTTTTGAGCTCGCGCAACAAGGTGGCCGAGGTGGGCAGCAGGTCGCCCAGCGGTGCGCCGGCATCCAACTGCTCCACATGCAGGTAGGCACGACGGTTGCCTCGGGTGATGCCGTACATGGCCACCAGGGAGTTTTCCTGCGGGGCGGCCAGGCGCAGAAGCAGGTATTCCTGCTGCCCGTCGGCCCCTACCAGCTTGGCATTACCGAACACTTCGTTGGCCCACAGGCTGCTTTCACCGCAATCGCGGGCCTGGCACCAGAACAACAACTGCGCGCCGTTGGCCTGCAACGCTTCGCGCGTCGACGTGAACGCAGCACTGGAGGTGTGTTCGGCAGGCAGTTCGTAGGTAATCGCTGTGGCTCGCCCACGGGCAATGGCCTGGCCCTCGTAACGCAACTGGCCGCTGATCTTGCGGATCGCCCCCATGGGGTAGATGCGTTCCTTTTCTTCAGCGGGGCGGTAATCGACGATCTGTGCGTCGACCTGACGGGCCACGGCAGGCAGGTCCTGGCTTCCCGGCACATCGGCGGCGAACACCAAGGGGCTGAAACAGCACAGTCCAAGGGCACGTATACATCCTTTACGCAGGCTCATCGGATCGATGAGCCCTGGCCATCGGAGGTCGCAGCAGTGTTGAGTTGGTTCATGGTTGACTCCCTTTCAATCCGCCCAGCCTCGGCAGTTGACCGCCCCAAGTCAAGGCGCGGAGAAGAACCGATTGAAACAGTCTGCAACAAGGGCCGCACCGGGCTCATCATTCAGGTGTAAATGATGGCCACCCGGCAACGTGGTTACCGTAAAGGGTAGCTGGGAAAGCAATTCGGGATGTTTCGCCAACATGCCATCGGCGGCGACCACCAACTGCGTAGGGCAACCCACGCGGCGCACGAAAGCCATCGCCTGCTCATCGGTCAGGCGCATCGGCGAAGCCAGGGTCAGGCGACTGTCAGAGCGCCAGGTATAACCGCCCGGCACCGGCATCAAACCGCGCTGGGCCAGCAGTTCCGCGGCTTCACGGCTCACGGCGACCAAACCTTTCATGCGCGCCTCAACCGCCCGGTCGAGGGTGGTGTAGACCGGCTTGCGCTTATCCTGCAGGTTCAATTGCGCCTGCAAGGCCATGCCCAGGCGCTCGGCGGCGTTCTCACCGCTGGCCGTGGGCGGGATCACGCCGTCAATCAAACCCAGGTGCGTCACCCGTTCCGGCAAGGCACCGGCCAGCACCAGGGACACGATGGCGCCGAGGGAGTGGCCGAGTAATGCAAAACGTTTCCAGCCCAGTTGCTCGGCAACGTGCAGCACGTCGTGGACGTAATCCCACAAGGCATAACCGGCACCTGTAGGACGATGCGCCGAATGCCCATGGCCGGCCATGTCCAGCGCCACGATACGCAAACCCGCAAGCTTCGGCGCCAGGCGTGCAAAGCTGTTGGCATTGTCCAGCCAGCCATGCAGGGCGATCACCGGCAAACCGTCCTCGGGACCAAACAGATGGGCCGCCAACTCAATGTGCGGCAGGCTCAGGCGAACCTCTTCGACGGGTGTGCTCATGCGCAGCTGCGCTCCCGGGCTTCCCAGCGCGCGAACAGGGTCTTGATCAAGGTCGCGGTGTCCTGGGGGCGTTCGAGGGGAAACATATGGCCGCCGGGCATGGTGAGCATTTCGCCCATGGGCAGACGGTCGACGCCGCTGGCGTGGTGACGCATCACCACACGGCTCTGGCGACCGCGCACCACCGCCAGCGGCACTTTCAATTGGCGCACCTGGCCGGGGCTGGTGTGGGGCACGCCCCGGTAAATGCTGATTTCGGTGGCCGGGTCGAAACGCAGGCGCAGGCGATCGCCCGCCTGGTACAGGCCGTGTTGCAGGTAGGCGTCGAAGCATTCCGGGTCGAAGCCTCGGAACAGGGTCTTGCCGGCGAAGTAGCTGCGCGCGGCGTCCAGGTCGCTGAATTCTTCACGACGGCCCAGGGTACGGCCGGCCGGCGTGAGTCGGTCGATAAAACCGAAACGCTTGGCGGCGCGGATCACCCAGCGGTCGGCGCGGGTCAATACGGGCGAGTCGAGCATCACCACCCCGCGATACAGCTGCGGGCAGCGCAGGGCCGCGTGCAAATGCAGCACGCCACCCAGGGAATGGCCCACGCCCCATACGGGCTGCGGTTGCTGCTCCAGATGATGGATCAACTCGTCCACCAGGTTCTGCCAGTTATCGTCCACTGGGAACCTGGGGTCGTGACCGTGCTGCGGCAAGTGAGCCACCGCATACTCCGGAGCCAGGGCGGCAAACAGCTTGCCGTAGGTGGCCGAGGGGAAGCCATTGGCGTGGGCAAAAAACACGTGCTGCGACATAGCGGACCCATCTGCAAAAACCGAGATTGATTGTCACCAGCCCCAAGCCCCACAGCAATGACTGTAACTGCCAGGAATGATGACACTCACGCCACACCTATCGCGCCGGCGGGGTTTCGCCCAGAGGCACCACGGCCATGGTCAGCCGTGAGACACAGTTGCACTTGCCGTCATCGGTGGTCAGGCGAATATCCCAGACCTGGGTGGTGCGGCCGATATGGATCGCCTTGGCCACCGCCGTCACCCGCCCGCTGCGCACACCGCGCAGGTGGTTGGCGTTGACCTCCAGCCCCACGCAATAGAACTTGCTCGGGTCGATGCACAAATAGGCCGCCACGGAGCCGACGCTCTCGGCCAGAACCACCGACGCACCGCCATGCAGCAGACCGTAGGGCTGGTGAGTGCGGTGGTCGACCACCATGCTGGCGGTGAGGGATTCGTCGTCGAAGCTTTCAAAACGGATGTCCAGCAATTCACCGATGGTGTTTTTCTGGCCGGCATTGAGTTGTTCGATATTCGGTTGGGTGCGCCACAAGCTCATGGAATTGTCCTTATTGGTTTTATTACGACCCTAATCCTGCCACACAACTGCCTCGCTGCGCTCGCTCCAACGAAAAGCGACGGACATAAGACCCGATCCTCTGTGGCACGGCGATAGCCTACGGATTCTTCACGCTGACCAGGCTCATCAACCCCGCCAGCGGGAAGTCGCCCTCAAGCTCCGCCAGGCTGGCGGTGGACATCGGCTGCGGCTGGCGCTGATGACCATGCTGCAAAAAGCTGATCAAACTGCCGACCAGCGGCTGATGACTGACCAGCAGCACGTTGTCATCGCTGTCGAGCTTGCTCAGGACCTCCAGCGGATTACCCTCCGGCGTGAGCCAAGGCACCGTGCGGATATCCGGTTCGAAACCCAACGCGTCCCGCACCAACTGCGCAGTCTGCTGCGCCCGCACGTACGGGCTGGCAATGATCGCGCTGAGCGGCTGGCCGATCAGGTACGCCGCACTGCGCAACACCTCGGCGCGGCCATGCTCGGTGAGGTTGCGCTCGGCGTCCGTGCGGGCATGCCCCTCGGCCTCACCGTGACGCAAGACCCACACTTTCATAGCTTCGGCTCCTCATCCCGCACCGGGTGCGGCGCCGGCGGCACACTGTGGGCGGCTTCGCCCTCGGGAGCGCGCGGGGTTGGCCAGTCGGCGAACGGCCAAGGCTTCTGCTCGGTGTGGAAGCTGCCAAAGCGGCCGATCTGGGCAAGAAACTGGCTGAGGCTGTCGCCGAAGTTCATCAGGCCCAGGTTCGGCGCGCTGTAGACCAGGCGGTAGATCAACTGCACCACCACCAATGCGCCGAGCAGGAACTGCGCCACCTGCCACACCAGGGCAAACACCAGCATCCACAGGATACGCAGGACAATGGACTCGTACTTGGGAGCAGCTTTTGGATCGTTCATGGCGCGTTCCTCAGTTGAAACCACTGGTGGAAATAAAGTCGACGTCGGTTTTGGGCTCGGCCCGCATCAGCAACTCGATGACCTGGTTCAAGGTGCGCCCTTCAAACAGGATCGCGTGCAGCCCGGCGACCAGCGGCATGTACACGCCGACTTCCTGGGCCTTGGCCTTGAGCACCTTGAGGGTGTTGACCCCTTCGGCCACTTCGCCCAGGCGCGTCACCGCGTCTTCCAGGCTCAGGCCCTGGCCCAGGGCGAAACCCACCTGGTAGTTGCGGCTTTTCGGCGACGAGCAGGTGACGATCAAGTCGCCCACGCCGGCCAGGCCCAGGAAGGTCATGGGGTTGGCGCCCTGGTTCACCGCGAAACGGGTCATTTCCGCCAGGGCGCGGGTAATCAGCATGCTCTTGGTGTTTTCGCCCATGCCCAGCGCCACCGCCATGCCGGCAATGATCGCATAGACGTTTTTCAGCGCCCCGCCCAGTTCCACGCCAAAGCGGTCGCCACTGGCGTACACGCGGAAGGTCCGGCCATGCAGCACCGCCTGGACGCGCTCGCACAATGCCTCATCTTCGCTGGCGATCACCGTGGCGGTCAGTGCGTGCTCGGCGACTTCCCGCGCCAGGTTCGGCCCGGACAGCACGCCAATGCGCGCCTGGGGGGCGATCTCGGCGAGGATTTCGCTCATCAGCTTGAAAGTCTGCGCCTCGATGCCCTTGGTCAGGCTGACCAGCAGCTTGCCCGCCAGGCGCTCGGCATGGGGCGCCAGCACCGAGCGTAAGGCGCTGGAAGGCAGCGCAACAAAGCACAGGTCGCAGTCCGTCAGGGTGGCCAACAGGTCGGTGACCGGCTCGACCGCCGGATGAATTTTGATGCCTTTCAGGTAACGCGGGTTTTCGCGGTGTACGCGAATGGCCTCGGCCTGCTCGGGATCGCGCATCCACTGGCGCACCGCATGACCGTTCTCGGCCAGCAGGTTAGCCACGGCGGTACCAAAACTTCCGCCTCCCAGGACCGCAATAGGGCGCTGTTCAGTCATATGCAATCCGTTAATCCATACCAGTGGCGATGGCGGCATTATACGGGGCGACCCGCTTGCGGCCAGCCCCCGTATCAAATCGTGGGCCTGTCGAAAACTGCCATGTCCGTGTGACGGAATTGCAAGGGCGACGACTGGCAAATAGCCTCACCTCGGTTAACATGGGCGGCTATCCGTCATTATCAAGGCCATGTCGTGTATTTGGGCCCTCCTTCCCGTTCATCTCTACTGCTTGTGCTGTTGTGCAGTACACCTGCGCTGGCTGACGACCTGTTCCTCGACAGCCAGCCGCTGCCGCAGGTATTGACCGCCACGCGCCTCAAGCAATCGGCCGCCGCCGTGCCGGGCAGCATGACTGTGATCGACAGCGAGTTGATCAAGGCCAGCGGCGCAAGGGATATCAGCGAGCTGCTGCGCCTGGTGCCGGGGATGATGGTCGGCTACACCACCGGCAACCAGGCGGCGGTGAATTACCACGGCACCAGTGCCAGCGACGCGCGCCGCATGCAGGTGTTGATCGACGGGCGTTCGGTGTACCGCGCCGGCCTGGCCACGGTGGACTGGAGCGACATCCCGGTAGCAATGGAAGACATCGAGCGCATCGAGGTCTTCCGCGGCCCCAACACCGTCAGCTACGGGGCGAATGCCTTGATGGCGGTGGTCAATATCCTCACGCGCTCACCGGCCAACAGCCATGGCTCACGGGTGAAGGTGATTCGCGGTGAGCGCGGCATCAATGACTTTTATGCCAGCCAGGGCGTGGGCTGGGAAACCGGCGATCTGCGCCTGTCGCTGTCCGGGCAACAGGACGATGGCTTTGACAGCGATGCCGCTGGCGCCGACCGCCGGGACGGCCGTCGCCTCAACCGCTTCAGCCTGGCAGTGAGCCAGACCTTGAACGCGCAACAGAGTATCGACTGGCAACTGAATGCCAAGGAAGGCACCAACCAGCGCCCTTACACCTACACCCCGGTATTCGCCGGGATTACCGAAGGCGGCGACAATTCCGATGTCACGGCCAAGGACTACGCCGGCTCCCTGCGCTGGAACTTTGATTTCAACCCCGATCACAGCCTGTATATCCAAGGCTCGGCCCAGCAGTGGGACCGCCGGCAAATCTGGAAGGCCTGTGACGCCAAGGTCTCGTTCAGCCCCGAGCTGACCCAGTTGTGGCAGCTCAACCCCAACTATGCCGAACGGCTGGCCCGGCATATGGACACCTACAGCCAGGGCACCGCGCCACCGGGCAGCGCCGCCGAACAAGCCTTGGCCAACCAGGTATTGGACCAGTGGCGCAACGGCGCCAACCAGAGCGTATGCGGCGACATCGACCAGAGCACCCGCGAAAGCCGCTACGACGTGGAAATCCAGGATACCCTCAGCCTGTCCGACAGCCTGCGTCTGGTCAGTGGCATGAACTACCGCTACGACCGCGCCGACTCCGATACCTACTTCAACGGCACCCTGGACGACACCACCTGGCGTCTGTTCGGCCAGTTGGAATGGCGCGCCAGTGAACATTGGCTGCTGCAAGGCGGCGCCATGTTCGAAGACACGCACCTGAGCGGCCCTTCGCTGACGCCCAGGGTGGCGGTCAACTATTTGATCAACCCGCGCCACGGCTTGCGCGCGGTGTACTCGGAAGCCATCCGTTCGCCGGACATGTTCGAGAACAATGTCAACTGGAGCTACCGCGTCACCAACCTCAGCTCACCGACCTATGGGCAGAGTTCCGGACAGTACTTCGTGAAGACGCGGGGCCCGGGCAACCTCGACAAAGAACTGATGCGCTCGCGGGAACTGGGCTACAACGGCTTCTTTGCCGACATCGGGCTGAACATGGACGTGAAGGTGTTCTACGACGAAATCACCGACATGATCAGCTCGCCGCTGCGCAATAACCAGTACATTGCCAGCAACGCCAACAGCTCACGCTTCACCGGCGCCGAGTCCCAGTTCGACTGGCGCGTGAGCAACGCCGACCGCCTGCGGCTGACTTACGCGTATGTCGACGCCACCACCAGCAACCCACTGGACAAAGCACAGACCGCGCGTAACAGTGGCTCGGCCGGCTGGTTGCGCGAATGGGGCCAAGGTTGGTCAAGCGCGCTGTTCTACTATGGCGACGACGCACTCAACCAATATCGTTTCGAACGGGTCGACCTGCGGGTGGCCAAGCGCATTGCCCTGGGCAAAGCCAACGTGGAGCTGGCCGGCATGTTGCAACAACGCCTCGATAACCAGCCCACCACCTGGGCCGACAACACTTACGACCATCGTCACGTACTCTACTTCAGCGCGGAGTTAGAGTTCTGACATGGGCGACTCGTCACGGATGACCTTCTTCTTTATCTATAGGCTGCGGCGACTCGCCGGGCTGCTGGCCGGCCTGTTGCTGTGCGCACCGGCATGGAGCGCCGAGATCCTGCTGACCGCCGCCGAAGACAGCGCCGGGGTGCAGGCCTTTACCCAGGCTCTGGCCCGGCAACGCCCCGAAGACCGCGTCACCTTCACGTCCCTTGCGGCCTTGCCGGCACCCAGCCACCTGCCCGCCGGTACGCGCCTGATCCTGCTCGACCTGCCCGGCCTCGACTGGCGCCTGCGGGATACCCAAGGGCCGCCGACGCTGGTACTGCGCATCAGTCGGCTCCAAGCCCATCAGCGCCCGGAGGCCTCACGGCACGCGCGGGTCAGCCTGTTGTGGAGCGACCCGCCGCTGGAGCGGCAGCTGCGCCTGATCACCAGCGTCCTGCCCCAGGCACGGCGCATCGGCGTGCTCTACGGCGCCGACAGTGAATTCCTGCTGCCCGAATTGCGCCAGCATGCGGCGGCCCTGGAGTTGGAGATCGTGCCGCAGCGCTGGGACAACACTAACGACAGTCGCCCGCTGCAAACCCTGTTCAGGAACAGCGACGTGCTGCTCGGCCTCGATGACCCGCAGCTGTACAACCCGAAGACCGCGAAAAACCTGCTGCTGAGCAGCTACGCCCAGCAATTGCCGCTGTTCGGGCCCAATGCAGGGTTTGTGCGCGCCGGCAGCCTCGCCAGCACCTACAGCGACCAGGACGATTGGCTGGCGGTACTCGATCGTTTGCTCGACCAGCCGCCGGCCGCTTGGCCACGCGCGCTGTACCCCGACCACTTCAAAGTCGTGGGCAACGCGCAGGTCGCACGCTCACTGGGCATCGAACAGGTGGACGAAGCCAGCGTCGCCGCCCGAATGGCCGAAGGAGAAAAACGCCCATGACCTTGCGTCGTCGTTGGGACATCAATACCCGCACCCAGCTCATCACCCTGGGCCCGGCGCTGTTGCTGACGTTGCTGTTGATCAGCTTCTTCACCTTCGTGCGTATCCAGGACCTGCGCCAGGAACTGGACCACACCGGCCAATTGATCGCCAACCAACTGGCACCGGCCACCGAGTATGGGGTGATCTCGGGCAACAACGACGTGCTCGACAGCCTGCTGCGCGCCACGCTGGCCACGCCCCATGTACGTTTCCTGGAGATTCAGGACAGCAGCGAAAATATCCTCGTGTACGTCGAGCAACCCTCGGAGAAACACGACCGCGCGCTGTCGGTAAAAGTGTTCCAGGCGCCGATTCGCCTGCAGCATATCCAGCTGGGCAACGACTTTTTCCAGGACAACCTCAACGAACCCAAGGCCCCCCGCGCGGACTACCTGGGCCGGGTGATCGTCGGCATGTCCAATGACGCCTTCAGCCAGCGTCAGCAGGAGATCCTGTTCAAGGCCGGTATCCTCGCGCTGTTCGCCCTGCTGTTTACGTTCCTGCTCGCCCGGCGCCTGGCGGCGAGCCTGTCGCAACCGATCAGCGCCATGGGCCATGCGGTCAAGGCCATCCAGCAGGGCGACTACAAGACGCCGCTGCCGATTGTGGATGATTCGGAGCTGGGCGACCTGTCGCGGCATATCAACAACCTCGCCGAAGGCCTCAACCAGGCCAGCCGCGAACAACAGCAGGCCATGGCCCAGTTGATCCAGACCCGCGAAGAGGCCGAGCGGGCCAACAATGCCAAGTCAGACTTCCTGGCGATGATGAGCCACGAACTGCGCACACCGATGAACGGCGTACTGGGCATGCTGCAACTGCTGGAAACCACCGACATGACCGAGGAACAGACCGAGTACGCGGCGCTGGCCTCCGAATCCACCGAGCATTTGCTCAAGGTGATCAACGACATTCTCGACTTCTCGCGCATTGAACGCGCGGCCCTGGAACTGGAACATATCCCCTTCAACCTGGCAGACCTGATCAACAGTTGTGCCCAGGCCTTCCAGCACAGCGCCCAGCAGCGCGGGCTGGCGCTCAAGCTGCCGATCCCGCCCGGTATGGACGCACTGCAGGTACAGGGTGATCCGACGCGGATCCGCCAGATCCTGGTGAACCTGATCGGCAATGCCTTGAAGTTCACCGAACACGGCACCGTCAGCGTGGAGCCCCACTGGCAGGTGCTCGACCATGAGTTGGTGTGGTTCACCTGCACCGTGCGTGACAGCGGCATCGGGATTTCCGCCGAGCGCCTGGAATTGATGTTCGATGCGTTCCAGCAAGCCGACAGTTCCATTTCAAGACGTTACGGCGGTACCGGTCTCGGGCTGCCCATCGCCCGTACCCTGGCCGAACGCATGGGCGGCACGCTGCGCGCGCAGAGCGAAGAAGGCCGTGGCTCGGTGTTTACCCTGGAGATCCCCCTGGCCATCGACCCGCACAGCCAGCCGTCGCTCGCCCTGGATGCCGAGGGCAAGCACAGCACCGGCGAGGGTCGCCATGTGTTGCTGGTGGAGGACAATCCGGTCAACCGCACCGTGGTCGAAGCCATGCTGCGCAGCCTGGGCTTTGAAGTCAGCCTGGCCACCGATGGCGCCGAGGCGATCCGCAGTGCCGAGAGCCTGATTTTCACCGCGATCCTGATGGATTGTCGCCTGCCCTTGATCGACGGCTATGAAGCCACCCGGCAGATTCGCCAACTGCCCGGCTGCGCCGATCTGCCGATCATCGCCCTGACGGCCAATGCCTTGCAGGGCGACCGGGAAGCCTGCCTTGCGGCCGGAATGAACGATTACCTGGCCAAGCCGTTCAAACGCACGGATTTGCAGCAAATCCTGCAGCGCTGGGTGCAATAGCGGCGCGCCATCAGCCAACTCCGACTGGCGTGAAAGACGAAAGTGCGGCAGTCTTAGGCACCCGAACGGGCCCCTGAACGGGCTCGGTTTAAAATTTCAGTGAACAAGTGTACATTCAGTACCTTGCCGCTGTGACTTTCACTACAACGCAATAGTCTATGTGTAGGCTGCCGACATGAGGCATGAACGCTTCATTCGGTTCGGGAAGATTTGCCCTACCCTGCCGCATGGGATTATTGAGGAGCTCGCATGACCAAACAAAACGCCTTTACTCGGGAAGACCTGCTGCGCTGCAGTCGCGGTGAGCTGTTCGGCCCAGGTAACGCGCAACTGCCCGCCCCGAACATGCTGATGGTGGATCGCATCACCCATATCAGCGAAGAGGGTGGCAAGTACGGCAAAGGTGAATTGGTCGCCGAGCTGGATATCACCCCGGACCTGTGGTTTTTCGCCTGTCACTTCGAAGGTGACCCTGTCATGCCGGGCTGCCTGGGCCTCGACGCCATGTGGCAACTGGTCGGCTTCTATCTGGGCTGGCAAGGCCTGCCAGGCCGTGGCCGCGCCCTGGGTTCGGGCGAAGTGAAGTTCTTTGGCCAGGTCCTGCCGACCGCCAAGAAAGTCACCTACAACATTCAAATCAAGCGCGTCCTCAAGGGCAAGCTGAACCTGGCCATCGCCGACGGTTCGGTGACTGTCGACGGTCGCGAGATCTATACTGCCGAAGGCCTTCGGGTCGGCGTATTTACTTCCACTGACAACTTTTAAGGGTTATCCGCATGCGCCGCGTCGTTATCACTGGTCTGGGCATTGTTTCTTGCCTGGGCAATGACAAAGAGACCGTCACCGCTAACCTGCGTGCAAGTCGCCCTGGCATCCGCTTCAACCCGGAATATGCCGAAATGGGTCTGCGTAGCCAGGTTTCCGGCTCCATCGACCTGCCCCTCGAAGAACTGATTGATCGCAAGATCTATCGCTTCGTGGGCCATGCTGCCGCCTACGCCTACCTGGCCATGAAAGACGCAATCGCCGACTCCGGCCTGAGCGAAGACCAGGTATCGAACGTACGCACCGGCCTGATCGCCGGCTCCGGCGGCGCATCGACCCTCAACCAGATGGAAGCGCTGGACATCCTGCGCGAAAAAGGCGTGAAGCGCGTTGGCCCGTACCGTGTCACGCGGACCATGGGCAGCACCGTTTCGGCCTGCCTGGCCACGCCGTTCCAGATCAAGGGCGTGAACTACTCGATCTCCTCCGCATGCGCTACCAGTGCACACTGCATCGGCACCGCCGTCGAGCAGATCCAACTGGGCAAGCAGGACATCGTGTTTGCCGGCGGCGGTGAAGAAGAACATTGGAGCCAGTCGTTCCTGTTCGACGCCATGGGCGCCCTGTCCACCCAGTACAACGAAACCCCGGAAAAGGCCTCCCGCGCCTACGATGCCAAGCGTGACGGTTTCGTCATCGCCGGCGGTGGCGGCATGGTGGTGGTCGAGGAACTGGAACACGCCCTGGCCCGTGGCGCCAAGATCTACGCGGAAATCGTCGGCTACGGCGCCACTTCCGATGGCTACGACATGGTTGCGCCAAGCGGTGAAGGCGCCATCCGTTGCATGCAGATGGCCATGTCCACCGTGGACACCCCGATTGACTACCTGAACACCCACGGCACCTCGACTCCGGTCGGCGACGCCAAGGAAATGGAAGGTGTACGCGCGGTGTTCGGCGACAAGGCACCGGCCATCAGCTCCACCAAGAGCCTGTCGGGTCACTCCCTGGGCGCCGCCGGCGTTCACGAAGCGATCTACTGCCTGCTGATGATGGAAGGCAACTTCATGGCCGGTTCGGCCAACATCGACGAGATCGACCCGGTCGTCGCCGATATGCCGATCCTGACCAAGACGGTTGAAAACGTCAAAGTCGACACCGTGATGAGCAACAGCTTCGGCTTCGGTGGCACTAACGCCACCCTGGTGCTGAAACGCTGGCAGGGTAAGTAAGCCCCGCAGGTTGATCACATGAAAAAGCCCCGACTGGTTCGGGGCTTTTTTATGGGCGACTGGATTTAAGACCGCAACCGCATTTGCGTGAGACGAAAACGTAATATCAACGCGCACCCTCATCGCCGCGAGGTTTAGGCAGGATAGCCAGGAAGTTGTCCCTCGCCACTTTGCGGGCAACGTCCTCAGTCAATGCATCAAGGAAGACATCAAAGCGGTGCATTTCCTCACCCAGCTTGTTGAAACGCCCGACGACGTCCGAACCCAGCATAAAGCGCTCCGGGAAGCGTTCCACCAGCGTTACCCACTCCGGCCGAGGCTTGCCCCCATCATCCAGCAAGTAAGGCGTGAGCATGCTCCAGGACAGGTCGATATACAGGTTGGGGTAAGCCTCGAGCATACGGCTCAAGGTGGGCAGCAAAAAGTCCATCTGCACCTGGTGGCGGTGTATTTCCTTGCTGGTACCGGCGTGAGCCCAGATAAAGCGGGTGTGCGGGTGGTTGCGCAGCGGCTCTTCCACTTCGGCGAGGTACAGCGGGTTACGCTCGCGTTTGGAGGTGATATTGGAGTGCAGCATCACCGGCAAGTCGTTTTCCGCCGCCAGGTGATAGATGCGCGTCATGGCTTCGTTGTTGGCGCGCGGGGTATCCCCCGATGTGAGGGCGGTAAGGTCGTCGTGACGGGTAAACACTTCACCGATGCCTTGCCACAGCCCTGGGTTGAGGTCGAGCATGCGCTGGATATGGGCATCCGAATTCTTGTCATTGGGGTTGAAGCCGGACAGAAACGGATGAAAGTGCTGGCGCTGTTCAGGCGTCAGTTTACTTACCGCTGCAGCAACAATCACGTCCGTGGCGCTGTACCAATAGGCATCCGCGTCATCACCGGCGTAGTAGCGCGGGCGCTTGGGTTCGTCTTCGTGCCATTTCTTTGCGACGGGAATGCCGGAAATCATGACATGCTCGATGCGATTTTCTGTCATCGCCTTGAGCAACGTGTCCATTCCCGCCGTTTCCTGGAAGAAATCCACGTAGTGCAGGTGGGCATCGCTGTAGGCATAGGCGCGAGCCTGCGCGGCAAGGCTGTTGGCGGCGAGCAACAGGGCGAGACTCAGGCGGGTCCAGGGCACGGTATAACCTCGATAAGGGCGAATACCGGTAGA
The DNA here is from genome assembly GCF_001702295.1 of Pseudomonas sp. S3E12. Lineage (NCBI taxonomy): Bacteria > Pseudomonadati > Pseudomonadota > Gammaproteobacteria > Pseudomonadales > Pseudomonadaceae > Pseudomonas > Pseudomonas sp. S3E12. The sequence continues at coordinate 85,290 of NZ_MBDT01000020.1, forward strand.
CCTTGCGTGTCGTACCGGGGTTCAGCCGGCAAAAAATGTGGAACACCCCCGTGCCAGCATGCTCTATAACTGCATGACCTTCCTTCTGCCACCCCGTGAGGTTTGCCATGCCTGTTACCGTCAATACGCTGAACGCCGACAACTTCCGCCACAGCGTCAATATCAATAATCACGAGCTGTTTACCGACCTGCCCAAGAGCCTGGGTGGTGACGACTCCGCGCCCTCCCCCCACGATTACTTCGACGCCGCGCTGGCATCGTGCAAGGCGCTGACCGTCAAGCTCTACGCCCAGAAAAAAGACATCCCGCTGACCGGCGTCACCGTGGAAGTCACCCACGACGCCAGCGAAGAGCAAAAGGGCAAATACAGGCTCAACGTCAAGCTGACGCTCAAGGGCGTACTCACCGACGAACAGCGCGACGAGCTGCACCGCGTGGCCGATCGCTGCCCGGTACACAAGCTGATGACCACCGCCGAGGTCACCATCGAAACCCGCCTCTCTGAAGGCGCGTTCAGCCAATAGCGGCAACCTCCCGTCGAGCGGGTTATGCTCATTACCCTACAACCCGCTCAGACTGGGACGCACCATGACCACCCTCACCGTGATCCGCCCACGCCCCGAAGATGTCGAAGGCCAGCCGATCCTGCGCCCGCTGCCCTCGCGGGAATGTCGCAGCGTCGGGCCCTTTGTGTTTTTCGACCATATGCTGCCTACCCGCTATGCACCGGGCAGCGGCATGAACATCCGCCAGCACCCGCATATCGGCCTGTCCACCCTCACCTATCTGTTCGAAGGCGCACTGCAGCACAAGGACAGCCTGGGGTCGGATCAAGTGGTAGAGGCCGGCGATGTCAGCTGGATGACCGCAGGCGGTGCAATCGCCCATGTCGAGCGCACACCCGAGGCACTCAAGGCCCGTGGTTTCAGCATGCATGGCCTGCAAGTATGGCTGGCATCGCCCAAGGACCACGAAGAGGGGCCGGGACACTACAGCCATCACCCTGCAGCGAGCCTGCCGGTGAGTGACAACCTGGGCGTGCGGATTCGCCTGATCGCCGGCAGTGGCTTCTGCCTCAAATCACCGGTGCCGGTGCTGTCGCCTACGTTGTATGCAGATGTACACATGCAAACGGCCACGACCCTGCTGATTCCTGACGAGCACGAGGAACGCGCGGTGTATGTGCTGGAGGGTGAAGCACAGCTGGAGGGGGAACAACTTGAGGTGCACAGCCTGGTGGTATTGCCGGCCGGGCAGGCAATGACCCTGTTCGCCGAAAGCGATTGCCAGTTGGTGGTGTTGGGCGGAGCACCGCTGGATGGGCCACGGCGGATCAATTGGAATTTTGTCGCGAGCGATCCGCTGAAGATTGAGCAGGCCAGGCAGCGCTGGGCCGCTGGGGATTGGCCGACGGTGCCGGGTGAAGCTGAAAGAATTGAGTTGCCGCTGAGATAGCTATCGGGGGCAAGCCCCCGATGACGCCGGAACAGGCGCTGAAGATTCAGCCCTTGAATACTTCATCCAGCAAGTTATGCATCGACCGGAACGCCCGTGCAGCGGTCTTGGCGTCATACATCATCTTGCCCGGCACATTGGCATCCGGGTCAGTGAAGGAATGCACCGCACCGCCGTAGCTCAGCAATTGCCAATCCACGCCGGCTGCGTTCATTTCAGCTTCGAACGCCGGCAGTTGCTCTTTCGGCACCAATGGATCGGAAGCACCGTGCAGCACCAGCACTGAACCCTTGATTTTTTTCGCGTCTGCCGGGTTCGGCGTGTCGAGGGTGCCGTGGAACGATACGGCAGCCCTCAATGGCGCACCGGTCCGTGCCAGCTCCAGGGAGCAGCAACCGCCGAAGCAGAAACCAAAGGTGGCCAGCTTCGAGGTGTCCACTGCCGCCTCGGTCTGGCCCTGCAGCTGCTCAAGGGCAGCCTGCATGCGCTTGTTCAGCAACGGGCGATCATTCTTCAATGGCATCATTGCGGCACCGGCTTCATCGCCATTCGACGGGCGCACGGTTTGCCCGTAGAGGTCGGCGATCAGCACTACGTAGCCCTTGGCGGCAACGCTCTTGGCGATCTCCTCGGCCCCCGCACTCACCCCCATCCAGTTCGGCGCCATCAGCAGGCCGGGCAGCGGGTTCTTTTGGCTGGCATCGAACGCCAGGCGGCTTTCATAAGTCTGGCCATCAATCTGATAGACCACGGAACGCACGGTGACTTGGCTCATCATTTTCTCCAGTTGAAGATCACTAGAACGGAAATAGGCTGTAGGTGCGAGCTTGCTCGCGAAGAACCTCAACGATCACGCGGGCAACCTGACACCCAGCGTCGCCCGCAGGTTTTTCGCGAGCAAGCTCGCTCCTACAAACGAAAAAACCCGCCGAAGCGGGTTTTTCTACAACGGTATCAAACCGACAGTTCAACCAACAGCTTGTTCAGTCGGCGCACGTAGGCGGCCGGGTCCTTGAGGCTGTCGCCAGCGGCCAGGGCCGCCTGGTCAAAGAGGATGTGGGACAGGTCGCCAAAGCGCTCTTCGCTCTGCTCGCCGTCGAGCTTCTCGATCAACGGGTGAGCCGGGTTGAATTCGAAGATCGGCTTGGAGTCCGGGACCTTCTGGCCGCTGGCTTCGAGGATCTGGCGCATCTGCATGCCCAGGTCCTGCTCGCCGATGGCCAGGATCGCCGGGGAATCGGTCAGACGGTGGGAAACCCGCACTTCGCTGACGGCATCGCCCAGGGACGCCTTGATCCGCTCAACCAGGCCTTCTTTGGCCTTGGCGACTTCCTCGGCTTCTTTCTTCTCTTCCTCAGAGTCCAGGTTACCCAGGTCCAAGTCGCCACGGGCCACGTCGACAAAGGATTTGCCGTCGAACTCGTTGAGGTAGCTCATCAGCCACTCATCGATACGGTCGGTCAGCAGCAGCACTTCGATGCCTTTCTTACGGAAGACTTCCAGGTGCGGGCTGTTCTTGACCTGTGCGTAGGTTTCGCCGGTCAGGTAGTAAATCTTGTCCTGGCCTTCCTTGGCACGTGCCAGGTACTCGGCCAGGGACACCACCTGCTCGCCCTCTTCACCCTGGGTGGAAGCAAAGCGCAGCAGACCGGCGATTTTTTCCTTGTTGGCAAAATCTTCCGCCGGGCCTTCTTTCATGACCTGGCCGAAGTTTTTCCAGAAGCCCTTGTATTGCTCAGGCTCGTTCTTCGCGAGTTTTTCCAGCATGTCGAGCACGCGCTTGGTCAGCGCCGACTTCATGGAATCGATGATCGGGTCTTTTTGCAGGATTTCCCGCGACACGTTCAGCGACAGGTCATTAGAGTCGACCACGCCCTTGATAAAGCGCAGGTACAGCGGCAGGAACGACTCCGCCTGGTCCATCACGAACACGCGCTGCACGTAGAGCTTCAGGCCTTTCGGCGCTTCACGCTGGTACAGGTCGAACGGCGCACGGGCCGGCACGTAGAGCAGCGAGCTGTATTCCAGCTTGCCTTCGACCTTGTTATGGCTCCAGCTCAGCGGGTTTTCGTAGTCGTGACCGATGTGCTTGTAGAACTCCTGGTATTCCTCGTCCTTGATCTCGGTACGCGGACGGGTCCACAGGGCACTGGCGCGGTTGACGGTTTCCCATTCCTGGGCAGGCTTCTCTTCACCTTCGGCAGCCGTTTGTTCTTTCGGCAGCTCGATCGGCAAGGCAATATGGTCGGAGTACTTCTTGATGATATTGCGCAGGCGCCAGCCATCAGCGAACTCGTCTTCACCGGATTTGAGGTGCAGGACGATACGAGTACCGCGGTCAGCCTTGTCGATGGTGGCGATTTCAAATTCGCCCTCACCTTTGGAAGCCCAATGCACGCCTTCGCTGGCGTCAAGGCCGGCACGACGGCTGAACACTTCAACCTTGTCGGCCACGATGAAGGCCGAGTAGAAGCCCACACCGAACTGACCGATCAGGTGCGAATCTTTCTTCTGGTCGCCGGACAGGTTTTTCATGAAGTCGGCGGTACCGGATTTAGCGATGGTCCCAAGGTGGGTGATCGCATCTTCACGGCTCATGCCGATACCGTTGTCTTCGAGGGTGACGGTATTGGCGTCTTTGTCGAAGCTCACACGGATTTTCAGTTCCGCGCCACCTTCCAGCAGTTCAGGCTTGGACAGGGCTTCGAAACGTAATTTGTCGACAGCGTCAGAGGCGTTCGAGATCAATTCGCGAAGGAAGATTTCCTTGTTGGAATACAGCGAATGGATCATGAGGTGCAGCAGTTGCTTCACCTCGGTCTGGAAGCCCAGGGTTTCCTTTTGAGTTTCCACACTCATGGTCATCAAACTCCAATTGGATGGCAGTGGCCGCGCCCTGAAGGGTTGGCGGCGGGTTGTCATCAAAGTTGGGGGCTAAGAGCAGGATTTCAAGGGCGGACCACGTCCTCGATCTTGAAATGCGCACGGGCGGTGGCGATGGGCTCGGCGGCGGTGGTTTGCCAGGCGGTGATCGCCACATTCGCCACCCGTCGGCCCTGGCGCCACACCTGGCATTTGGCGTAAGTGTCGCGAAACTGGCCGGCGCGCAGGTAATCGAGGGAGAAATCGATGATTTTCGGGAGGCCCGGCGCTCCGGTAAACACCAGCAGGTGCAACGCCGCTGCCAGCTCCATGAAGCCGGCAATCACCCCGCCGTGAAGCGCCGGCAATATGGGGTTACCAATATTGTCCTTGTGGGCCGGCAGGCGAAACAGCAATTCATCCCCCAGCCGGGTGCATTCGATCCCGATCAGTTTGGCGTAGGGGATCAGGTCCAGCAGCGCCTCGTAGCTGCCGCGCTGATGGGCCTGCTCCAGGCGGGTCTTGAATCGATGGGTCATGCCTGCTCTCCTTTGATGGCGCGCCCCAACCCTTGGGTGCCCTTGAGACGCTTGCCCATGCGCATGAAGGTGCCCACCACATGGGCGATGGGTTGTTGCGGGTCGTCCTGGTAGGCAAAACCACGGGTGAAGATCACGTCGGTGGTCACCCGGTAGCACTGGGCGAAACCATATACCGGCTTATGGGGCTCGGCGGGATGCATATAGTCGACACGCAGGTCCAGGGTCGGGCACACCTCGAACTCCGGCAGGACACACAGGGTGGCCATGCCGCAGGCGGTATCCATCAAGGATGTCAACGCGCCACCGTGGATCACGCCGGTCTGGGGATCACCCACCAACTGCGGCGCGTAAGGCATGACCAACGTGATGCCCTCCTCGCTGGCATGATGAACGCTGATACCCAGCACCTGACAATGGCGCAAGGCCGAGACAAAGCGCGTCGCGCGCTCTAACAAGGGATTTTCGGTCATTCGTTGCAGACTCTTATTAGTGTTGATGGGCGAAATAGACGGTGCGGGCGAAAGTTCCTTTGAGGTCGTTGTTTATATATCTGTGGAATAAAAGGAACTAATGCTGAACGGCCATGCTCGAAAGGCCAGTAGATATCTTCACTAAGGAGAAACACCCCATGCGTAAGACTTTAGCTATTTCCATGATGTTGGCCGCTGCCCTCGGTCTCGCTGCTTGCGACAAGAAATCCGAAGACAAAGCCCAAGATGCCGCAGCGCATTCTGAGCAAGCTCAAAAAGACATGGCGAAAGCTCAGGATAAAGTGAACGACGCTGCGAAAGAAAACGCCGATGCTGCCAAAGCTCAGGCTGAATCGAACGAAGCCGCCGCAAAAGAAGCAGCACCAGCTACTCCTGCCACCGGTTCCTGATACCGCGGCATGAAATAGCTTCGCTGCAAAAAGAAAGCCCGCTTATATAGCGGGCTTTACTTTGCCTGTTGTTTTTAACTCAGCGCGTCACGCATTAAATCTCCTCTTTGGCCGGCTCAGGCATCGTTGTATCCGTCTGCGTATACACCATCACTTGCAGTACGTCGGAATGAAACTCCCTGCGATACAACACAAACACCACCCCGGCACTCATCAACATGAACAACCAGGGGCTGACGAACCACGCCAGCATGGTCATGCCGAAGTAATAAGAACGCAGGCCAAAGTTGAACTGGTTGGCAGCCATGGAGATCACCCGCGCCGCACGCAGGGCAAACGCCTTGCGCTCCAGCTCCGACACATGCCGTTCACCGATCATCGGTGCCGACCCGACCAGCACAGCGGCAAAGTTGTACTGGCGCATGCACCAACTGAAGGTGAAGAAGGCATAGACAAAGACCAGCGCCAGGCAGAGCAGCTTGATCTCCGACATGCCCTGGGAGGCCTGCTGCACCATGGGTATGTCCGCCAGCAATGACACCGCCCGTTCGGAGGCCCCCAGCACCGTGAGAATGCCGGCGAGGATGATCAAGGTGCTGGAGGCGAAGAATGAGGCATTACGCTCCAGGTTGCCGATCACGCTGGCGTCGGCGATGCGGTTGTCGCGCAGCAGCATGCGGCGCATCCAGTCCTCGCGATACAAATGCAGCACGCTGGCCAGGCATGCAGTGTCCCGCGCCTTCCAGGTGGCATAACGGGTGTAGCCGCCCCAGCACAGGATGAACCAGAGGGCGGCAAGCAGGTGGATCTGATTGGCTTCGACGAACGACATGCGGGTCCTTGCAGAAAGAAGATTGAGAAACTTTTTGCGTCTGTTCGACGTTAGCGCAGAGAAAAAGACACTGCCTTGCGCTCAAAAAAAATGCCCCGTATCGATTGATACGAGGCATTTCCGTACTGCATGAAACCCGCTTGTTATGCGATGGCTTCGCTGCGCTTACCCAGCATGCGATCAATGACGACCGCCACAACCAGCGTCATCACCGACGGCACCAGCCACGCCAGGCCTTGCTCGCTCAGCGGCAGGTTCGCCAGCTGCGAAGGCATCCAGCCTGCCAGGCCTGCGCCCTTGAGCGCGTCGATGCAGCCAAAGATGAACGACACCAGCATCACCGGACCGACGATACGGCCCTGCTCCTGCCAGAAGTCTTTGCAGAAACTCAACGCCACCAGCACGATGCACGGTGGGTAGATCGCAGTGAGTACCGGGATCGAGAACGCAATCAGCTTGGTCAGGCCCAGGTTCGACACGAACAGCGAGAACAGCGCCAGGATCACTACCAGCGCCTTGTAGGACAGCGGCAGGATTTTGCTGAAGTACTCGGCACACGCGCAAGTCAGGCCGACGGCTGTGACCAGGCATGCCAGGGAGATCAATACAGCCAGGAACCCACTGCCCAGGGAGCCGAAGGTGTGCTGGACATAAGCGTGCAGTACTGCGGCACCATTGGCAGCGCCGGCAGCGACTTCATGGCTGCCCGACCCAAGGCGGAACAGGCTGACATACACCAGCGCCAAACCGACGCCGGCAATCAACCCGGCAATGATCGCGTAGCGGGTGATCAGCTTGGGCGATTCGACCCCACGGGAACGGATCGCATTGACGATCACAATGCCAAACACCAGCGCACCCAGGGTATCCATGGTCAGGTAGCCATTGATAAAGCCCTGGGAAAACGGTGCGGCGACGTATTCCGGGGTGGCGACACCCACCTCACCTGCCGGCAGGGCAAAGGCGGCAATGCCGAGGATGGCCAGGGCGATGATCTTCAGCGGCGCCAGGAAGCGACCCACGGTGTCCAGCAGTCGGCCCGGGTACAGGGAGACAAAGAACACCACCAGGAAATACACCGAGCTGTAGAGAAACAACGCCAGCGGGCTTTCGCCGGTCAGCGGCGCCAGGCCCACTTCAAACGACACGGTCGCGGTACGCGGGGTGGCGAACAGCGGTCCTACCGCCAGATACGCCGCCGCCGCGAGCAGGCCACCGGCGATCTTGCCGATCGGGCTGCTCAGCGCGTCCATGCCGCCACCGACCTTGGCCAGGGCGATCACGGTGACCACCGGCAGGCCAACGGCGGTGATCAGGAAGCCCAGCGCCGCCATCCAGACATGAGGCCCGGACTGCAAACCAACGATAGGCGGGAAGATGATGTTGCCGGCGCCCACAAACAGGGCGAAGGTCATGAAGCCCAACGCCAGGATGTCCTGGCTTTTCAACACTTTCATTTGAGGAAATACCACACTACTGAATCGGAATTTAGAGAGGGATTCCCTATGGATGAGGGAAATGCTGCCGGCCCTTATGGGCACCGGCCGGTCTAGCGCGCAGCTTCCTTTTGGGAGGCGGACGCATAAAGAGGCGGCTAGGGTACAGAATTAGGCTGACAAACGCACTGTTGCGGGGCGGACTGTCCGATAAGCGACATCTTGATGTCGCGTTTTCATACTTAATTTGGCAATACAAACAAAATTGTGGGAGGGGCTTGCCCCCTCCCACATTTGAATCGTCAACAATCTGCAGAATGCACAAAGGCCACCCGAAGGTGGCCTTTGCTGGTAAAGCGTCAGCTAAGCGCGAGGCTTACTTGACAGCCCAACCGGTCAGCTCGGCCAAGGCCTTGCCGATGTCTGCCAGCGAACGCACGGTTTTAACGCCTGCGTCTTGCAGTGCAGCGAATTTCTCGTCTGCAGTGCCTTTGCCGCCAGAGATGATTGCGCCAGCATGGCCCATGCGCTTGCCCGCAGGGGCAGTCACACCAGCGATGTAGGAAACAACCGGCTTGGTCACGTGTGCCTTGATGTAGGCAGCCGCTTCTTCTTCAGCCGAACCGCCGATCTCACCGATCATCACGATCGCTTCGGTCTTCGGGTCTTCCTGGAACAGCTTCAGGATATCGATGAAGTTGGAGCCTGGGATCGGGTCACCGCCGATGCCGACGCAAGTCGACTGACCGAAACCGGCGTCAGTAGTTTGCTTCACAGCTTCGTAGGTCAGGGTGCCGGAACGGGAAACGATACCGACTTTACCTGGCAAGTGAATGTGACCTGGCATGATGCCGATCTTGCATTCGCCTGGAGTGATCACGCCTGGGCAGTTAGGGCCGATCAGGACTACGCCCAGCTCGTCGCACTTAACTTTAGCGTCCAGCATGTCCAGGGTAGGAATGCCTTCGGTGATGCACACGATCAGCTTGATGCCGCCGAATGCCGCTTCCAGGATCGAGTCCTTGCAGAAAGGAGCTGGAACATAGATCACGCTGGCGGTGGCGCCAGTGGCAGCTACAGCGTCTTTCACGGTGTTGAACACTGGCAGGCCCAGGTGCTCGGTGCCGCCTTTGCCCGGCGTTACGCCGCCAACCATCTTGGTGCCGTATTCGATGGCTTGCTGGGTGTGGAAACTACCTTGCGAACCGGTAATACCCTGGCAGATAACTTTGGTGTCTTTATTGATCAGGACGCTCATTATTTGCCCTCCGCAGCTTTGACAACTTGTTGAGCAGCGTCGGTCAGGCTGGTAGCCGCGATGATGTTCAAACCGCTTTCTGCCAGTACTTTAGCGCCCAGTTCAGCGTTGTTGCCTTCAAGGCGAACAACAACCGGGATTTTAACGCCGACTTCTTTCACTGCACCGATGATGCCTTCGGCAATCATGTCGCAACGAACGATGCCGCCGAAGATGTTGACCAGTACTGCAGCGACGTTGGAGTCGGACAGGATGATCTTGAAGGCTTCGGTTACGCGTTCTTTGGTAGCACCACCGCCTACGTCGAGGAAGTTGGCTGGTTTGCCGCCATGCAGGTTGACGATGTCCATGGTACCCATGGCCAGGCCGGCACCGTTGACCATGCAACCGATGTTACCTTCCAGGGCTACGTAGTTCAGTTCGAACTTGGCAGCGTGCGCTTCGCGCGGATCGTCCTGCGACGGATCGTGGAAAGTCTTCAGCTTAGGCTGACGGTACATGGCGTTGGCGTCGATGTTGATCTTGGCGTCGAGGCAGTGCAGATCGCCGTCAGCCTTGATCACCAGCGGGTTCACTTCCAGCAGGGCCAGATCGTGATCTTGGAACAGTTTGGCCAGACCTACGAAGATCTTGGCGAACTGGGCAACTTGCTTGCCTTCCAGGCCCAGCTGGAAAGCCAGCTCGCGACCCTGGAATGGCTGGGCGCCAACCAGTGGGTCGATAGTGGCTTTCAGAATTTTTTCTGGGGTTTCGTGAGCGATCTTCTCGATGTCCACGCCACCTTCGGTGGAAGCCATGAACACGATGCGACGGCTCGAACGGTCAACGACAGCGCCCAGGTACAGCTCTTTAGCGATATCAGTGCACGATTCAACCAGGATCTTGGTGACTGGCTGGCCATTGGCATCAGTCTGGTAAGTCACCAGACGCTTGCCCAGCCACTGCTGTGCGAAGGCCTTGGCGTCTTCTTTGCTGCGAACCAGCTTAACGCCGCCCGCTTTACCGCGACCACCAGCGTGGACCTGGGCTTTGACAACCCACTCGGTGCCGCCGATTTTGTCGCAAGCTTCTGCTGCTGCTTCCGGGGTGTCTACTGCGTAGCCCTTGGAAACTGGCAGGCCGTATTCAGCGAACAGCTGCTTACCCTGATACTCGTGAAGATTCATGCTTTTTACCGTCTTCGTTAGGTACTGCGCATTCGGCGCTGCGCTCATTATGAGTGCCGCGCCACCTGTGACTGCTGCTTGCGCAACTTGCGGGGCTCAAGGCCCGTAAAGCTGCGCAAGACTGCGTCCAGCGGATATTCCGCGGTGAGTCTTGCGCGCAAGGCTCACGACGGGCAACTCCGCCGTGGTTTCTTATTATCTCGCTTAGCGCTTCTTCTTGTTGGCGATGTGGATGGCATGGCCATTCACTGCCAACGCGGCTTCGTGCAGCGCTTCGGACAGGGTCGGATGGGAGAAGACCATCATGCCGATGTCCTCGGCACTGGTGCCGAATTCCATACCGATCGCGCCCTGCTGAACCAGTTCTGCTGCGCCTGGGCCAATCACGTGGACGCCCAATACGCGGTCAGTCTTGGCATCAGCGATGACTTTGACAAAACCACCGGTGTCGTTGGCTGCCATGGCACGGCCAGAAGCGGCGAACGGGAAGGTGCCGACGTTAACTTCAACGCCTTCAGCTTTCAACTGCTGTTCGTTCTTGCCGACCCATGCAATTTCCGGGTGGGTGTAGATAACCGATGGGATCAGGTCATAGTTCATCTGGGTCTTGTGACCCTTGATGCGCTCGACCACCATGATGCCTTCTTCGGAAGCCTTGTGCGCGAGCATCATGCCGCGAACCACGTCGCCGATGGCGTAGACGCCAGGAACGGTGGTAGCGCAGTGATCGTCAACGTGGATGAAACCACGCTCGTCGATGTTCACGCCGCTGTCGGAAGCCAGCAGGTCGGTGGTCACCGGACGGCGGCCCACGGCGACGATCAGCTTGTCGAACGTGATGGTCTGTTCGCCATCCTTGTCGGTGTAGGTCACGACCACTTCTTCGCCGTTGACCTTAGAGCCGGTCACGCGAGCGCCCAACTTGATGTCCAGACCTTGTTTGGTCAGGGTTTTCAGCGCTTCCTTGGATACCGCGGTATCGGCAGCCAGCAGGAACGTGTCCAGGGCTTCCAGCACGGTCACTTCGGAACCCAGGCGGGACCAGACCGAACCCAGTTCCAGGCCGATGACGCCAGCGCCGATCACGCCCAGGCGCTTAGGCACGGCCTGGAATTCCAGGGCGCCGGTCGAATCAACGATCACGTTCTGGTCAACCGGAGCCGGTGGAATGTCGATTGGACGCGAACCTGGGGCCAGGATCACATTCTCGGCTTCGATGACTTCTACCGAACCGTCCGGCTTGGTGATCTCAACTTTCTTGCCGGCCAGCAGTTTGCCGTGGCCTTGCAGGGAAGTCACACCGTTGGCCTTGAACAAGGTCGCAACGCCGGAAGTCAGGCCTTTGACGATGTTGGCTTTACGGCCGACCATTGCTGGCACGTCCATGGTCACGCCGGCATGGTTGATGCCGTGGATCGCGAAACCGTCCTGGGCTTCGTGGAATTTCCAGGAGCTGTCCAGCAGCGCCTTGGAAGGAATGCAACCGACGTTCAGGCAAGTACCGCCCAGTGCCAGTTTGCCTTCCTTGTCGGTGTATTTTTCGATGCAAGCAGTCGAGAGGCCCAGTTGTGCGGCCTTGATGGCGGCAACGTAGCCGCCAGGACCCGCACCAATCACTACAACGTCAAATTTCTGCGACATGAAAATAGTTCCTCTATTTAGCAGCAAGCTTTCAAGCCGCAAGCCCCAAGCCCAACTGCCTTATCCGGCAATCTGTCACTTGAAGCCTGCAGCTGCTTCTATCAGATATCCAGCAGCAGACGAGCCGGGTCTTCCAGCAGGTTCTTGATGGTCACCAGGAAAGTCACGGCTTCTTTACCATCGATCAGGCGGTGATCGTAAGACAGCGCCAGGTACATCATTGGGCGGATCACGACTTGGCCGTTGATGGCCATCGGACGCTGGATGATGTTGTGCATGCCCAGGATCGCGGCTTGTGGCGGGTTAACGATCGGCGTCGACATCATCGAACCGAAGGTACCACCGTTGGTGATGGTGAAGGTACCACCGGTCATCTCGTCGATGGTCAGCTTGCCGTCACGGGCTTTCTTGCCGAAGCCGGCGATGCCGCCTTCGATTTCAGCCAGGCTCATCAGTTCGGCGTTACGCAGGACCGGGACCACCAGGCCACGGTCGCTGGACACGGCAACGCCGACGTCTGCATAACCGTGGTAAACGATGTCGCCGCCGTCGATGGAAGCGTTGACTGCCGGGAAGCGTTTCAGCGCTTCGGTGGCCGCTTTCACGAAGAACGACATGAAGCCCAGGCGCACGCCGTTGTGGGACTTCTCGAACAGATCCTTGTACTTCGAACGCAGGGCCATGACTTCGGTCATGTCGACTTCGTTGAAAGTGGTCAGCATCGCCATGTTCGACTGTGCTTCAACCAGGCGCTTGGCCACGGTGGCACGCACGCGGGTCATCGGTACACGCTTCTCGGTGCGGTCGCCGGCAGCGAACACAGGCGCAGCGGCAGCCGGGGCAGCAGCCTTGGCAGGCGCGGCAGCCGGAGCGTTTTTCTTGGCTTCAACAGCAGCGACCACGTCTTCCTTGGTCACACGGCCGTCTTTGCCGGTGCCTTTGATGGACGCCAGGTTGATGCCGTTTTCTTCAGCCAACTGGCGAGCAGCCGGTGCAGCGATTGGATCTTCTGCGCCAGCAGCCGGAGCGGCGGCAGGCGCCGAAGCGGCGGCCGGTGCAGCAGCGGCAGCAGGAGCAGGAGCGGCAGCGCTGCCCTCTTCGATCGAGCCCAGTACCTGGTTCGACAGAACGGTGGCGCCCTCTTCGGCAACGATTGCGCCCAGCACGCCGTCAGCCTCGGCCAACACTTCCAGCACGACTTTGTCGGTCTCGATGTCGACGATCAGGTCGTCACGCTTTACAGCCTCGCCTGGTTTCTTGTGCCAGGTGGCAACGGTGCCATCGGCAACCGATTCCGGGAATGACGGGGCTTTGATTTCGATAGCCATTATCTGTGGGTCCTTAAAATTCGGTTTCAGTCAGCGCGAAGGCGTTAAACAGTGAAAGCATCTTGCAGCAGTTTTTCCTGCTGCTCGGCGTGCATCGACGCATAACCACACGCAGGTGCAGCGGAAGCATCACGGCCGGCGTACTCCAGGCCCAGGGCCTTGTTGTGGTTGCCGATGCTGCGACGCAAGTGATGCTGGCTGCTGTACCAAGCGCCCTGGTTCATCGGCTCTTCCTGGCACCACACCACGTTAGTGAGGTTGGTGTAAGGCGCGATGGCCTCCATCAGGTCGTCTTCCGGGAACGGATAAAGCTGCTCGATACGCACGATGGCGATGTCTTCGCGGCCTTCGGCACGGCGTTTTTCCAGCAGGTCGTAGTAGACCTTGCCGCTGCACAGCACCAGGCGAGTCACCTTGGCCGGATCCAGCGTGTCGATTTCTGGAATAACGGTCTGGAACGAGCCATCGGCCAGATCTTCCAGGGTCGAGATGGCCAGTTTGTGACGCAGCAGCGACTTCGGCGTCAGCACTACCAGCGGCTTGCGCAGCGGGCGGATTACCTGGCGACGCAGCAAGTGGTAAATCTGTGCCGGGGTGGTCGGCACGCATACCTGGATGTTGTGCTCGGCGCACAGTTGCAGGTAACGCTCCAGACGGGCCGAGGAGTGCTCAGGGCCCTGACCTTCATAGCCATGTGGCAGCAGCATGGTCAGACCGCACAGGCGACCCCACTTGTGCTCGCCGCTGGTGATGAACTGGTCGATAACCACTTGGGCGCCGTTGGCGAAGTCGCCGAACTGGGCTTCCCAGATCACCAGCGCGTTCGGCGTGGTGGTCGAGTAACCGTATTCGAACGCCAGTACGGCTTCTTCGGACAGGAACGAATCGTACAGGTCGAAACGTGGCTGGCCTTCGTAGAGGTGCTTCAGCGGAACGTAGGTGCTTGCGTCTTTCTGGTTGTGCAGAACCGCGTGACGGTGCGAGAACGTACCACGGCCGATGTCCTGGCCAGTCATGCGGATCGGGTGACCTTCGAACGCCAGGGTCGCGTACGCCATGGTTTCGGCGTAACCCCAGTTGATCGGCAGGCCGCCGGCTTGCATCTTCTGACGGTCTTCGTAGATCTTCGCAACCTGGCGCTGCACCACGAAGCCTTCCGGAATTTCCAGCAGCTTGGCGGACAGTTCCTGCAGGGTCTTCAGATCGAACGAGGTGTCGTGACGCGCCGTCCAGGTGTGACCCAGGTACGGACGCCAGTCAACGAACAGCTCTTTGTTCGGCTCCTTGACCAGGCTTTTTACGACATGCAGACCATTGTCCAGCGCGTTGCGGTATTCATCGATCTTCGCCTGAACACGTTCATCGTCAACGATACCGGCCTTGGTCAGGCTTTCGGCATACAGCTCACGGGTAGTGCGCTGCTTGGTGATCTGCTGGTACATCAACGGCTGGGTGCCGCTTGGTTCGTCGGCTTCGTTGTGACCGCGACGACGGTAGCAAACCAGGTCGATCACCACGTCACGCTTGAACTGCATGCGGTAGTCGACAGCCAGTTGGGTCACGAACAGCACGGCTTCCGGATCATCGCCATTCACATGGAGGATCGGCGCCTGGATCATCTTGGCAACGTCGGTGGCGTACTCGGTGGAACGCGCGTCCAACGGGTTGCTGATGGTGAAGCCCACCTGGTTGTTGATGACGATGTGAACGGTACCGCCGGTCTTGAAGCCGCGGGTCTGCGACATCTGGAAGGTTTCCAGGACCACGCCTTGACCGGCGAATGCCGCGTCACCGTGGATGGAAATCGGCAGGACCTTTTCACCGGTGGTGTCGTTACGACGATCCTGGCGAGCACGGACCGAACCCTCGACCACTGGAGAAACGATTTCCAGGTGGGATGGGTTGAAGGCCATGGCCAGGTGAACTTCACCGCCGGTGGTCATCACGTTGGACGAGAAGCCCTGGTGGTATTTAACGTCACCGGAACCCAGCTCGACCTTCTTCTTGCCTTCAAACTCGTCGAACAGCTCACGCGGGTTCTTGCCGAAGGTATTGACCAACACGTTCAGGCGACCACGGTGGGCCATGCCGATCACGATTTCCTTGGTGCCGTAGGAACCGGAACGCTGGATCAGTTCGTCGAGCATCGGGATCAGGCTTTCGCCGCCTTCCAGGCCGAAACGCTTCGTGCCCGGGTATTTGGTACCCAGGTATTTTTCCAGGCCCTCGGCTGCGGTCACGCGCTCAAGCAGGTGGCTGCGCACGTCGGCGGACAATACCGGACGGCCACGCACGCCTTCCAGGCGATACTGGAACCAGTGGCGTTGCTCGGAATCGGTGATGTGCGTGAACTCAGCGCCGATGGTGCGGCAATATGTCTGCTGCAACGCTTCGTGAATTTCGCGTAGGCTCGCTTCCTCTTTGCCGATGAACAGGTCGCCGGCACGGAAGGTCGTATCAAGATCGGCATTGGTCAAGCCGTAATGATTGATCGACAGGTCTGCAGGTGCAGGACGCTGCCACAGCCCCAGCGGGTCAAGCTGGGCTGCCTGGTGGCCACGCATACGGTAGGCCTGGATCAGTCGCAGTACTTCAACTTGCTTCTTCTCGTGCTCACTGCTCACGCTGCCGGCGGAAACCGGTTGGGCGCGGCGCTGGTTCTTTGCCAGCAGCACGAACTGATCGCGAATTGTTGCGTGCGATACATCGGTGGCAGCGTTGCCGTCTGAAGACAACGTCTGAAATTTGGTGCGCCATTCTTCTGGCACAGCGTTAGGGTCGTGCAGGTAGAGCTCATAAAGCTCTTCCACATAGGCAGCGTTACCACCTGAAAGATAGCCGCTGTTCCACATGCGCTGCATCACGCTTTCTTGCATGCTTGGTCACCCTCGATTTGGGGACACCACCGGCGAAAACACCGAGTTTGCTTGCAAAAGGCCAAGTGCAGCGACCAAAACAAGCCACTTAGGATCACGCTGATAGTTCGGGTACCAACCCGAATGCCCCTGCTTGTCTCATTTCTTCAAAATAAGAGCTGCGGCTTTGTAAGTCGCTGCTCAAGTTAAAACTACGGCGCCGGTTGAAGCCTGCGCCGTAGCATTTACGGGCACAACGGTCCTGCTTTGTTACAACGTCAGTTACACACCGCTTTGCAGCAGCATGTTACGGATGTGACCAATGGCCTTAGTCGGGTTCAGGCCTTTAGGACATACGTTGACGCAGTTCATGATCCCGCGGCAGCGGAATACGCTGAACGGGTCATCCAGCGAAGCCAGGCGCTCGGACGTCTTGGTGTCGCGGCTGTCTGCCAGGAAGCGGTACGCTTGCAGCAGGGCAGCTGGACCCAGGAACTTGTCCGGGTTCCACCAGAAGGACGGGCACGAGGTCGAGCAGCAGGCGCACAGGATGCACTCGTACAGGCCATCGAGCTTTTCACGCTCTTCAGGGGACTGCAGACGCTCGATGGCCGGAGCCGGCGTGTCGTTCTGCAGGAACGGCTTAACTTTCTCGTATTGCTTGTAGAAGATGCTCATATCGACGACCAGGTCACGGATAACCGGCAAACCTGGCAGAGGACGAACGATCAGCTTGTTGCCTTTGACAACGGCGGACAGCGGCGTGATGCACGCCAGGCCGTTTTTGCCGTTGATGTTCATGCCGTCGGAACCGCACACACCTTCACGGCAAGAGCGACGATAGGAGAAACCTTCGTCCTGCTCTTTGATCAGTGCCAATACATCCAGCACCATCAGGTCTTTACCACCGGTATCGACCTGGAACTCCTGCATGAACGGCGCAGCGTCCTGATCAGGGTTGTAGCGATAAACACTGACTTTCAACATGGCAGCCACCCTTAGTAAGTCCGAATCTTCGGTTCAAACGTCGGAACCGTCTTCGGCGAGAAGTTCACGGCACGCTTGGTTACGCGCTTGTCACCCGGGAAGTACAGGGTGTGGCACAACCAGTTTTCGTCATCGCGATCTTCAAAGTCTTCACGAGCGTGGGCACCACGGGATTCCTTACGAACCTCGGCGGCGATCGCAGTCGCTTCAGCCACTTCCAGCAGGTTTTGCAGTTCAAGGGCTTCGATACGAGCGGTGTTGAACGCCTGGCTCTTATCGTTGATCTTGACGTTGGCGATGCGCTTGCGCAGATCGGCCAGCTGGGCAATCCCCTTCTGCATGTATTCGCCGGTACGGAATACACCGAAGTAGTTCTGCATGCAGTTTTGCAGCTCGCGACGCAGGGTTGCCACGTCTTCGCCATCAGTGCGCTCGTTCAGAGCGTTCAGGCGCGCCAGGGCGGCCTCGATGTTGGCGTCGGTGGCGTCATCGTATTCGATGCCGTCGGTCAGGGCTTTTTCCAGGTGCAGGCCAGCCGCGCGGCCGAATACCACCAGGTCGAGCAGCGAGTTGCCGCCCAGGCGGTTGGCACCGTGTACCGATACGCAAGCCACTTCGCCTACCGCGAACAGACCGTGGATGATCTCGTCCACGCCTTCGGCGTTCTGGGTGATCGCCTGGCCATGAATGTTGGTCGGAACACCGCCCATCATGTAGTGGCAGGTTGGAACCACCGGAACCGGAGCAACCACCGGGTCCACGTGGGCAAAGGTCTTGGACAGCTCACAGATACCCGGCAGGCGGCTGTGCAGCACTTCTTCACCCAGGTGATCGAGCTTCAGCAGTACGTGGTCGCCATTCGGGCCACAGCCGTTACCGGCGATGATTTCCTTGACCATCGAACGGGCAACGACGTCACGACCCGCCAGGTCTTTCGCGTTCGGAGCATACCGCTCCATGAAACGCTCGCCATGCTTGTTGATCAGGTAACCACCTTCACCACGGCAACCTTCGGTGACCAGTACACCGGCGCCGGCGATGCCGGTCGGGTGGAACTGCCACATTTCGATGTCCTGCACCGGCACGCCGGCACGCAGTGCCATGCCGACGCCGTCACCGGTGTTGATCAGGGCATTGGTGGTGGAAGCATAGATACGGCCTGCACCGCCGGTCGCCAGAACGGTAGCCTTGGCGCGGATGTAGGTGGTTTCACCGGTTTCGATGCAGATGGCGATCACGCCAACGAATGCACCGTCGGCGTTCTTCACCAGATCCACTGCGTAGTATTCGTTCAGGAACGTGGTGCCGGCTTTCAGGTTGCCCTGATAAAGCGTGTGCAGCAGCGCGTGACCGGTACGGTCGGATGCGGCGCAGGTACGGGCAGCCTGGCCGCCTTTACCGTAGTCCTTCGACTGGCCGCCGAATGGACGCTGGTAGATACGACCTTGCTCGGTACGGGAGAACGGCAGACCCATGTGGTCCAGCTCGAACACCGCGGCCGGGCCTTCTTGACACATGTATTCGATAGCGTCCTGGTCACCGATGTAGTCGGAACCCTTGACGGTATCGTACATGTGCCAGCGCCAGTCATCGTTCGGGTCGGCGGACGCGATGGCACAGGTGATGCCACCCTGGGCCGATACGGTGTGGGAGCGCGTCGGGAATACCTTGGTGATCACGGCAGTCTTGTGACCGCCCTGGGCCAGCTGCAGCGCTGCGCGCATGCCAGCACCGCCGCCACCAATAATGATGGCGTCGAAGGAAATAGTTGGAATGTTAGCCATGAATCAGATACCCCAAAGAATCTGCACACCCCAGACGAAGTAAGCGAACATCGCGACGCCGCATACTGCCTGGAAGAGGAAACGGACTGCGGTCGCGGACTTGCCCAGCGCCATCGGCGTCAGGTAGTCGGTCGCGATGGTCCACATGCCGACCCAGGCGTGAGCGCCCAGGGCTACAAGGGCCAGCAGGCTGAAGATTCGCATCGCATTGTGGGAAAACAGCCCGTGCCATTGCTCGTAGCCAATGCCCGGGTTTGCGACGAGGTATCCGATCAGGAAAATGAAATAAGCCGCGAGAACGACCGCAGACACACGCTGCGCCATCCAGTCATAGAGGCCCGAACGCGATAGGTTCGTAACGCTGGTTACCATATCCAAACTCCTGCCAGAACGATCAGCACCACGGAAATGGCGATGATGATTTTCGAGCCCAGGCGGCCGCCTTCCAGCGTCTCACCGATGCCCATGTCCATGATCAAGTGGCGCACACCGGCTACCAGGTGATACAGCAGAGCGGACAGGAGGCCCCATGCTACGAACTTGGCCAGCGGGCTGGTCAAGCATGCCTTCACCTCGGCGTATCCTTCCTCGGAACCCAGGGATTTGCTCAATGCATAAAGCATGATGCCCAAGCCCAGGAACAGGATGATGCCGGAAACACGGTGCAGGAACGACGTAACGCCGGTGATGGGGAGTTTGATGGTCCTTAGGTCTAGGTTTACAGGTCGTTGGCTATTCACGGCTTTTTTTCACACTGAAGAGCCCCTAACAATCAGGGCAAAGTTGTTGGGGAGTGCGACTGGTCAGGTAAGCACCACCCAGGGAGTGCGACCCCCAATGAAAGCAAGCCCAAAAGCCCTTGGCGGTCGGTGGCCGAGTATAGACAGTTAGGTTACTAATGACAACGCGCGCACCTCACCCTAATAGCGGATTGCGCTGGCGGGATAAAAGGCGTAAATGGCGGGCAATTTCGAGGAAAAAGTCCGGTTAAAGCCTTCTGGGGCAAGACTTTAGGCAAATTGACATCTGAATTTATCTCACTATAGTGGTGCGGGCCCTGCGTGGGGGGTCTGTCTGATGATTTGAAGCATAAATAGGAGGCCACATGGCTGACAAAAAAGCGCAGTTGATCATCGAGGGCGCAGCCCCCGTCGAGCTGCCCATTTTAACCGGCACCGTTGGTCCCGATGTTATCGACGTACGGGGCCTGACGGCCACGGGCCGTTTCACTTTCGACCCAGGCTTCATGTCGACCGCCTCTTGCGAGTCGAAGATCACCTATATCGACGGCGACAATGGCATCCTGCTGCACCGGGGCTACCCGATCGAGCAACTGGCGGAAAAATCGGACTATCTGGAAACCTGCTACCTGCTGCTAAATGGCGAATTGCCAACAGCCGAGCAAAAAGCCCAGTTTGTCAGCACCGTGAAGAACCACACCATGGTTCACGAGCAGTTGAAGACCTTCTTCAACGGCTTCCGTCGCGACGCCCACCCGATGGCCGTCATGTGCGGCGTGGTCGGCGCCCTGTCGGCCTTCTATCATGACTCCCTCGACATCAATAACCCGCAGCATCGCGAAATTTCCGCGATCCGCCTGGTTGCCAAGATGCCGACCCTGGCCGCAATGGTTTACAAGTACTCCATGGGCCAACCCATGATGTACCCGCGCAACGACCTGACGTACGCGGAAAACTTCCTGCACATGATGTTCAACACCCCGTGCGAGATCAAACCGATCAGCCCGGTGCTGGCCAAGGCAATGGACCGGATCTTCATCCTCCACGCCGACCACGAGCAAAACGCCTCCACCTCTACCGTGCGCCTGGCAGGTTCTTCGGGTGCCAACCCGTTCGCCTGTATTGCCGCCGGTATCGCCGCACTGTGGGGCCCTGCCCACGGCGGTGCGAACGAAGCCGTATTGACCATGCTCGATGAAATCGGCGATGTGTCCAACATCGACACGTTCATCGCCAAGGCCAAGGACAAGAACGATCCGTTCAAGTTGATGGGCTTCGGTCACCGGGTCTACAAGAACCGCGACCCACGCGCCACCGTCATGAAGCAGACCTGCGACGAAGTACTGAAGGAACTGGGCATCAACAACGATCCGCAACTCGAACTGGCCATGCGCCTGGAAGAGATCGCCCTGACC
This sequence comes from Pseudomonas sp. S3E12, assembly GCF_001702295.1. NCBI lineage: Bacteria > Pseudomonadati > Pseudomonadota > Gammaproteobacteria > Pseudomonadales > Pseudomonadaceae > Pseudomonas > Pseudomonas sp. S3E12. The sequence goes on from NZ_MBDT01000020.1 coordinate 106,471, forward strand.
GACCCGTACTTCATCGAACGCTCCCTGTACCCGAACGTCGACTTCTACTCGGGGATCATCCTCAAGGCGATCGGCATTCCAACCAGCATGTTCACCGTGATCTTCGCCCTGGCGCGGACCGTGGGCTGGATCTCCCACTGGAAAGAAATGCTCTCCAGCCCGTACAAGATTGGCCGTCCACGCCAGCTGTACACCGGCTACGAGTCGCGTGACATTACCAAGCTGGAAGATCGCAAGTAAGCACCTTTCAGCAGAACCGAAAACGGCCTCCCTCAGTGGAGGCCGTTTTTATTTGTGGCGCGTGATCTACCGCCATCGGGGTCAGTAGCAGCCCCCCCATAAACACCAGACAAAAAAATGCCCCGGCCTTTCGACCGGGGCACTTCCTTATCCAGTTATAACCTTAGTGGTTAACCGCCCCACTCGCCCCCAGCCCAGTCTGCGAACGCACAAACTGCGGGAAGTACAGCGCACGCTCTTTCTCTGCCGCCGCCGACTTGTCGGTGATGGAGAAGAACCAGATACCGATGAACGCAATGATCATCGAGAACAGCGCCGGGTATTCGTACGGGAAGATCGCCTTCTCGTGATGCAGGATCGAGACCCAGATGGTCGGACCCAGCACCATCAGGCCCACCGCACTGACCAGGCCCAACCAGCCGCCAATCATCGCGCCACGGGTGGTGAGGTTTTTCCAGTACATGGAAAGCAGCAACACCGGGAAGTTACAGCTGGCGGCAATCGAGAACGCCAGGCCGACCATGAACGCGATGTTCTGGCTTTCGAACAGGATGCCCAGGCCAATCGCCAGCACTGCCAGGGCGATGGTGGTGATCTTCGATACGCGAATCTCATCCTTCTCGTTGGCCTTGCCTTTCTTGATCACGCTGGCGTACAGGTCATGGGACACCGCCGAAGCACCGGCCAGGGTCAAACCGGCAACCACGGCCAGGATGGTGGCGAAGGCCACCGCCGAGATGAAGCCCAGGAAGATACTGCCACCCACCGCGTTAGCCAGGTGCACCGCCGCCATGTTGTTACCGCCCAGCAAGGCGCCTGCTGCATCCTTGAACGCCGGGTTGGTGCTGACCAGCAGGATCGCGCCGAAGCCGATGATAAAGGTCAGGATATAGAAGTAGCCGATGAAGCCCGTGGCATACAGCACGCTCTTACGCGCTTCCTTGGCGTCACTTACAGTGAAGAAGCGCATCAGGATGTGCGGCAGGCCGGCGGTACCGAACATCAGCGCCAGGCCCAGGGAGAACGCGGAGATCGGGTCTTTCACCAGGCCGCCGGGGCTCATGATCGCTTCACCTTTAGGGTGAACCTTGATCGCCTCGGAGAACAGCGTGTTGAAGTCGAAGTTGACGTGCTTCATCACCATCAGCGCCATGAATGAGGCACCCGACAGCAAGAGTACCGCCTTGATGATCTGCACCCAGGTGGTCGCCAGCATGCCGCCGAACAGCACATACAGGCACATCAGGATCCCGACCAGGATCACCGCCACATGGTAGTCGAGGCCGAACAGCAGCTGGATCAGCTTGCCCGCCCCCACCATTTGCGCGATCAGGTAGAACGCCACCACGACCAGGGAACCACAGGCCGACAGGCTGCGGATCTGGGTTTGCCCGAGACGATAGGACGCCACGTCGGCAAAGGTGTACTTGCCCAGGTTACGCAGGCGCTCGGCGATCAGGAACAGAATGATCGGCCAGCCCACCAGGAAGCCGATCGAGTAGATCAGGCCGTCGTAGCCGGAGGTGAACACCAGTGCGGAAATTCCCAGGAAGGACGCGGCCGACATGTAGTCGCCGGCAATCGCCAGGCCGTTCTGGAAACCGGTGATCTTGCCGCCGGCCGCATAGTAGTCGGCCGCCGACTTGTTGCGCTTGGACGCCCAGTAGGTGATGCACAACGTCGCGCCGACAAAGGCCACGAACATCAGGATCGCTGCGATATTCAGCGGTTGTTTGTGCACTTCACCGGTCAATGCATCCGCCGCCCACACCGCAGGAGCGAAGACCGAAGCGCCGAATACTGCCAATAGACGACGGATCATTGCGCAGCCTCCTTGAGAATCGCATTGTTCAGGTCGTCGAATTCGCCGTTGGCGCGTCGCACATAGATGCCGGTGAGGACAAAGGCCGACACAATCAGCCCGACCCCGATGGGGATGCCCCAGGTGATGGATGAGCCGGGGCTGAGTTTAGCCCCCAGTACTTGTGGCCCGTAGGCGATCAACAGGATGAATCCGGAGTACAGCCCTAGCATGATCGCCGAGAGAATCCAGGCGAACCTTTCCCTTTTTCTTACCAGCTCCTTGAAACGCGGGCTGTTTTGAATCGAGAGGTAAATGCTGTCGTTCATTGTTTTTATCCTCGCAGCACAGCTTTTTTATTATTGGAACGTATCCACTGTATGCGGCTACGGAACAGGTTCCAGACGACCTTAGTATTAGACGGAGTGTAGCGAGGGATTGAGAGGGCGCAGAAACATTTGCGGGTGACGAAAATAATGTGGGAGGGGGCTTGCTCCCGATTGCGGTGAGCCAGTCAGATCATTGACGACTGACACACCGCAATCGGGGGCAAGCCCCCTCCCACAGGGGGTGTATCAAAGCATTGGGGGGTTATTTACCGGTCCACTCGGCTACGCGCTCAGGGTGCTTGGCAACCCAGTCCTTGGCGGCTGCATCAGGCTTGGCGCCTTCCTGGATAGCGAGCATGACTTCGCCGATCTCATCCTTGGAGGCCCACTGGAATTTCTTCAGGAAGGCCGCGACTTCCGGCGCTTTCTTCTCCAGGCCCTTGCTGCCGATGCTGTTGACGGTTTCAGCAGCACCATAAATCCCTTTTGGATCGTCCAGGAAACGCAGTTTCCACTTGGCGAACATCCAGTGTGGCACCCAGCCGGTGACCGCAATGGATTCCTGCTTGTCTTCGGCACGGGTCAGCTCGGCGATCATCGCCGCACCCGAACTGGCTTGCAGTTTGTAGTCGAGGCCGTACTGCTTGATGGCTTCGTCGGTCTTGAGCATCACGCCTGAACCGGCGTCGATGCCGACGATCTTGTTCTTGAAGGTGGTGTCGGTCTTGAGGTCTTCGATGGACTTGGCCTTGACGTACTCCGGCACGATCAAGCCGATCTTCGCGTCCTTGAAGTTGGGGCCGTAGTCGACCACCTTGTCCTTGTTCTTGGTCCAATACTCGCCGTGGGTCACGGGCAGCCAGGCGGAGAGCATGGCATCGAGCTTGCCGGTGGCCACGCCCTGCCACATGATCCCGGTGGCGACCGCTTGCAGTTTGACGTCATAACCGAGCTTTTCCCTGATCACCTCTGCCGCCACATGTGTGGTGGCAACGCTGTCGGACCAGCCATCTACATAACCGATGCTCAGGGTTTTGCTGTCGGCGCTGGCCAGTGTGGAGCTCATCGCAACTACCAGAGTGGCAGCTGCGCCCAAGAGTCGTCGCATCTTCATCGTACTTCCCCGAAAGTGCTGCGCCCGACGGATGTCGAGCGACGTCAACCTGTTGTTATGTGGTGCGCCGCGCCCCCTTCACGCGCATCGATCCGGCTGCTGCGACATCAGTGGAGTGCTGACACGTCGATCATCAACCTGCCGCAGCCTTCGACCTGCTCTGTCAGCGACCTCATGCAAGCAAGAAACGACATCACATCGCCAGTAGGACTTTTTGTAGGACTTAACCCCACGATCCCGCCCGAACTTTGCATGTCAAAATTATGCAGCCCCACTGGGATAGCGCAAATCCGGGTAAGATGCGCGCCTTTGCTCCCCCAGATAAGCCGACCATGCCCGCCACTGCCCGCTTCCCTGCCCTGCCCTATTGCTTCGCTTTGATCCTCGGCCTGCTGGCCCTTGTCGGCTACTGGTATGGCCTCGGCCGCCCGGTGGTGCTGCCAGATGTGGCCAGTGCCAGTCACAAGCTGCAATGCGCGTCGTACACACCGTTCGACAAAGACCAATCGCCCTTCGACCAACCGTTCACACTGCGCCCCGCGCGCATGGACGCCGACCTGGCCCTGCTGGCCACCCGCTTCGAGTGCATCCGCACCTACTCCATGACCGGCCTGGAAGCCTTGCCGGACCTGGCGCGCAAGCATGGGTTAAAGGTGATGGCGGGCGCCTTGGTCAGCAGCGACCCGGTCGCGACCGAAAAAGAAGTCGACCAACTGATCGCCTCGGCTAACGCCAACCCCGATGTGGTCACCTCGGTGATCGTCGGCAACGAAGCGCTGCTGCGCAAGGAAGTCACCGCCAAACAGCTGGTGGCGCTGATCCATAAGGTCAAAAGCCAGATCAAGCAGCCGGTCACCTACGCCGACGTCTGGGAGTTCTGGCTGCAGCACCCGGAAATCGCGCCGGCGGTGGACTTCCTGACTATCCACTTGCTGCCCTACTGGGAAGATGACCCCTCCGGTATCGACCAGGCCCTCAAGCATGTGGGCGATGTACGCCAGACCTTTGGCAACAAATTCGCGCCCAAGGACATATTGATCGGCGAGACGGGCTGGCCCAGCGAAGGCCGCCAACGCGAAACTGCGGTGCCGAGCCGGGTCAATGAGGCCAAGTTCATGCGCGGTTTCGTGGCCATGGCCGAAGCCAATGGCTGGCACTACAACCTGATCGAAGCGTTTGACCAACCGTGGAAGCGCGCCAGTGAAGGTGCCGTGGGCGGCTACTGGGGCCTGTTCGATGCCGACCGCCAGGACAAGGGCATCCTCGCCGGGCCGGTGACCAATGTGCCGCACTGGCCGCTGTGGCTGGGGGTCGGCGGGATTATCCTGCTGGGCACGCTGGTGCTCGGTGGTCGCGTCCGCAGCACGCGCGCCGCGATCGCCCTGCCCCTGCTGGGTGCAGTGGCTGCCTGCGCCATCGGCACCTGGGCCGAACTGACCCGCGTGACTGCGCGCTTCAACGATGAATGGGCATGGGCCGGTTTACTCGTGGCGTTGAACCTGCTGGTACTGGCCCACGCCGCACTGGCCCTGAGTGCCCGTGAAGGCTGGCGCGAACGCCTGTTCAACTGGCTGGAACAACGCGCCGGCTGGCTGGTGGCAATCGCCGGATTCGCGGGCGCCGTGATGATGCTGGCACTGGTGTTTGACCCACGCTACCGCAGCTTCCCGAGTGCGGCGCTGCTGCTGCCGGCGTTGGTGTACCTGGTTCGTCCGGTGGCCGGGCCACGCCGGGAGATTGCCTTGCTGACCTTTATCATCGGGGCCGGCATTGCGCCACAGCTGTACCGTGAAGGCTTGCTGAACCAGCAGGCGTGGGGTTGGGCGGTGGTCAGTGGGTTGATGGTTGTGGCTTTGTGGCGGTGCTTGCGGGTGCGCAAGGCGTAAGAGCGCCATCGGGGGCAAGCCCCCGATTGGCCTTATCAGGCGCGCCGCGACTGCCTGACCAACCGCAACCCCGCAATCACCACCGCAAACACCGCAAACGAGGTGTTGTACAACGCCAGGGCCGGCAGCCCGAACACCAGCCCCAGTACCGCCAAGCCCCATCCCGCACGGCCCGGCACGAAAAACGCCAGCACCGAGGTCACCAGCGCGGCCCAGCCCAGCACCTTGAAGTGAATCATCAAGCCCAGGTTCGAACGCACCTGGCATTCCCAGCGGCTGGCCTCGTCGGCACAGATGCCGACCCACTGGCCATCTTCCATAAAGCCGTAACGCGCGCCATAACTGGCAGCCAGCCATAACGGCAGGGCAATAAGCAGCAAAATCAACGGCAAGCGGCGGGACATGGAGCACTCCGATAGGCAAAAACGGCGCTCAGCTTAATGCGCCAGCGGCCGTTAGCAAGGTGCATACACACAATTAGTGTTCACTAATGCATGGCAAAGTGTATCGTCTCGCTACTATTACCCCGAATCCGACGTTATTTTCCGACTTTTCGTGCCGAGAGCTGGCACTTCGGTGGCAACGCGGTGGTCATAGCCTGCGAACTTCATTAAGCACGTTTCCTCTTAGGGATTAAGTCATGCTCCGTTCCTTGCGCTGTGCTGCCTTACTGGGCAGCCTTTTTTTGAGTGCGTCAGCACTGGCCGTCGATATCGACCAAGCCAGCTATGGCTACCCTTTGACCAACCCATTCGAAGCGACCATCGCCACCACCCCGCCCGACCTTCGGCCGACATTGCCGACCGACGACCAGATCAACCAGTCCGACTACACCCTGAACATGCGCCCCGAGCGCGAGTTCAGCCTGCCGGACAATTTCTGGGCAGTGAAGAAGCTCACTTACCGCATCGCCAAGCAGGACCGCGCCGCGCCGCTGATCTTCCTGATCGCGGGCACCGGTGCGCGGTTTGACAGCAGCATCAACGAATACCTGAAAAAGCTGTATTACCAGGCCGGCTACCACGTGGTGCAACTGTCGTCGCCCACCAGCTTCGACTTCATCGCCTCGGCATCGCGCTTCGCCACCCCCGGTATCAGCCAGGAAGATGCCGAGGACATGTACCGCGTGATGCAGGCCGTGCGCGCACAGAATGCTTCACTGCCGGTGACCGACTTCTACCTTACCGGCTACAGCCTCGGTGCGCTGGATGCGGCGTTTGTCAGCAAGCTCGACGAGACCCGCCGCAGCTTCAACTTCAAGAAAGTGCTGCTGCTCAACCCGCCGGTCAACCTCTACACCTCGATCACCAACCTCGACAAGCTGGTACAGACCGAGGTCAAGGGCATCAACAACACCACCACCTTCTATGAACTGGTGTTGAACAAGCTGACCCGTTACTTCCAGCAAAAGGGCTACATCGACCTCAACGACGCCCTGCTCTACGACTTCCAGCAATCCAAGCAGCACCTGACCAACGAACAGATGGCCATGCTGATCGGCACCTCGTTCCGCTTCTCGGCGGCCGACATCGCCTTTACCTCGGACCTGATCAACCGCCGTGGCCTGATCATCCCGCCGAAGTACCCGATCAGCGAAGGCACCAGCCTCACGCCGTTCCTCAAGCGTGCGCTGCAATGCGACTTCGACTGCTACCTCACCGAACAGGTGATCCCGATGTGGCGCGCCCGCTCCGACGGCGGCAGCCTGTTGCAACTGGTTGACCAGGTCAGCCTGTACGCCCTCAAGGACTACCTGCATGCCAGCCCGAAAATCGCCGTCATGCACAACGCCGACGACGTGATCCTCGGCCCGGGCGACCTCGGCTTCCTGCGCAAGACCTTCGGCGATCGCTTGACCGTCTATCCCCTGGGCGGCCATTGCGGCAACCTCAATTACCGCGTCAACGCCGACGCCATGCTGGAGTTCTTCCGTGGCTAAATATCTTCTGCTGCTTGCCGCCCTGATGTGCGCAGGCGTTGCCAATGCCGACAACAGCAAAGCTCACGCGCCTGTGGTGATGGACTCCGACGGTTTCAAGGAGCCGCTGAGCAAACTCAAGTTCAACCCGGGCCTGGACCAGCGCGAATTCGAACGCTCGTCGGTCAACGCCCTCAACGTGTATGACCCGCTCGAATCGTGGAACCGCCGCGTGTACCACTTCAACTACCGCTTCGACCAATGGGTGTTCCTGCCGGTGGTCGACGGTTACCGCTACGTCACACCAAGCTTCCTGCGCACCGGCGTGAGCAACTTCTTCAACAACCTGGGCGACGTGCCCAACCTGTTGAACAGCTTGCTGCAGCTCAAAGGCCACCGCTCTCTGGAGACCACCGGGCGCCTGCTGCTCAACACCACCGTCGGCATCGCCGGCCTGTGGGACCCGGCGACCGCCATGGGCCTGCCGCGCCAGAGCGAAGACTTCGGCCAGACCCTGGGCTTCTACGGCGTGCCCGGCGGTGCGTATCTGGTGCTGCCGATCTTCGGCCCGTCGAACCTGCGCGACACCGGCGGCCTGCTGGTGGACTACACCGCCGAGTCCCAGATCAACTTCCTCAATGTCTCCGAAGTCAGCTCCAACCACCCAGAAATCTGGGCCCTGCGTGCGGTGGACAAGCGCTACCAGACCAGCTTCCGCTACGGTCAGATGAACTCGCCGTTCGAGTATGAAAAGGTGCGGTATATCTATACAGAATCGCGCAAGTTGCAGATTGCCGAGTAAATAGCGCCGACCAAAAAGGCCATTCGAATGAATGGCCTTTTTTTGCGCGCAGTGGCGGGTAACAGCAGCATGACGAGAACCAGCCGCACAGCCACGCCACACAGTGTCCAGGCCCCCCCCCACAGACATGCCTGACAAACATCAGGCGGATGAGGCGGATACCCACCTTGAACTTTGAGTGGATATTTCAATATGACGCAATCTATTTCCTCCAGCCCTTCCTCCACCCCTTCTGCGAATAGCATTCCAGCAGCCGAACCGCAGGCATCGAAGAACGCTGGCACGGGTGCTCCCACAGGTGCTTATGGCAGGCCTGCCGGCGATCACCGCGGCGCAGAAAAAATCTTCAGCGACAATCCGGCGCTCAAAGACGTGCTCAAGCAGGACGGCCCGTTCTCCAACGACTTTCTTAACAAGCTCAAACAGCAGACCGGCGATTGGGGCCCTGCCAACGACAATCCTGAATCCCGTGCGGATGCGGCCTATAACCTGTCGGAAGTGGTGAACCACATCGATGGTCGCGAAGGCCTCAAGCGGCAGGGTTCATCGCAACAAGGCGATCACGGCATGCAGGGCTTTGGCCAGTTCGGCAGTGTGTCCGCCGGTTCCGAAGCGCAGTTGCTCAAGGCTTTCAGCGAAAAAGGTTACAGCGCCTTGCAATACCCCTCCTGAAGCAAACGCGGCGGGCGTGCCTCTGAAGGGTACGCCTCGCGCCCGCAGACACCGATACTCACGAGCTCGGCGTAAACCGGTAATTTCCCCCACATGCAGACCACTAGATTTCCTAGGTCTACGGGAACCGTTTCATTCGGGAAAACCACTTAAGGCGCGAACCCACGGGTTCCCAATCAGACGCCTAATCATTGAAAAACGGAAAACCTTGATGGATGTAAGTAACTCCAGCGGCTCCAATCAATACAATACCGGATACGCCCAGGCAAACGGCCCGGCAGGCTCCCAGTCGTCGACAGGCCAGCAGGGGCAAGCCTCTATCAGTGCGCCTACCGGCAATACGGGCAGGGCACCTGGCGATCATCGCAGCGTCGACGCCATTACCAACAACCCGCTTTTTGCGAGCGCGCGCGAAGCGCTCAAGGATGACAAACTGACGGGGATCAAGTCTCAGACAGGCGATTGGGACGACATGAATGCATCGAACGATACTCGGGCCGACCGGGCCGCAAATGCCGAGCGCGTATTCCAATACGCCGATGCCAAGGGCGGCACCGAGTCGACACCCAATAACAACCAGATAGAAGGGACGCTTTACACCCGACCAATGACTGCAAGCGCCTCCTCTGACAGTAGCTATGACTACGTGAAAGGTTCAGAAGCAAACACGCTTTACAACTTCGAGCAGAATGGCTACAAGGCCTTCGCCCAGTAATCGGCAAGGTTGCAGGCAGCGGGCGTGACGACGCCCGCTGCGCTGATACACGTCGGTGGCCTGACTGAAATGTCAGGCCCTCGCCGTACGCCACAACCGACCGACCCCCGACACCACCACCAATACCGCCGCCCCGGCGACAATCCCCACACCCGCGTTCAACAGGGTCGGCATCAGCCACGCCACCCCACCGACACTCTGGCTCACCGTTTCCACCCAATGATGCACCACCGGCACACCATGGGTAAGGATGCCACCGCCGACCATGAACATCGCCGCCGTGCCGATCACCGACAGGCTCTTCATCATGTACGGTGCCGTGCGCAGGATGCCGCCACCGATACTGCGAGCCATCCGGCCAGGCTTCTGGGTAAGCCACAGGCCCAGGTCATCCAGCTTGACGATGCCAGCCACAAGCCCGTAGACGCCGATGGTCATGACGATGGCGATGCCCGACAGGACAACCACTTGCTGCATCAACGGCGCATCGGCCACGGTGCCGAGGGTGATGGCGATGATTTCCGCAGAGAGGATGAAGTCAGTCCGGATCGCGCCTTTGATCTTGTCCTTTTCAAAAGCCACCAGATCAGTAGCCGGGTTGGCCACCGCGTCAACCAGCTGCGTATGTTCGGCCTGGACTTCAGCCTTGCTGTGCAGGAATTTATGCGCGAGCTTCTCGAAGCCTTCGAAACACAGATAAGCGCCGCCGAGCATCAACAACGGTGTCACGGCCCAAGGAGCGAAGGCGCTGATCAACAACGCGGTGGGCACCAGGATCAACTTGTTGATGAAGGACCCCTTGGCAACGGCCCATACCACCGGGATTTCCCGCTCGGCACGCACGCCGGAAACCTGCTGGGCGTTGAGCGCCAGGTCATCGCCCAGCACGCCGGCGGTTTTCTTGGCGGCCATCTTGGTCATCAGGGCGACATCGTCGAGGACGGTGGCGATGTCGTCGATCAACACCAGCAAACTGCTTCCTGCCATGAAACGCACTTCCGTAAGAGAAAAGATGACGCGAGCATAGCGCGGCGCAAGGCGTTGCGGACACATTGTTGAGGCTCGCGGATAGCCGGTGCTAACATGCCCGACCGCCTGCACTGGCAAGGAAAACCCTGGTTTATGAGCACCATTCGCGAGCGCAACAAAGAAAAGATCCTGCGGGCGGCAAGCGAGGAGTTTGCCGACAAGGGCTTCGCCGCGACCAAAACCAGCGACATCGCCGCCAAGGCCGGGCTGCCCAAGCCCAACGTGTATTACTACTTCAAGTCCAAGGACAACCTCTACCGCGAGGTGCTCGAAAGCATTATCGAGCCGATCCTGGCGGCGTCCACGCCGTTCAACCCCGAGGGAGAGCCTTCAGCGGTGCTGAGCAACTACATCCGCTCGAAAATCCGCATCTCCCGCGACCTGCCCTTCGCCTCCAAGGTGTTCGCCAGCGAAATCATGCATGGCGCACCGCATCTGAGTGCCGAGCAGGTCCAACAACTCAATGCCCAGGCCAAGCACAATATCGACTGCATCCAGAGCTGGGTGGATCGCGGGTTGATCGCGGCTATCGACCCTCATCACCTGATGTTCAGCATCTGGGCGGCGACGCAGACCTATGCGGATTTCGACTGGCAGATTTCCGCGGTGACCGGCAAGGCCAAGCTGGATGAGGCCGATTATGAAGCGGCGGCGCAGACGATTATTCGGTTGGTGCTCAAAGGCTGTGCGCCGGACTGATGCACCGAGGTGCCTGTGCCAATCGGGGGCAAGCCCCCTCCCACCTATTGACCTGTGAATACGCTCAAGACTGTGGGAGGGGGCTTGCTCCCGATGAGGCCCTTACAGTCACACACGACTCAAGCTGACACCCCCGCATCCGCCCTCAACCCCAGCCCCTCGATCGCCGTGATCGCACACTGCTCATCAATATCCGACGTATCCCCGCTGATCCCGATCGCCCCCAGTACCGCCCCCGCCTGATCCCGAATCAACACCCCACCCGGCGCCGGCACCACGCTACCCTGCCCCAGGCTGTTCAACGCTGCGATAAACGCCGGCCGTTGCTGTGCGTCCAGCGCCAGCAAGCGCGAGCCCTTGCCCAGCGCAATCGCGCCCCAGGCCTTGCCGATGGCGATGTGCGGGCGCAACAGGCTGGCGCCGTCTTCGCGCTGCACGGTGATCAAGTGGCCACCGCTGTCGAGCACCGCAACGGTCAGCGGTGCGGCTGAGATCGTGCGCCCTGCGCTGAGGGCCTGGCCGGCCAGTTGGGTGGCAATCTTCAAGGTTAAAGCGCTCATGGTGCCGTCCTTCTTTTGTTATTGGGAAAGCGGTGGAGGTCTGTTTGATCAGATGCCCGATCAAACAAATAGAACACAATGACATTTATTTTTGTATACAATATTTTCAAACAAAGTCTCCATACGTCGAAAAAAGCGGTTCCGACGAACGCAAAGGCCAACCAATAAAATGGATTGACCTGCGCCGCCCGCCGTGAATACACTTTGGACAGACACCACTTGTATACAATTACAAAACGCAAGAGGCACCAAAATCATGAGCAAAATGAGAGCAATCGAAGCCGCCGTCCTCGTCATGCGCCGTGAAGGCGTGGACACCGCCTTCGGTATCCCAGGCGCTGCGATCAACCCGCTGTACTCAGCCTTGCAGAAGGTGGGTGGCATCGATCACGTCCTTGCTCGCCACGTTGAAGGCGCCTCGCACATGGCCGAGGGTTACACCCGCACCAAGGCCGGCAATATCGGCGTGTGCATCGGCACCTCGGGCCCGGCGGGCACCGACATGGTCACCGGCCTCTACAGCGCCTCGGCCGACTCGATCCCGATCCTGTGCATCACCGGCCAGGCACCACGGGCCCGCCTGCACAAGGAAGATTTCCAGGCCGTGGACATCACCAGCATCGTCAAGCCGGTGACCAAGTGGGCGACCACCGTCCTCGAGCCGGGCCAAGTGCCGTACGCATTCCAGAAAGCCTTCTATGAAATGCGCTCCGGCCGCCCTGGCCCGGTGCTGATCGACCTGCCGTTCGACGTGCAGATGGCCGAGATCGAATTCGACATCGACGCCTACCAGCCGCTGCCACTGGCCAAGCCCTTGGCCACCCGCATCCAGGTCGAAAAAGCCCTGGCCCTGCTGGATCAGGCGGAACGCCCGTTGCTGGTGAGCGGCGGCGGCGTGATCAACGCCGACGCCAGCGAGCTGCTGGTGGAGTTCGCCGAGCTGACCGGCATCCCGGTGATCCCGACGCTGATGGGCTGGGGCACCATTCCCGACGATCACCCACAGATGGTCGGTATGGTCGGCCTGCAAACCTCCCACCGCTACGGCAACGCGACGCTGCTCAAGTCAGACGTGGTGCTGGGTATCGGCAACCGTTGGGCCAACCGCCACACCGGTTCGGTCGAGGTCTACACCGAAGGCCGTAAATTCATTCACGTCGACATCGAACCGACGCAGATTGGCCGCGTATTCACCCCGGACCTGGGCATCGTGTCCGACGCCGGCTCCGCGCTGACGATGTTCATTGAAGTGGCCCGTGAGTGGAAAGCCGCCGGCAAGCTCAAGGACCGCAGCGCCTGGCTGCATGACTGCCAGCAGCGCAAGGCGACCCTGCAGCGCAAGACCCACTTCGACAACATGCCGGTCAAGCCGCAACGGGTGTACGAAGAGATGAACCAGGTGTTCGGCAAAGACACCTGCTACGTCAGCACCATCGGCCTGTCGCAGATTGCCGGCGCGCAGTTCCTGCATGTGTACAAGCCCCGCCACTGGATCAACTGCGGCCAGGCCGGCCCGTTGGGCTGGACCATTCCGGCGGCGCTGGGCGTGGTCAAGGCCGACCCTAGCCGCAAGGTGGTGGCGCTGTCCGGCGACTATGACTTCCAGTTCATGATCGAAGAGCTGGCCGTGGGCGCGCAATTCAAGCTGCCATACATCCACGTTGTGGTGAACAACTCCTACCTGGGGCTGATCCGCCAGGCCCAGCGCGGGTTTGAAATGGACTACTGCGTGCAGTTGTCTTTCGACAACCTCAACGCACCAGAGCTGAACGGCTACGGCGTCGACCACGTTGCCGTCGCTGAAGGCCTGGGCTGCAAGGCCCTGCGCGTGTTCGAGCCAGGGCAAATCCAGCCGGCATTGCGCCGCGCCGAAGAAATGATCGAAGAGTTCAAGGTGCCGGTGATCGTCGAGATCATTCTGGAGCGCGTGACCAATATTTCCATGGGCACCGAGATCAACGCCGTCAACGAATTCGAAGACCTGGCCCTGGTCGGCAACGATGCGCCGACCGCCATTTCCCTGCTCGATTAAGGAGAACCCTATGCCGCGCTTTGCCGCCAACCTGTCCATGCTGTTTACCGAGCAAGACTTTCTCGCTCGCTTCAAGGCCGCAGCCGATGCCGGTTTCCAGGGTGTCGAGTACCTGTTCCCCTATGAATTCAGCTCGGCTGAAATCAAGGCCCAACTCGATACCCATGGCCTGACCCAGGTGCTGTTCAACCTGCCGGCCGGTGACTGGGCCAAGGGCGAACGCGGCCTGGCGTGCCACCCGGACCGGGTCGAGGAGTTTCGCGCCGGGGTCACCCTGGCCATCGCCTACGCCCAGGTGCTGGGCAATACCCAGATCAACTGCCTGGCGGGGATTCGGCCCAAGGGTGTGGATGATGAAACCGTGGAAAGGACCTTTGTCGCCAACCTCAAGTACGCCGCCGACAAGCTGCAGGCGGCGGGCATCAAGCTGGTGATGGAAGCGATCAACACCCGCGACATTCCGGGTTTCTACCTCAACAACACTGCACAGGCCCTGTCGATTCGCGAACAGGTGGGCAGTGACAACCTGTTCCTGCAGTACGACATCTACCACATGCAAATCATGGAAGGCGACCTGGCCCGGACCATGGCGGCGCACCTGGAGGAGATCAATCACATCCAGCTGGCGGACAACCCTGGGCGCAATGAGCCGGGAACCGGGGAGATCAACTACCGCTTTCTGTTCGAACATCTGGACCGCATCGGATACGCGGGCTGGGTCGGCTGTGAATACAAGCCGCTGACCACCACCGAAGCGGGTTTGGGCTGGCTTAAAACCCACAACGCCATCTAACCGACACCATACAAAACCTTGTGGGAGGGGGTTGCTGTAGTGAGGGGGCTTGTCCCCCGACGGGTTCACCACAGACCCCATGGGGCTGCTACGCAGCCAGCGCGGGACAAGCCCGCTCACCACAACAAGCCCCTCACCACAACAAGCCCGCTCACCACCGCAAGCCCAGCGCCCACAAAGCATAAAAAGAGGATTTCATCATGGCTAAAATCGGATTTATCGGCACCGGCATCATGGGCCAACCCATGGCCGCAAACCTGCAGAAAGCCGGTCATCAACTGTTTCTTTCCGAACACCACGGCAAGGCGCCGGCCGAGCTGATCAGCGCCGGCGCAGTGGCCCTGGCCACCCCGCAGCAAGTGGCCCAGGAAGCCGAGTTCATTATCGTCATGGTCCCCGACACCCCGCAGGTCGACGACGTACTGTTCCGCGCCGACGGTGTGGCGGCGGGCCTGTCGCCGAACAAGGTGGTGATCGACATGAGTTCGATCTCTCCCACAGCCACCAAGGCGTTTGCGGCAAAGATCAACGAGCACGGCGCGCAGTACCTCGACGCCCCGGTGTCCGGCGGTGAAGTCGGCGCCAAGGCCGGTACCTTGAGCATCATGGTCGGTGGCGAGCCGCAGACCTTCGAACGTGCCCTGCCGCTGTTCCAGAGCATGGGCAAAAACATCACCCTGGTGGGCGGCAATAGCGACGGCCAGACCGCCAAAGTGGCTAACCAGATCATCGTCGCGCTGAATATCCAGGCAGTGGCCGAAGCGCTGCTGTTCGCCGCCAAGAACGGCGCCGACCCGGCCAAGGTGCGTGAAGCGCTGATGGGCGGCTTTGCCTCGTCGAAGATCCTCGAAGTGCATGGCGAACGCATGATCAAGGGCACCTTCGATCCGGGCTTTCGCATTAACCTGCACCAGAAGGACCTGAGCCTGGCCCTGGCCGGTGCCAAGGAACTGGGGATCAACCTGCCGAACACCGCCGGCACCCAGCAGGTGTTCAGCACCTGCGCGGCGCTTGGCGGCGGTAACTGGGACCACTCGGCGCTGATCAAGGGGTTGGAGCATATGGCGAACTTTTCGATTCGCGATAAGTAACCCCTTTGAAAGGGCTGTACCTCTAATAACAAAAATACCCGGGAGCCCGCTTATGTCGGTCGATCCGCAACACCTGCTTCGCGAGCTGTTTGCCACAGCCATCGATGCCGCCCACCCCCGGCACGTCCTCGAACCCTGCCTGCCCGCCGACCGCAGCGGCCGCGTGATCGTGATCGGCGCCGGCAAGGCGGCGGCCGCCATGGCGCTGGTCGTCGAGAATTGCTGGCAAGGCGACGTCTCAGGCCTGGTGGTCACCCGCTACGGCCACGGCGCCCCTTGCCAGAAAATCGAAGTGGTCGAAGCCGCCCACCCGGTGCCCGATGCCGCCGGCCTGGCGGTGGCCAAGCGCGTGCTGGAATTGATCAGCAACCTGGGCGAAGACGACCGGGTGATCTTCCTACTCTCCGGCGGCGGCTCGGCACTCCTGGCACTGCCTGCCGAAGGCATCAGCCTGGCCGACAAGCAGGCCATCAACAAAGCCCTGCTCAAATCCGGCGCCACCATTGGCGAGATGAATTGCGTACGCAAGCACCTCTCGGCGGTCAAGGGCGGGCGGCTGGCCAAGGCGGCCTGGCCGGCGACGGTCTACACCTATGCGATTTCCGATGTGCCGGGCGACCAGGCCACGGTCATCGCCTCCGGCCCCACGGTCGGCGACCCCAGCACTTCGCAACAGGCCCTGGCGATCCTCAAGCGCTATGGCATCGACGCACCGGCCGCCGTGCGCAGCTGGTTGCAGAATCCGGCCTCGGAAACCGTCAAGCCCGGCGACCCGGTGCTCGCCCGCAGCCACTTCCAACTGATCGCGCGCCCGCAACAATCCCTGGAAGCGGTGGCGGTGAAAGCGCGCCAGGCCGGTTTCAGCGCGCTGATCCTCGGCGACCTGGAAGGCGAAGCGCGGGAGGTGGCCAAAGTGCACGCCGGCATCGCGCGGCAAATCGTGCAGCACGGCCAGCCGTTGGCGGCGCCGTGCGTGATCCTCTCCGGTGGGGAAACTACGGTCACCGTGCGCGGCAACGGCCGTGGCGGACGCAATGCCGAATTCCTGTTGAGCCTGACCGACAGCCTCAAAGGCCTGCCCGGCGTGTACGCCCTGGCCGGCGACACCGACGGCATCGACGGCTCGGAAGACAACGCCGGCGCAATCATGACCCCGTGCAGCTATGCGCGCGCCGAAGCCCTGGGCCTGTCGGCCAGCGACGAGCTGGACAACAACAACGGGTATGGCTACTTCGCCGCCCTCGACGGCTTGATCGTTACCGAGCCGACCCGCACCAATGTCAATGACGTGCGCGCCATCCTGATCCTTGAGACTGCCCACCATGACGCCTGACAAGAAGGTCAAGATCCTCGCCACCCTGGGCCCGGCCACCGACGGTATCGACGACATCCGCGAGCTGGTGCAAGCCGGGGTGAATATCTTCCGCCTCAACTTCAGCCACGGTGAGCATGCCGATCACGCCCGGCGCTACCACTGGATTCGCCAGGTGGAGCGCCAGCTCAACTACCCGCTGGGCATCCTCATGGACCTGCAGGGACCGAAGCTGCGCGTCGGGACGTTTGCCGAAGGCAAGGTGCAACTGGTGCGTGGCCAGGCCCTGCGCCTGGACCTGGACCCGACGCCGGGTGACCAGCGCCGGGTCAACCTGCCCCACCCGGAAATCATCGCCGCCCTGGAACCGGGCATGGACCTGTTGCTCGACGACGGCAAGCTGCGCCTGCGCGTGATCACCCGGCACGCCGCTGCCATCGACACCACCGTACTGAATGGCGGCGAGTTGTCCGACCGTAAAGGCGTCAACGTCCCACAAGCCTTGCTGGAACTCAGCCCGCTCACCGTCAAGGACCGTCGCGACCTGAGCTTCGGCCTGGAGCTGGGCGTGGACTGGGTGGCGCTGTCGTTTGTGCAGCGCCCGGAAGACATCCGCGAGGCCCGCGAGCTGATCGGCGACAAGGCCTTCCTGATGGCCAAGATCGAGAAGCCTTCGGCCGTACAACGCCTGCGGGAGATCGCCGAGCTGAGCGACGCGATCATGGTGGCCCGGGGCGACCTGGGCGTGGAAGTGCCGGCCGAGAGCGTGCCGCAAATCCAGAAAGACATCATCCGCACCTGCCGCCAGTTGGGCAAACCGGTGGTAGTGGCGACGCAGATGCTGGAGTCCATGCGCTTCTCGCCGGCGCCGACCCGCGCGGAAGTGACGGATGTCGCCAATGCAGTGGCCGAAGGCGCGGATGCGGTGATGCTGTCGGCGGAAACCGCGTCGGGCGAGTACCCGCTGGAAGCCGTGCAGATGATGAGCAAGATCATCCGCCAGGTGGAAAACGGCCCGGACTACCAGACCCAACTCGACGTCAGCCGGCCCAAGGCCGATGCCACGGTGTCGGACGCCATCAGCTGCGCGATCCGGCGCATCAGCAGCATCCTGCCGGTGGCGGTGCTGGTGAACTACAGCGAGTCGGGCAGTTCCAGCTTGCGCGCAGCGCGGGAACGGCCGGTGGCGCCGATCCTCAACCTCACACCGAACCTGTCCACGGCGCGCCGCTTGAGCGTGGCGTGGGGCGTGCATTCGGTGGTCAATGATCGACTGAGGCAGGTGGATGAAGTGTGTTCCACCGCGCTGGAGATTGCCCAGGCCCAGGGCATGGCGCAGCGCGGGGATACCTTGGTGATTACCGCCGGGGTGCCGTTCGGGCAACCGGGGTCGACCAACTCCTTGCGCATAGAGACGCTGATCTAGCGCCTGCAGAGGCCCCATTGGGGGCAAGCCCCCGATGGGCCCAACTCGGTCCCACTGAATACCCATCATGCACACCCCAACCTGCCCCGACTGGGCCGAAGCCCTGCTCAACGGTTTCAGCCAGATCTTCCTGCAACGCCATCCGCTGTGCGGCCTGCTGTGCCTGTTGGCGATCCTGATCGGCGCTCCGGCCTTGCTCGGCGGTGCGCTGCTGGGTGGGGTCGCCGGGTTGCTCACGGCCCAGCGGCGCGACTATCCCAAGGCCGAGCGCCAGGCCGGGCTGTATAGCTACAACGGCGTATTGCTGGGCCTGTTGATCAGCCAGCATTTCACCTGGTCGGCCTTGTTGCCACCGCTGATCCTCGCGTGCGGCGGCTTGAGCGCGATCCTCACGCGGCACTGGCTGAAACACGCCAGCCGGCCGCACGACTTGCCCGCCTACACCGCGCCCTTTGTCGGCCTGGGCTGGCTGCTGCTGGGCAGCGTCCCACACAGTGCCTTGGCCCTGGGCGAGCCCGATACCCTGGCGGTGCTCGGCGCGCCGTTCACCGGCCTCGCGCAGATCATGCTGCTGGACCAGCCGCTGGCGGGCGCGCTGATTGCCCTCGGCCTGTGGCTGGCGAACCGGCGTGCCGCGGTCTGGGCCGTGATCGGCGCCAGCAGCGGCGTACTGATCGGATTGCTGCTGGACGACAGCAGCGCCGTCCTCCTCGGCCTGCACAGCTACAACCCGGCTCTCGCGGCCCTGGCGCTGAGCCAGGCACGGCGCCAACCCTGGCTGCCCCTGCTCGGCATCCTGCTGGCGATCCTTCTCACTCCGGGCTTTGCTGCCCTGCACCTGCCCGCACTCACCGCGCCGTTTATCCTCGCCTGCTGGCTGGTACTCGCCGGCGCCCGAATACTCAGGAAACCGCGCATGGACAGCCCCTTCGAATCCCCCTAGGCTTGCTCGATATTCGATTCAGGCGGGCTTTATGGACAGCAACAACGACTGGCGTCAGCGGCTCTACATCATGGTTTTTCAGAGCGACACCGTCGCCGGGCGGCGCTTTGATGGCATCCTGCTGTTGATCATCCTCGCCAGCCTGGTGATCGTGATGCTCGACAGCATCGACCAGGTCCACCAGAACTACGCCGACGTGCTGGCCTACATTGAATGGGGCTTCACCCTGATCTTCCTGATCGAGTACGGGTTGCGCCTGTACTGTTCGCCCAAGCCGTTGCGCTACGCCTTCAGCTTTTACGGGCTGGTGGATCTGCTCGCCATCGTGCCCGGCATCCTTGCGCTGTACTACAGCGACGCGCAGTACCTGCTGATCATCCGCATCATCCGGATGCTGCGGATTTTCCGCGTGCTCAAGCTCAGCCCGTACCTCAAGCAGGCCAACTACCTGATGGCGGCGCTGCGCGGCAGCAAGCAGAAGATCGTGGTGTTCCTGGTGAGCGTGTGCACCCTGGTGACGGTGTTCGGCACCTTGATGTATGTGATCGAAGGCCCGGAGCACGGCTTCACCAGTATCCCCAAGGGCATCTATTGGGCGATCGTGACGCTGACCACCGTGGGCTTTGGCGATATCGTGCCCAAGACGCCGTTGGGCCAGGTGATTTCGTCGCTGGTGATGATCACCGGTTACTCGATCATCGCCGTGCCCACGGGTATTTTTACGGCCGAACTGGCCAGTGCCATGCGCGGTGAGCAACTGCAACACGACTGCCCGGTGTGCAGGAAAAACAGCCACGAGCCCAACGCGGCGTTCTGTTCGCGCTGTGGCAGCGCTCTTTTTAAGAAAGTGGAATAAGCAAAGTTCTTTTTAATCTTTAAGCGACTAAGTGCCCCCGGCTATAGTCGCTGGCAATGTGCCTCCCCTCTTCTCCCGAACAACAAGGAATGAGCAGTGAAAAAACTCGTAAGCGCCTCTCTCCTGGCCGCCGGCCTTGCCCTCGCGGGCGCCGTCCAGGCTGCCCCGGTCACTCTGCTCAACGTCTCCTACGACGTGATGCGCGATTTCTACAAGGACTACAACGCCGCCTTCCAGAAGCACTGGGAAGCCGAGCACCCGAACGACAAGCTGACCCTGCAGATGTCCTTCGGCGGTTCCAGCAAACAAGCGCGCTCGGTGATCGACGGCCTGCCGGCTGACGTGATCACCATGAACATGGCCACCGACATCAACGCCCTGGTCGACAACGGCAAACTGGTGCCGGACAACTGGGTCACCCGCCTGCCGAACAACAGCGCGCCGTTTACCTCGGCCACCGTGTTCATCGTGCGCAAGGGCAACCCCAAAGCCCTGAAAGACTGGCCGGACCTGCTCAAGGATGGCGTGCAGGTGATCGTGCCCAACCCGAAAACCTCCGGTAACGGCCGCTACACCTACCTGTCGGCCTGGGGTTATGTACTCAAGAACGGCGGCGACGAAGACAAGGCCAAGGCCTTTGTCGGCAAGCTTTTCAAACAGGCGCCCGTGCTGGACACCGGTGGCCGCGCCGCCACCACCACGTTCATGACCAACCAGATCGGCGACGTGCTGGTGACCTTCGAGAACGAAGCCGAAATGATCGCGCGTGAATTCGGTCGCGATCAGTTCGAAGTGATCTACCCAAGCGTCTCCGCCGAAGCCGAGCCGCCGGTGTCGGTGGTGGATAAAGTGGTCGAGAAGAAAGGCACCCGCGAGGCAGCTGAAGACTACCTGAAGTACCTGTGGTCGCCGCAAGGCCAGGAAATCGCTGCCAACAACTACCTGCGCCCGCGTGATCCGAAGGTGCTGGCCAAGTACACCGACCGCTTCCCGAAAGTCGACTTCCTGTCGGTGGAGAAGACCTTTGGTGACTGGCGCACCGTGCAGAAAACCCACTTCAATGATGGTGGGGTTTTCGACCAGATCTACTCCGGTCATTAACTGACAAATGTGGGAGGAGGCTTGCCCCTCCCACATTTAGATCTGGGTTTTGCAGTTACATCGGCGGTGTCACGCCATCCTTGCCGGCTGAAATGGCTTGGGCAGTGATTTTCCCATCCGCCCCCTGCGCGGCAAACAACACCACCTTCACCCCCGGCTTGAGCAAGCTGCGGTCCCCCGGTTCCAGGTTGACGATCGGCACATCCTCCGGCACCACGATCTTCTGTTCGCCGCCCTTGTATTTCACGGTCAACGTCCGCCCTTTGCTGACCACCAGGTCGCCGACGGTGCCGTTGGTCATGCTGCTGCCTTCCTTCAGGTCAAACGCCCGATGCCCGTCGCCGGTGCCGGCCATGGCCGGTGGGAACACATGCACTTCCAGCGCCGTCAGGGTGCCGTCGGCGTTGGGCATGGCGGCCGAGCCGATGTAGCTGCCCGGCTTGATTTCATCGATTCTGGCCAGGGTGACGGCGCGCACCTGGGTGTCCTTGGTCAGGTGCACGGTGACGTCTTCACCGCTGTTGACCTTGACCTGCATCGCATCACCGTCCATCGCGGTGATTGCCCCGCGTACGCCTACGCGCGGCGCATCGGCGGCATTGGCCAGGCCCAGGGCCATCGCAGCAGCGAGGCTTGAAGCCAGGAGCATCTTGTTCAACGTGATTTTCATGGCGCTGGATTTCCTGTTTCGGCAGTTGTGTCTGAATGTATCATCACCCGGCATAAGTGATATCACCACAAGCGGCCTACTCGCCGTTGAACCTTGTCTTTACTCTCGCTCGCCATCTTCCTTCGCTTTTATGAGAACACCATGAATGCTACCCCCCACGCTACGAGCACCATGACCCGCGCGATGGTGATGCTGTTTGCGTTTTGCTGCGGCGCCATCGTCGCCAACATCTACTACGCCCAGCCGATCATCGAACTGATCGCCCCCGACATCGGCCTCACCCCCGCGATGGCCAGCCTGATCGTGTCCCTGACGCAAATCGGCTATGCCCTCGGCCTGTTCTTCCTGGTGCCTTTGGGCGACCTGCTGGAAAACCGCAAGTTGATGATCATCACGACCGTGGTGGCAATTGCCAGCCTGTTGGGCGCGGCCTTTACCGAACAACCGAACCTGTTCCTGCTGGTGTCGTTGCTGATCGGCTTCAGTTCGGTGTCGGTACAGATCCTGATCCCCCTGGCCGCACACCTGGCGCCCGCCGAGTCTCGGGGTCGGGTGGTCGGCAGCATCATGGGTGGGCTGCTGTTGGGCATCCTGCTGGCGCGGCCAGTGTCCAGCGTCGTGGCTGACCATTTTGGCTGGCGCGCGATGTTCATGGCGGCCGCCGCGTTGATGGTGTTTATCAGCGTGGTGCTGATGCTGACCATCCCCAAGCGCCAGCCGGACCACAGCGCCAGTTATGGTCAATTGCTGCGCTCCCTGGGCACCCTGTTGCGTGAACAACCGCTGCTGCGTCAACGTGCGTTTTACCAAGGCTGCATGTTCGCCACGTTCAGCCTGTTCTGGACCGCCGCCCCGCTGGAACTGGTGCGCAACCATGGCCTGAGCCAGACCCAGATCGCGATCTTCGCCCTGGTCGGTGCCATCGGCGCCATTGCCGCCCCCATCGCCGGACGCCTGGCCGATGCCGGCCACACCCACCGCGCGTCGCTGCTGGCCATGGTCTTTGCGGTATTGAGCTTCCTGCCGGCCTTTGTGCACCCGCTGTACAGCGTGATCGGCCTGGCGGTGACCGGCGTGGTCCTGGACTTCTGCGTGCAGATGAACATGGTCCTCGGCCAACGCGCCATCTATGCACTCGACGCCAACAGCCGCAGCCGCTTGAACGCGCTGTACATGACCAGCATCTTCATCGGCGGTGCCTTCGGCTCGGCGATTGCCAGCAGCGTGTACGAACACGGCGGCTGGCTGGGCGTGATGCTGGTGGGCAGCGCGTTCCCGCTGGTAGCGTTGTTGCGTTTCCTCAGTGCGTCGCGGCAAACGGCTGTCGCCACCGCCTAAGAACGCACCAACTTCTCCAAAGCCGCATCCGCCAGAAATGACGAGCGGCTTTTGACCTTGTGCTCGCGCACATAGCGGTCGATTCGCTGGATGACATAGCCGGGCAAGGTCACATTGACCTTCTCGGTCTTGCCCAGATAGGGCGAGATGTCCAGTTCGAGCATACCCCAGCCCATCCCGGCGTAATCTTCGTGGGTGTGATGATCGGCCACCGACGTTGGCATCGGAATCACCCCGCCTTCTGCGGCGATCTCTTGCAGCAGGATGTGCGCGACTTCCACCGCGGCGTTGTAGGCCTCTTCGAAACTGTCCCCGGCGGTGACTGCACCTGGAATATCGGGGATCTGGATACCGGTGGCGGTGAAGTCATCGCCCCATTCGATACAGATTGGGTATTGCATGAATGCTCTCCTTAAAACTGAAACAGCCCGGCACGTTTCCTGATGCTTCTGATGGTGCCCAGCGGCAGATACTTCTTCGGATGCGGCACCGGGATCGTGTACGGGTTATAGCGGTGGGTAAAAATAGGATGACTGCCCGTGACCCGATCCAGCACCCAACCCGCCTCTTGTAGCTCCTTGATCAATAGCCTGCTTTGCACCCCAGTCTCCTTGGCTTGGCCTAAAAAAGTAACCCTAGAGTTATCTTCACTCAAGCACAAAATAGGTCAGGCTGACTGATGGTTGTTTTGCGCCATGTTGAAAACCACCAACCGGATGACACTCCATGGGCATTACCCTTAGGCTTGTACGCCGCGCTGCCTCGCGATGCGCTCAATCCAGCAAGGAACACCCGATGGACCGTCTCACCGCCATGGAAACCTTCGTCCACGTTGTCGAGACCGGCTCGTTCTCCGCCGCCGCCAAGCGCCTGGGCATCGGTCAACCGGCCGTGTCCAAGAGCGTCGCGCAATTGGAGGCACGGCTGGCGGTACGCTTGGTGATGCGTTCGACAAGAGGCCTGACGCCAACCGAGGCGGGGCTGGCGTTTTTCGATAAAGCCAAGCGCGCCATCGATGAAGCCAACGCGGCCGACGAAGCGGCGCGCGGTGCAGGCTCCGGACTCTCGGGGAACCTGCGGATCAGCGCGCCGGTGACCTTCGCCCGCCTGCACATCATTGCGCACCTGGGGCCGTTCCTGGCGCAATATCCCGGGATGAACGTGGACGTGGTGCTCGATGACCGCAGCCTCAACCTGGTGGAAGAAGGTATCGACGTTGCCCTGCGCATGGGCAACCTGAATGATTCAAGCCTCACGGCGCGCAGGATCGGCGAATCGCCCTGCGTCATCCTCGGTACCCCCGCCTACTTCGAACGCTTCGGCGAACCCGCTACCCCCGCCGACCTGATGCAACACCAGGCAATCATCTACACCCGCGGCGAAGGCGCGCACTGGAACTTCACCCAAGGCGGTACCCTCGCCCCCATCGTCGCCCAGGGCCGTGTGCGCGTCACTGCAGCTGAAGGTGTGCGCGCAGCCGTGCTGAGTCATTTGGGGCTGACCCTGTCGTCAACCTGGATGTTTTCACCGGAGCTGGCCAGCGGCGAGGTCAAGGCCGTGTTGACTGACTGGGCATTGCCGTCGCGGGATTTATGGGCGGTGTTCCCTTCCGGGCGCATGGCAAGCGCCAAGGCGCGGGCGTTTGTCGACTATGTGCAGGCGCTGATCAAGGCCTGAGCCTGTCAGCGCCTCGCCATGTGGCATGTGTTATCGGCGGGCATCCGACTGGACGATACCTTGCATCCATTGCAACAAGGCCGCCAACGCCTTGGCCATCACCTCCTGTAACGCGACAAGCGGGTCCGTGTTGGTATCAAGTGGGGGCGCAGGGGCTGGTGTCGGGACAACCCTCGGGTTCACTTCCGGCTTTTGCCCCTGCCACTGCACATCGCCCGGTTTGATCTGGCCAATGCTCTTGATCACCAGGTCGGCGCTGCCGCTCCCCTTCAGGTCTATCTCCAGGCTTGAACGCCCCGTGGCTGCGTCGTGCCTGAGCAATGCCTCGCCGGCGCGACCCGTGAACCGATCAGTGAACGTCAGGGCACCGACGCGCGCCTCTCTCAATGCACCCGAGACGTCAATCTTGTCCGTCCCGCTGGTAAAGTCCTCGATCAGGTCAGGCTGCTGCGGTGTGGAGTCGCTGGCCTTGTCGTAGTCAAAAATATCCGCCCCGCCGCCGCCCCGCAGCCTGTCTGCACCCAAGCCGCCCTTGAGCCGATTGTCTGCCTCATTCCCCGTCAACACGTCACGTCCGGCCCCACCGATGGCGTTTTCAAGCACGCAGCCCTTGGCGATGGAAACATTGCCTTTCAAGCCGCCCACATCGGAAAACGACTCGGCGTTCAAATTGATGTTCTGGTTCTGGGAAAACCCGGAACAATCCAGGGTGTCGTTACCGCCACCATCCCATACGCAAAAGATAGGTTTATCCCTGGCGCTGGTGAGGGTCATGGCTTCGCAGCCGGTATTGGAATTGAAGCCATAGGTGGTGTCGGTGTTGCGGGTTTTGTGATTGGCCCCATAGAGCCGCTGAACGGCAGCGATGTCATCCATCATCGGGGCAGAGGGATTCGAATACCGAAAGTCGTGACCAGCCTGGTTTTTCTCCGACCAGTAGCTCATCACACTGCGCGCCTTTGTATCGCCGGCATATTTGGCACCATTGTTGTAATCAGCACCGCCGCCATTGTAATCACCAGGATGCTGCAGGCCGATGGCATGGCCGATCTCATGCACGGCAGTAACTGAAAAGTGGCTGCCCAGCGCAGGCGAACTACTTTCTCGCAGTGTGCCGACCGTGGCCGTGGTGGTGGTAATGCCGCGCGAGGGTGAGCTGGCGACGCCACGGTCACCGCGCGGGTTGTTTTTGATGTGAACCGTGCCATCGGCGCCGGCTGCCCGTTCCTTGAAACTGATGTTGGCCACGTCCTCCCAATGTTGCACCGCCTGGCGCACTCGGCGTTGCTGCGCGGCGCTGAACGTCGGGTCTACCGTATAGGAGAGGTCGGTGCGCTTGTCGCCATTACGGTCGTGGAAGTGCAGGTTATTGCGGGTGATGTACTTTCCGGCCTGCTCCGTTGTGAAGGTTGGTTTGCGACCGGCGCCCACACCATAGGGGCCAGAATCGGAAGGCGGCAGGTTTTCAAGTGATACGTTGAGACGAGAAAACTCAGAGTTAATCATGAGATAGCGCTCCCTACAGTAAGTTAATGAGCCGAGTCAATCAGAATCGACGCAATAAGCTCCCATGTAGAAAACACTCAGGACAGCACTGATTTAGTTCCTGCTGAAACACACTAAGGTGGCGCAACATGCGTTAAGACATGCAATAAACCGCTTGCACTTTAAACAACTGAACACACACTTTCGCGCCAAAAAACTTATTGGATTCTCAGAAAAAAAACAAAATCCTACACAATGACGCTGATTTGACTACACCAAATCCGCCCTCAGACAGATACATGCACTTAACTTTTTCCGCCGAGTTCACGGCCTGTCAGGATTTCGCCGCTTGACATGCCCCATGCCGCACTCGATCAATGCGCTGCGCGGTTGACGGCACAGGCTTGCATCATTGGTCAGGCGCATACGGAGTGCCCCGAGTTCAGGCAACACAGCAGGCGCTCGACCGTGTGTTCCAGTGGCCCGGAGTTATCCAGCACAAACAACCCTGAGCCATTGCCGGCGATCAGTTCGGTGGTGAACCGCGCATTGCGCGCCAGGCGCTCCTCGATATCCACCTGGGCCTCACGCCCCCGCGCCACCAGGCGCTGGCGCAATACGGCTTGATCCACCGTCAGCAACAGCACCC
This sequence comes from Pseudomonas sp. S3E12, assembly GCF_001702295.1. NCBI lineage: Bacteria > Pseudomonadati > Pseudomonadota > Gammaproteobacteria > Pseudomonadales > Pseudomonadaceae > Pseudomonas > Pseudomonas sp. S3E12. Next base: position 133,609 of record NZ_MBDT01000020.1, read on the forward strand.
ACATATCCGGGTAGCGCTCGCGGGTCTGCGCCAGGTGCGCGCGAGAACCATTGACCAGTACGTCTTCCCCCGCCGCCAGCCATTCGTCGATGACCTTGGGGATGCCGTAGGACAACCCGTTGGCGTGCCAACTGAGGGCAAACGCGCCCTCGGCCTGCATCACGGCGAATTGCTCCGGGCTGACACCCTGGGCCGCCTCGCCCACCGCTTCCGCCGAGCGCGTGATCACCCGGCGCACAATCCGGCAACCGCGCTCGGCCAATCGTGGGCGTGCAGCCTCCAACAGGCTGTCCTTGCCCGAACCCGATGGCCCGATGAGATAGATCAACCTGCCCGCCATCAAAACACCCTCTTCGCTTGTTGCCAGATTGGTTGCACCACGGGTAGCCCTGCGCGGCTCCTGGCTTGGACCAGGTCGGCGCGCAGGCCAATGGCGATGTTCCCCGCACTGGAAAGTATATCCAGCAATCCCTCGGCAGCGACCACGTTACTGAAGCGCGCGCCGCCTCAATATTTGCCGGGCTTAATACTTGCTCAACCCTGACGGGTTGGTGAGGTTTTTTGAAAGTCGCGTGTTGCGGTGATTCAGTCCGTTTCAAAGGGCGAGATAGCCGGAAGTATCTTCAATTCGAAATCTTCCAGAGCCAACATCGCCCCATTTGAAAGCTGCCAGGTGTAGAAATCCGAGAAGTCCCCTCTGGCCAATGCACGAATCACCTTTGCCACAAAACCATGTGCCACCAGCAAAACAACCTGTGTTGGATAAAGCGACGTTAACTGGACCAAGCCTTGGTGTACTCGCGTGACCACATCAGCTATCGACTCACCACCGTCAGGCCCTGCCGTCCATTGGCGCGTGATGTCCTGTGCCCAAAGCGCTGGATGCATGGCCTTGGCCTCCGCCTGAGTCAACCCTTCGAACACACCCACATCGCGCTCGCGGAAGCTGTCAATCGTCACAGGTTCAAGGTTTAACACACGGTTAAGAATCTGCGCCGTTTGCCGCGCCCGCAAGCGTGGAGAAACGATCAACACCTCAATACCGCCGGGTAGTTTTTCGCTGAGCAAAACAGCCTGTTCCCGGCCCCGCTCGGTCAGTTCCGGGTCGAGTGCGCCGAGGTAGCGATGCTCCGCGTTGGCCCACGTTTCGCCGTGGCGTATGACGTAGAGGTTCATGAGGGTCCATCTCGTTGAAGGGTGGGAAGTTAATCTGGTCCTGATCATATTGCCGCCTATGCACAGAAGTGGCCTTAAGCAATGCCAGCAAGATGCTGGAGTCGGCGACTGTGTGTGCCTACGACTGCCCCGAGCACTGGGATGGTTCAAGCCGCAAGCAGGTGCTGGCGGTGGTACAGATGGTTGAGATTGCGCAGTTGTTAGTGGGGGCGGCGCTGGAGCGGGAGTGTCCCGTGGCTTGATGGCTGAGGAGATCTCCTGTGGGAGGGGGCTTGCTCCCGATAGCGGTAGGTCAGTCAGACATTAATCAACTGAAACACCGCTATCGGGGGCAAGCCCCCTCCCACATTTGCCCTCCAGTGTTTGGAAGAATGGGTTTCACAGGCATGAAGAAGGCGACCCGAAGGTCGCCTTTTGTCATTGCGCGTACTGCTTGCTCAAGCCCGGCGGCACGCCCTGCACGTCGGTGTCTTCCCAGGGTCCGTTGGGGCTGATGGAGCGGCTCCAGCCGTTGCTCCAGCGGTAGTAGGTGCGCTGGCGGTAGAAGGTGTCGGGCTGGTCGTCGAGCACGTACACCTGCATCTTGCCGTCCCAGTGGCTGGCGGCGCCCGGTGGTGGGGCGAAGGTGGGCGATTTGGTCGGCAGTGGCTTCGGCGGCGGGGTCACCGGGCCAGAGGGCCTGGTGCTCGGCTGGGTCGACGGGCCTGACGGTGGGATGGTCGGGCCGGTCGGCGCGGGAGGTGGGCGGTGGACCGCACAGGCGCTCAGGCCCACTACCAGGCTGAGCAGGGTGATGCGTGCAAATGCGGTCATGGGCGTTTCCTCGAAATTACTTGTCCGGACTGTCGATGGTCAGCTGCTGCAGCGCAGTGGTGGTGCTGGCCAGGGGTTGGCTGCGGCCGATCCACTCGCCGGTGGTCGGTTGACCGGCCCGGGATATGCGCGCAACCAGTTGGACTTCGGGGAAGTTGGACAGTTTCAACTGCGGCATCATCGCGTCGGCATCGCCGAGTTCGACGGTGACGGGCAACTCGGCAACGGTGACGCGCTTGGCCGCCAGGGGTGCCGGCGGGCCTTTTACCGCGCGGGCGAAGATGAATACGCTGTCGGTGGGCAGGGCCTTGGCCTTGACCTCGGCGGACAGGTCCACGCGGACGTTCATCACCGCTTTCTGCGCCACGCTACCGCCGCCTTCCTTGAGTTTTTCCGCGGCACGGTCAATGCCGCCTTGCAGCGCCACGCGGGAATTGTCTTGCGGTGGCAGTTGCGCCAGCAGGCGGCTCCAGTAGTCGATGGCCTCTTGATAACGCTGGCCTTCGAAGGCGGCGATACCGAGCAGGCCGAGGCTGGTGACTTCCTTCGGGTCAAGCTTCAAGGCTTCGTCGGTCAGCGCCTGGACCTTGGGCGACCACTGTTTGTTGTCGGCAAAGTACTGCGCCTGGGCCCACTGGCCGAGCAGTTCCGGCTGGCGCCCGGCCAGCGCCACGGTACGCTCGAAGACCTTGGCGGCATCGGCGGAACGGTCCTGGGCCATATAGGCGCGACCGAGGAAGTACAGGCCTTCCGCCGAGTCCGGTTGGGCGGCGGCGGCGCGTTCCAGGCGCCGGGTCATGTCTTCCATGGACACCGGCGGTTGGGAAAACTCGCGGGTCAGTTCGACCTTGTCGCTGGCACCGAAATGCATATACAGGCCAAGGCCGAGCACCGGCACAAGGACGGCGGCGAGCAACGGCAGCGGCTTGCCCAGGCGCGATTCGCGGGGCTTTTCCACACCTTCGGTGTCGGCCAGCAGCTCGCGGGCGGCTTCGGCGCGGCCGCTGTCGAGCTGCGCGGCGTTGAGCACGCCTTCGTCCTGCTGCACTTGCAGCTCGGCCACACGCTCTTGGTAAAGCGCCACGTTCAGCGCGGTGCGATCCTCTTCACGCTGGGCACGGCGGCCACGCAACACAGGGATCAACAGGAAACTCAGGGCAATCAGAAGCAGCAAGCCGGCTGCGAGCCAGAAATCAATCATCAGTCTTGGTGTCCAGCAATTGGTCGAGGCGTTTACGCTCTTCGGGGGATAGCGCGTCGGAACCATCGGTAGGCGCGGCGCGGCGACGGCGGACGATCACGGCCATCACCACCACGCCGGCCAGCAGCAGCCCGGCGGGGCCGAACCAGAGCAGTGCGGTCTTGCCGGTGAGGGCCGGTTTGTAGCGCACGAAATCACCGTAGCGGTCGACCATGAAGTCGATGATCTGCTGGTTGTCCTTGCCCTCCCCCAGCATGCGGAAGATTTCCTTGCGCAGGTCGGCGGCGATGGGCGCGTTGGAGTCGGCGATGTCCTGGTTCTGGCACTTGGGGCAGCGCAGCTCCTTGGTCAATTCGCGGAAACGCTCGCGGTCACCGTCCTTGGCGAATTCGTAAGTGTCGATGGCGGCGTGGGCCACACCGGCCAAGCCCAACGCCAGCACGGCAACGGCTAACAGGCGCTTCATGGCTTGGCCTCGTCGACCAGGGCCTGGTACTTGGCGGCCAGTTGCTCGCGCCACACCACTTCGTCGATCACTCCGACGTATTTGTCGCGGATCACACCCTTGGCATCGATGAAGAAGGTTTCCGGGGCGCCATACACGCCGAGGTTCAAACCGAGGTTGCCGTCTTCATCACGGATATCAAGCTGGTAGGGATTATGGAATTCCGCCAGCCACTTCAAGGCCGCCGCGTTGTCGTCCTTGTAGTTGATGCCGTAGATCACCACGCCCTTCTCGGCCAGCTTGTTCAGCACCGGGTGCTCGACGCGGCAGGAGATGCACCAGGTGCCCCACACATTGACCAGCGCCGGTTTGCCGAGCAGGTCGGCCTGGGTCAGGGTCTTGTCACCCTGCACGGTCGGCAGGCTGAACGCGGGGAACGGCTTGCCGATCATCGCCGAGGGCAACTCGGCCGGGTCCAGGTACAAGCCGCGATACAGGAATACCGCCACTACGAGAAACAGGGCCAGCGGCACGACCATCAACCAACGCTTCATACCGCCGCTCCTTGCAGGCCCAGCGCTTCACGCACCCGGCTCTTGACCTTGACCCGATACCGGCGGTCCAGCGCCGCGAGCAAACCACCAAAGCCGGTGAGCAAGCCACCGAACCAGATCCAGCGCACGAACGGTTTCACATGCACGCGCACGGCCCAGGCGCCATCGCCCAAGGGTTCACCCAGGGCCACGTAGAGGTCACGGGTGAAACCGGCATCGATGCCGGCTTCGGTCATCATCGAGCTTTGTACGGTGTACAGGCGTTTTTCCGGGTGCAGCACGGCGATCTCTTTACCGTTACGGACTACGCGCACCGTGCCTTTGTCTGACGTGAAGTTCGGTCCTTCGAAGTGCTTGGCGCCTTCGAAGATGAAGTGGTAACCGGCCAGGTCCATGGACTCGCCCGGCGCCAGGCGCAGGTCGCGCTCGGCACTGTTCTGGCTGGAGAGCACCACACCAAGGGCGCACACGGCGATGCCGATGTGGGCGATCTGCATGCCCCAGTAGCTGCGGGTCAGGGTCGGCAGGCCTTTGACCAGGCCTTTGTGGCGGGTCTTGTCGACGATGTCACGCACACCGGCCAGCAGCACCCAGGCGGCGAGCAGGAACGTGGCGAGCACCGCCCAGTTGAAGTCGCCGTAGGCGATACCGGCGACCACGGCCAGGGCCACGCTGCCGAGCAGCACCGGCATCAGCATGCCGGCCAGCCATTTGACCGGGGTGTCCTTCCAGCGCACCAGCACACCGACCGCCATCACCACCATCAACAGCCCCATCAACGGAATAAACAACGCGTTGAAGTACGGCGGGCCGACGGACAGCTTGGCGCCGCTCAGGGCATCCAGCACCAAGGGGTACAAGGTGCCGAGCAGGATCATCGACGCGGCCACCACCAGCACCAGGTTATTGCCCAGCAGCAGGGTTTCCCGCGACCACAGGTTGAAGCCGACCTGGCTCTTGACCACCGGTGCGCGCAGGGCGAACAAAGTGAGGGAGCCGCCGACCACAAACAGCAGGAAGATCAGGATGAACACACCGCGCTCCGGGTCGGACGCAAACGCATGCACCGAGGTCAACACGCCCGAACGCACGAGGAAGGTGCCGAGCAGGCTGAGGGAAAATGCGGCGATGGCCAGCAACACGGTCCAGCTCTTGAACACGCCGCGTTTTTCGGTAACGGCCAAGGAGTGAATCAGTGCCGTGCCGACCAGCCATGGCATGAAGGACGCGTTTTCCACCGGGTCCCAGAACCACCAGCCGCCCCAGCCGAGTTCGTAGTAGGCCCACCACGAACCGAGGGTGATGCCGATGCCGAGGAACGCCCAGGCGACGATGGTCCACGGCCGCGACCAGCGCGCCCAGGCCGCATCGAGACGCCCGCCGAGCAAGGCGGCGATAGCGAAGGCAAAGGCCACGGAAAAACCCACGTAGCCCATGTAGAGCATCGGCGGGTGCACGATCAGGCCGATGTCCTGCAGCAGCGGGTTGAGGTCGTGACCGTCCGCCGGGATCTGCGGCAGGATGCGGGTGAACGGGTTGGAGGTCATGATCAGGAACAGCAGGAAGCCGATGCTGATCATGCCCATCACCGCCAGCACCCGTGCCAGCATGACTTGCGGCAACTGGCGCGAGAACACCGACACCGCGAAGGTCCAACCGCCGAGGATCAACGCCCACAACAGCAGCGAACCTTCATGGGCGCCCCACACCGCGCTGAACTTGTAGTACCAGGGCAAGGCGCTGTTGGAGTTATTCGCTACATAGGCGACGGAAAAGTCGTCGGTCATAAAGGCGTAGGTCAGGCAGCCGAACGCGAACACCAGGAACGCGCACTGGCCCCAGGCGGCCGGCTGCGCCAGGCTCATCCACAGGCGGTCACCGCGCCAGGCACCGAGCAACGGCACCACCGCCTGGACGATGGCAAAGCACAAGGCGAGGATCATCGCCAACTGGCCCAGCTCCGGAATAAACAGTGCGGACGTCATGGCTTAGCCCTCCTTGGCGGGGGTAGGTGCGGACTGGCCGCTGTCCTTGAGGGCTTTGGTCACCTCAGGCGGCATGTATTTCTCATCGTGCTTGGCCAGCACTTCATCGGCCACCACCACGCCGTCGGCGTTGAGCTTGCCCAGGGCGACGATGCCCTGGCCTTCGCGGAACAGGTCCGGGAGGATGCCGCGATAAGTGATGGTCACGGCCTTGTTGAAATCGGTAACCACGAAGGTGACGTCGAGGGAATCGCCGGAACGCTTCAGCGAGCCCTTCTCCACCATGCCGCCGGCGCGGATGCGCGTGTCCAGCGGCGCTTCGCCGTTGGCGATCTGGGTCGGGGTGTAGAACAGGTTGATGTTCTCCCGCAGGGCGCTCATCGCCAGGCCCACGGCAATACTGACACCGGCCAGGATGGCAAGGATGATCAACAGACGCTTTCTACGCAGCGGATTCACTTTTCGGTCTCCCGGCGCAGACGACGCGCCTCTTGTTGCAGGTAACGCTTGCGGGCCAGGATCGGCGCGGCGACGTTGAGGGCCAGCACGGCCAGGCAGATGCCATAGGCCGTCCAGACATACAGGCCGTGGTGGCCCATGGCGAGAAAATCACTGAAAGAAGCAAAACTCATCCGCGCGCTCCCAGGCAGCTTTGCACTTCGGCCTTGACCCAGCTGGCACGGGCTTCACGCTTGAGCACTTCGAGGCGCATGCGCATCAGCAGCACGGCGCCGAAGAAGCAGTAGAACCCCAGCACCATCAGCAACAACGGTGCCCACATTTCCACGGGCATCGCCGGTTTTTCGGTGAGGGTGAAGGTGGCGCCCTGGTGCAGGGTGTTCCACCACTCCACCGAGTACTTGATGATCGGGATGTTGATCACGCCGACAATCGCCAGCACCGCGCAGGCCTTGGCGGCGCTGTCACGATTGCTGATCGCGTTGCCCAGGGCAATAAGACCGAAGTACAGGAACAGCAGGATCAGCATCGACGTTAGTCGCGCATCCCACACCCACCACGAGCCCCAGGTGGGTTTGCCCCAGATCGCGCCGGTGACCAGCGCCACGGCGGTCATCCACGCCCCGATGGGCGCGGCGCATTGCAGGGCGACGTCCGCGAGTTTCATCTTCCACACCAGGCCGACGACGCCGCACACCGCCAGCATCACGTAGCAGGACTGGGCCAGCATCGCGGCGGGCACGTGGATGTAGATGATGCGAAAGCTGTTGCCTTGCTGGTAGTCCGGCGGTGCGAAGGCCAGGCCCCAGACCAGGCCGATGCCGATCAGCAACACGGCGGCGATGCTGAACCAAGGCAGCAGTCTGCCACTGATGCCGTAGAACCATTTGGGCGAGCCGAGCTTGTGAAACCAGGTCCAGTTCATTGCTGTTTCCATCACGGTTGCTTCTTGTCTTGGCAAGAAGCGTAGGGTCTTTACTGACTATGCGTATACCGCCCAGTCAGACCTCATTATTCACCGACGCTGATCTTCAGGCCGGCGGCTATAGCAAAGGGTGTCAGGGTTACCGCCAGGGCGGTCAGGCTGCCAAGCCACAGGAGGTAACCGGTCGCCGGCATGCCCATGAGCGCGGCTTGCAATGCGCCGCTGCCCAGGATCAGTACCGGGATGTACAAGGGCAGAATCAACAGGGCCAGTAACAGGCCACCCCGTTTCAAGCCGACGGTCAACGCGGCACCCACCGCCCCCAACAGGCTGAGTACCGGGGTGCCGAGCAGCAGGCTCAGCAACAGGATCGGCAGGCATTCGCCGGGCAATCCGAGCATCATCGCCAGCAGTGGCGAGAGCAAGACTAGCGCCAGGCCGGAAAAAGCCCAGTGTGCCAGTACCTTGGCCAGGACCAGAAGTGGCAGGGGGTGCGACGAAAGGACCCACTGTTCGAGGGAACCGTCTTCGAAATCACTGCGAAACAGCCCGTCCAGCGAGAGCAGGACGGACAAAAGGGCCGCGACCCACACCAGTCCCGGAGACAAGGTTTGCAACAGTTTAGTCTCCGGGCCGACCGCCAACGGGAACAATGCGATCACGATGGCGAAGAACACCAGCGGGTTGGCCAGTTCGGCCGGGCGACGGCACAGCAAGCGGGCTTCGCGGGCGACCAACAGGGCAAACACACTCATACCGACCACCGCCCCAGGTCGAGGTCGCGGTAACCGACGGGCATGCGCGCCAGGGTGTGGTGGGTGGTGAGCACCACCTGGCCGCCCTGCTCGCAGTGCTGCGCCAGGTGCTGTTCCAATTGGGTGACGCCTTGTTTGTCGAGGGCGGTGAAGGGTTCGTCGAGAATCCACAGCGGCGGGCCAGGCAGGTACAGGCGCGCCAGGGCCACGCGGCGCTGCTGGCCGGCGGACAGGGTGTGGCAGGGCACGTCTTCGAACCCCTTGAGGCCGACGGCGGCCAAGGCCTGCCAGATGGCGTCGCGGGTCGCAGGATGATGCAGGGCGCTGAGCCAGCTGAGGTTTTCTTCGGCGGTAAGCACGTCCTTGATGCCGGCGGCGTGGCCGATCCAGATCAGGTTGCGTGCCAGTTCGGTGCGTTGTTCGTCGAGGGGCCTGCCGTTGAGTCGAACTTCACCGGCCGTGGGCTGCATCAGGCCGGCCAGCAGGCGCAGCAAACTGGTCTTGCCGCTGCCGTTGGGGCCGCTGATCTGCACCATGTCGCCGCCCGCCACACGCAGGTCGAGGTGCTCGAACAGCAGGCGCAGGTCGCGTTCACAGGAGAGCGCTACGGCTTCAAGAAGAGGGCTGGTCAAGAGATCGCGGGCCTTTACGGTTCAAGTCGGCGGTGCAGCGGCCGTTATAGAAAGAAGCACAATAACGGCTTTGGCGACCGATTTTAGAGAGCTGGATCAAATAGTTGTGAGGTTTTTACCGCTCTCTTTGCAGACGGGCGGCATTATACATGCGATGCCCTACGCTAAAGAGGGCTATTTCCCAGAGACGATGCGCACGATGACCGGCGAGATCAACCTTCCTACGCTTCCTCCCACCCCGGCAGCCGGGCAAAGCCCTGCGCCTGCGCCCGGGGCGCTGCTGAAACTGCTGGAGCCGCAGACCGGGCTGATCGAACCGGGCAAAACCGTGAATGCCGAGGTGCTCGCCCTGAAACAAGGCGGTGAGGCGTTTCAGCTGTTGCTCAAGCTGACCCTTGAAGGCGGCCGCCAGACGCTGGTGCAAGCCAGCAGCCCACAACCCTTGCCGTTGGGCAGCAATGTGGCCGTGAGCCAGACGCCCGCAGGCAACCTGGCCATCAGCCTGCAACAAGCCCTGAGCGCCAACGTTGCCGCCCTCACCCGTATCGATACGGCCAAGATGCCGGAAGGCACCCTGCTGCAGGCCAAGGTGCTGACCACCCAGGCCCTCCCCCAAGGCACCGCGCAGCCGGCGATCTACCGTTCGTTGGTGAGCGTACTCAATAGCGCCATGGCCGGTGCGACGCTGACACTGGAAAGCCCGCAACCGTTGCGCGTGGGCAGCTTGCTCAGCGCCGTGGTACAGAACGCGCAAACCCTGAATTTTGTGCCGTTGAGCGGGCTCAAGGATCAACTGGCCGTCACCCAGCAATTGTCGACCCAGCAAAGTCGCCAGGGCTCCCTGGATGCGGTGTTCACGGCATTGCAAAATCTGCCCCGCGGCGACAGCACCTCCTCCGACCTGCGCGCTGCCGCCGACCGTTTGCTGGCGGCCTTGCCCGACCTGGCACAGGTGAGCAACCCCAAAGTGCTGGCCCAGGTTATCCAGAACAGCGGCGCCTTTCTTGAAGCCAAGCTACTCGCCGGGCAAAACCCGCAGGTGCCGCCGCTGGATATGAAGGGCGCGCTGCTGCGCCTGGTCGCCGACCTGCTGCCTGCCTTGCCCGCGAGCACCAACCTGAATGCCATTCTTGCCGCCAACACTCTGGCCCAGGTGCTGCCCAACTTCGTGCGCAGCCCATTGGGCACCCTCGGCCAGGTCGGCGCACGGCAGGCGCCGGTCAGCTTCCCACTGCCGGAGCGGCTGATGGCGAAACTGGAGGGCGAAGGCGACCTGGAAAACCTGCTGCGCCTGGCCGCCGGGGCCATTTCCCGCTTGCAGAGCCACCAGCTGTCGAGCCTGGAGCAAACCGGCACCACCGCCGATGGCCGCCTGCAAACCACCTGGCAGTTGGAGATCCCCATGCGCACCCTGCAGGACATCGTGCCGTTGCAGGTCAAGTTCCAGCGCGAAGAGCCGGCGCCGGACAAGGACCAGCCCGAACGCAAGGATTCCAAGGAGCCCAAACAGATGCTCTGGCGCGTCGAACTGGCCTTCGACATGGAGCCCCTGGGGCCGTTGCAGGTCCAGGCGCAGCTGACCCAGGGCAAGCTGTCCAGCCAACTGTGGGCAACCCGACCTTTCACTGCCAGCCTGATCGAAAGCCATTTGGGCAGCCTGCGCGAGCGCCTGGTGTCGTCGGGGCTCAATGTCGGCGACCTGGACTGCCACCTCGGCACCCCGCCACGCGGGCCGAAAACCGGACTGGAACAACGCTGGGTGGATGAAACCGCATGAACAACGCCAACCCGCCACGCCAGGCGATTGCCCTCAAGTACGACGGCCAACAGGCACCGACCCTGACCGCCAAGGGCGACGATGCCCTGGCCGAAGCCATCCTCAAGTTGGCGCGGGAAAATGAAGTGCCGATCTATGAAAATGCCGAGCTGGTGAAGCTGCTGGCACGCATGGAACTGGGCGACAGTATCCCGGAGGAGTTGTACCGCACCATCGCCGAGATCATTGCATTTGCCTGGACGTTGAAGGGCAAGTTCCCGGTGGGCTATGACCCGGATGCCGGGCCGGTGGAGCGGGATGTCACGGAGCGTGGCGACGATTACTGAATAGCCACGGGCATATACAGGTTCAAATGTGGGAGGGGGCTTGCCCTAAGGCTTTTTGTAGGAGCGAGCTCGCTCGCGAAAAACTCACAGGCGCCGCGTTCATTCAGGAAGCACGCGTTATCGTTGACGTTTTTCGCGAGCAAGCTCGCTCCTACAGGACGCGATGTACGCTTAACTGACTGGCATCAGGGCAAGCCCCCTTCCACATTTGGATTGGGGGTCAATTCAAGACTTCACTCAGAGGGATGAAATTGACTCGATCGCCGATGTCCAGCGTCGTCCCTTCCAACACCTCCACAAACCCCTCCGCCCACGCCGCGCTGCGCAGCACGCCGGAGCTCTGGTTGCGGTAGATGATCGCCTTGCCCTGTTCGATGCGCCCGCGCAGATACTCGCGGCGGTTGCCCGGCTTGGGCCAGGTGAACCCCACCGGCACGTCGAAACGCAGCGGCTCCACGTCTGCCACACCTTGGCGGCGCAGCAAGTAGGGGCGCGCCAACAACGCAAAGGTCACCAGGGTCGAGGCCGGATTGCCCGGCAGGCCGATCACCGGCACGCCACGGAAATGGCCAAAGGTCAGGGGTTTGCCCGGCTTGATCGCCAGCTTCCATAACGCCAGCTCACCCTCCTCGCGCAGGGCAATACCCAGGAAATCCGCCTCGCCCACCGACACACCGCCCGTGGACAAAATCAGATCAACCGCCCTCAAGCCTGCCAGGCGCGAACGGGTCTGCTCCAGGTCGTCCGGCAGGATGCCTGCGTCGATGACTTCGCAACCCATGCGCTCAAGCCAGGAACACAACACGCGGCGGTTGCTGTTGTAGATCTGGCCCGGACCGAGGGGCAAACCGGGCTCGATCAGCTCATCGCCGGTGGACAACACCGCGACACGCGGGCGGCGGATCACATCCAGCCGATCACGGCCAAGGGAAGCCGCCAGGCCCAGTTCGATCGGGCCCAGGCGCGTACCGACCGCGAGCACCAACTCACCGACGGTGGTTTCCTGGCCTTGGGGGCGGATGTTCTGGTTGAGCTGCAACGGTTCGCTGAAGCTCACGCGCTCATCGGCGTGGACCACGGCGTTTTCCTGCATTTCCACGCAGTCCGCGCCTTCCGGTACCGGCGCCCCGGTGAAGATGCGCGCACAGGTGCCGGCCGCCAGCGGCTGCGGCGCCTGGCCAGCGAAAATACGCTGGCTGACGGGCAAGGGTTCACCGGTCCAATCCGCCAGGCGCACGGCGTAACCGTCCATGGCGCTGTTGGGCCAGGGCGGCAGGTCGAGGGTGGAGACCAGATCCTGGGCCAATACACGGCCATCGCACTCGGCCAGGGGCAGCACGTGCTGCTCGCGGATCGGCGCGGCTTCGGCCATCGCCAGCAGCTGTTGCAGGGCTTGTTCTACCGGCATCAGGGCGCCGGTCTTGCCGGGCTTACCCACGGGATTCACAGGGTTCGGCCAGCTTCAGGTGCGGCACGAAGTTGCAGGGGCGATGACGGTTATCCAGTTGTTCGGCGAGGATGCCATCCCAACCGGTGCGCACGGCATTGGTGGAGCCCGGCAGGCAGCACACCAGGGTGCCGTTGGCCAGGCCGGCCAGTGCACGGGATTGCACGGTGGAGGTGCCGATGTCGGCCACGGAGATCTGGCGGAACAGTTCGCCAAAGCCGTCGACTTGTTTGTCGAGCAGGCAGCCGACCGCTTCGGGGGTGCTGTCGCGGCCGGTGAAGCCGGTGCCGCCGGTGATCAACACCACTTGCACCACGTCTTCGGCAATCCAGTGGGCGACCTGGGCGCGGATCTTGTAGAGGTCGTCCTTGAGCAGCACGCGCTCGGCCAGGTGGTGGCCGGCGGCGGTGAGGCGGTCGACGAAGACCTGGCCCGAGGTGTCGGTGTCCAGGGTGCGGGTGTCGCTGACGGTCAATACCGCGATATTCAGGGGTACGAAGGGTGCATCGGCCTTGGCTTTCATGGCACGGTCCGGTTGTCGAAGGAACGGCCCGATGTTATATCACAGGCCCCTGTTCAGCTGCCTGCGCGGAACCCACATGCCACTCGATTCAATGCCCCTGCCCTGTTCGATCCTGCTGTTGGCCGGTGGCCGCGGCCAGCGCATGGGCGGCCAGGACAAAGGCCTGCTGGACTGGCACGGCCTGCCCTTGATCGCGCACGTGCAGCGCCTGGTACGGCCACTGACCGATGACCTGATCATCTCGTGCAACCGCAACCAGGCGCAGTACGCCGCCTATGCCGACCAGTTGGTAAGCGACGACAGCCCGGACTTTCCCGGGCCGCTGGCGGGTATCCGCGCGGGACTGGCCGCCGCGCGCCATGGGCACCTGCTGATCCTGCCGTGCGATGTGCCCCATATCGACGCTCGACTCCTCGCCGACCTGCGTGAAACCGCACAACGCCATCCCTTGTTGCCGGTGATGGTGCGCCACGGTGAATTCTGGGAACCCTTGATCTGCATCATCCCCATCGGCCTGCAAGCCGAGGTAGAACAGGCCTGGCATGCCGGTGAACGCAGCCCGCGAAAGATCCTCCTGCAATTGGGCGGCGTCGGCGTGGAATGCCCAACCGATGACCCGCGCCTGGCCAACCTGAATACACCAGAGCTGTTGCGCCCAAGGTCTGACGTGTCAGAATGAACCTTCGCACAAGGAACTTTGGCGACGTCTCACACGTCACAAGGTCAGCAATCAAAAAGTATTCTCTTGGAGACAACACCCATGACTCAACGGACCATCGCCGCTCTCATGCTTGCACTGGGCCTGGCTACCCTCGCCGGTTGCGCCTCGCCGACAGTGATCACCCTGAATGACGGTCGCGAAATCCAGGCCGTCGACACCCCGAAATACAACGAAGATTCGGGTTTCTACGAATTCGAACAGCTTGATGGCAAGCGTACCCGCATCAACAAGGATCAGGTTCGCACCGTTAAAGACCTGTAAGTCTCAGCGCTTGCACACAAGGCCCGCCTCGCGCGGGCCTTGTCGTTTCCGGGGGTTACCAGTCGAGGGTGATGAGGCTGCGAAAACGGCGTTCTTCAGCGGTGACCGGGTCGATAAACCGCACGCCCTGGGCCAGCAGCTTGAGGGGATTGGCGTAATCGTCCACAGCATCCTTAATCACGTCGGGGTAGAACGGATCGTTGCAGATGCTCGCCCCCAGCGCGGTCATGTGCACGCGCAGCTGGTGCTTCTTGCCGGTCACGGGAAACAGGCCGTAGCGCCATAAGTCGCCGTTCTTTTCCCGCACCTCCACGGCTGTTTCGGTGTTGCTGGCGCCAGGGCCTTCCTGCATGCGGAAGAACGGTTCGCCATCCACCAGGCGGCTTTTGTGTACCAACGGGAATGTCAGTCCCGGTAAGGCCGGGGCAATGGCTTCGTAGAATTTATCGATCCGGCGCGTGGGAAACAGCTGCTGATAGGCCGAGCGGCTGGCCGGGTTGGCCGAGAACAACACCAGCCCGGCGGTGTGTCGGTCGATGCGGTGCAAGGGCACCAGCGCCGGGTTGTCCAAGCGGCGAATCAGGCGGCGCAGCAGGGTTTGCTCGACGTACTCGCCGGCCGGGGTCACGGGCAGGAAGTGCGGTTTGTCCGCCACCACCAGGTGCTCGTCGGCGTAGAGGATGGTTTCCTGCACCGGGATGACTTTTTCGTTGGGGACTTCACGGAAGTAATAGATGCACAGGCCTTCCTTGTAGGCCAGGTCCAGGGGGATCGGGCTGCCATTGACATCCAGCACCCGCCCGCGGGCGATGCGGTCCAGCCAGTGTTCGCGACTGATCGCCGCAAAATGTTCGCACAGGCACTCCAGCACCGTCGCCCAGGGGCCAGGTGGCAGGTACAGGGTGCTGGCTTGGTGCTGAGACGCGGAAAAAGCGGATGTGGACATGCTCGAAGCCTTGAAAAAACAGGCGGGCATTATCCCGCATCAAGCGGGATGAAACCTAGGGCGGATCTCAGGCCTTGGCCAATTCCGCGCGCAGGACCGGTGACGCACTCGCCGCCTCGGTGAACTCCTTGAGCCAGCGCAGCACGTCTACCGCTTCCCAGCGGCCGGGATCGTAAAGCGCGTACAACAGACCCTGGTAACCCACCACATCGAGCTGCTTGTGATAACCGGCGCGCTGGAACAGCGCCTCGATCTCGGCAAAGCAGGTATTGAAATGCACTTTGTTAAACGGCGTCTTGCCTTCCGTGACCAGGCCGTCGAGGCGCAGCTCGTTCACCGCGTCGCGCACGACATCGGCAGACATGCGATTGACGCTGCTTTTCAGTTGTTCAACATTCACCACGGGCGTTCCCTCTATTCAATCGCTGTACAAACATACAGTAACGTAATATTCGGAAACCCGCCATCGCATAAACGTCAGCGCAGGAAGGCGACAACCTGATCCGCATCGAAGGGCCAATCCAGTTCAGCCCCCGTGTCCACCCGCCGAAGCACCGGAATCCTTAGGCCGTAGGCGTCGGTCAGGTCGTCGGGGGTGGTGATATCAACCAGCTCGACCAGCAACCCGTGTTCGACGAGTGGCATGATTTCGGCTTCGGCAATTTCACAAAGATGGCAACCCAGGGTGCCGAACAACTGGCATTCAGGAAGCATGGCAAATGGCCCCGATCAGTAAGTAGACGAGCATTCTAAGCCTGACAAAAACCTGTGGCGAGCGGGCTTGCCACAGGTACAGCGTTCACTCTCCGGAAATCCGCCAGCCACAATAAACCCTGACCCAGATCACCATGGCCTATAACTGATTCAGCGATTCTCGCGGCTTTTTGCCCGCTCACCCTGCAACGGAGATGCTTGTGTTCGCCAACCTGCTGATCATTCTGGCCTCATCCCTGGTGGTGATTGCGCTGTTTCGCCGGCTGCAACTGCCCCCCGTGCTGGGCTACCTGTGCGTGGGCCTGGCCGTAGGGCCGACGGCCCTGGACTGGGTGAATGACAGCGAAGAGCTGCCCGACCTCGCCGAACTGGGCGTGGTGTTCCTGCTGTTTTCCCTGGGCCTGGAGTTTTCCCTGACCAGGATGCTCGCCCTGCGCCGCGTGGTGTTTGGCCTGGGCAGCTTGCAGGTGCTGGGGTGCAGCGTGCTGCTGGGGGGCCTGTTGATGGCCTTTGGCGTGGCGCCGGGCATCGCCTTGTTGCTGGGTGCGGGCTTGGCGCTGTCGTCCACGGCGATCGTCAGCAAGGAACTGACCAGCCTCGGCGAAATCTTCAGCAGCCATGGCCAGAACGCGATCGGCGTGTTGCTGTTCCAGGATGTGGTGGCGGTGTTGCTGCTGACGCTGGTGCCGGTGTTCGCCGGCAGCAGCGAACAGGCCTGGTACTGGGCGTTGCCGCTGACGCTGGGCAAAACCGTGGTGTTGTTCGTGGGCCTGTTGCTCGCCAGCCGCTGGTTACTGCCGCGCTTGTTTCATGAGGTCGCCGCTTCCCATTCGGCAGAGCTGTTTGTGCTGCTGGCGCTGGTGATCGTCTTGCTGACCGCCTGGCTCACCCACTTGCTGGGCCTCTCCCCTGCCCTCGGTGCCTTCCTGGCCGGCATGCTGCTGGGCGAAAGCCATTACCGCCATCAGATCGAAGCGGATATCCGGCCCTTTCGCGACATCCTGCTGGGGCTGTTTTTCGTCAGCATCGGCATGCTTATCGACCTGCAGTTGTTCGTCAGCCACAGTCTGTTGATCCTCGGCATGACCCTCGCGCTGATGCTGATCAAAGGCAGTGTGGTGGCCGCGCTGGTCAAGCTGCGCGGCAGCGACAGTGAAACCGCCTGGCGCAGCGGCCTGGCCCTGGCCCAGGGCGGTGAGTTCTGTTTCGCCCTGATGGCGCAGATGCAACAGAGCCGGCTGATACCCGATGAGTTCAACGGTTTGCTGCTCGCCGCCACGTTCTGTTCGATGCTGTTGACCCCACTGCTGCTGCGCGCCGCGCCGGCGATGGCGCTGCGCCTGCACCGCAAGCCCAACCAACAGGTACAACTTGAAGAAATTACCGCCCTCAATGCGCAATTACGCGGGCATGCCGTCATCTGTGGCTATGGCCGGGTCGGGCAATCCATCGGACGCTTTCTGCGCAATGAGCAACAGGCGTTTATCGCCCTGGATGACGACCCGGAACGGGTCCAGGAAGCCGCCACCGAAGACAGCAGCGTGCATTACGGTGACTGTCGCCGTGGCGCCTTGCTCAGTGCCGTGGGCCTGGAACGCGCGCGCCTGGTGGTGATTGCCGTGGACAACAGTGAGGTGGCCCTGGCAGTGCTCAAGGAAGCCCGCCATATCAACCCCGACGTGCCGATCCTGGTGCGCACCCGCGATGACAGCCAACTGGCTGAGTTGAAAGCTGCGGGCGCCAGCGAAGTGGTGCCCGAGCTGCTGGAGTCGAGCCTGATGCTCGCCTCCCACGCCTTGATCCTGCTGGGCCTGCCGGACCAACAGGTCCAGGCGCGGGTCGATGAAGTCCGGCACAACCGCTATCGCCTGCTGCACGGTTTCTACACGCACCCGAGCACCGACGAAGAGGCGCCGATCAATCCTGACTGACCGCACCGATCTTGTGGATCGACAGGTCTGCGCCGTAATACTCCTCTTCCTGGCTCAGGCGCAGCCCGTGTACGCGCTTGATCACGCCGTACACCAGCAGGCCGCCGCCGAGCGCGACGGCCACGCCGAGCCCCGTACCGATCAATTGGCTGATCAGGCTCACACCGCCCAATCCACCCAGCGCGGTCTGGCCAAAGATGCCGCAGGCAATCCCGCCCCATACACCGCACAGGCCATGCAGTGGCCACACCCCCAGCACGTCGTCGATCTTCCAGCGGTCCTGGGCCGCGATAAAGCACCACACAAACAGTCCGCCAGCGACCACGCCGGTGACCAGCGCGCCCACCGGATGCATCAGGTCGGACCCGGCGCAGATCGCCACCAGCCCGGCCAACGGACCGTTATGCAGGAAGCCGGGGTCGTTGCGACCGATCACCAGGGCGGCGACGGTGCCACCGACCATGGCCATCAGCGAGTTCACCGCCACCAGGCCGCTGACGCCGTCCAGGGTTTGCGCGCTCATCACGTTAAAACCGAACCAGCCGACAATCAGGATCCACGAGCCCAACGCCAGGAACGGAATGCTCGACGGCGCAAACGCCACCAGGCGCCCTTCGCGGTAGCGCCCATTGCGCGGGCCCAGCAGCAGCACCGCCGCCAGCGCCAGCCAGCCGCCCATGGCATGCACCACCACAGAGCCGGCAAAGTCATGGAAGCTGGCGCCGAACGTCTTGAGCAACCAGGCCTGCAAACCGAAATTGCCGTTCCACACCATGCCTTCGAAAAACGGATAGATAAACGCCACGATCAACGCAGTGGCGCACAACTGCGGAGCGAACTTTGCACGCTCCGCAATACCGCCGGAGATGATCGCCGGGATCGCTGCCGCAAACGTCAGCAGGAAGAAGAACTTCACCAGGCCATAACCATGGTCGGCGCTGATCACGGCCGCCGGTTGCATGAAGCTCACGCCGTAGGAGATCCAATAGCCTATAAAGAAATAGGCCAGCGTGGAGATGGCGAAGTCGCTGAGGATCTTCGACAGAGCGTTGACCTGGTTCTTCTGGCGCACCGTCCCGACTTCCAGAAACGCGAAGCCGGCGTGCATGGCCAGGACCATGACCGCACCGATCAGGATAAACAGGGTGTTGGAGCTGTGGACGAGGGTATCCACTGCACTTTGCAGATTTTCCATGGAGGTTGGCAGGCCTGCGTTAAAGGCAAAAAGCACCAAAGCGGTTCAAGCCAGGGGTTGCGCGCACTAAATTGGCACCACCGGCGCCGCCCCTCTTCAGAGGGCGTGAACCGCTTTAGGGCAGCGTTCAACACAACAGGCCGTTGCCGACAGGGTTTTTCCGCGAGTTTCAATTATTTAGGGTAAGGTTTTTCGAGACTTGAGCCCCGACCGCCCGGATTCAGCGCAAGCCCCAGGGCGTGCGCACCAAGGCAAAGCAAAAGCTGTACCAGACAATTGCACTGAACCTTCACCGATACCGGTGACTCGAAACCACACGTACCGATCAGCCAATCACGGAGATAACCATGGCCAGAAGAACTGCAAAGACTGCTCAAGAAATACTGATGGCGGATTTTCAAACCCTGGTCACTGACACCGAAAGGTTGCTGGACGACACCAAGGTGCTTGCGGGCGACCAGGCCGATGAGCTGCGCGCCAAGATTCATGACACGCTGCTGCAGGCCCGCGAAACCCTCAAGCAAACCGAAGACTCCCTGCGCGAACGCGGCCAGGCGGCGGTCACCGCAACCGAAGATTACGTGCAGGCCAACCCTTGGCAGTCGGTAGGCATTGCCGCCGGCGTGGGCTTTTTGATCGGCCTTCTGGCTACAAGGCGCTAAATCATGTCTATCGGCGAAAGCAGCTCGTCCACGGGCTCAACTTCACGACGCCTGGGCGCGGCCGTTCTTGGTTTGCTGCACAGCCACGTCGAACTGTTTGGCATCGAACTGCAGGAGCAGAAGGCCCGTACCGTCAGCCTGCTGCTGTTTGCCGGCCTGGCGCTGGTGTTTGCCCTGTTGTTGCTGGTGGGGTTGTCGACGCTGGTGATGATCCTGGTATGGGACACCGGCTACCGCCTGACCGGGATCATCTGCCTCTGTGTGTTCTACAGCCTGGCCGCTGCCTTCTGCGGGGTGCGCTTGAAAGCGGCGGTGTTCGATGAATCCACGCCGTTCCACGCCACCCTCGAAGAGCTGGCCAATGATCGGGAGCGCCTGCTGCCATGAGCTCGAATGAAATCCAGCAAACCTCCCGCCGGGAAATGCGCAAGGCGTTGATCCGCCTGCGCATGGAGATGCACCGCCAGGAAATTCGCCACGAGTCCCAGCAATTGATGGTGCCGTTGAACAAGGTGCGCAACATGGGCCAGAGCTTTCAGGGTGGCCTGGGCATCAAGCACGCGCCGCTGTGGGGCGTGGCCGCGGTGACGCTGATGGGGTTCTTGACCGGCAAAGGCGCCAAGGGCGGCGGTATCAGCAGCGTGACGCGCCTAGTGCGCCTCGGTGCCGGCCTGATCCCGCTGATCAAACTGGCCATGCAGGGCAATTCACGCAAAAGTTGAGCCTGCTGGCTGCATTCTTGCTAACAGAATGGCCCGGTCCTCGTTTTCGAGGACCGGGCCTTTTTTCGCCAGTGCTTTTAAGGAGGCCCCGTGATCGACGGGCAACCGCTCGCCTGCTTCCAACCGTTTATCGATACCGCCACCGGGCGCATTGCCGGCGTCGAGGCCTTGGGGCGTCTACGCCAGGCTGATGGCCGCCTGCAGTCCGTTGGCCCGCTGTTCGCCGACCCACGCACGCCAGGCGCGACCTTGCGCCGTCTCGACCGGCAGATTCGCGACAATGCCTTGAGCCGCCTGCATGAAGCCCCGGAAGACTGGTTCCTGAGCCTGAATATCTCGCCGCGCTGGATCAACCAATTGCGTCCGGGCCAGGCGCTGCCGAGCCTCAAACAGATCCACAGCCATGGCGTCGACCCGCAGCGCATCGTGTTCGAGATCACCGAACTGGGCGGCGACATCCAGCGCCTGGCCGAGGTGGTGGCGCGCTATCGCGAGGCCGGTGCGCGCATCGCCATCGATGATTTCGGTGCCGGCTATTCCCAGCTTGACCGGGTACTGGCGCTGCAGCCGGACATCCTCAAGCTGGACATGCGCCTGTTCCAGCAAGCCGCCAGGGGCGGACCGAGCAGTGACGTCGTGCGGGCGCTGGCACAGATGGCGGAAAAGACCGGCTGCTGGATCATTGCCGAAGGCGTGGAAACCGAGGCGCAGCTGAGCTTCGCCCTGGAATGCGGTTCGCGCTACGTGCAGGGCTATCTGTTTGCCCAGGCGCACTTGGACTGGTTCGCCACCGACGCCTTCGTGCCGCGCTTTGACCAACTGCGCGCGGCGTATGTCCAGCAGAAGCTGGCCGAACGCGGGCGCATCATGCAACTGCGCCAGCAATTGACCGAACTGATGAAGATCCTGCAATCCTGGGCACAGGCCCAAGCCCCGCTGGATCACTTGCCCCAACTGCCGGCCTTCCCCTGGCTGCTGCGCTTTTACCAGTGCGACCGGCATGGCACCCAGCTGACCCCCAACTTCGAATGGCGCCAGGACGCCTGGCAGGCCGACAGCCGCTACCTGGGCCACAACTGGTCATGGCGCCCGTACTTCTATCACCTGCTGGCCGAAGGTTGGGAGGAGCGTCGCCTGACGCTGTCCTCGACCTACCGCGACGCCACCACCAACCAGTACTGCCTCACCGCCGGACAATTCTTCGATAACGGTCAGCGCTTGCTGTTAATCGATATCGACGCGGCCGGGCTGTAGATTTTCGCTTGCCCCGCCAAGGCGGAACCGGGAAGCTGGGAGGGTCATTCACCGTACGGAGAGTACCCGCCTTGGATTGGCCCACCCTGCTTACCCGCGAACGCCTTGGAAAACCCCTGCACAGCCCGGAAGAACTCGGCCGCAGTCCGTTTCACAAAGACCATGACCGCATTATCTTCTCCGGCGCGTTTCGCCGCCTGGGCCGCAAGACCCAAGTGCACCCGGTGTCCAGCAACGACCATATCCATACACGCCTGACCCACTCCCTGGAAGTCAGTTGCGTAGGCCGCTCTCTCGGCATGCGCGTGGGCGAAACCCTGCGCAGCGCCCTGCCCGACTGGTGCGACCCGAGCGACCTGGGCATGGTGGTGCAATCGGCCTGCCTGGCCCATGACATCGGCAACCCGCCGTTCGGGCATTCCGGCGAAGACGCCATCCGCCACTGGTTCCAGCAGGCAGCAGGGCGCGGCTGGCTGGACGACATGAGCAGCGCCGAGCGCAATGACTTCCTCAACTTCGAAGGCAATGCCCAAGGCTTCCGGGTACTGACCCAACTGGAATACCACCAGTTCGACGGCGGCACGCGCCTGACCTACGCGACCTTGGGCACGTACCTCAAGTACCCCTGGACCGCCCGCCACGCCGACTCCCTGGGTTACAAGAAACACAAGTTCGGCTGCTACCAGAGCGAACTGCCGATCCTCGAACAGATCGCCAGCAAGCTCGGCCTGCCGCAACTCGAGGAACAACGCTGGGCTCGCCATCCCCTGGTCTATCTGATGGAGGCGGCAGACGACATCTGCTACGCCTTGATCGATCTGGAGGACGGCCTGGAGATGGACCTGCTGGAGTACACCGAAGTCGAGTCACTGCTGCTCGACCTGGTGGGCGACGACCTGCCGCAGACCTACCGGCAACTGGGCGCCCAGGACTCGCGCCGACGCAAGCTGGCGATCCTGCGCGGCAAGGCCATCGAGCACTTGACCAACGCCGCGGCGCGCGCCTTCGTCGAACAACAGGATGCCTTGCTTGCCGGCACCCTGCCCGGAGACCTGGTGGAACACATGCACGGCCCCGCCAAACGCTGCGTGCTGGATGCCAAGGACATGGCGCGCAAGAAAATCTTCCAGGACAAGCGCAAGACCCTGCACGAGATCGGTGCCTACACCACCCTGGAAATCCTGTTGAACGCCTTCTGCGGCGCGGCCCTGGAGCAGCACGGCGGACGCACGCCATCGTTCAAGAACCGGCGCGTTCTCGACCTTCTGGGCAACAACGCGCCGGACCCTGCGTGGCCGCTGCACAGGTCGTTCCTGCGGATGATCGACTTCATCGCCGGCATGACCGACAGCTATGCCACCGAGATGGCACGGGAGATGACCGGGCGCTCCAGCCCTCAATAACCTGGCTGATCACGCCGCCTGTTCACTGAACAGAATCTGCCTACGATGGGAACAGAGCGGCCTGATCGAATTCGCACAAGCACCCGAAGAATAATCGCGCACGCTCCGGGCAGGTCTGGCGAACAGTTCCTACGTGCCCCCTATCGACGCTTGACTCACCGTGTGCCTTCTATGCCCCGTTACCCCCTTCGGATCCTGTTGGTGGAGGACCATCCCTTTCAACTGCTCGCCACCCAATGCCTGCTGAGGAGCTTCGGCTTCGAGCACCTGGTCCCGGCCGAAAACGCCGAAGAGGCAATCCGTTTGATGACCCAGGCCGAAGCGCCCTTCGACATCATCCTCTGTGACCAGTGCCTGCCCGACCTGCCTGGGCTTGAATTGATTGAAATCGCCAGTCGCCAACGCTTTATCAAGACCGCCATCTTGCTCAGCGGACTTCCCGAGGCAGAACTTTCAGCGTTGCAAACCCAAGCCCACAAACGTGGCCTGCCATTGCTCGGTTACTTACCAAAGCCGTTGAATAAAGATGAGCTTGCACGTTTGACCCATACATTACTCACGTTATAAATGTAGGACTTTAAACAAATTGATCAGTCAGAAAATTCGCGCACAACAACCGTAAAGTCCCTGCCACGTTCCTTCAGCCCGCGCCTCTGCGGAGCATTGGCCTTTCGCGTTACGACTCCTTAGAGATGGGTAGGCTTTTACCTTTTTTAATGTAGGAACTTTCCTGTTTTATACCTGTTGCCACCCAAGTTCATGCTTACCCATCGGCTTCTGAGCTAATGTGCCCGCTTTATTTGTACCTGCATGGAATATGATCATGAACACAGTTTTTATTATTGATGACCATCCCGTTATAAGACTGGCCATACGAATGTTGCTGGAGCACGAAGAAAACTTCAAAGTAGTCGGCGAAACGGATAACGGATGCGACGCCATACAAATGGTCCGCGAATGCATGCCGGACCTGATCATCCTCGACATCAGCATTCCAAAACTCGATGGCCTGGAAGTGCTGTGCCGATTCAACGCCATGAACGCCTCGATGAAAACCCTGGTTCTGACGGCTCAATCCCCCACCCTGTTTGCCACGCGCTGCATGCGTTCGGGGGCCGATGGCTACGTGTGCAAGGAAGGTGACCTGAGCGAGCTGATGAGCGCCATCCGCGCCGTACTGTCCGGTTACAACTACTTCCCCAGCCAGGCCTTGACCCCCTGCGATGAAAGCGGCAAGGAACTTGAACTGTTCAAGGCCGTAAATGATCGCGAGTTGATGGTATTGCAACTTTTCGCACAGGGCCGCACCAATAAGGAAATAGCTAAAGGTATGTTCCTGAGCAACAAAACAGTAAGCACATATAAAAAGAGGCTGATGCAAAAACTTCAAGCCAAGTCCTTGGTAGAACTTATCGAGATGGCAAAACGAAACGCGCTAGTGTGAGAAACCGGATGCCCAGGCGTATAAAGGACTATTTGATTATATTGAGTGCCGGTTTGTGCTTCAGCACCGCCGTGCCTGCAACCCCTCCAGCGAGCCCAGAGCATTTCAACCTATTGAGTCGCGCGAGCTCCGTGCAGCTGGAACCCTACCTGAACAAGGCCCAACGCCAATGGCTCCAGAACAAACGCGAACTGGTACTGGGCGCGGCGTCTCCTGACTACCCGCCCTTTGACCTCACCTCCAGCGGGCGTGACTATGAGGGACTCACCGCCGACTACGCCGGCCTGCTGGCAATGGCGCTGGACGTGCCGGTAAAAGTGTTGCGCTACTCCTCCCGAGAGACCGCCATTCGTGCCCTCGAAGCAGGGGAAATCGATTTACTGGGTTCCTCCAACAGCTTTGAAGCGGCAAATCCCAACCTGACGCTGTCAGAACCGTACGCCGTGGACCGGCCGGTATTGGTGACCCGCGAAGGCGAAACCCGCAGCCTGAATGATGGGCTGGCCGGCATGCGCCTGGCACTGGTCTATCACTATCTGCCACTGCACGAAGTGGAAAGGCTATACCCCAAGGCAATCATCCGTGCCTACCCTTCTTATCAAAACGCCTTGAATGCCGTGGCTTTCGACCAGGCAGACGTCTTTCTCGGCGATACCATTTCCACCCACTACATGATCAACAAGGGTTACCTGAAAAACATCCGCATGGCGAATTTCGGCAAACATGAAGCCTATGGATTCAGCTTTGCAATGCCCCAGGACCAGCAGACACTGTTGAGCATCGTCGACGCCGTGCTGAGGGCCGTGCCCACTGCCGAACGGGAAACGATTGCCAAACGCTGGAGTGCCGGCAGCGACATCCTCCTGACCGACCAAAAGTTGCAACTGAGCCTTCGCGAAGAACGTTGGCTGAGAGAAAACCCGGTCGTCAAAGTGATCGTGAACCCCACCTTTGCGCCGCTGACCTTCTTCGACGCCGATGGCACTTTCCGCGGCATTACGGCCGACCTGCTGGAACTGATTCGCCTGCGCACCGGGTTGCGCTTCGAGATTCAGCGCGGGCGTGATGTGAACACCATGATCGAGCACGTTGAAACCGGCAAAGCGGACATCGTCGGAGCAATCATCCCCAGCGTCGAGCGAGAAGCCCAACTGAACTTCAGTCGTCCCTACCTGGAAAACTCCTACGTGATGCTGACACGCAAGGACGGCCAGGCCCCCACAGGCCTTGAGGAAATGGAGGGCAAGCGCCTGGCGATCACGCAAGGCAGCCCGCTGAAAAAATTCCTGCGTGAGCACTTCCCAAAGATTCAGCTGGTAGATACCGGCGACACGTTCAAGTCAGCCGAACTGCTGGTACAAGGCCATGTAGAGGGCGCGGTGAATACCCTGGTGGTCGCCAATTACTTCCTGTCCTCGCAGATACTCCAGGACAAGATCCAAATCAGCTTCAGTATTGGCACGATGCCGGCCACCTTCGGGCTGGCGACCTCCCGCAGCGCCACCGAACTCAGCTCGATTCTCGACAAGGCGTTGCTCAGCATCGCCCCGGACGAACTCGGCGTGATCAACAGTCGTTGGCGCGGCTATACCGCCGCCTCGGACAGTTACTGGCGCGACTATCACCAACTGATTGCGCGCATCGTTATCGGCACCGGCCTGCTGCTGCTGATTTCCCTGAGCTGGAACGCGTACATGCGCCGCCAGATCAAGCAACGGAAAATGGCCGAGCGCGCCCTCAATGATCAGTTCGAGTTCATGCGCGCCCTGGTCAATGAAACCCCGCACCCGATCTACGTACGTGACAACAAGGGGCTGCTGCAGACCTGCAACGACAGCTACCTGCAGGCGTTCGACGTCAAGCGCGAGGACGTGATAGGTAAAAGCGCGGTCCAGATCAGCACAGCCCTCGCCGTCGAGGCGGCGCAATACCATGCCGACTATCGGCGCGTGGTGGCCGAGGGCAACCCGCTGATCCTGGACCGCACCCTGCATATTCGCGGAAAAAAACTGACGATCTACCACTGGATCCTGCCGTACCGCGACTCCGTCGGTGAAGTTCAGGGCATCATCGGTGGCTGGATCGATATCAGTGAACGACGCCAGTTGTTCGACGAACTCCGCACCGCCAAGGAGCGGGCCGACGAGGCCAATCGGGCCAAAAGCACATTCCTCGCCACCATGAGCCACGAAATCCGCACGCCGATGAACGCGGTGATCGGCATGCTCGAGCTGACCCTCAAACGGGCGGACCAGGGCCACCTCGACCGCCCGGCCATTGAGGTTGCCTACAACTCGGCCAAGGATCTGCTCGAGCTTATCGGCGACATCCTGGACATCGCGCGGATTGAATCCGGTCGCCTCAGCCTGGCACCGGAACGCGTCAACCTGAGGGAGGTGATCGAGTCGGTGGTGCGTGTCTTCGACGGCCTGGCACGCCAGAAAACCCTTAGCCTGCTGCTGGAGTTCACGCCTGATCTGGAACACACCGAAGTGCTGATCGACCCGCTGCGCTTCAAGCAGGTGCTGTCCAACCTGATCAGCAACGCCATCAAGTTCACTGAACGTGGCCAGGTAAAGATCAAGGTGGAAGTATCAGCCACCGAACTGCCGCAGCAGGTCGAGATGAAACTGGTGGTGGAGGACACCGGCATCGGTATCAGCCGGGACGACCAGATGCGCCTGTTCGAACCCTTTGCCCAGGCGGACAACTCAGGACAGCTGGCCAGGAGCGGTGCGGGCCTCGGGCTGGTGATCTGTCGCAGCCTGTGCGCGATGATGGGCGGGCAACTGAGCCTGAGCAGCGTGCCCATGGTGGGCACCCAGGTGCATGTAAGCCTGAAAATGAATCGCCTGCCGGCGCTGCAGGTGGCCGAAGAGCTCAAGCCCGCCGCAACCTCGAACGTGCCGGTGCTCAATGTGCTGGTGGTGGACGATCACCCGGCGAATCGCCTGTTGATGTGCCAGCAGCTCGGCTACCTGGGTCATCAATACACCGCCGCCCAGAACGGCGCCTCCGGCTTCCAGGCCTGGCGCCAGGAGCGCTTTGACCTGGTGATCGCCGATTGCAACATGCCGATCATGAATGGCTACGAGCTGAGTCGTTCGATACGCGAATACGAGGAACGCGAACAGCTGACGCCTTGCGTGGTACTGGGTTTTACTGCCAATGCCCAGCCCGAAGAGAAACAACGCTGTGCGCAGGCAGGCATGGATGACTGCCTGTTCAAACCCATCAACCTTACGGCGCTGGAGCGGCAATTGGCGAAGATAAGTCCTCAACCCAGCGGCATGACCCTGGACATCGGCAACTTCGAGGCCCTTACCGGTGGCGATCCGCACATGAGCCGCCTCTTGCTGGAAGAGTTGCTGAGCAGCAGTCGCCAGGATCGTCAGGAACTGGTCGCACTGATCGCAGCGCAGGCCTTGCCCGAAGAGATCATCGAACAGGCTCACAAGATCAAGGGGGCCGCGCGCATCGTTCAAGCCTCTGCGCTGGCCTCGCAATGCGAAGCCGTCGAACAGGCCTGCGCCCGGGGCGATGATCGGCCCCTGATCGAAGCGGGTGTGAAATCCCTGGAGAAGCTGATGCTGGAGTTGGAGAGGATGCTGCAAGTGCGGCTTGAGGAACTGGGTGGCTGATAAGGGGCGGGTCGCGCCCCCTATTTCGATCAGCAGTCGGTCAACCGCAGGAAAATCGCCGCCAGCTGTTCGATACCGGCCTGATCCTGGGGGGTAAAGCGGGCCAACGACGGGCTATCGAGGTCAAGGACACCAATCAATGTGCCGTCCTTGACCAGTGGCACCACCAATTCGCTGTTGGACGCGCTGTCACAGGCGATATGCCCGGGGAACGCGTGCACATCGTCTACTCGCTGGGTTTGCCGCGAGGCCGCGGCCGCGCCGCACACCCCACGGCCGAACGGAATACGCACACAGGCGATCTGCCCCTGGAACGGGCCAAGCACCAGCTCTTCATTGCGGTTGAGGTAAAAGCCCGCCCAGTTCAGGTCATCCAGCTGGCTGAACAGGAAAGCCGAAAACTGGGCGCTGTTGGCGATGAAATCACGCTCATCGGCCAGCAGCGACTCCAGCTGGGCACTCAGCAGGGCATAGCCACCGAGGCCGGTGCCGGCTTGTTGTAAATCGATCATGGTTGACGCTCCAGCAATTTGAGACCCACCCAGTAACGGGCGAATTGATACGCGCAACGACCGTTGCGGTTGCCGCGCCCGGTGGCCCAGCGCACGGCGAGAATGTCGAGGTCCTCATCACGCTGCCACTGCAAACCCGCCTTGTTCGCCAGCTCACCGATCCAGTGCTCGACAACATCCAGGAAATGTTCCTGGGTGAACGGGTAGAACGACAGCCACAAGCCAAAGCGGTCGGACAAGGCAATCTTGTCTTCCACCGCCTCGCTCGGGTGCAACTCACCGTCCACGCGCTTCCAGTTATCGTTGTCGCTCTGGTTTTCCGGCACCAGGTGGCGGCGGTTGGACGTGGCATACAGCAGCACGTTTTCAGGGGCCTGTTCCAGGGAGCCATCCAGCACGCTCTTGAGCACCCGATAGTCGCCTTCGCCGGCTTCGAACGACAAGTCGTCGCAGAACAGGATGAAACGTTGCGGCAACTTGAGCAGTTGCTCAACCACCCGCGGCAGGTCGGCCAAGTGGTCACGCTCGATTTCGATCAGGCGCAGACCGGCCTTGGCGTGTTGGGCGAGCAAAGCGCGCACCATGGACGATTTACCGGTGCCCCGCGAACCCCACAGCAACGCATGGTTGGCAGGCAGGCCATCCAGGAACTGCTGGGTGTTGCGCGCCAGGGTTTCACGTTGCTTGTCCACGCCGATCAGGTCGGACAAGCGCATGTCCAGGCTCACGTCCAGCGGCAACAGGAAGCCACTGCGGCCCTCGCGCTGCCAACGGGCGGCCAGGCACTGGTTCCAGTCGATGGTTTGGCGCGGCGCGGGCAACAAGGGTTCCAGGCGGGCGAGCACGGCATCGGCTCGCTCCAGAAAGGCACTCAATCGAGAATCCACGATTATTCCTCTGGCAAGTTCTTGCAAAAGATGGCGTATTGGCAACCCTGCGACAGACCGCTTGGGGCTGCGTAAAAAACGATTCATGCCGGGCAGGCCTGGGCTTGTGGATGTTCAGCTATGCTTGCCGGGCGAAGGGAAACGTGAAGTGGTTCAACACTCAATGGATATCAAGTTCGCCCACCGCTTGTCTTATAAACAAGCCAGATTGACGGTACTGGTCGGTTTCGTCTTGGGAACCTTGCTCAGCCTGATCCAAATCGGCATTGATTATGCCAGCGAAGACGCATCCATCAACCGCGAAATACGTTCGCTGATCGAAATCAGCCATAACCCCGCGTCACGTATCGCCTACAACATCGATGCCGAACTGGCCCAGGAACTGACCCTGGGCCTGCTGCACTCCCCCGCCATCATTCGCGCGCAGTTGATCGACAACAACGGCGTGGTGCTGGCCGATGTCGACCGGCCACGCAAGGAAAGCACCTACCGGCCCATCAGTGACTTCATGTTTGGCGCCAACCGCCAGTTCGAAGACCAACTGTTCCTGAGCCACATGCCCAACGAGTCACTTGGCGTACTGCGCCTGGACGTCGACACCTACGCCTTTGGTAGCCGGTTCCTGCGCCGCGCCGAGATCACCCTGCTCAACGGGTTCGCGCGCAGCCTGCTGCTGACCGGGATTTTGCTGGGCCTGTTCTACGTCATGCTGACCCAACCGCTGGTGCGCATTATTCGTGAGCTGAGTACCCGCAAGCAGGCACGCCTGGACTGCCCGCCAGGACATGAGCACGATGAAATCGGCGTGCTGGTGGACGTCGCCAACCAGCAATTCGAAAACATGGAAACCGAAATCCAGCAGCGCCGCCACGCCGAGGATCGGCTGACTGAATACCTGGGGCAACTGGAACATATCGTGTCCGCGCGCACCCTTGAACTCAAGGCCAGCAACCAGCGGCTGACCCAGTCCAACGATGAGCTGGAAGCCGCCAAGATGCATGCATTGGGCATGGCCCAGGCCCGGGCGGCCTTCCTGGCGAACATGAGCCACGAAATCCGCACCCCGCTCAACGGCCTGCTGGGCATGATCGCACTGTCGCTGGACAGCCCGTTGAACGCCGAACAACGCCAGCAACTGTCTATCGCCCATGACTCCGGCAAAGTGCTGGTGGAACTGCTCAACGATATTCTCGACCTGTCCAAGTTCGACGCCGGCCAGTTGGAGCTGGAGCGCATCCCGTTCGACCTCGGCGCACTGGTGGAAGACACCGCCAACCTGTTATCGCAGAACGCCGCACCGAGTGTGGAACTGAGCTGCCTGATCGACCCGCAGTTCCCGGCCCAGGTGCTGGGTGACCCGACCCGTGTGCGGCAGATTGTCAGTAACTTGCTCTCCAACGCCTTGAAGTTCACCCGCTTTGGTCGGGTTGATGTGCGCCTGCGTACCCATGAGGGCGGGGTGCGCATTGAAGTCTGCGATACCGGCATCGGTATTGCGCAGGAGGCCCAAGTGAAAATCTTCCAACCGTTCACCCAGGCCGGCGCCGGCATCACTCGCCAGTATGGCGGGACGGGCCTGGGCCTGGCACTGACGCACAACCTGTGCGAAGCGATGAAGGGGTGCTTGAGTATCAGCTCGGAGGTGGGCTTTGGCAGCCAGTTCTGCGCAGACCTGCCACTGCCCGCCCATTTGCCCGCGGTCCAGCCAGCGCCTCTCAAAGGCGAGGTCATCGCCATCACCAACGCCGGCAGCGGCCTGACAGAGTTGCTCACGACCCTGCTGCCCTGCTGGGGACTGTCCCTGCGCTGTTTCACCATGGATGACGATTTGAGCGGGCAAACCCCCGATCTGCTGATTACCGACTGCCCGGAATGCCTGTTCCGCATACGGCCGGGCATTACCGCGCCCATCCTGCTGGTGACCGCCTATGGCAACTTCATGCCCAGCGAAGAAGTGGCGGCACTGGCGCCGTTGCACCAACAGGCACGCCCCTTGAGCCGCAACGCGCTGTACCAGATCCTGCAACGCAACTTGCGCACCGACGCGCACCTGGTGCTTGACCCCGTCCAACTGGATGCCGCACCGCTCGCACATCGGGCGCGCATCCTGCTGGTGGAGGACAACCCGGTCAACCAACTGGTGGCCAAGGGCATGCTCAGCAAACTGGGCTGCGAAGTGATCGTGGCCGCCCACGGTGGCGAAGCGCTCAAGTTTCTTGAAGAACAGCGCTTCGATATGGTGCTGATGGACTGCAACATGCCGGTGATGGATGGCTATGAGGCCAGCCGGCAGATTCGGCGCAGCGGGCGCTGGCCGGACCTGCCGATTGTCGCGTTGACCGCCAACGCTTTGTCCGAAGAACGCGAGCGCTGCCGTGCGGCGGGGATGAATGACTACCTGGCCAAGCCGTTCCGCCGCGAAGAACTCAATGCCCTGCTGGACTTGTGGGTGCCTGGGACGACAAGTCTTTAAGTTGCACAAGCAACTGGTCGAGACCGTCGCGCAAGGCATCGGCTTGATTCAGGTCGATGCCGCGATCACACAGCAGGCGGGTTTTCAGGCCATGGGCCTGGTCCCGCAGTTGCACACCGGCCTCGCTCAGGCTCAAGTGCACTTCACGCTCATCCCTGGCACTGCGCCGACGCGCCACTAACTCAAGCTGTTCAAGGCGCTTGAGCAGCGGCGTCAGCGTGCCCGAGTCGAGCATCAGGCGCTCCCCCAGGGCCTTGACCGTCGGCTGCAGCGCAGGCGTGGCGTGCCACTCCCACAACACCAGCATCACCACATATTGCGGGTAGGTCAGACCCAACTGGTCGAGCATCGGCTTATAGGCACGGGTGACAGCGCGTGACGCAGCGTAGAGCTTGAAACACAGCTGGCTGTCCAGGGCCAGGGACACACTGGGCAAGTCGGTCATTTGAGCAAGGCTTCGATCTCTTGGGTCAAGTCCTGCGGCTTGGTGGCAGGACCGAAGCGCTTGACCACCTGGCCGTCGCGGCCGATGAGGAACTTGGTGAAGTTCCACTTGATGCCCTTGGACCCCAGCAGCCCCGGCGCCTGTTTTTTCAGTTGCACGAACAGTGGATGGGCATCGCTGCCATTGACGTCGATCTTCTTGAACAACGGGAAGCTGACACCGAAGTTCAGCTCGCAGAATTCGGAAATCGCCCCTTCGTCACCGGGCTCCTGCTTGCCGAACTGGTTGCAAGGAAAGCCCAATACCACCAGGCCCTGGTCCTTGTACTGCTGCCAGAGTTGCTCCAGGCCCTTGTACTGCGGGGTGAAGCCGCATTTGCTGGCGGTGTTGACCACGAGGACGGCCTTGCCGGCGAAATCGGCCAAGGTCTTTTGCTCACCCTTGATGGTGGTGCAAGGGATGCTCAGCAGGTTGTTGCTCATGGCAGTGCCTCGATAAGGAAGAAAGAGGATGAAACATAGTAGGCAATTCAATTGTGTGCAATTTAATTGACCGCACTGATGACACCTCATCAACACTCTGTAGGAGCGAGCTTGCTCGCGAAAAACTCAAGGACACCGGGCTGAACCAGAATGCCCGTGTAATCGTTGACGACTTTCGCGAGCAAGCTCGCTCCTACAGGGGCCCGCCGTCAGTCGAGTTAACGGGGTACAAGGTCCAGGCACACCGAGTTGATGCAATACCGCAGCCCCGTCGGCGGCGGACCGTCCGGGAACACATGGCCCAGATGCGCATCGCATTTGGCGCAGGTGACTTCGGTGCGGATCATGCCGTGGCTGACGTCACGGATCTCGATCATTGCGCTGTCGGCGATCGGCGCGTAGAAACTCGGCCAGCCGCAGCCGGAGTCAAACTTGGTGGTCGAATCGAACAGTGGCGCATTGCAGCAGATGCAGTGATACACCCCATCGGTCCGGGTCTCATTGTACTTGCCGCTGAAAGGGCGCTCGGTGCCCTTGAGACGGCACACGTTGTACTGCTCCGGATCGAGCATTGCCTTCCATTCTTCAACGGTTTTCTGCAACTTTTCCATCGGTACACCTCGGCAACTGAAAAAGCCTGATCTGTATCTTTTCCATGGATCAGGCGGCACGTATGATTGCGCCTCTTCAAAACGCCAGTCTGGCACCCGCGCTACCGGCATTCAAACGTATTTATGGGTGCGGGCCTTGCAGCATTCACAGTACGGTAGTGCCCACACCGTCTGGATCGTTCATTTTCAGGATCACATCGCCATGCAGGTCAGCAAATCGAACAAGCTCGCCAACGTCTGCTACGACATTCGCGGCCCGGTGCTCAAGCACGCCAAGCGCCTGGAAGAGGAAGGCCATCGCATCCTCAAGCTGAACATCGGCAACCCGGCGCCCTTTGGTTTCGAAGCGCCGGATGAAATCCTCCAGGATGTGATCCGCAACCTGCCCACCGCCCAGGGCTACAGCGACTCCAAGGGCCTGTTCAGCGCGCGCAAGGCCGTGATGCAGTACTACCAGCAGAAGCAGGTCGAAGGCGTCGGCATCGAAGACATCTACCTGGGTAATGGCGTGTCCGAGCTGATCGTGATGTCCATGCAGGCCCTGCTCAACAACGGCGACGAAGTGCTGGTGCCAGCACCCGACTACCCACTGTGGACCGCCGCCGTGACCCTGGCCGGCGGCCACCCGGTGCACTACCTGTGCGACGAGGGCGCCGACTGGTTCCCGGACCTGGCCGACATCAAGGCCAAGATCACACCGAACACCAAGGCCCTGGTGATCATCAACCCGAACAACCCCACCGGTGCGGTGTACTCCAGGGAAGTGCTGCTGGGCATGCTCGAGTTGGCACGCCAGCACAACCTGGTGGTGTTCTCCGACGAGATCTACGACAAGATCCTCTACGACGATGCGGTGCATATCTGCACCGCTTCCCTGGCGCCGGACCTGCTGTGCCTGACCTTCAACGGCCTGTCCAAGTCCTACCGCGTAGCGGGCTTCCGCTCCGGCTGGATCGCGATTTCCGGGCCCAAGCACAATGCCCAGAGCTACATCGAAGGCATCGACATGCTGGCCAACATGCGCCTGTGCGCCAACGTGCCGAGCCAGCACGCAATCCAGACCGCCCTCGGCGGCTACCAGAGCATCAATGACCTGGTCCTGCCCCAGGGCCGTCTGCTGGAACAGCGCAACCGCACCTGGGAGTTGCTCAATGCAATCCCGGGCGTGAGCTGCGTCAAGCCCATGGGCGCGCTGTACGCCTTCCCGAGGATCGACCCGAAGGTCTGCCCGATCCTCAACGACGAGAAGTTCGTGCTCGACCTGCTGCTCTCGGAAAAGCTGCTGGTGGTCCAGGGCACGGCGTTCAACTGGCCGTGGCCGGATCACTTCCGAGTGGTGACCCTGCCGCGCGTGGATGACCTGGACATGGCCATTGGCCGTATCGGCAACTTCCTCAAGTCCTATCGCCAGTAACCGGCATGGCGCTGTACGACCGGCATTCGGTCGTACAGCGATTATCTGGCAACACTTCTCTGGCTATACACTTTCCCCGTACTGCACTTGCGTTTCTACATCCATAAGCCCCTGTAGTTACGGGGCCGCAAGGCAAAAAGTGGCTTTTCACGGGTAGTATTCATCATCGGAAAATCCCTTCAAGGCTCTACATTCAGGCTGTAGGACACAGTTTGAAATAGTCGCTCGGTTGAATCACCCCAAGCCGCACCTTATATACCCCGCAGTACGCGACATATTAAGCATGAGGAGAACTCTACAACCATGATGCGCATCCTGCTGTTCTTGGCCACCAACCTGGCGGTCGTGCTGATTGCCAGCATCACCCTGAGCCTTTTTGGCTTCAACGGGTTCATGGCGGCCAACGGGGTTGATCTGAACCTCAATCAGCTGCTGATTTTCTGTGCGGTCTTTGGTTTTGCCGGTTCGCTGTTCTCGCTGTTCATCTCCAAGTGGATGGCGAAGATGAGCACCAGCACCCAGGTCATCACTCAACCACGCACCCGCCATGAACAATGGCTGATGCAGACCGTGGAGCAGTTGTCTCAGGAAGCAGGTATAAAAATGCCCGAGGTCGGGATTTTCCCTGCTTACGAGGCCAACGCCTTTGCGACGGGCTGGAACAAGAACGACGCCCTTGTGGCGGTCAGCCAAGGGCTGCTCGAGCGATTCTCTCCCGATGAGGTGAAGGCGGTCCTCGCGCACGAGATCGGCCACGTAGCCAACGGCGACATGATTACCCTTGCGCTGGTGCAGGGCGTGGTGAACACCTTCGTGATGTTCTTTGCGCGGATCATCGGCAACTTTGTCGACAAGGTGATCTTCAAGAACGAAGGCGGCCGCGGGATCGCCTACTTCGTAGCGACCATCTTTGCCGAAGTGGTACTGGGCTTCCTGGCCAGCGCGATTGTGATGTGGTTCTCGCGCAAACGAGAGTTCCGTGCAGACGAAGCCGGCGCACGCCTGGCTGGCACCAGTGCAATGATCAGTGCGCTGCAGCGCCTGCGCTCCGAACAGGGCCTGCCGGTGCATATGCCCGACAGCCTGACCGCCTTTGGCATCAACGGTGGTGTCAAGCAGGGCCTGGCTCGCATGTTCATGAGCCACCCGCCGCTGGAAGAGCGTATCGACGCGCTGCGTCGTCGGGGCTGATACCCGGTAATGCAAAAGGGGCGATTGGATCGCCCCTTTTTTTGTGCGCGGGTTTTACACCTTGATGAGTCGATAAACGCGCTCTTCAAGGCACGTAACACCGTCCTGCACGAACTTCCAGCTCTCACCCAGGATATCCTGGGCTTCGAGCACCTCCAGGCTCCACTGCAAACCCAGCAGCACCCTCACCTCATCATCCGGCACCGCAAAGGGCGGGCCGGCTTTTTGCGTCTGGTCGTAGTCCAGGGTGATCAGCAACCCCTGGCAGCCTGGCCGCAGCAGGCTATTCAACTGCTCGGTGTACTGCGCACGCATCAACGGCGGCAGGGCGATCAGTGCGGCACGGTCGTAGAGCGCAGTGCAGTCGGCCAGTGCCCCGGCGTCCAAGGCAAAGAAATCGCCGCACCATATTTCGATCAAATCAGCCTGGTACACCTTGAACACGCCGTGCCGAGTGATGCGCGGCTTCAGGTTCTGCTCGCCGAAAAAGGCTTCCACGGCCTGCTCCGACAGTTCAACGCCGAGTACGTGATAGCCGTTGCTGGCCAGCCACATCAGGTCCAGGCTTTTACCACACAGCGGCACCAGCACCTTGGCGCCCTGGGCAAGGCCCAGCGCAGGCCAATACCGCAACAGGTAAGGATTGACCTCGGGCAGGTGAAAGCCGATCTGATTGCGCGCCCAGCGCTCCTGCCAAAATTTGGGCTCCATGGAATCACCTCCGAAAATTCGATCAAAAACCGCTAAAACTTATATTAGATTTAGATCAATGATCTGATTGAAGATGGGCCCATGTTAACCCTCAGGACCTTCCTTATGTTGCCCAGCCTGTTTATCTCCCACGGATCGCCCATGCTTGCCCTGCAACCCGGCGCCAGCGGCCCCGCCCTGAAGCGCCTGGCCGCTGAACTGCCACGGCCGAAGGCAATTGTGGTGGTGTCGGCACATTGGGAAAGCCAGGAACTGCTGGTCAGCGGCAGTGCTGCGCCCGAGACCTGGCACGACTTCGGCGGTTTCCCCCGGGAGCTGTTCGCCGTGCAGTACCCGGCACCGGGCGACCCGCAATTGGCCGGCGAAATTGTCGAACTGCTTCATGCCGACGGCTTGAATGCGCGAATCGATGAGCGCCGCCCTTTTGACCATGGCACCTGGGTGCCGCTCTCGCTGATGTACCCGGCAGCGGATATCCCAGTGGTGCAAGTCTCCTTGCCCAGTCACATGGGCCCTGCCCTGCAAACCCGCGTCGGGCATGCCTTGGCCAGCTTGCGCGAACAGGGCGTGCTGTTGATCGGCTCCGGCAGCATCACCCATAACCTGGGCGAGCTGAACTGGCAGGCCGGACCTGAGAGTATCGAGCCTTGGGCACGCGACTTCCGTGACTGGATGGTGGAGACACTCGCCGCCAACGACGAGGCGGCCTTGCATGATTACCGTCGCCAGGCGCCCCACGCCGTACGCAGCCATCCCAGCGACGAACATTTGTTGCCGCTGTACTTTGCGCGCGGCGCAGGGGGTGACTTCAGCGTTGCACACCAGGGGTTCACCATGGGCGCGCTGGGTATGGACATCTACCGCTTCGGTTAACCGCGGACAAAAAAAATCCCCGAACCAGTCGGGGATTTTTTATGTGCGATCAATCAGCCCGAGGGCGGATCAATCTTCGCGGTAGCGACGCAGCTTCAATTGCTTGCCGGCAACGCGGGTGTCTTTCAGCTTGGCCAGCAGTTTTTCCAGACCGTCTTCCGGCAGCTCCACCAGGGAGAAGCTGTCACGGACCTGGATGCGACCGATGGCTTCACGTGCCAGGCCACCCTCGTTGAGGATAGCGCCCAGCAGGTTCTTGGCAGCGATACCATCCCGCGCGCCCAGCGCGGTACGGCAACGGGCACGGCCTTCAGCCAATGGAACCGGAGCGCGACGCTCACGGTCACCACGGTCCGGACGGTCGCCGGTACGTTCTGGACGATCACCGCGTGGCGCGTTGTTCGGCACCAGTGGGCGCTCTTTCTCGATGGCTGCCAGGGTCAGGGCCTGACCGTTGGTAGCCTTGCGCAGCAGGGCTGCAGCCAGGGCACGCGGGGTGCAACCGATATCGGCGGTCAGGCGGTCCAGCAGGTCGCCGTGGGTCGATTCAGCGTCAGCCACCAGGGGCGACAGGCTGTTGGTCAGTTTCTTGATGCGGGCATCGAGAACGGCCTGGGCATCCGGCAGGCGGACTTCGGCGACTTTCTGACCGGTTACACGCTCGATCACTTGCAGCATGCGGCGCTCACGTGGCGTCACCAGCAGCAGTGCACGACCTTCGCGACCGGCACGGCCGGTACGGCCGATACGGTGAACGTAGGATTCCGGATCGTAAGGCATGTCAACGTTGAACACGTGGGTGATACGCGGAACGTCGAGACCACGGGCCGCTACGTCGGTCGCCACAACGATGTCCAGGCGGCCATCCTTGAGGGAGTCGATCACGCGCTCACGTTGGTTCTGGGCAATGTCACCGTTCAGCGCAGCGGCTTTGTAGCCTTTGGCTTCCAGGGCACTGGCCAGGTCCAGGGTCGCTTGCTTGGTACGCACGAACATGATCAGGGCATCGAAGTCTTCGACTTCCAGCAGGCTCAATACAGCCGAGGTCTTCTGGTCAGCGTGAACCAACAGGTGAGCCTGTTCGATCGCGGTAACGGTCTGAGTCTTGGTCTGGATCTTCACGTGTTGCGGATCGCGCAGATGGCGTTCGGCAATGGCACGGATCGACTGTGGCAGGGTAGCCGAGAACAGGACGGTCTGACGGGTCGGTGGCAGTGCCTTGAAGATGACTTCCAGGTCATCCATGAAGCCCAGCTTCAACATTTCGTCGGCTTCGTCCAGAACCAGGTGGTTCACGGTCGACAGGACTTTTTCGTCGCGACGCAGGTGGTCGCACAGACGGCCCGGGGTGGCCACGACGATCTGAGCGCCATTACGGATGGCTTTTAGTTGCGGGCCCATCGGCGCGCCGCCGTAGACGGCAACAACGGTAACGCCTGGCATTTGCTTGGCGTAGGTTTCAAAAGCGGTTGCTACTTGCAGCGCCAACTCACGCGTTGGCGCCAGGATCAGGGCTTGCGGCTCGCGCTTGGCAGGATCGATGCAGTGCAGGATAGGCAGGGCGAACGCGGCGGTTTTACCGGTACCGGTTTGCGCCTGGCCAATCATGTCCTGGCCGGCCATGATGATCGGGATCGATTGCTGCTGAATCGCCGAAGGTTCTTCGTAGCCGGTCGCGATGACGGCAGCGAGAATGTTCGGGTTAAGATTAAAAGCGGCGAAGCCGCCGGTTTCCTGGGTCATGGGTCTGCCTCTAAGTGCATCCGCAAAGACCCATGCTCCAAAGCTGCGCATGCCGTGTTGAGACTCAAGAGTCGCCCTGGCTGCTTTGTCGGCGGGGATTTGCGAAAACGAATGAATGAAAAAGATTCGTCAAGGGAGAGTCCGCTGTGCGGACGTGCAGCCGAAGCTGACTTCGGGGAATTGCGCTACCTAAACGCGGCCCGGTTAAAGGCCGGCGCGCACTATACCGGAAATACCTGAAAAAGGGAGCTTTTTTTATCGCCAGGCGCCGATAAACCGCGCTGCATCACAGTCTTTGCAGATAAGCGCGGCAGGGTCTATTTTTCAAAGGCCCGGCCCTGCTGGTCATAACGCTTAAACGGTTCACCTTGCATCGAGACCCTTTGGTCTGAAACCCTTCATTGCGCCCGAGGGAACACCCGATGAATCAAGCCAGCAGCAGCCGCGTCAGCCGTGAACTCCAGGGCCATGTCCTGCTGTTGGGCCTGGATCGGGTCGCCAAGCGCAACGCCTTTGACCTGGACTTGCTCAATGAGCTGAGCCTGGCTTATGGCGAATTTGATCGAAATGACGAAGCACGGGTGGCCGTAGTATTTGCCCACGGCGACCACTTCACCGCGGGCCTGGACCTGGCCAAT
Organism: Pseudomonas sp. S3E12; assembly: GCF_001702295.1. NCBI lineage: Bacteria > Pseudomonadati > Pseudomonadota > Gammaproteobacteria > Pseudomonadales > Pseudomonadaceae > Pseudomonas > Pseudomonas sp. S3E12. Next base: position 173,501 of record NZ_MBDT01000020.1, read on the forward strand.
GTCAGCGCCGTGATGGCTGGAGGCTGGCAACCGCCCCTGGGCGGTTGCGATCCCTGGGGCGTTTTCGCCGGCCCCAGGGTCAGCAAACCGGTGATCGTCGCGGCCCAGGGCTACTGCCTGACCATCGGTATCGAGTTGATGCTCGCGGCGGATATCAACCTGTGCGCGAGCAATACCCGCTTTGCGCAGATGGAAGTGCAACGTGGGATTTTTCCGTTTGGAGGCGCGACATTGCGCTTTCATCAGATCGCCGGCTGGGGCAACGCCATGCGCTGGCTGCTCACCGGCGATGAGTTCGACGCCCACGAAGCCCTGCGCCTGGGCCTGGTGCAGGAAGTCATGGCCAGTGAAGACCTGCTGCCCCGTGCCATCGAACTCGCCAGCCGCATCGCGCGCCAGGCGCCGCTTGGCGTCCAGGCCACCTTGATGTCGGCCCGCCTGGCACACATGGAAGGCGAAACCGTTGCCGCCGCCGCGCTGCCGCCGATGGTGGATAAATTGCTGAACAGCGAGGATGCCAAGGAAGGCGTGCGGGCGATGGTCGAGAAACGGCCAGGGGTGTTCAAGGGCATCTAGCTTATGTAGCCGGACGAATCGCCTTGATCAACGGCTGCAACGAATAGCCCAGACGCGGCGCCAACAACTCAGCCCGAGTAGAAAGCGCATCCAGATCCAGAGCCTGGTCCAGCTCCGAAGGCACCAACAGGATCACATTGCCCTCCTTCACCGGCAGTTCCCAATAATGCCGGTGGTACAAACCACGCAGCAGCGCCGCGCCCAAGGGTTTGCCATCATCGGTCGCCCACTGGTTGATCACCAGCCAACCGCCGGGGTTGAGTTTCTTCTGGCAGTTTTCCAGGAAGGTCCAGGCCAGGTGTCCGACGCCGGGACCGACATCCGTGTAGAGGTCGACGAAAATCAGGTCCGCCGATTCAGCGCTCTCCAACAATTCCAAGGCGTCGCCGATGCGGATATACAGGCGCGGATCATCATCCAGCCCCAGGTATTCGATGGCCAGGCGCGGCACATCGGGGCGCAGCTCGATGGCTTCGACATCCTCCAGCGGCAGGAACTTGAGGCACGCCTGTGTCAAGGTGCCAGCTCCCAGGCCGAGGAACAGTGCGCTCTCCGGCTGCTCATGGCACAACGCACCGATCAGCATCGCGCGGGTGTAGTCGTACTCCAGCCAGCTCGGGTCAGCGGTGAACACGCAGCTTTGCTCGATGGCGTCGCCAAACTCGAGAAACCGGTAATCGGCCACCTCGAGTACACGAATCATGCCGAAATCATCATGGACTTCGGCCAGCAGGCGCTCGACACGCTCCTCGCTCATCACTACTCCTAAAGGGTCTACCCCACGGCAAAGGCGCGATTGTCGGCCAACCGGCGGCAACAGGTCACGCACTAATTGCTGATAACATTGGCGCCCGACCGTCAACCACCCAATCGAGTTCATGATGAGCCAACCCTGGAGCCCCGACAGCTGGCGCGCCCTGCCAATCCAGCAACAACCCCAGTACCCGGACGCTGCGCACTTGTTGCAAGTGGAGCAGAGCCTGGCCAGCTATCCGCCGTTGGTGTTTGCCGGGGAAGCCCGCGAGTTGCGCCGTCAGTTTGCCGAGGTGACCCAGGGTCGCGCGTTCCTGCTGCAAGGTGGCGACTGCGCCGAGAGCTTTGCAGAGTTCTCCGCCGCAAAAATCCGCGACACCTTCAAGGTGCTGCTGCAGATGGCCATCGTGATGACCTTCGCTGCCGGCTGCCCGGTGGTGAAAGTCGGGCGCATGGCCGGCCAGTTCGCCAAGCCGCGCTCGGCCAACGATGAGACCCTCGACGGCATCACCCTGCCCGCCTACCGTGGCGACATCGTCAACGGCATCGGTTTCGACGAAAAAAGCCGCGTGCCGGACCCGGACCGCCTGCTGCAGTCCTACCACCAGTCCACCGCCACCCTCAACCTGCTGCGCGCCTTTGCCCAGGGCGGTTTTGCCGACCTGCACCAGGTGCACAAGTGGAACCTGGACTTTATCGCCAACTCCGCCCTCGCGGAAAAATACAGCCAGTTGGCCGACCGCATCGACGAAACCCTGGCCTTCATGCGCGCCTGCGGCATGGACAGCTCGCCACAGTTGCGCGAAACCAGCTTTTTCACCGCCCATGAAGCGCTGCTGCTCAACTACGAACAAGCCTTCGTGCGCCGCGACAGCCTGACCAACGACTACTACGACTGCTCGGCCCACATGCTGTGGATCGGCGACCGCACCCGTCAGTTGGATGGCGCCCATGTCGAATTCCTGCGCGGGGTGAACAACCCAATCGGCGTGAAGGTCGGCCCGAGCATGAACCCGGACGACCTGATCCGCCTGATCGACATCCTCAACCCCGACAACGACCCCGGCCGCCTCAACCTGATCGCGCGCATGGGCGCAGGCAAAGTCGGCGACCACCTGCCCAAGCTGATTCGCGCGGTGCAGCGCGAAGGCAAGCAGGTGCTGTGGAGCTCCGATCCGATGCACGGCAACACCATCAAGGCCAGCAGCGGCTACAAGACCCGCGACTTTGCGCAGATCCTCGGCGAGGTCAAGGAGTTCTTCCAGGTGCACCAGGCCGAGGGCACGTATGCCGGCGGGATTCATATCGAGATGACCGGGCAGAACGTCACCGAGTGCATCGGCGGCGCGCGGCCGATCACCGAAGATGGCTTGTCGGACCGTTACCACACCCACTGCGACCCAAGGATGAACGCCGATCAGTCGCTGGAGTTGGCGTTCCTGATTGCCGAAACGTTGAAGCAGGTCAAACGCTAGCAGACGTTTGGAAAATAGGGCTTGTTGTGGCAAGCCCGCTCGCCACGCAAGTACCTTCCTCCTACACGTGCAGCATGGCTAACCGCAACCGGTCGGCACTCGGCCGCTGGCAATTGAGCTGCACCTGTTCCAGCCCCAGCCAGTCGGCCATTTGCCGCAGGTTCAGGGCCAGCGCCTGCATCCCCTCATCATCCAGCCCCGGCTCCTCTTCGTGCACCCCATGCACGGCCAGGCGCCCGTTGGCGCGCTCGGCCCGCAGGTCGATACGTGCAGCGATCCGCTCGTTGTGCAAAAACGGCAGCACGTAGTAGCCGTACACCCGTTTGTGTTGCGGGGTGTAGATCTCCAGGCGGTAGCGGAAATCGAACAGGCGCTCGGTGCGGCTACGCTCCCAGACCAGCGAGTCGAAGGGCGACAGCAGTGCGCTGGCCGACACCTTGCGTGGCACTTTGGGCTCGGGCAGGCAGTATGCTGCCTGCTTCCAGCCTTGCACCTGGCACACCTGCAATTGCCCGTCCTCGACCAACTCCGCCAGGCGACTGCGACTGTCGGCGGGGTCAAGGCGGAAGTAGTCGCGCAGGTCTTTTTCGGTGCCTACACCCAGGGCGATGGCGCTGTGCAGCAACAGGCCACGCTGGGCCTCGGCCTCGGTCAATGGCGTCTGCTGGAGGATGTCAGCCGGGATGACGCGCTCGGGCAAGTCATACAGCCTCTCGAAACCACGCCTGCCGGCAACGGTCACCAGGCCGGCGGCGAACAGCCACTCCAGCGCATGCTTTTCATCGCTCCAGTCCCACCAGGGTCCGGCTCGCTCTTCGCGGGTCGACAAACTGCCCGCGCCCAGCGCGCCCTGCTGTTCGACAGTCTGCAAAACACGCTGGATCGTGGCCTGTTGCTCACGACCGAAGCGCGCCATCTGCGAATAGATGCCCCGTCCCTGCTGCGCCCGCTCCATACGCCAACGCATCAAGGGATACAACGCCATCGGCAGCAACGAGGCCTCGTGCCCCCAATACTCAAACAGCGAACGCCGCCGGCCCTGGCTCCAGGCCGCCTGTTCAAGCATCAACGGCGAGTAACCGCCCAGGCGGGAAAACAGCGGCAAGTAATGAGAGCGCACCAGCGCATTGACCGAGTCAATCTGCAACACGCCCAAGCGCTGGATCACGCGGTTGATGTGCGCAGCTTTTATCAGTACGGGCGCCTGGCGCCCGGAAAATCCCTGGGCCGCCAGCGCCATGCGCCGAGCTTGCTTGAGGGAAAAAGACAGGTCGGCGGCCATGAGGTTCTCCATGTGGGCTCGCCAACCACCCTACTGCATCCGGGGTCATTTTCGCAGCGGGTCTTGCCAGAAATGCAGATGGCGATCCTGCTCAACGTCGCCGCGATTGAGCCCGATGTCCTTGAGCGCATCATCGCTCAAGCTGGCCAGGACCTGACGCTCCCCATGCAGCGCCTGCCAACGGGCAATCCTGTGAAACAGCCCGGAAAACGGACGTTTTGCCATCAACACAAAGCCTCTTTGACCTTTCATCTTCTCGCCCTCCAATGGGGATGACGCGAGTGTGAGCCTGGCCTTATGATCAATCCAACGAATGTTTCTTATGCAATACATCTCGGAGATTGATCAATTGTCCGACTACCCGAGCATCGACACTGAAGTGCTGCGCACCTTCGTCGCCATCGCCGACCAGGGCGGTTTCACCCGCGCCGGTGAACGGGTCAACCGCACCCAATCGGCGGTGAGCATGCAGATGAAGCGCCTGGAAGAAGACGTGCTGCAGCGCAAACTGTTCGAGCGCGATGGCCGGCAAGTGCGGCTTACCCCCGAGGGCCAAGTGCTGCTGGGCTACGCGCGGCGCATCCTGAAATTGCACAGCGAAGTGTTCAACACCCTGCGCGAGCCGCATATGGTGGGGCTGGTACGCATCGGTACACCGGATGACTACGTGATGCGCTTCCTGCCGGGGATTCTCCAGCGGTTTTCCAAGGCATACCCGCTGATCCAGATTGAGATGCACTGTGAGGCGTCCACGGTGCTGATGCAGCGCCGGGACCTGGCCCTGACCGTGATCAGCCGAGAGCCCGGGAATGATGTCGGGGAACTGTTGCGTTCCGAACGCATGGTATGGGCCGCAGCACCGTGCTTTTGCGTAGACGAGCACGACGCCCTGCCCCTCGCGATTTCCGGTGCTGACTGCCTTTACACCCAGTGGGCCCTGGGGGCACTGGATTCGGTCGAGCGCAGTTATCGCCTCGCCTATCACAGCACCAATGGGGCGGCGATCCAGGCAGTCGTCAGCGCAGGCTTGGCGGCCATGGTCAGCATGGAAAGCCTGGTGACTGCAGACCTGCGCATACTCGGCAGCGAGGAAGGGTTACCGCCCTTGCCGTCAATGAACCTGCGTTTGCTGCGTAACCCCCTGATGGCCTCACCGATCACCGATTGCCTGGCCGAGTACATCCTCGAAGGCTTCAGACTTTAAAGGTCAGCATTACCGCACACAGCACCAGGAAGCCGCAGAACAGGCCGCGCAACAGCCTTTCCGGCAGGGCGTGGGCGACTTTCACGCCCCAACTGATACTGAGCAGGCCACCGACGGCCAGGGGGATGCCGATCAGCCAGTCCACTTCGTGGTGCCAGGCATAGGTGACCAGCGTCACCCCGGTACTGGGCAGGGCCAAGGCCAGGGACAAGCCCTGGGCGACCACCTGGGTGGTGCCGAACACACTGGTGAGTACCGGCGTGGCCACCACCGCGCCGCCCACTCCGAACAAACCGCCCATGGAACCGGACGCCGCGCCCAACACGCCAAGCCAGGGCCAGGAATAACGCATGTGTGCCGTCGGCGGTGCATTGCGCGTGAACATGCGCAGCAGGTTGTAAGCCGAGAGTGTCAGCAGGAACACGATAAAGCCGATGCGCATGGCGCCTGCGTCCAGCCCCACGGCCCAGATCGAGCCGAGCCAGGCAAAGCTGAAGCCCATGATGCCCAACGGCAGGGCGTGGCGCAGTTCGATGCGATTGCGCTGGTGGTAACGCCACAGGGCCAGCATCACGTTCGGCACCACCATCACCAGCGCCGTGCCTTGGGCAAGTTGTTGGTCCAGGCCGAACCATACGCCGAGGACCGGGATCGCAATCAGCCCACCGCCAATACCAAACAGGCCACCCACCGTGCCGAGGGCCACGCCCAATACCAGATACACCGCTAAATCCAACACCGCTCGCTACTCCACATTCCCAGGCCCTGCATGCTACGCAGTCGACCCTGGCGCGGAAACGCACAGCAACGCACAATGGCTATGCCAATCTCGCATAAGCGCGTATCGATGAATCCCAACACACTGACCGATCAACTGAGCCTGTTTCTCGATGTACTGGAAACCGGCAGCTTTTCCGCCGCAGCCCGTCGCCATCCGCTGACGCCCTCGGCGGTGGCGCGGCGCATCGACAGCCTGGAAAGCTCCGTGGGCAGCCGCCTGTTCCAGCGCAGCACTCACGCGGTGGTGCCGACCCCGGCGGGCCTGGCCTTCGCCGAGCGGGCACGACGGATTGTCAGCGAGCTGCAACTGGCGCGGGCGGAAGCGGTCTCCTTGAGCCATGCACCCGAGGGCTTGATCCGCGTGGACGCACCGGCAGCATTTGGGCGACGGCATCTGGCGCCCGTGATCGCCGACTTTCTGAATGTGTACCCGGGGCTGGATGTGCACCTGCATCTGATTGACAGCTTTGTCGATATGCAGGGCGCGCACTTGGGCAAGGTCGACTTGGTGCTGCGCGCCGGGCATATCGTCGATACCCGGCTGATCGCCACGCCCCTGGCCAGTATCGTGCGCATCGCCTGCGCCAGTCCGGCCTACCTGAAAAGCCGTGGCACCCCGGCCCACCCTCGCGAATTGAGCGAGCATGACGGCCTGGACTGGGACGGCCTGGCGCCGATGTTCGCGTGGCGCTTCGAGTTGGACGGGCGACGTGCAACGCATCGCCCGCGGCGCATCCGCATGAGCGCCAACAACGCTGAAGCGCTGTTATCGGGGGCTCTCGCCGGGCTGGGGATCGCCCACCTCCCCACCTGGCTGGCCAGTGAGTACCTGGTGCGCGGCGAGTTACTGCCACTGTTTTGCCAAGACGGCCTGCCCAACCCGGAGACCACCGGGATCTATGCACTGCGCCTGGAACAGCAGCCCAATGCGCGCAGCCGGTTGCTGCTGGAATATCTCAAGTCCCGATTCAGCCCCGTGCCGCCTTGGGATCTGGCGCTGCAAAGCGGACTGGTCTGACCACCCGGACAGAATTATCTGGCGCATTAAAGATTTGCCCGCTAGATTCCAGGCAGACACGCTTTTTTGAGGCACCACCATGAGCAAAAATCCCGCCCCGTGCGAATCCCTGTTGCTGGACAACCAACTGTGTTTCGCCCTGCACTCCACGTCGCTGCTGATGACCAAGGTCTACAAACCGCTGCTGCAAGCCCTCGGCCTGACGTACCCGCAGTATCTGGCCATGATGGTGCTGTGGGAAGAAGATGGTTTGACCGTCGGTGAAATCAGCAGCCGCCTGCTGACCGACCCGGGCTCCCTGACGCCACTGCTCAAGCGACTGGAAGCCGAAGGCCTGCTCAGCCGCACCCGCAGCCGTGAAGATGAGCGCGTGGTGGTGGTGGAACTGACCGACGCCGGGCGTGCCTTGCAGGAAAGAGCCATGGGTATTCCACAGTGCATTCTCGGCGCCAGCGGTTTGGAGCTGGACCAATTGCGCAAGCTGCAGGCTGACTTGCTTGCGTTGCGGGGCAACCTGCAGAACGCGATCTGAACACGGCAAAACACTCAACCTGTGGGAGGGGGCTTGCTCCCGATAACGGTTTATCAGTCGACGAATCTTTTGACTGAAACACCGCTATCGGGAGCAAGCCCCCTCCCACATTGGTTTGCAGCGACTGAAAAATATTTATACATTTATCTTGCGCGCTAAACATTAGCGCTATACATTTACCTCACCAACTACTTAGCGCGCAAAATTTTAGTGCTAAAACCAAGAGGACGACACCATGCAAACGCTCTATACCGCAGTAGCCACCGCCACCGGCGGCCGTGATGGTCGCGCTGTTTCCAGCGACAATATCCTCGACGTCAAACTCTCCACCCCCAAGGAATTGGGCGGCGCCGGCGGCCAGGCCACCAACCCGGAACAACTGTTTGCCGCCGGTTACTCGGCCTGCTTTATCGGCGCCCTGAAATTCGTCGCCAGCCAGACCAAACGCAAAATCCCGGATGATGCCTCGATCACTGCCCACGTCGGCATCGGCCAGATCCCTGGCGGTTTCGGCCTGGATATCGACCTGCACGTCAGCCTGCCAGGCCTGGCCGAGGACGATGCGCAAAGCCTGGTCGACGCTGCGCACCAAGTCTGCCCGTACTCCAACGCCACCCGTGGCAACGTCGAAGTGCGCCTGCACGTAACCGTCTAACCACTGCCGCTGTCACTGGAGAAGAACATGAACACATTTGCCAACGTGCTGACCGGCAGCCTGCTCGCCCTGTCCGTCACTCACGCGTTTGCCGCCAATGGCGACGTTGAACATACTACCCAGGCCTTCCTGGATGTGTTGAACGCCGGCACCGGCAAACCGATGGAACAACTGACACCCACGCAAGCCCGTGCCGTACTGACGGGTGCCCAGGCCGGTGTGAAGTTGACCCTGCCCAAGGCGGACGTGAGCCAGAAGACCATTCAGGTCGATGGCCAGCCGCTGGACCTGACCATCGTGCGGCCAGCCGGGGTCAAGGGCACATTGCCGGTGTTCATGTTCTTCCACGGCGGCGGCTGGGTGTTGGGGGATTACCCGACTCACGAGCGCCTGGTGCGCGATCTGGTGGTGGGTTCGGGGGCCGTGGCGGTCTTCGTCAACTACACGCCTTCACCGGAAGCCCGCTATCCGGTGGCGATCAACCAGGCCTACGGCGCAACCAAGTGGGTCGCCGAGCATGGCAAGGACATCAACGTCGACGGCAAACGCCTGGCGGTCGCGGGTAATAGTGTCGGCGGCAATATGGCAGCCGTCGTCAGCCTGATGGCCAAGGACAAGGGCACACCTGCGATCAAGTTCCAACTGCTGTTATGGCCGGTGACCGATGCCAACTTCGAGACGGCGTCCTACAACCAGTACGCCGAAGGGCACTTCCTCACCAGGAACATGATGAAGTGGTTCTGGGACAACTACACCACCGACGCCAACCAGCGGGCCGAGATCTACGCCTCGCCGCTGCGGGCGACCACGGATCAGCTCAAGGGCTTACCGCCCGCGCTGATTCAGACCGCCGGTGCCGATGTGTTGCGTGACGAAGGCGAAGCCTATGCGCGCAAGCTGGACCAGGCCGCGGTTCCCGTGACAGCCGTGCGCTATAACGGCATGATCCACGACTACGGTTTGCTCAATGTGGTCAACCAGGTACCAGCGGTGCGTTCGGCCTTGCTGCAGGCATCCGACGAGCTGAAGCAGCACCTGAAGTAAAAAGCGGCGCCCACGAAAAAGCCCGACGCTAGGTCGGGCTTTTTTCGTATCGGCGGGGCCAGAATTACTTCTTGGCGCGACCTTTGTACGAACCACCTTCGCGGGTGTCGATCTCGATCAGGTCGTCGATTTCGATGAAATCGGCAACTTGCAGTTCGGTACCGTTGCTCAGCTTGGCAGGCTTCATCACTTTGCCCGAAGTGTCACCGCGAGCGGAACCTTCGGTGTAGGCAACCTTACGCACGATAGTGGTCGGCAGCTCTACGGAAACCAGGCGCTCTTCGAAGAAAATAGCTTCGCAGACGTCTTCCATGCCTTCTTCGATGAACGGCAGAACAGCTTCGATATCTTCAGCGTTCAGCTCGTACATGGTGTAGTCGGTGGTGTCCATGAACGTGTAGGTGTCGCCGCTGATGAAGGACAGGGTCGCTTCCTTGCGGTCGAGGATCACGTCGTCCAGTTTGTCATCGGCGCTGTAGACGATCTCGGTCTTGTAACCGGTCAGCAGGTTCTTCAGCTTGGTCTTCATGATTGCGCTGTTACGACCAGACTTGGTGAACTCAGCTTTCTGAACCAGCCAAGGGTCGTTTTCGAGACGGATCACTGTACCGGGTTTCAGTTCTTTACCAGTTTTCATTGCGTATATCCGAAATTTGGATGGGATTACAAAAATCAAGGTCGCGTATCATATCCAACTTTCATAAAACTGTACCAGCGCCGTCGCAAGATCGGCCTGCAAGCCTTGTTCCAGACACCACGTCTGCGCGTGCTGAGTTAACTCAGGCCAGTGCGGCAGCAGCATTTTCCACGCGTATGCCATATCGCCATCAGTGTTCCAGGCTTGCCAGAGTTCGACCAGGGCAGCCTTCGCGACCGGTGACAGGGCGGCGGTGTACAGGTCCAGGAAGGCATCGAGCTTGTCCAGGTGGATGTCTTCGTCCTGACGATAGATGTGCCACAGCAGCGGCCGCCCGGCCCATTGGGCGCGCACGAACGAGTCTTCGCCGCGCACGGCGTTGAAGTCGCAACACCACAGCAGGCGGTCATATTGCTCCTGGCGCACAAACGGCAGCACCTGCACGGTCAGGGCGTTGCGTTGATGGACGTCCCCCACCGCCAGGCTTTCGACACCGAGCCAATGCTGCACATCACCGAGGATGCGCCCTTCCGGCACCAAGAGATGAGTGGTGTGCCCGTCGGTCGAGAGTGCATCCAGCCAACGGGCCAGCCCGGCGTTTTCGTAGGCGAACAACGAGATCAGCCGCGCACCCGGTGCCGGAAACACACCCAAGCCTTGCAGGAATTGCCGCTGTGCGGCGGCATCCTGCTGAAACGCCTGACGCTGTTCCAGCAACCCGGCCTCGCGTAACAGCCCGCCCGTACCGGGTCGGAACCCTGGGAAAAAGAAGTACTTCTGCACGCCCTTGAACTTCACCGACGGCAACCGATGACACCCCACTACCCAGTCTTCGGCACTGAGGTAATCCAGGTTCATCCACAACGGCGTACGTTCACGCACGGCCATGGCTTCCATGTAGTCAGGCGGCAACTGGCAGGCGAAGGCGGCGATCACCACATCGGCTGCCGGTGCGCTCGACCACACGGCCGGCCAATGGCGCACATCGACACCCTCTTGCCATTGCTGGTCAAGACGCACATCAATCTCGGGGCACATACGCTCGAAGGCGCGCAGGTCGTCGACCCACAAGCGCACCTCGCAGCCCTGCTCCGCCACCAATTGCCGGGCCAGGCGCCAGGTCACGCCGATGTCGCCATAGTTATCGACGACGCTGCAAAAAATATCCCAGCGGGCTTTCATTCCGGGCTCCAACGCTCAAAGGCTCGATTGTCCGCATAAATGCGCCGATGCAGAAGGCTTGATCGCGATTATTCTGCACAGTGGCTGTGCGACAATCGCCGCCATGCCGTTAATGCCTGCCAGGAGGCCATCATGTCCGATCGCTCGTTGTCGCTGCCCAAGCTCACGCTCGCCATTGCCCTGGGGGTGTGGCTGGGATTTATCGCCATTGCACTGACCACCTGGCTGGCGTCGCGCTATCTGTTCCCGCAGAGCCTGGCGCCTGTGGCCCAGGCCGTTGAGCAACTGGGTAAACCCGCACCGGTTGCGCCGGAGCCGCCGAACCGTATGTTCGAGCAGTACCAACAGAACCTGCAGAAGCAGGAACAACAGCAAGCCTTGGACCAGGCCCGCAACAACGCACGCAACCTGTCCAACCCCAAATGCCAGTTCTGGCTGCAGCAGGACCAGAACGCACCGAATGAAAAGACCCGGGCCAATGTCCTGCAATTCTGCGATTGATGACCATGAATAAACACGCCGTTCACCAGCTGATCCTGGAAAAACTCACCGTCGACCTCGACATCGCCCAGCGCGCCGCGCAGACCGCCTACGAAACCGCGACCCACGAAGAAAATATCGCCGAAAACAAATACGACACCCTCGGGCTGGAGGCGTCTTACCTGGCAGCCGGGCAAGCCAGGCGCGTCGAGGAAATCAAGCAGGCGCTGGCGCTGTGCCAGAACCTGCCACTGCGTGCGTACGATGATCAACGTGGCATAGAAGTCGGCACATTGCTGGGCCTGGAAGACGAAAACGGCCGCCAGCAGTGGCTGTTCCTGGCACCGGATGCGGCGGGTTTGAAGGTGGACGTGGTCGGGCAAGCGGTGACCGTCATCACCCCGCGTTCACCCTTGGGCAAAAGCCTGCTGGGCAAGTCCGAAGGTGATGAGGTGGAGATTCTGGTGGCAGGCGCCCGGCAACACTTTACGGTTACCGAGGCCAAATAACCCCTAATGGACGGGCAATTCCACGCCGTCGAACAGCTCTTCCAGTTCCTGCTTGTTGTGGCACTGGATTGCCTTGGCCATGACTTCGCGGGTCAGGTGCGGGGCGAACTTCTCGATGAAGTCGCACATGAAGCCCCGCAGGAAGGTGCCACGGCGGAAGCCGATCTTGGTCACACTGGACTCGAACAGCTCGCTGGCATCCAGCACCACCAGGTCTTTATCGAGGTTGGTATCGACGGCCATCTTGGCGACGATGCCCACGCCCAGGCCCAGGCGCACATAGGTCTTGATGACGTCGGCGTCGGCGGCGGTGAACACCACTTTCGGCGTCAGGCCACGATGGCTGAAGGCTTCGTCGAGCTTGGAGCGGCCGGTGAAACCGAAGACGTAGGTGACGATCGGGTATTCGGCCAGGGCTTCCAGGGTCAGCTTCGGCAACTTGGCCAATGGGTGGCCCTGGGGCACGACGACACAACGGTTCCAGCGGTAGCACGGCATCATCACCAGGTCACCGAACAGCTCCAGGGCTTCGGTGGCGATGGCGAAGTCGACGGTGCCGTCAGCGGCCATCTCGGCGATCTGCATCGGCGAGCCTTGATGCATGTGCAGCGCCACGTCCGGGTATTGCTTGATGAAATCGCGGATCACCGGCGGCAATGCGTAACGCGCCTGGGTGTGGGTCGTGGCAATCGACAAGGTGCCTTTCTTCTCGTTGGAGAATTCCTGGGCGATCTGCTTGATGCTCTCGACTTTGCGCAGGATCTCGCCGGCGGTGGTGATGATGCGTTCACCGGCCGGGGTGACACGGGTGAGGTGCTTGCCGCTGCGCGCGAACACTTCGACGCCCAGCTCGTCTTCGAGCAGGCGGATCTGCTTGCTGATACCGGGTTGGGAGGTGTAAAGGCTTTGAGCGGTAGCGGAAACGTTGAGGTCGTGGTGCGCCACTTCCCAGATGTAGCGCAGTTGTTGAAGCTTCATATGTGTCCCTCAAAGCAGATAGACGCCACGGGTATCAGCGACGGTATATAACTATATTAAAGGTTTGACGGATAAATCTAGAACTTTTTATCGTTTCTTACCCATCACACGTCATCACTGCGTCGACGCTGTAACGCAGGCACCAGGTAAACCGGCACGCTAGACAACTGCAGCACCCGTGCAGCGGTGCGCCCAAGCGGTGTGGCGGCCGCCGTGGCATGGCTGTGGCTGCCGACGATCAACAGGTCGACGGACAATTTGCGCAACTGCTCGAGTATCACTTCGCACGGGTCGCCCTGAATCACCCGTACCGAGCGAATCAGTTCAAGATCCTGGCCCTCATCCCCCAATTCTTCGCGAAAACTGTCCAGCACCCGTTGCTCGATGGTCGCCATGACAGTGCTCAGCCCCTGGCTCTGCCATTCACTCAAGGCCTTCTCATCAAGGTAGCTCTGCAACACCGATTCGGCGAACAACCCGATGGGCTCGACCACATGAATCACATCCAGGTCAGCCTTGAACGTCCGCGCCAGCGCCAGTGCATGTTGCATCACATACGGCGCGTACAGACCAAGGTCCGTGGCGTACAGCATCGAACGAATCATAAAACCTCCCGGACGGCCAGGATGGAGGAGATTGAATGAGCTTAGCAGCGCACCTAGGTCTCGGCCTGAATCCTCATCTCGTTACTGATGCCATGGGGCACATGCCCGGTGGCCACCACCTCCCTGGCTTTCTCACAGTGACCGGCCTGGTCATCGAAAAACACATCCGCGGCAAACGCCTCCAGGAAGGCGGACTTCTCCAGGCCGCCGAGAAACAGTGACTCATCCAGTCGGATGTCCCACTCACGCAAGGTCCGAATCACCCGTTCGTGCGAGGGTGCCGAACGAGCGGTGACCAAGGCTGTGCGGATCGGACAGGCCTCGTCTGGAAACTCACGCTGCAACAAGTTGAGTGCCGCCAGGAACCCCTTGAACGGGCCACCGTGCAAAGGCTGGCGTGCCGACTCGCGCTCGCTGGCCTGGAACGCCTCCAGCCCGCCGGCCTGATACACGCGCTCTGACTCATCGGAGAACAGCACCGCGTCACCGTCAAAGGCAATCCGCAGTTCCTCGCTGGACGCCCGGCGCGGACCGCCCGACAGAATCGTCGCGGCGGCAAAGCCCGCATCGAGGGCACTGCGTACATCTTCAGCATGGGTGGAAAGAAACAGATGGCAACCAAACGCAGCTAAATAAGGATAAGGACTACGCCCACCGACAAAGGCTGCTCGGGAAATATCCAGGCCGTAATGCTGGATGGAATTGAACACGCGCAAGCCGGTGTCGGCACTGTTGCGCGATACCAGTACCACCTCGACCCGAGCACGGCCCAGGCTGGCATTGAGGCTCAGCAGCTTCTTGACCAGCGGAAAGGCGTCACCGGGCTCGAGGATCTCTTCCTCGTGTTCGATCTGGTATTTACGGTAGGCCTCCACCCCTTGGGCCAGGTAGACCTTGTGGCTGTCGCTCAGGTCGAACAGCGCCCGCGAGGAAATCGCCAGCACCAGTTTGTCGCCCAATCCCTTTGCCATGGTACGTCCCCCGAATCAGCGGTTATGCCGATCAATAAAGCTCAAGGCCTGGTACAGCGCCTGCATTCGTGGCAATTCGCAACCCGCGGCCTTGGCGGCAGCGAGCGGTCGCGCATAGATCGCCGCCAGTTCCAGCGGGCGTTTATGTATATGGTCGTGGTACATGCTGGGCAGGTAATCGTCCATGGTTTCCGTCATGGCGAACATCTGCTCGGCGTAACTGCCGGGGATTTCATGACCGCAGGCATGGGCGCCCTGCACCACTTCGGCCATCAGCGCCTGGATCAGCTCACGGCTGGATTCGTCCGCCATCATTGCCGTGGTGCCAGTTCCCAACAGTACGGAGAGGCCATTGTAAGGTACGTTCCACACCAGCTTGTGCCAGCGGGCCTGATGCACATTGGCCATGGCCTGGGACTCGATGCCGGCCTTATGAAACAACGCGGCACCGGCTTCGACAATAGCCTTCTGGCGGGCCTCATCGTTGGCGGCCGTGCCGCTGTGGTAGCCCAGGTTGACCCGGCCCAACGCCTGATGCTCGACAACGCCAGGCGCGGAGCGGTGTACGCCGATGTAGCACAGCCCGCCCAGTAGATGCAGGGATGGCGGCAGGTGTTCACGCAGACTGTCTTCGACATCCAGGCCGTTTTGCAGCAACACCACTTTGGCGTCCGGCGCCGCGACCTGGGCGAGGGTCGGGGCCAGCTCGACATTGCCGGTGGACTTGGTGCCCACCAGCAACCAATCGCACGGCGGCATGTCGGCAGCACGGGCGTAGGCTTGCACCGGGTGCAGGTGCAGGTTGCCATGCACGCTGCTATTGACGCGCAGGCCGTGCTCGCTGACCGCTGCATATTCGCTGCGCAGCAGGAAGTGCACGTCGAAGCCAGCACGTGCCAGCATCACTCCATAGAAGCCACCAATGGCGCCGGTGCCGATAATGCCGATACGTGGCGACTGTACTGTCATGGCAGTTCCTCCGGAGTGCGGCTAAGTGCTTGGTCAATGGTTTCGGTCAGGTCAGAAAGCGTAAGACGTGTCTGTATTTGCCCGAGGAACTGACCCTCGCACACCACGAACAACGCCGGCAAATGAAAGATCTGGTAGCGTTCGACCGCACCGCCATTGTGCCCGGCATCCACCCAGCACACGCGGTCCACCGGCAAACGCCAGCCCGGCAACTGCTGGCGCGCCCAACGGCAACTGGAACACCCCACGCTGGTGAACACCACCAGCGAAATACCTGGCAATCCCAGCAATTGCTGGTCAATATCCAGGTCGGTCAATTCCAGTTCCTTCACTATACTGCTGCCACCGCCGTCAACTGGACGGTGCTCGGAGTCCGTGTACATGGGTCGTTTTTTACCTCACCCTGATGATGTCGCTGTCGAGTTAATCCAACGCCCCTCTCCTGCCGTCCCCCGCCAACGCCTGCACACTATCGGCCTGGGCGGCGTTGCCTGCAATTGGCCCCGCGCATGGCGCCAGGGCACGGCCGTTGACCTGCACATTCCCTCCCTGGGCGCCACGGCCCGCTATCCGGGGTATGTGGCGTGGTGTCGCAAGGTGGAAAACGGCTACCGCGTGGGCATTTCGTTTACCGATGAGCATGCGTTGTTCGGGGCGCGAATGGGTGAGCAAGCATGCCGGATAGAGCGCTACTGCCGCCAGCACGAAGATGCCGAGCCGACCCCGCAGCAACTCGAAGCCCTGGCCCGTGAGTGGGTGGCGCGCCATGCCGGCGAGTTCGCCCATGAGACGTTTGTGCGGCCAGCGCTGGATTAAAGCGGGCTTTGCCCATTGTCGCGGGCCCGTGTTACGCGCTAAGGTTCCTCCCCCCTGCATTCAAATCATGCTGTGCCCGCCGCACGGGGATGGCTGGCGGCCGGCACCCGTGACCCTGGCGAGTAACACGATGGCTGATTTACCGATCAATGACCTAAACGTCGAATCCAACGAGACCCTGATCACACCCGATCAGCTCAAGCGCGAAATCCCTCTGAGCGACGCTGCCCTGCAGACCGTCACCAAAGGCCGCGAAGTCATCCGTAACATTCTCGATGGCACCGACCACCGCCTCTTCGTCGTGATCGGGCCATGCTCGATCCACGACCTCAAGGCTGCCCACGAATACGCCGAACGCCTCAAAGTGCTGGCGGCGGAAGTGTCCGACACCTTGTACCTGGTGATGCGCGTGTATTTCGAGAAACCGCGTACCACCGTGGGCTGGAAAGGCTTGATCAACGACCCGTACCTGGACGACTCGTTCAAGATCCAGGACGGTTTGCACATCGGTCGTAAATTGCTGCTGGACCTGGCCGAAATGGGCCTGCCCACCGCCACCGAAGCCCTCGACCCGATCTCCCCGCAGTACCTGCAGGACCTGATCAGCTGGTCGGCCATCGGCGCGCGCACCACCGAGTCGCAGACCCACCGCGAAATGGCATCCGGCTTGTCTTCGGCCGTAGGCTTCAAGAATGGCACCGACGGCGGCCTGACCGTGGCGATCAACGCGCTGCAATCGGTCTCCAGCCCTCACCGTTTCCTGGGTATCAACCAGGAAGGCGGCGTCTCCATCGTCACCACCAAGGGCAATGCCTACGGTCACGTGGTGTTGCGCGGCGGCAATGGCAAGCCCAACTATGATTCGGTCAGCGTTGCGCTCTGCGAGCAGGCGCTGAACAAGGCCAGGATCAAGCCAAACATCATGGTCGACTGCAGCCACGCCAACTCCAACAAGGACCCGGCCCTGCAGCCGCTGGTAATGGAAAACGTTGCCAACCAGATCCTCGAAGGCAACCAGTCGATTATCGGCCTGATGGTCGAGAGCCACCTGAACTGGGGCTGCCAGGCGATTCCAAAGGACCTGGCCGACTTGCAGTACGGCGTGTCGATCACCGATGCCTGCATCGACTGGTCCGCCACCGAGAACACCCTGCGCAGCATGCACGCCAAGCTCAAGGACGTATTGCCGAAACGCAAACGCAGCTGAACCTGTATCTGAAGTGTGCGCACACAAAAACGCCGGGCTGAGCCCGGCGTTTTTCATGCTGCGTTTTATGGTGTGCGTTATAGCTTCGCGGCATGACGCTGGTGGCGCTCCATGTAGCGTTCGACATAGGAGCATGACGGGATCACCGTGTAGCCTTGCTCTTCGGCAAACTTCAAGGCTTCCTCGGTCAACGCAGCTGCAATGCCACGGCCGCGCAGTGCGTTGGGCACGAAGGTCCGATAGATGTCCAGGGTCTGCTTCCCGAGGTCCATATAGGTCAGATAGGCACGATGACCGTCCACATTGGTCTCGAACTGATGACCAGCCTGGTCATGGTGGATGGACAACGCCTCGCTCATCACTACTCCTCGCGGGTCTTGGATTCTGACCCCTACCTTACCGATGTTTTTCCGGCGAAGGAACATCTACGCCACCCCGTGCCGGTTTCGACAACGAGAAAACCTTGAGCGCTCACAACCAGCACGTAGGGAATAGTAGGCACCAATCCTGTAATTGCTCAAGGCGTACCCGTCATCCCTGCCGCTGGCGGATATAGAAAGGGCCTCGATCAACCGGTGATCCAAGGCCTGAACATTGCCGGCAGTTGAACCTTGAGACGAACAGACGCTCTTAAAGTCACCTCTACATGCACAAAAGATGCGGGGCGTGGTAAAGGCCAGCCAAACGAAAGTGTCAGCCTCGATATATAAAATTTCATCTATTTACAAGGCTTAACACATGCGGGCCGGCCCTCTCAGCCTGGATCCAATCTCCGTCAGACTGCAAAAAACTGTACGGTTTTTATACGAATGTCCAAAAGATTAGCCAAAATAGATTCGGCACAAGAATTTTTTTTGCTTCTTGCGCTACGTCAGTTTACTTACTACAAGTAATGGGTAGTATGTACGCCGGCTATTAGCTCACTCTGAGAAAGTAGCCATTTAATAGAAAGTCCTTGAAGGGGAACACGATGAACAACGTTCTGAAATTCTCTGCTCTGGCTCTGGCCGCAGTTCTGGCTACCGGTTGCAGCAGCGTCTCCAAAGAAACCGAAGCTCGTCTGACTGCAACTGAAGACGCAGCAGCTCGCTCCCAGGCCCGTGCAGACGAAGCCTACCGTAAAGCTGATGAAGCTCTGGCTGCTGCTCAAAAAGCACAACAGACTGCTGACGAAGCTAACGAGCGCGCTCTGCGTATGCTTGAAAAAGCTAGCCGCAAGTAATAATCCCTCGGGATTGTTATCAAGCCGATCCATTCTTGGGTCGGCTTTTTTATTGCCTGCGATTCGGACCAGACCCCCGCGCAATAAAAAGCCCGCCGCAGCGCAAGGCCGTGGCGGGCTCAGGAACGGGCCAGTCGCTTATTGCTGCAGGTCGATCGGCGCGCTGGAAGCTATCGGTGCAGCACCTGGCACACCGATCTCGGTGGGCAGGCCATCTTCGGCCGCGACCACATCACGCACCTGATCCCAGTTCACCCGCAGGTTATTGGCCAGGTCTTCACGCTTGAGCAAAGCGTTGATCACTGCCGTGTGCTTGTCGACCACCGATGGTGTGCCGTCGTCGTTCAGGGGCGTGTGCGCTTCGAGGTAGACCTTGCCGCCGCTGCTGCCGAATTTGTAGGCATCGTTGATGATCCGCACCGACGTCCCCACCGGGACCATGCCTGCCATTTCCAACACGTTGTTGTTGAACATGCGGAAGCAACCGTGGCTGGTACGGGTGCCGATGCCGAACTTCATGTTGGAACCGTGGATGAGATACCCCGGCGTCCCCAGGGTGAACTTGAACGGCCCCAGGGGATTGTCCGGGCCGGCCGGCACCACATTGGGCAGCGGGTCGCCGTTGGCGGCGTGTTCGGCCTTGATCGAGGCCGGCGGCGTCCAGGTCGGGTTCGGCGTCTTGGCGATGATGCTGGTGTGCGCAATGGGCGAGCCCCAGCCTTCACGACCAATCCCAAGCGGGAAGGTGTAGACCACGTCCTGTCCCTTGGGGAAATAGTAGAGCCGATACTCCGCCAGGTTGATCACGATGCCTTCACGGGGCCCCGGCGGCAGGATGAAGCGCGTCGGCAGGACGATCTCGGTCCCCGCCCCCGGCAACCAGGCATCGACGCCCGGATTGGCCGCGACCATTTCCGAATAGCCCAGGTCGTAGGTGGTACCCAGGTCGGCAAAGGTGTCTTCGTACTTGGCCTTGATCACCTGGACCTGCCCGACGATGTCTTCGCCGGGTGGAGGCAGGGGCAACTGCAAGGCGGCGGCAGGACCGGCCGCACACAAGGCAGCAAGAGACAGGCAGCAGGTGACGACGGAAAGGCGCGACAACATCCGGAAAATCCTTCGCAGAACGACGGGTAGGTAAAAATCGATTGTATACGTGAAGCGGGCTTCTAGCTGCCCCCTACAACTCGAAACGCAACTCGGGCCAGATCGGCGGCGTGCCACGCTTCTGCGACTCGAGGATCGCCCGGCACAAAGGACACAGGCGCTGGTCCTGGAAAATCGAACGGTCGACCAGGGACCAACGCGGCTGCGCCGGCAATAACGTACCGCACAGGGTGCGATCGATGGAGCCGCCCAGTTCCAATTGACGCGTCACCAGATGCACCCGCACTTCCTGGCAGGCGAACAGATCCAGCTGCTCGTCCGGCTCGATCAGTTGGTAGTTAAACAGGGACCAGGCAGGACGCGACATCGGGGGCTCCAGATCGGGGGGGCGCCACCTTAGCCGAAAGCCTGCCGGTAGAAAAGCGTCATAGCAGCGGTTTTAGCGTCGGCCAGACATTTTCCAGCAATTTGCCCTGAGCGCCGAGAGCCGGGTGAAGTTGATCAGCCTGCATCAGCTCCGGATGACCACCCACTCCTTCCAGGAAAAACGGTACCAGCGGGATGTTTTTTTCCTTGGCCAGCGTGCCAAAGACTTCGGCGAATGCCGTGGTGTATCGCGGACCATAATTGGGCGGCAACTGCATCCCCAATAACAACACCTTGGCACCGCCGGCCTTGGACTGATCAATCATCGACGCAAGATTTTGTTTCAATTGCGCCGGTGGCTGCCCACGCAAGCCATCGTTACCACCCAACTCGATCACCACCACGTCCGGCTTATGCTCTGCAAGCGCCGCCGGCAGGCGCGCCAGGCCTCCGGCACTGGTGTCGCCGCTGATGGAGGCATTGACCACTTTATCGTCGAAACCTTCCTTCTTGAGCCGTTGCTGCAGCAATGCGACCCACCCTTTGCTGGTATCCAGGCCGAAACCGGCACTGATACTATCGCCAACGATCAGGACTGTACCCGCCGCTGCGTTCTGGGCCATGCACATCAAGGCCAGGCCAGCACTCAAAAACCACATTCGCATCGGATTCTCCATGGGCGCAAGCATTCTCACCGCGCGGAACCTCAGCAAAGTGGTTCCCAGCGCGGAAGGTGAACTGACTATCCTGCACGAACTGAGCCTGGAACTGAACAAGGGCGATAGCCTGGCTATCGTCGGCAGCTCCGGTTCGGGTAAATCCACCCTCCTCGGCCTGCTCGCCGGCCTCGACCTGCCCAGCAGCGGTGAAGTCACCCTCGCCGGCCAGGCCCTCAGCGCCCTCGACGAAGACCAGCGCGCGCGCATCCGTGCCGAACACGTGGGCTTTGTGTTCCAGTCGTTCCAACTGCTCGACAGCCTCAATGCGCTGGAGAACGTCATGCTGCCGTTGGAGCTGGATGGCCGCAAGGACGCCCGCGAACGCGCCAGACACCTGCTGGAGCGCGTCGGCCTCGGCCAGCGCCTGACCCACTCACCACGCCAGCTTTCCGGAGGCGAACAGCAACGGGTGGCGATTGCCCGCGCCTTTGCCGCCGAACCGGACGTGCTGTTTGCCGATGAGCCGACCGGCAACCTCGACAGCCACACCGGTGAGCGCATCAGCGACCTGCTGTTCGAGCTCAATAAAGAAAGCGGCACGACCCTGGTGCTGGTTACCCATGACGAGCGCCTGGCTCATCGTTGCCGACGCCTGATCCGCCTTGAAGCCGGCCTGATGGTCGCCCCCCTGGAGCCTTGATGGCACGTTTGCCGCTGTTGCGCCTGTTCAGCCTTGCCCTGCGCCAATTACTGCGCGATGCCCGCGCCGGCGAATTGCGTGTGTTGTTCTTCGCCCTGTTGGTGGCCGTGGCGGCCAGTACCGCCATCGGTTATTTCGGCGCCCGCCTCAACGGCGCCATGCTGTTGCGCGCCACCGAGTTCCTCGGCGCCGACCTGGTACTCGAAGGCAGCTCACCGGCACGCCCCGAACAAATCAGATCCGGGACCGAACTGGGCCTGGATCACGCCCGTGTGGTTGAGTTTTCCAGCGTCATTGCCACCGACAATGGTATCCAGCTCTCCAGCATCAAGGCGGTCAACGAGCAGTATCCGCTACGCGGTGAGCTCAAGAGCGCAGCAGCCCCCTTTGGGGATGAAACCCCGGGCGGCGGGCCGAAACCCGGTGAAGCCTGGGTCGAATCGCGGCTGCTGACGGCACTGGACCTGAACGTCGGCGACAGTATCGATGTGGGCATGAAGACCTTGCGCCTGGCACGCGTACTGACCTACGAACCGGATCGCGCTGGCAACTTCTATAGCCTGACGCCCAGGGTAATGATCAACCTGGCGGACCTGGACGCCACCGGCGTGGTCCAGCCGGGCAGTCGCGTCAGCTACCGCGAGCTATGGCGTGGCCCGCAGGCCAGTACCGCGCTGCAAACCTATCGAGACCTGATCAAGCCGGGGCTCGCCGCCAACCAGCGTCTTCAGGACTCACGGGACGGCAACCAGCAGATCGGCGGCGCCCTGGGCAAAGCCGAACGCTACCTGAACATGGCCAGCCTGGTGGCCGTGCTGTTGGCCGGCGTGGCCGTGGCCCTGTCGGCCAACCGCTTTGCCACCCGCCGTTTCGACGCCAGTGCGTTGCTACGTTGTCTTGGGTTATCGCGACTCGAGGCCATGCTGCTGTTCAGCCTGCAATTGAGCGTACTGGGGTTACTGGCGAGCCTGGCCGGCGCCCTCCTCGGTTGGTTGGCACAGTTTGGCCTGTTCTATTTCCTGCACGACCTGTTGCCGGCGGATGTTCCACCGGGTGGACTGTTGCCGGCCATTGCCGGGATCGGCACCGGGCTGGTTGCTCTCGCGGGTTTCGCGCTGCCACCGTTGGCCGCCCTCGGTCGCGTACCGCCGCTGCGAGTACTGAGGCGCGACCTGCTGCCTATCCCGTCCAGCACCTGGATGGTCTACGGCGCCGCGTTGTTCGCCCTGGGCCTGATCATGTGGCGCCTGAGCCTCGACCTGGTGCTGACCTTCGCCCTGCTGGGCGGCGGCGTGGTCGCCGCGCTGGTTCTGGGTGGCTTGCTTCTGCTGCTGTTGCAGAGCCTGCGGCGCCTGTTGGCCCGTGCGTCCCTGCCGTGGCGCCTGGGCCTGGGCCAACTGCTGCGCCACCCGCTGGCGGCGGCGGGCCAGTCCCTGGCGTTCGGCCTGATCCTGTTGTCCATGGGCTTGATCGCCTTGCTGCGTGGCGAATTGCTGGACACCTGGCAAAACCAGCTGCCCAAGGACGCCCCCAACTATTTCGCCCTGAATATCCTGCCGGCCGATAAGGACGCCTTTGGCGCCCGTCTGCTGGAAGTGCAGGCGCAATCCGCGCCGCTGTACCCGGTCGTGCCAGGACGGTTGATCAGTATCAATGGCGAGCCGGTACAGGAAATAGTCAGCAAGGACTCCAGCGGTGACCGCGCCGTACAACGGGACCTGAGCCTGACCTGGGCCGCCGACCTGCCGCCGGGCAATACCCTGACCGAAGGCTCATGGTGGTCGCAACAACCCACCGATGGAATTCCAGGAGTCTCGGTAGAGGCCAAGGTCGCGCAGAGCCTCAAGCTCAAGTTGAACGATCACCTGGTGTTCACCATCGCCGGGGAAAACCGTGAGGCACGGGTTGCCAGCCTGCGAACCATCAACTGGGATAACTTCCAGCCGAACTTCTTCATGATTTTCCAACCGGGAACCTTGACGGACCTGCCGGCCACCTACCTGACCAGCTTCTACCTCGCGCCAGGGCATGATCAGCAGATCGTTGATCTGTCCCGCGCCTTCCCGGCGGTGACCATCCTGCAGGTCGAGGCGCTGCTGGAGCAACTGCGCAGCATCCTCGCCCAAGTGACCCTGGCGGTGGAGTACGTGTTGTTGTTTGTGCTGGCCGCTGGGATGGCGGTGCTGTTCTCCGGCCTGCAAGCCACCTTGGATGAGCGCATTCGCCAAGGTGCACTGCTGCGAGCACTGGGCGCGGAGCGCAAGCTGCTGGTCAAGGCACGGCGCATCGAGTTCGGCTTGCTGGGCGCAGTCAGCGGCTTGCTGGCGGCGCTGGGTACCGAGTTGGTGACGTGGGTGCTGTACCGCTATGCCTTCGACCTGGCCTGGCAACCGCACCCCTGGCTGTTGCTGCTGCCTGTGATCGGCGCCGTATTGATCGGCGGTGCCGGGGTGTTCGGCACACGCCGTGCGCTGAACGCCAGCCCGCTGACGGTATTGCGCGAGGGCTGAGCGGTCCATGACCCGCCTGCCTCACGGGGGGCGGGTCAACGTCGCTTACTTCACGTACTCGATAGCGGTGATCCACCAGCACACCTCACCTCCAGGGGTCTGCACGATGGCCTCATCGTCGACTTCCTTGCGCAGCAGCGCACGGGCCATCGGTGAATCGATGGAGATATAGTCCATCCGATCATAAATCTCGTCATAGCCGACGATACGGAAACGCTTGGTCTCGCCCTGCTCGTTTTCAATCTCGACCCAGGCGCCAAAAAACACCTTCCCTTCCTGCTCGGGCATGTATTCCACCACACGCATGTCTTCCAGGCGCTTGCGCAAGTAACGCACCCGCCGGTCGATTTCACGCAGCAGCTTCTTGTTGTACTGATAGTCGGCATTCTCGCTGCGATCCCCCAGGGAAGCAGCCCATGTCACCTTGCGCGTGGTATCCGGACGCTTTTCGCGCCACAGGTAATCCAACTCTTTCTTCAGCGCTTCATGACCTTCTTTGGTTATCAGCTTGGTACTCAAACGCATGCATCCCCAGGCAATGTCCATAGATGCCGATAGACCAGGAAATCACACCCTGGCGTCGGTTCGCTGGCAGATGATAAATGAACCCGAGAAAGTAGCCAGGCCGGTCTAACCATCCAAGGCCTGATCCAGTTCAAGCAGCACACCTCGCAGGCTCTGGCGCAAGCCCGATACTTGCGAGGTCATCACCTTCAGGGCCTCGGTTCGCTGACTGACTGCCAGGGACTGGTCATGCAGTTGGGCGGTGCGCTGCTCCAGATCCCGGACCCTTTCATCCAACTGGGTTTGCTCCTGCTGCAATCGGGCCTGCCATTGATCAAGCGCCGCTTCCCTCTCCACTGCAGCGAGTTTCTGTTGGGTCAGCTCCTGAGCGACACGAGCGAGGTTGTTCAACGTACTGCCCACTTCGGACAAAGTACCGTCATCCGCGGGTGCCGGCTGCGGCTGCGGCGCCGCGGGGCTTGGGACAACAGGTGCATCCTGAGCAATGGCCACAGGCGCATCAAACGACATCTCTCGGGGCTCTTCTACAACAGGTTCATGTACAGGCTCGGGGGACTTCCCCCCCCTGACAGGTGAACTCATTTTCGACGAGAAACGGATGGAAGGCACAATCAATGAAGCACTTTCGATTGCCGGCATCACTGGCGCAGACATTCCCCAGGTGATCACTTTCATCACCAGTGCCTTCTTGATGATCACCGAGTGATGTTCTTCGGGCCTTGCAGGCGGCAGCTTGCAGCCTTTCAAATCAATAAAATGATAAGGAACCTGAGTTTCGGTAACACCCGCCTTGGCGCCTGCCGCCACCGATGTAAGAATCTGCTTGAAGACATGCATTGCCACATGCAGGTCTTCCTTGGACTCGACACCGCTCAGAAAATACCGATCAAGTTTTTTGCGCAAGGCTGCGATATAAACTCTGGAACTCGCCGGCTCAACCTCTTCATCCAAGCTATAGACAAGGAAATTGGAGGCAATCTGACCTACAGCAAACCCACAGAGCAATGCACCGTTGACCGGAGCATCCTGACCGTCGCGTTCAAGAACAAGGGTACGTAGAAGCATCATGGTAATCGGGCCTCCTTACAAAATTCGAAAAGTCTCTATAACTTTCAGACATTCACTCAACAATTAAAGGTTAAAAACACAAAACAATTGTTTCAGCGACCTGCCTGGCGCGCACGTAGGACTTTTCCTATTAATGCAGAGCGGCGTTCCCAAAAACAGCTATTACTCGTACCCTCTTCAAACTCTCCTCTTCTACGACCACACCACGCTAAATGATCGAGATAATCAACCTGACAAAACATTTAAACAACAAAAAAATAATCAGCGATTTTTCATTCAGCGCAAATAAGCAGGAATGCCTGGGACTATTCGGAGAAAATCCTACAGTTAAAACAGCCCTTCTCGATGTAATATCGGGCTCAAGCACTCCTTCCAGCGGGCATATAAACATTCAAGGCTTCAGTACTAAAACCCACCCATTTAAAACAAAAAAACTCATAGGTTACCAACTGCATAGGAGTGTCAGTCATCCTACGATGTCGGTTAAAGAGTTCCTTGACTACATCGCAGCCATTCGCGGACTGCGCGGCACCGAAAAACGCGCTCAGGTAGAATATGCCGCTACACGGTTGGAGTTGTTGCCGGTGCTCAACGCGCCCCTCAAGGCTCTCTCCATGGGGTTGGAACGCAAAGTCGCCATTGCCCAGGCCATCCTGCACACCCCGGCATTGCTATTACTGGATGAACCGACCGAAGGGCTGGCATCTGATCAGAAATACAAACTCAGAAGCCTCATCCAGTCATTGACGCAGGAAATGACAGTGATCGTCGCTTCCCGACACAGCGATGAATTGTCCGAATTCTGTACGCGCGCGCTGGTTATCGCAGGCGATCGTCTGGTGGCCGATGCCCCCATGCCGGATTTGCAACGCGACTCTCGCCATTTCCAAGCGGTCACCCTCACCGCAGATGCCCCCTTGGATCTGCTGGCTCTCGCCGTACTGCCAGGGGTGGCAGGCATTGAAGAACATCGACACGCGCCCGGCACGGTGACGGTCCTGGCTATGCCGGGGCACACCATCTACCCCCATATCAATACGCTCATCGCCAATCGCCGCTGGAAAATCAACTCACTGAGCGTGGAGCCTGGTCGCCTCAGCGACGTAGTTCACCATCTGAGCCGAGAGATCCCCCGTTGAAACTACTGCCCGTCATTTTCAAGCGTCAACTCGCCCACTATGCCGGAACACCCGGCACTTATCTGAGCATTGCGATTTTTTCAGTACTGTCCGTGGCATTGGGGTTGCACATGAGTGCGTGGCCGGAACAGGACAGCAGTCACTTGCAGATTTTCTTCCAGCTACACCCCTGGCTCTATTTGTTGCTGATTCCTGTGCTGGCAGCACAACTCTGGGCGGACGAGTCCAATGCCGGCTTTCTCGACCTGATGAAAACATTGCCCATCACCACGTTTGAATGGGTTATTGGCAAATTTTTAGCAGCCTGGGTCGTGGCGGGTACCGCCCTAATGCTGACCTTCCCTCTCGTGATCATTGCCAACTACCTGGGCGTGGCGGACAACAGCATTATTGCCTCGCAATTTTTGTCGAGCTGGCTGCTGGCTGGCAGTTATCTCGCCGTCGGTTTTTTTATTTTCACACTGGTGCGCCAGCGCACAGTCCTTTTCATACTGACAGTGTTCTTAATGCTCATCGTCAGCGCGCTCTCTTATTTACTCGATACACTTGAACACCAAGCCCCAATTGTGGCGGTAGACAGCTTGGTTTCCCTCAGCCCTTTTTCGAGATACAGCGCTATCGACAACGGAAAGTTGACACTTCGCGACACGCTTTACTTCATCAGCATGATCTTAGCGTTTCTCGCAGCGACGACCGTAACTCTCAACTACAAACACAGCTGAGAAGGAAAGCCCTCCATGCGACCTACTCTGCGCACCGGCATGACACTCACTGTCATCCTGTTACTATTCCTGGCGTTTAACTTAGTTTGGGTAGGAAAGATTCCGGATATTCGATGGGATTTCTCACAAGGAAAAACTCATACCCTATCGCCTCAAGTACGACAGTTACTCGCGTCATTGGAAAGCCCTATGGATTTGTATTTTTTCAATGCCCATGACGCCCCTGAACGAAGCTACGCCTTGAAGCGCTATGGCAAGCGCATCGAAGACCGGTTGATGGAGTACGAAAAAGCAGCGAAAGGCATGATCAACCTGCACCTTATAGATCCCATGCCTTTTTCAGAAGACGCCTACAAAGCCAGGTTGTTTGGCCTCGACAACAATGGGGGATTCATGGGCCTGATCGGTACCCGAGCCGGCTACGGGGCACAACGTATCGAATCATTCAGCTTGGACCGTGAGCCATTGCTCGAATATGAAATCAGTCATTTGATCTACAAGTTGCAGCATCCGGAGCGCCCCGTTATCGGACTGCTATCAGGGGTGGCGATGGGAGAATCCTCTGGTCGATTGTTGAAACAACTGCAGCGACATTTCAATCTGGTTAACCTGGAAGCGGCCACCGACCCCGTACCGGAACAGGTCAAGACGCTCATGGTCGTGCATCCACAGGCGTTACCTGAGCAAGCGATGTATCAGATTGAACAGTTTGTCTTGAAGGGCGGTAAGTTGATGGCATTTATCGACCCCCTGAGCGAGCAAAGCTCGAACATCACATCCGCCAACAACCGACTGCCTGATTTGCTTGCCGCTTGGGGGATACAGATGCCAGCGGACAAATTTCTGCTGGACCACCGCTACGCGGCGTCGCTCCCCCTTGTGAACGGGAAGCTCACAGTGCAGCTTCCGGGCCGGTTGACCCTGCCCCGGCAGGCGATGAAGACAGACGACCCGAGCACCTGGAAATTGAATACCGTGACGGTATCGAGCAGCGGCGCGCTCTTTCGCCGTCAGAAAGGTCGCACCACCCTGACCCCTCTTCTATACAGCTCCGGGCAATCCGAGTTGCGGGAGACCAAGCGGCTTGCCTCAGCACCCGAGTTCGATTCAGCGGCCGATGAGGCCTCCAGCCAAGCGCAACGCCATGTGATTGCAGCCCGTATAGAGGGGCCTGCCTATTCAGCATTTCCCGATGGTATTGGAGGACAGCCGGCAGGTGTGCAAAAAGCGGCGCAGATCCATGTGGTGGTAGTCGCCGACACCGATTTGCTCACGGATCAAGTCAATAGCCCAGCGCCCGACGGCAACACGCTGTTTATCTTGAATACGCTGGATAACTTGTCCGCCGGTGATGTATTGACCACTATTCGCCCGCGCGCGCCGGCGCAACGATCGCCGAACAGGCTGGACCAGATGCGCGACAGCGCCGCACACGCTTACGCGCAGAAGGCGACTGAATTGGAACAACGCCTGCTACGAACAGAACAGGAATGGCAAATGCTGCGCCCAAAGCAGATCACACTCGGCTCCCAGACAGTAGACACCACCACCCAATTGGTTGCACTCAACAAGGAACGCCTGCGCTTACCAATGGAATTACATGCCTTGAGGGCCTAGGCATACGCGCAGGTACATCGCCTGGAGTTCGTCATAAAAATGGTTGTGACCTTGGCGATCCCCCTGACGCTATGCCTGGTTGCCTGGGTGGTTTTTCGCTGCAATCGACGGCGTCGACTACAGGCGGGAGTCGCGCTCTACTGAGCGTTCAACGCCTGGCAATCAGCCCCTGCCGGGCAATGCGGGTCAATTGTCGGATGACTTCCTGCGCGTCGCTGGCGCTGGGGGCCTGGATAACCGCAAGATCGAAGCTGTTATTCGCAAACCGGGCAAGAGAATCGCCATCTTCCACAAACTGAATCAAGAATGCCGATGGCCGCCCGCTACGACGTGGCCACCCGTCCAGATAACGTAAGAGCGTAGGCTGATGCTTGCCGCCCAGGAGGATTTTTGGATTGCGCTGGGTGAGGTCCGCAGTGATCGGGGCCAGGCGTATCAGGGGGCGTAGTGCATTCATCGTGTCGTGTCTCTGCCTCAAAAGTCTGCGGGCAGGTGAGAGGCAACACCGAACCAGCGCTTTAGCGGTATTTCGAAGTTGCCTCCTCAGGGGAAAACAGGCTTCTGTCGGGTTCTATCAAGACCCAGTGGCGCCCCGCAATTAGCTGTTTAAATCGGCGCATGCGCAGCATCCTAGAGAAGCCGGTGGGGCGGTGTCAAGAATCCCGAGCAACGAAAAGGCCCACACAGTGGTGGGCCTTTTCAGAGTTTGGTGCCGCTGTCAGTTGGCGATGGCGCGGTCGGCAGACAGTTTGCCAGCACCTTCCAGCAGCACCGCCAGGGAGCCGCCCAGCAGGGCCAGTGCGAACTCATAACCGTTGTTGGCCATGAACAAGCCGTTATGGATATGCACCGAGAAGATCGCCACCAGCGACAGAATGGTCAGGCCCAATGCCGCCGGGCGTACCAGCAAACCGATGATCAGTGCCAGGCCGGCAAAGAACTCGGTTCCGCCCGACAGCAGCGCCATCAGGGTGCCCGGCGCCAGGCCAATGCTTTCCATCCACTGGGCGGTGCCCGCCAAGCCATAGCCGCCAAACCAACCGAAGAGTTTTTGCGAACCATGGGCGGCAAAGATGATGCCGACGACGATGCGCAGGATGGTCAGGCCGTAGCCGGCACGAGTGGACAGTACGCTTTTGATCATTGGGCTCATGGGGTGAATCCTTTTCAAAGTAGAGGTGGGTTGGCCGCTATACTAATCAGTTTAAGCAATGATAAAAGCCGAAAAAATGCCTGATTAACATCGAAAAAATAGATTATTTCCGTGAGGCGATTTTCGGTGCCGGCGGTTCCAGGGACTCTCGCTCCCGATCGAACGCCAAGTAGTACTTGTTGACGCTATTAACATAGCTGACGCCCCCCATCCCCACCTGCTCCATGGCGATGCGCTCCACCTGGAAGAACCATTGATTGGGGTTCAGTCCCCGACGCCTGGCCTCGGTGCGCATGCCCTGCACCCGCTCCGGCCCCATGTTGTACGCAGCCAATACGAAGGCCATGCGCTCGCGCTCGTTGAGCTTGGGGCTGGCGAAGAATTTGCGACGGATCAACGCCAGGTAACGCGCGCCGGCCTGCACATTGCTGTCGAGACTTTCGATGTTGTTGACGCCCACCCGCTGCGCCGCCGAAGGGGTGATCTGCATCAGGCCGGTAGGGCCGCCGCTGTTGCGCGCACCCGGGTCGAAAGCCGACTCCTTGAACGCCAGCGCAGCGAGGTTCAGCCAGTCCATGCCTTGCTCACGGGCGTGCCTTTGCAATACCGGGCGCAGTTTTTCCAGGCGCTGGCGGTCGACGCGGGCCAGCGGGTTGCGCACCTGGTAGAGGCGCCGATAGATGCGTTGGAATGCCACATCCTGGTCGGACGGCGTGCGATAGGTCTTGATAAATCGGTCAATACTGGCCCGCAGCATCGAGGCGTCCTGGCGCACAAACCAGTACTCGTCGCCCGGTTCGCTGATTGCCACTTGCTTGTCGAAGCGCAACTTGGGCAGGATCTTCGACCAGCGTTCGGCAATCGGCTTCTCGACGATAGTCAGGTGAAAAATACCCGCCTGGACCATCTCCAGCACATCCTCAACAGCGAGGGTCGGGTCTACCCATTCCACCTTGACCGGCGGCTGTTTGTGCAAGGCCAGTTTCTGGTTGACCTGGCTGATGGCATCCGCCGCCGCACTGCCCGTGGTCAGCGCCAGGGTACGTCCGGACAGTTGTTCCAGCTTGGTAAACCGCCGCTCACCCTTCACCCCCACCAGCCATAACGGCACACCGCTGGCGATCGGATCACTGGTGCTGATCTTGTGTGCGGCCTTCACATCCAGCAATTCACCGGGGGCCACCAGGTCGCCTTCGCCACGGGCCAATGCGCCGAGCAGTTGGTCCTTGGCCTTGGGAATGATCTTGAGGTTGATTTCCTGGCCATCACGGGCGTGGCCATTGAGGTATTGCTCGAACGCACGCAGGCGATGGTATTCGACACCAATGGCCTGGCCCTGGACTTCGCCGGAACTGTTACGGCTCTGGTTGACCAGTACACGCAGGGTGCGACTCGAGCGAATCTCCGCCAGATCGCGCACCTTGCCGGGCTTGGTCACTTCCAGTGGCCCGTCCAGACGTGCGAGCGCCGCTGCGGGCAGCAGCAGCGTCAGGCACAACATAAGCAACGCCGAGGGTCGGATCATCCGCTCTCCGGAAAGAATACTGGCCAACACCCTCGCGAAAAACGAGGTATTGGGGTCAGAAACAGAGCGCTTTAAGCGCTGGCAAGACGCGCAACGGTGGCACAGTGCAAGGCGTGCAGCCAGTCACGATGTCACTTGCGACGTTCAAAGACAGCTATAACTCGTTGTAGTTCTTAGTTTTTTTTATAAATCTACAGCTCTGATATGCTTTCCGGCCGCAGGCGGAGATAGCACCATGCAACTCATTGATATCGGCGTCAACCTGACCAACCCCAGTTTCGACGAGAAGCACCAGGCCGTTCTCGACCGCGCCTATGCCGCCGGGGTGCAACAATTGGTGCTCACCGGCACCAGCGTCGACGGCAGCGAACAAGCCTTGGAGCTGTGCGTCAACCTCGATGACAGCGGCCAGCGCCTGTTCAGCACGGCCGGCATCCACCCCCACTCCGCCAGCGATTGGAACGGCGATAGCGCCAGGCGCCTGCGCGGTTTACTCAGCGAAAGCCGCGTACGTGCTGTGGGCGAATGCGGCCTGGATTTCAATCGGGATTTCTCTCCGCGCCCGCAACAGGAAAAAGTCCTCGAAGAGCACTTGGCGCTGGCGGTTGAGCTCAAACTGCCGGTGTTTCTCCACGAGCGCGACGCCAACCAGCGCCTGCTGGAGATCCTCAAGGACTACCGCGACCACCTGAGCGCAGCCGTGGTGCATTGCTTCACCGGCGAACAACCGGCGCTGTTCAGCTACCTTGATCTCGATTTGCACATCGGCATTACAGGCTGGATCTGTGATGAACGCCGTGGGACGCACCTGCATCCGTTGGTCAGGGAAATTCCCCGTGGTCGTCTGATGCTGGAAAGCGATGCACCCTACCTGCTGCCGCGCACCCTGCGTCCAAAGCCGAAAAACGGCCGTAACGAACCCGCCTACCTACCGGAAGTGCTGCGCGAAGTCGCCCTGCACCGCAACGAAACGGCCGAGGACCTGGCTCAGCACAGCACCGCCTGTGCCCGCACGTTTTTTGGGCTGCCTGCCGTGGATTGATGCGGTGCATTGACCCATGTCAAAACCGCTTTTCTGAGTAGCGGCACAATAATGGCACCTTGCCAATGCTGTTTCCGCTATCAGAGAAAACCTTCCATGGGTGCCTGGCTTAGCAATATCTCGCTGAAATACAAATTCTGGGCCGTCAACGCGGTCGCCTTTATCACTACCCTGCTCCTGGTGCTGTATGCCGTGCATCTCGAACAGCAATCGCGCAGCCATGCGTCCCAGGCCTCGGCACAGGCCCAGGCGCAATTGCTCGGTGCCTGGCCGGCCGACAAGGCCCTGCCCAAGAGCGAGCACTGGCTGACGTTTGCCCGCGGCCAAGTCCCACAGCTGGCCGATCAGGATCTGTCAGCCCTGAGCAGCAATACGGGTTGGGTCGAACTCAACCCCATGCCGCTGTTCGGCGAAAACACGCTGATGGGCGCCGAAGTGATCGCCCGCCCTGATGGGCAATACATCGCCGTGCTCGCCCGCGCCCCCAGCCTGAGCCAGGTATTCAGTGAACGCTTCGCCAACTATGCCGTGGCGGTGCTGATCCTGATGCTGGCGATGCTCTGCGCCTCGCAATTGCTGATCCGCTTCCTGCTCAGCCAACTCAACACCCTAAAGGACGTGATGCTGCACGTGGAGAAAACCGGCGACCTGTCGGCCCGCGTGCCATTGGCCTGCAAGGATGAAGTCGGCCAGATGGCCAGCGCCTTCAATGCCATGCAAGCCGGTTATCAGCGCGTGGTCAGCACCGTGGCGCGCACCGCCAAGCTTCTGGACGAGGGTGCCGCTCGATTGGCCAGCAGCATGAACGAGGTACAACACGGCATGCTTGGCCAGCAAAGCGAGACCGACCAGGCCGCCACCGCCATCAACGAAATGACCGCCACCGTCTACCACATCGCCCAACATGCCGGCGCCACCCGCGACTTGTCCCAGTCCGCCGATACCCTCGCTGGCAGCGGTCAGGACGTGGTCACCCGCGTACAGCATTCAATCGCCGGCCTGTCTTCCGGCGTGCAACAGACCGCCGAAATGATCCAGAAACTGGCCGAAGACAGCCAGAAAATCAACAGCGTGGTCAGTGTGATCCACAGCATCGCCGAACAGACCAATCTGCTCGCCCTCAACGCCGCCATCGAAGCTGCTCGCGCCGGGGAAATGGGCCGTGGGTTTGCCGTGGTCGCCGACGAAGTGCGCAACCTGGCCAAGCGCGTGCAAAGCTCCACCGACGAAATCACCCGCATGGTCTCGGCGCTGCAGGCCGGCACCCGCGACGCGGTGGACTTCATGCAGGAAAGCTCGTTCAAGGCCGACGACTGCGTACAACAAGCCCTGGAAGCCGGCACGGCGCTCGCCGAAATCACCAGCGCCGTGGCGCAAATGCGTGAAAGCAACACCCAGATCGCCGTCGCCGCCGAACAGCAAAGCCACGTGGCCGAAGAGATGAACCGCGCAGTGGTGAGCATTCGTGATGTGACCGAGAACACCGTGCAACAGACGGTGGATTCGGCGACCACCAGCAATGAGCTGGCAACGTTGGCTGGTGAGTTGAGCAAGGCGATTGGGCAACTGAAGCTGTAGGGCTTCTCCACCTGTAATCCGACTCCTACGATCGACTCTGCGTTTACCCGAAGTTTTGGCGACCCCTCCTAGCCGTCCTGGCGAATAGCGCCGACTTCTTTACCTGACGAAGCCCTCCAAAGTCTCTCGCCTGATCATTCAGTGCGAGGGACCGCCGATGCACCTACCCGTTAATGCCCTGGTCGTCGGGGCTGCCTCTTGATTCCCGTCATTGCCAGCTTTGTCCTGGCCCCCATGGATGCCAAGGCACCGGACGTTGAGCGCGTCTTTCGTGACTTTCGCGGTTGCCTGAATACCTTTGATGAGTGGGCCGGAAGCTTCTGGAGCGCTTCGGCGCTGGAGGTTGAGCAGGTCTTCAAGGTCGGCGATGAGGTAGCGCTGGTCGCGCCGATCAATCGCTCAATCATCCCCAGCAGCACCGTCGCCACATGCCCGGCCAACGGCACCCTGACCCTGGTGCATATGTTTGAAAGCACGCGCTTCGTGCCCATCGGCAACACGCCGGTGATGCTGCAGCGCGTCGATCCCAATGGCGGCCCGTTGGGCGAGCCGATCCACAAGACCATCGGCCCCAGCGGCATCCTCGAAATCACCGAGTGTGATCGCAACCAGCCGTACCAAATCACCTTCTATCCCAACGTTTCCAAGGATCACGTCCAGGCGCTGTATGGGTCTTATCAGTCGGTGATCGCGGGGTTGGAAGGTCGCCTCCGGGACGAATGGACCACGACCTTCCAGCCCCAATGGGACGACTTCGCCAACGCCACGCCGCCCGAACGTAGCGCGATGCAAGGTTTGGCGTTTTCAAGCGGGATGGCCAAGGCGCTCTACAACCTGTGGGACAGCGTTACGCAGCTGTATGACTTGTTGGCGGACCTCAAGGCCAACAGCCAGAAGTTGTTGGCCTACATCTCCCAGACTGAACTCGATGAACTGCTGAGGCTGGGCAACGACGCCATCGCAAAGGGGCTGTTGGTGCTCAGCGATGAGCCGCTGCTGTTTATCTACCTGTCGGCCCTGGTCAGTTGGCTACACCTGCTGCCGCCGCCCGAGCTGTATGAAGTGCTGGGCGAGATCACCGGTGAGGTGCTGATCAATCTGTTTTTGATCTGGGCGACCCGTGGCATGGGCGTGCAGATTCGCCTGGGCGCTCAGGTGCTGGGACATATCAAATCCGGACGAGCGCGCAAGTGGCTGGAGAGGCTGGCTGATCAGTTGGTGGGGCCGACGTTGGACGCGCACGTCGAGGCGGTGAAGCCTTTGCTGCTCGGTGGCGCGGCGACAGCGATCAAGACCGTACCGGCTGTGCCGTTGAAGGCGGGGGAGCATGTGGTTTCGAACCCCGTGCCGGCGGTTCGCAACAAGACACAGAAGACCGTGTTGGTCAGGCAGGAGCCTGTCGATGATGTGCCGGTTTCAGGGAAGAACCCGAACGGGGATGCGGCAGCCCCTTCGGATAAGACCGTCACCAACGGCTGCCCGGTGTCGATGGTTACCGGGGAGGAATTGCTCACCCTCACCGACGGCACGTTGGATGGGATCTTGCCATTCGAGTGGACGCGGTTGTACCGCACCAGTGCGGTGGAAGTGGATGGCGGGTTGGGGTTTGGTTGGAGTCATTCGCTGGCGCATCGGCTGGTGGTGTCGGGCGATTCGGTGGTGTGGACGGACCATGAGAATCGCTCGATTGGGTTTCCACTGCCGACTGTTGCTCGACCTGCCATCACCAATAGTTTGGCCGAAGCGGCGATCTATTTAGGGTCTTCGCCGGATGAACTGGTGCTGGCCCAGGCATCACGGTTCTATCACTTTCGCGACGGGGTGTTGGTCTCCATCAGCGATGCGTATGACAACCGGCTGCGGATTTCCCGGGATTATTTGGGGCGCATCGAGCGGCTGGATAACGGCGTCGGGCGTTCGCTGTTCCTGCGCTATGCGTTCGGCCACATCGTGGCGGTGGACTATCAGGTTCAGCGCGCCAAGGGGCATGAACCCTTCGGAGTGGGTGACCGAGCAGAACGTTGTTTCCTACGCCTATGACGACCTGGGACGGTTGGTTTCGGCGACCAATGCGGTCGGCGAAAGCGAGGTTTATCGCTACGACGAGCAGCACTTGATTCTTGAGCGTGGGCTGGCCGGTGGGGCGAGTTTCTTTTGGGCGTGGGAACGGGCTGGCAAGGCCGCGCGATGTGTCCGGCATTGGGCCAGTTTTTCGCAGATGGATACGCGGTATGTGTGGGGGGACGACGGCAGTGTCACGCTGCATAACGCCGATGGTAGCCAGGAAGTGTACGTCCATGACGACCGGGCGCGGCTGGTGCAGCGGATTGATTCGGACGGTGCGCAGCACTTCAAATCCTACGATGCCAAAGGCCGGCTGACGGTTGAGCAGGATCCGCTGGGGGCGGTGACGGCGTATCAGTATGACGAAGCCGGACGCTTGGTGGCGTTGTTTCCGGGGGATGATGAGCCGACGTCCTACGAGCATGACAACGGGTTCGTACGGGTTGTAAGGCGGGGTCTGGCGGTCTGGAAGTACGAGCGTAACGACCAGGGCGATGTCATCCGCAAGACCGATCCCGATGGTCATGTTACGGATTACAGCTACGACCAATACGGGCAACTGGTTGGGGTTTGGTACCCGGATCACAGTTGTCAGCGGCTGGTGTGGAATGAGCGCGGACAGTTGCTTGAAGAGCAACTGCCCAATGGCGGGATCAAGCGTTATCGCTATGACGATCTTGGCCGGCAGGTGGCGCGCGAGGATGAGCATGGCGCGCTGACCCAGTATCAGTGGGACAGCGTGGGTCGGTTGGTTCGCGTCGTATTACCAGGCGGTGCATGTCGGGAATACAGCTACAACCCCTACGGCAAAATCACCGCCGAACGCGACGAACTGGGCCACGTCATCCGCTACGAATACGCCGACGGGTTGCACCTGATCAGTCGGCGTATCAACGCTGATGGCACTCAGGTCAAGTACCACTACGACAACGTGCGGTTACTGCTGACCGAGATCGAAAACGAAGTTGGCGAGACCTACCGGCTTGATTACCACCCCAATGGCCTGATCCAGCAGGAAACCGGCTTTGACGGGCAGCGCACCGCCTACGTCTACGACCTCAACGGCAACCTGCAGGAAAAGACCGAATACGGTGACGACGGCAGTCAGCTCGTTACTCGCTACGAGCGCGATCACGCCGGACGCCTCGTACGAAAAACCCTGCCCGACGGCAGCCTTGTTGAATATGCCTACGACCGCCAGGGCAACCTCCTCAGCGTCGATGACGGCCACTGGGCGCTGGCCTACGAATACGACCGCCAAAACCGCCTCACCGCCGAACACCAGGGCTGGGGCACCTTGCGCTACGGCTACGACGCCTGCGGCCAGCTTCAATACCTGCGCCTGCCCGATAACAACCGGCTGGTTTTTAATCACGCGAAAGGCGGCCACCTCGCCACCGTCGAATTAAACGGCGCGCTGCTGACCTCTCATCTGTTCAAAGCCGGCCAGGAACACCAACGCCAACAAGGCCAACTCCTCAGCCACTACCACTACGACGACCAACACCGCCTCCATGCCCACGCGATCACCCAGCAACAAGACCA
>NZ_MBDT01000021.1:0-607926 GCF_001702295.1 Pseudomonas sp. S3E12
TGTAGTGGTCTAATGAAACCGGACACCCATTTAGGCGAGAATGCTCGCCAGAACGAGGTGTCAGATGACCAAACAACGCCGTACCTTTTCCCCTGAATTCAAACGCGAGGCCGCCGACCTCGTTCTCAAGCAGGATTACAGCTTCATTGAGGCCAGCCGCTCGCTTGGTGTCGGGGAGTCGGCTTTGCGCCGATGGGTCGACCAGGTGCAACAAGAACGCACGGGCGTCACCCCGCAGAGCAAAGCGCTGACCCCGGAGCAGCAGAAAATCCAAGAGCTGGAAGCCCGAATTGCTCGCCTTGAGCGGGAAAAATCGATCTTAAAAAAGGCTACCGCGCTCTTGATGTCGGAAGATCTCGAGCGTTCGCGCTGATTGACCAGTTGAGCATCCACGAGCCGGTTGATTGGCTGTGCAAGGTGTTTGAAGTGACCCGCTCGTGCTACTACGCTCGGCGCCTCAGGCGCCGCACACCGGAAGTAGAACGCCTTCGATTGCGCAGTCGGGTGAACGAGTTGTTCACCCAAGGCCGCAGTGCTCCCGGTAGCCGTAGCATCATGGCCATGATGCAGGACGACGGCGAGCAGATCGGGCGATTCAAAGTGCGCAGCCTGATGCGCGAGCTGGAGTTGGTCAGCAAACAACCGGGATCGCACGCTTACAAAAAGGCGACGGTCGAGCGGCCCGACATTCCTAATATTTTGAACCGGGAGTTTGATGTGCCCACTCCTGACCACGTCTGGTGTGGCGATATCACTTACATCTGGGCTCAAGGGAAATGGCAGTATCTGGCGGTTGTCCTAGATCTTTTTGCCCGCCGTGTTGTGGGCTGGGCGTTGTCGGGAAAGCCGGATGCGGACTTGGTCATCAAGGCCTTGGACATGGCTTACGAGCAGCGAGGGAAGCCTCAAGGTCTGCTGTTCCACTCCGACCAGGGCTCGCAATATGGAAGCCGGAGTTTTCGTCAGCGCCTTTGGCGATATCGCATGCGTCAGAGCATGAGCCGGCGAGGAAATTGTTGGGATAACGCGCCGATGGAGCGGGTGTTCAGGAGCCTGAAAACCGAGTGGATACCGACCATGGGCTACACGACGGCCCAACAAGCTCAGCGGGATATCAGCCATTTTTTGATGCACCGGTACAACTGGATTCGACCGCACCAATTTAATGGTGGGCTGCCACCGGCTCAGGCCGAGAAAAAACTTAACGTCGTGTCCGGGATTAGTTGACCACTACATAAACATGTGTTTAGGGGCGCGGGCTTCTACGTCATCCTTTCAGATCGTGCCGTAGACGGAAACATCTGCAGTCTACAGCGAGGGACACTTCGTGCGATCTACCGCGGCGAATGCGGAGGAGTACGAAGGCGTGTTCAAAGCCACTTATTCAACGCACAGTACAACGCGGACTACAAAGAGCGCTCCTCCAATTACCTTGCCAAGCCGAAGAACGAAGGAAAGTCTTTCTATGAGCCTCACTGGCCTCATTGCTTGAAGCTTGTTAAAGGTGGGCCGAGTGGGGTCAACATTGATGAGGCACCTCACAGCGGCCACAGGTGGTTTGTACTTGTGCATCGAATGGAGGGCAGCTCCCAACCGTTACGGCAGATTGCGGAGCTCGCATTCGACGACGCTTTCGGGCATCCGGCTGGAAGTCGCGACGTGCGATAACTGGAGTGATGTAACGAGCGATATAGATAGGGATTCGAACCCCTGCCTGTACGCCTGCGGGCCGCTTAAGGCCAGAAAATACGGTGTTCTCCCCCCTCGCCCTTGGCGTAAGGCGGCCAACAGCGGCCCCTATTCTGCCCTAATTTTGCCCTAAAACCCGCTAGCCTTCTGTTTTTCAGCAAGCCACAGCTCGTACAGATCATCACCCCCCCTTACAAACCGGTAGCTGACCGCGTGAGCAGCAACGTGTCGATGATTGGATAAGGCAGATCCATCAAGAAGGAACTCAGAGCGTGGAGTGAGACGCCGGCTTGCGAGAAATTTTCGGTAGCCGCTGCGCGCAAGGTGGCAGGCAGAATGTTCGACGAAGGCAAGGGAATGATCGAGCCGACCGAACGGTCAGCGGTGCCGGCAGGTATCAACCCATGGTATTGTTCAGCCATCACTCGACAAGACCTTATGCCGACTGGAACCTGCGTGAAGGATAAAGCTTGTTAAAAAGTTCCAACTGGGAACCAACAATAAACGTACAGAGGACGTATGAATTATAGATTCGACATACAAGCCCTTAGAGGACTTGCTGTTGCATTTGTCGTAATAGATCATTTGGGGTTCAGCGCATTCAAATCAGGTTTTTTCGGCGTAGACATATTTTTTGTCATTTCCGGCTATCTGATAACTGGCCTCATTGCTAGTAAAATACTCAAGAAAGATTTTAGCCTTGCAGACTTTTATTACAGACGCGCTAAACGTCTCGTACCCGCCGCTTATGTCACGATTTTAGTAACTTGTCTCGGCGCCTACGCTCTATTAAACTCAATAGAAATCAGGAATCTATTCTATCAAGTTGCCGGAGCTGTCAGTTATACAACAAACTTTGTGCTACTGACACAGACTGGCTATTTTGATGCGGACGCCGCAACCAAACCCTTACTACATATGTGGTCACTAGCAGTGGAGGAGCAGTACTACCTAATTTTCCCCCTAGTGCTCATCCTATCACCCTCTCGATACTGGTTGCGTATAGTTCTCAGCCTACTCATTGCTAGCGTTGCGGCCTGCCTCTACCTGAATCAGTTTAATCCTTCTGCAGCCTTTTACCTGCTGCCGACCCGCGCTTGGGAATTGCTAATTGGGTCCGCAGGCTATCTAGCAGCACAACAGTTTTCTATCAAAATCCCTAAAGCTCTTTTTGTGGTTGCTCTAATGGCAATCCTGACAATACCAGTTATGGGATATGAGTGGAGCCATCCTGGACTGGGCGCAATAATTATTTGTCTCTCCACCCTTGTAATTATATGGCGCAATAGCACGATAGCAAATGAATCCCGCTTGGTAAAACCACTCGTCAACCTTGGGGATATTTCCTACTCTTTGTATCTCGTGCATTGGCCGATCATTGTTTTCGCCCACACTGTCTTCACGTCCAAATTTACGCTTACAACTCAATTGATATTACTGATAGCGTCAATAACAGCCGCGATTGTACTGTATCGCTTTATTGAACAGCCCAGCCGTCAGGTGCAAATTTCTCGACCAAAACTTGCTGGTTTTGTAATCATCGGGGCTGCCATATTGGTTTCAACGCAGTATATTGCAGCCAACACTCATAATACCGCCATAGACTTCGCACATATTCGAAGA
The DNA here is from genome assembly GCF_001702295.1 of Pseudomonas sp. S3E12. Lineage (NCBI taxonomy): Bacteria > Pseudomonadati > Pseudomonadota > Gammaproteobacteria > Pseudomonadales > Pseudomonadaceae > Pseudomonas > Pseudomonas sp. S3E12. The sequence goes on from NZ_MBDT01000021.1 coordinate 3,313, forward strand.
CCCAATTACGGGCTAGACCAATCTTGCGACTACTACCAATTTCAAGAAAACGAGAAATGCCAAACCTCGAGATCTGCAAGCAGCATAGTCTGGGGAGATTCGTATGCTATGCATACTATTGAAGGCATCAAAAACCATAGGAAAGACGGAATTATTCAGGCAACATATAGTGCCTGCCCACCCTTCTTGAACACTGCTCCCTACAACCCTGCGCGTATAGACGCTGAGAAAGTATCCAATTACTGCATAGACTTTAATAACAGCGTGATTTCCGCAATAAAGACCGATAAAAATATCAAAACAGTAATACTTGCAGCTTCATTTTGGCAGTACACCGTTCCCGGCAATAAAATGCAGATCCGGGATCCTGAGGCTAACAATCCAACCCGCATAATACCTACTAATTTGGACCTCGCCGAAGCCGACTTAGGCAACACCATTGAAACGCTAAAGCGACTTGGGAAGGAAATCATTGTAATTGGCCCACCACCATCAGTAGGTAATGAAAACATCACCTGTATGGAGCAACTCCTATCGACAGGCACGGCACCAACGGACTGTAGTATACCGCTGGGTGCCTACAAGCAATACAATGCAGGACTTATCACTCTACTGAATACTATTGAGACAAAACACAAGGTCAAAGTCGTTCGATTAAGCGACGCCCTGTGTGACGAGAAAGCTTGTCGAACTATTCTAGATGGCGTACCTATGTACCGCGATTCGGGACACCTATCATACGTCGGCTCTGCAAAAGCATTTGACGTTTTGGCCAATACGAAAAGCCTTTGGTAGAAGTAATAAAAACAGAGTCGCAAGGATTTTTACCAAACATTCAAACTTCAAACGGGAAGTCAAACATAGAAAACAAGAACATGGGCAAGCCAATTTATGGCTTGCCTTTTCCTATTGCTGGCTAAAAAAGCCCTCCGAAAATGTTTCGCTCCCAATTCATGACAACCAACTCCACGCTCACCTCGGCCGTCCCCTGTCGTTGGTTGGCGGTGCTGTAGCGAATATCGACAGTCTCAAAATAAAAGCCGTCAAACACCCGCCTGATGTCTGGGTGATCGTTGATGCTGACCATCACCTTGCCTTTGCAGCGCCGCATAAAATCAGCCATGCGCTCGTAATTCTCAAAGGGAAAGTCCACCCCATAGCCAGCGGTCTGCCAGTAAGGCGGATCCATATAGTGGAAGGTATGGGCGCGGTCGTAGCGCTCAGCACAGTCCAACCAGGGCAGGTTCTCAACGTAGGTGCCGGACAGCCGCTGCCATGCTGCAGACAGGTTCTCCTCGATCCGCAGCAGGTTGATGGCTGGTCCAGTGGTTGCGGTACCAAACGTCTGCCCCGTCACCTTGCCGGCAAAGGCATGGTGCTGCAGATAGAAGAAGCGAGCGGCACGCTGGATATCGGTGAGGGTTTCAGGGCGGGTCATCTTCTGCCACTCGAACACCTGCCGGGAGCTGAGCGCCCACTTGAACTGGCGCACGAACTCTTCTAGGTGGTTCTGCACGACGCGGTACAGCGTCACCAGGTCGCCGTTAATGTCGTTGAGGACTTCAACCGGCGCGGCCTGGGGACGCATGAAGTAGAGCGCGGCGCCGCCGGCAAAGACTTCGACGTAGCATTCGTGGGGTGGGAAGAGCGGGATAAGGCGGTCGGCCAGGCGGCGTTTGCCGCCCATCCAAGGGATGATGGGTGTGGACATATAAAGCAAGACCTTTGCTGTATGGATAAACAGTGCTAGGCTCGCTCCGCTTTGTGCACGAAGCAGGAGCCTTGGCTGGACTTGCAGGGACATTCTGCGGGGAAGGTGGCCGGGTTGGATGTGGACGCATCCTGCCCGGCCGCTCCTTTTACTTCGGTGTAGAGACTTCTTTTGCGTAGGCCTGACAGGCCCGCAGGGCGATCAATCCTTGGTCGCCGGCATCGGTGATTCCGATAATTCGTTGAGCATGCGCTGGGTCAAGTTGGACTCTTGTGGGGCCATGAACCACGCGGCCGGTGGTGGCGGTGGTTGACACTGAACAGCTGCTGGTGGCATCGGTGGCGGCGAGTACGACTGACAACCGCAGATCAGCAGTAGCCAGGCGATCACGCAGACGAGCCTGCTTCGTTTGCTCATCGGTCAATTCCTTGTGGTGGGTTTCGTCTTTGTTCTGCAGGCGCTGCTCCAGGGCGAAGCGCTTTTCCTGCTCAGTGCGCTGCAGGGCAGCAGCGGCTTGGGATAACTCGTTGAGGGTGTCAGCCTGCAGCCTGGCCTGGCGCTCCAGCTGCTGGCCATAACGCCAGCCTTGAGCGGTCCATGCCAAGCCCGCAGACCCGGCTGCCAAGATCATGAGCAACACACCGATGGCCGCGATGCGGTATTGAGCAGGGATCAGGTCGAGGAGACGCATAACACCTCCCTCGCCCTTGCCCAGATCTGCAGGCGATCCTCCAGGCCATTCAACCCGCCGTTGATCCGCCGGGTGATGGTGTTGAATTGCTCCTGATCCGCAAGAGCATTCAAGCCGTTTACCGACCAGAACCATGCTGCAGACTCTGCTGCCCACTCGGGCAGTTCGAGCAACTCCGGCGTGCGCAGCAATCGCTCATCGCCGAACAATGCCAGGCTGCAGCGCAGGTAGTTGTCGTGACCGGTGATCTGGATCAGACCGCGACCACGATAGCGCTGTCCATCGCCGTCTGGCTCCGGGGTATTACCGAGTTTGGCAGCCAGGGTGCCGGTGTCGTATTTGCTCAGGTACTGATCGCCGCCCAGCTCACGGACGTACTGCAGTTGACCCGACTCGTGACCGACCTGCGCGAGGAACGCGGCCTGCCGTTTGGGTGTGTTGATCTGTCGGTGCCCCATGGCCGCGTTCAGGGCAGATACAAAAACGCCCGCTTGGCGGCGGGCGTTCGGCATGATGCGTTGCAGCTGTTGCTCGGTAACAGACATAAAAACTCCAGACATAAAAAAACCGCACTCAGGCGGCGATGGGATGCACTACTGCTTCTCGACGCTCACTACCTTGAGCGGCTTCGTTTCTTTCTTTTTCTTGCCTTTGGATTTGCCTTGCTTGCCCGCATTGCACTCCACCGTGGTCGACCAGCCAGACTGGGTGAACACCTGCTCGACCGAATCCGCCAGATACTCGCCATCAAGGCCGACCTTGAAGCCCTGGGCGTTGATCAGGCGTTCGGCAAAAATGTCTGTCCGGCCAGGCATCTCAAAACGCACGTCGGCGGTCGAGCGATTGAACGCCGCCAGCCGTGCCTTGGCGGCAGCCTCGGCGGCGGTCTTGTTCGGGTAGATATGCCGATCGGTATGCACCGCCGGCAATCCATCCGGGGCGTCGTCGTTATCAACGGTGACCACCGACAGCTTGCCGTCCTTCTTGTTCTGATGCTTGGCCGCCACTGCCTTGTGCGAGTTGCGATCCCCAAGGCTGAATTGCCATCGACTGAGATCGCTCTTCGTCAGGGTGATCGCGCCGAACGTCTTGCCGCTGGCAGTCTGGCTGCCTTGACGCGGCATCACCAACAGTTTGCCGTCGGCCACCTTGGCAGTGCAGTCGTATTGTTTGGCAAGGCGCGTGATGAAATTAAAATCGGACTCGTTGAGTTGATCCACCCGGGCGACCTTCGTTGCCACCGGACACACCGCCTGCCAACCATTGCGCGCCGCGATGTCGGCCACCATTTTTGACAGTGGCACGTCCTCCCAGCTTCCGCTACGGATGGTCTTGCCACTGCCGCGCATGTCGCTGGCCTTGCCCTTGATCACTATCGTTTCCGGCGGCCCCGACACTTCGACCGTGTCCACCGCGTAACGCCCCAGGCGCATCAACGATGTTTCCGCGTAGCCCAGGTAGACCTCAATAGAGCTGCCACGCCGAGGCAGCAGCACCTGCCCATCTCGGTCATCGATGCGCAATTCAAACTCGTCGGACTCCATCCCGGGCTTGTCAGAGGTGCGCAGTAGCAGCAACCGATCATTGATTTTGGCCGTCACATCGGCGCCATCCGCCACGATTCGAAACATCGGTGTCATGGATTTAGTCCCAAAAAAAGCCCGCACATGGCGGGTCAAAAACAAATGGCCGTTACGCGTAACGCAACGGGCCGCCGGCGGCGGGAGCGCACGAGGTCAATCCCACAAGCTGACCCCCTCCCCGGTCGGGCTGGGCAGATCCGGCAGATAGATCACCACGCCGGCCCGGTAGGGCTGGGGTTCATCCGCCAGCCCCTGATTGGCGTCCAGCACCGCCTCAGTAGTGCCGTTCAGATGGCCATAAACGTTATGGCAAATGACATCGAGCATGTCCCCATCAGACGTTCTGCATGTCGTCGCCATAGCGCACAAACTCCAGACTGAACCCTTGTTTACGCGGAATCCCGCCGTGCAACAGCGCGCCCTGCTCCTCGTTGATGTTTTTCAGGCACCAGTTGCCGATCACATCGCCGTAGCCGGTGGTCAGGCTCAGCGGCTGAAGCTTGGCCCCAATGCTGCGCAACGTGTCGAGCTGCTTAAGCCCGCCCTTGAACCCCGGGTAAATCGTCCCTTTGAGCGTTAACTTGTCGTCTCCGATGCCTACAGCCTGCTGCGCCGGGCGGCGCGACAAACGCTCCTGTGAGGCCCAGCGAAATTCGGTCGAGCGGCTCAGCTCGTCAAAGGCCGCAGTGTCCAGGTTGAAATAGTAGGGCTGCTCCTTGGGGTCACGAGGCTGGATAATCAGCAAGTGCGGGAACGGCTTCACGGCTTCCGGTGCCGGTGTGGCATCCATGGCAAATGCGCTGGTGGGCACGATGTTGGCTAATGATGGGCTGACCTTTCCGGCGATCTTATTGATCGCCGTCGCAGCCTTACCTGCCTGTTCTTTCAGCGCGCCCATCCGTTCCTGAACTTCGGCGGCCGCCCGTGTCGCACGGCCGTACACGGATACCACCTGGCCGACCTTGGCCTGTGCTGCATCCACGCCGCGCATCACCCGCTGCAGCTTGGCACCGACAGTCGGCCCCACGAACGGGATGTTTTCCAGCTCGGACGCCGCGCCGGTTAACTCCCGAATGGCGCCATTGACCGGCCCCAGCATGCCGTCAGCACTGCGCCGCCCAGCCTCCCCAGCCTCGACCAAGTACTTGAGGCTCGACAGCATTTGTTCCATGTAAGCCATGGAGACCTCCTTACAGGTGCGGTTCGTCGTACAGCTTCGCAGCGTTTTGTTTGGCCGCATCCGCCATCATTAACCGCATGTGCGGCATGAGGTCTTGCGCCAGGCGCTGCGGGTCTTTCACATCCCCTTGCACCGCTACCGGCATGCTCAGTGAGTATTCAAACTTCTGATCCACCTTGGCCGGTGCGGGCTTCTCCGTCTCTTTAGGCTGAATTGCCACCGCCGCCGATTTGGTCGGCGCAGACACTGCCAGGGAGCGTGCTGCATCCCCCATCGCAGGTGCCTGAGGTGCCTGCGCCATCAGCAGCGCACCCGAACCATTCGCGCCATTGAATGACTTGCCCATGGTGGCCAGGCTCGGGATAACTGGACCCGGCCGGGGCACCATCAGCAACGGCGTTACCGGTGGAGCGGGCTTTTCGTCATCACCACCAAACCAAGATTTACCTGCTGCGCCACCCAGTGCAGAGCCACCCATGCTGCCCAAATAAGCACCCACCAGCCCGCCAATGGCAGTGCCAATGATCGGCACCACGGAGCCAATCGCGGCCCCGGCTGCAGCGCCCGCCATAGTGCCAGCAAGGTTGCCGGCGGCAGCGCCATAGCCCTCGGCCTTTTCATCCTTGGTCTTGGCTGTCTCATAGGTCTCGAAGGCCATAGCGCCGGCCTCCATCAGCGAGCCCCCGGGTATCATCTTGGCGGCTTTACCGATCTTACCGACCGCTTGCACTACCCCGCCCAGCTTGGACAAAGCACCGCTAGGCACCGGAACCGGCGGAATCGGCGGCCGTGGAATGGGTACCGGGGGCCGTGGCACTGGCGGTCGCGGTGGTCGACTCGCTCGTGGTGGCGTCGACCGACGTCGCGGAGGGTTTCGCTTTGACCCGGGCTTACGCCGACGTGCCTCCCCAGGGCCTCCGGCACTGCCACCAAGGGATCCAGCGTTGACCACGAAAACTTTCTTGACCCCGTCACCATCCAATCCCGCCGCACCACCACCATCATCAGCGCCTGAGGCGGCGTCCTTGGCAAGAGAAACCACCTTGAGGCCGGTCGCTATCACATCGAACTTGCCCGGCTTCTTGCCCCCCTCCCCCGCCGCATCTGCGTCGCCATCGACGGACTGGCCCTTGAAGGCAGCAACCGCCTTGAGCCCGGTCTCCACCAGCGACAGCGCTTTGCCGGCCTTACCTTTGGGTTCGCCATTATTTCCGCCGCCGTTGCCGTCCTCAGCGTTGGTCACAAAGACCTTTTGCACCTCGCCAGACTTACCACCCAACGAGCCCCGCGCCACGTTGAGCAACCCTTTAGCGATTTTGAAGGAGCTGAGCAGGCCTTTGAGCGCAATCAACCCGCCACCGACCGCCGCGATACCCGTCACCACCCCGGGCGCGCTGTCAGACAGCGAGGTAATACCCTTGGTGACTCTGGTCAGTGTATCGGCCACGGTGTCCGTGACAGGGCGCAGGGCGTCCCCCACACTGCGCATAGCATCATCCATCGACTGAGCCATTTCGGCCCACTTCTGCGACGACGCCTCACGCCGCTCGCTGAGGTTTTTGTCGAGAATGCCCGTGGCATCACGCGAATCGTTTTTGAGCTGGCTGTACAGCGCCTTGTTCTGCATGTAGGCAGACAGGGCGGCCTTCACCTGCATGTCAGCGAACAGGTCGCCAGTGCGCAAGGATTCCTCCAGCGAGGCCATCATGGCCTTGGCTTTCTCTGGGTCGGATTCCTTGCTGATTTTTGCCGTGGCCTCGGCCATCGCCGCTGCACGCTTCGGATCGGTGGCTTGAATATACTTCTGCGCCAACGCCATGCTGGTTTCCAGCGTGGACATACCGTTCTGCAAACCGGTCTGCATCGAGCCCTTGTAGTCGATACCGGCCTTGGCATATGCCTTAACGGTATCGCCGGAGCCGATTTTGCTCATCCAGTTTTTGAGGTTGTTGGCTGCCTCATCGGCGCCGCCGGCAGACTTCATCTGCACTTGCAGCATGGCACCCAACTGCGTCACCGCATCCATGCCGGTGATGCCCAGGCTACCCATGTTAGCCAACAGCTCAGGGAACCATTTAGCCATGTCGGCCGCTTCAAAGCTGCCCGCCTGCCCTTGATAGGCAATCGCCTCCAGCGCCTGCTGCATCTGCTTGGCGTCAGTAATCTTGGCGTTTTGCCCCAGGGCATTGATCATCTTCGCCGTGTCGACACCGTTCGACCCTTGGCCCACAACAAACTTGGCCGCGACCGGCGCATATTCGAGGGCCTTGCTCAACTCCATACCGGCGCCGACCAACTGGTTAACCACGTCGGCCACGTCATTACGCGCCATGCCGGTGTCACGCGAGGTATCAATGATCTTGCGCGACATCTCCTGTTCTTGAGGCTTGTTGGCAATGCCAGCCTTGATCGCGATGTCACGAACAATGGCCCCAAAGTCGGCGCTAACTTTCGTCGGAACAGCCAGCACACCGACACCAACGACGGCTGCGCCGACCGCGCTTTTCATGCCCTTGCCACCAGCCTCAAGCTGCTGATGCCCCTTGGCTTTAAGCTCGGCTTTGTTGGCAGCCTGCCCCATAGAGCGGTAGGCCTTCTCCAACCGGCCGACCTCGATCCCCTGCTTTTTCAGACTATCGAGGTTTGAGTTCAACCGGCCCAGCAGCTTGGACGCCCCAGCCGAGCCGCTGTCGTGTGCTTTCTTCCACTCATCCCGCAGGCGAATCGTGTCGCCGATGGTACTTTGCAGAACGCGCGACTTTTTGCCTTCAGCCTCAAGGCGTTTGATTCGCCCAGTCACATCCTTGAAAGCAGCGCCGACCGTCGAACTGACGGCGCCGCCGATCACTAGCCCGAGAGCGAGTTTGTTCGCCATGTCATGGCCCCCATTTGCACAGCCTTACCGAAGGCGGCTCAATCCGTGAGCCACCACACCATCTCAGCAAACGGCATTGACTGAATCTCGGCGGCGGAAAATCCGGTTTCCGCCGCCAGACGTTTCGCAGCCATTTTTATGACGGCAGGATCAAATCCCGTCGTCTTGGTCCATGCGAAAATAGCCGGCCTGCAGGCGGTTAAAATCAACCAACTTTAGGCCCTCCAGATCTGCGATAGGTGCACCGGCCAGCGAGGCAAACAACACCAGCTCGCGCTGCTCGGCATCACCGGCAGCGTCTCGATTGGCCGCGCGCACATCGCCCACTGTCGGGGAGCGCAGGGCCAATGTATCGACCGACACCCCGTTGATTTCACTCGGACAGGAAAGCGTCACCACTGCCTGATCGGTGGTCACCGACAACCACGCCGGCATTTCGTCCGTGTAGTCGGTTTCGGGGACCAGGTGCGAATAAGCGGCTTGAACACGGCGATAGTCCGTCAGCTTGAGGCCTTCAAGATCCTTGACACCCACCTCCGCCAACCCTGCGAATAACATCAGCTCACGCTGTTCCTCATCACCATTCGACGCCTTGTCGGCTGCCCGTACTTCGCGCACCACCGGGGCACGCAAGGTGAACGTTTCGACCAGCACGCCGTTGGCGTTGCTTGGACGCGTGAGCGTCACGACGGCAGCCAGTGCGCTGAGAGACAACCAGGCCGGCACTTTTTTAGCAGTTGCTTGATTCATCTGGATCTATTCCCTTAAAGGCCGAGTGCGGCGCGAATGTCGGCAAGCTGGTCTTTGCCGTCGACGACTTGAATACCCGCGACCATGTCGATTTCGTACATGACGCGGCCGTCGATTTCGAGCTTGTAATAGGACGCCGCAACGGCGTGCTTGATCTCCGCCGGATCACCGGCCTTCCAGTCGCCCAGGTCGACCTCTTTGAGCAAACCGCGAATGGTGGCAACTACGGCCGTCACTGCTCCCTTTTGCCCCCTGAAAGCCCCTCGGAACGTCGCGTTGAAGGCCGAGCCATCGGCCAAGCCGAAGTGCTTCAACGACTCACGACGCACGCCCTTGGTGACAAAGGACGGCTCCATTTTTTCCAGCCCTTGGGCCATCTCGATGGGACCGGCCATGCCACCGCCGCGATACTCGTCGGTCTTAACCGTCAGCTTGGGCAGGGTCAGACTTGGCACGTCGCCGGAGAAGTTCACGCCGTCAACAAACAGGTTGGTGTTAAACAAAGTTTGAGGAATCATTTTCCAGGCCCCTTAGGCTGCTTCAAGAACTTCGGTCATCCACTGATCGGTGACTTCGAAAAGGAAATTCGGGTTTTCTGCCGGCGGCACGTCGGTGAAGCGGATGCGCCAATAAACTTTGCCCTGGGCGATCTGGCTGGCCGTGTTCAGCTCGGTGTCCGGGTACACCTCAAAATTGATAATCGCGCCCTGGGCTTTCAGGTCGCGCATGAACGCTTCCAGGCCGTCAGTCACATCCTTGACGTAGGTCTTGGTGATCGAGCGGTCTACCGCCCACTTGTGGCCGGCCTGCACCGCATCCATGAGGATGAACAGCGTGCGAACGCGTGTGACGAAGGCCCACTTCGGATCACTCGACAGAGTGCGGTTACCCCACAGGCGATAGCCGTCGTCGCGGATGATCGTCGCGATATTGGCGTTGTTCAGCAGGTTGGCTCGGCACGTCTCGTCGCCATCCAGGTACTCGACAGCCCGGGTCGTGCCGGTGATACCGGTGAACTCTTTGTTCGACGGCGACGCCCAGAAGCCATATTCAGCATCGGTCCAGGCAAACAGACCCGCTGCCCAGGCCGAGCCCGGCGCATCAACCGTCTGACTGAGGTCGGTGTCCCAGTACTGCACGCCCGGGTCAACCATGAACAGGTTGCGACTTCCGAAGTTATCGGCGTAGAGCATGGCGGCCTCATCGGTGGTGCCAGGACCGTCGAGAATGCCGATTGCACGAAGCTTCTGCGCCAAGCCATCGAGCGCGGTTGCCACCGCTTGCTTGGCCGTGTGCCCTGGCGCAATCAACAGCCGCGGCTGTGCGTTGAACAGGCTTTTGCCGTCGAGCAACGCCTGCAGACCGGTGCGCTGGCCCGACACCAGAACCCCGCCGATAATCGCCGAGGTTTGCAGCGCCGCGTCTTCCAGCTTCGGCACGCCGATGGCGACGATCACCGCCTTGGCCTTGGTATAGATCGCCTTACAAGCCTTGGTGATCGCCGAATTAGCACCGAAAGCGGCAATGGCTTCGCGCTCAGAGGTGATCAACTTCAACTCGCCGGCCTTGGCAGTGCCGCCATCCAGCCCGCCCGGGGTGAAGGTGTCGCAGAGCCCGATAATGGAAGACGACGGCAAGGAAATAGTGCGCGCCCCTGTCTTGATGTCGGTCGTGGTAACGCCGTGAAAGAAACTCATAGGGTTCAATCTCCAGAAACGAAAAAGCCCCGCGTGAGCGAGGCCGTGGTTGTTCGTGTTGCGTGTAACGGAAAAGAAAACGCCCCGTCAGTGCGGGGCGTTTATTCGATTTGACCAGCCAGCCAGAGAGGCGTCGGCGGGCGATGTTCAATCAACGGAAACTCTCCCGCCTCCGGCCAGTTGCGAAGGGCTCGGCGGTAGGACTGAAGCTCTGCGTATTGATCGGCAGTTAATGTGGTTTCCTGGCTCTCTTCCAGCTCGTCCCGGTGACGCGAAACAACGCCATCAGTCTCCGCAAGCTGCCCGTCTCGCCATAGACGCTCAACAGATGCTAGAAAGTCCGGCGATGGCTTAGGCGGATCAATCAACATCGGATAGTCGTTTTCTGACAAAGCGAGCACCTGGCCGCCAGCTTGACCTTGCAGCAGTTCTGCATGCTCCTCAACGGTGATCTTCAATCCACCGTTGTCGCGATCCAAAAACAGAAAGCGCTGATCTTGTTCGACCCACTTAGCCCAAATTGCAGGCGGTGGCGCTGCAGGCAGAGCCGCCAGCACCGGGGCGCCATCGACAGACACCAGAATCTGCCCCTGATGAAGGCCCGCCATCAGAGTGTCGTATTCGTCTGGCGTGAGTTCAGTCCCGCCGTTGTCGCTGTCCGAGAACAGAAAGCTCTGGTCATCATCAGACCACTTTGCCCAGACCGTCATGCCGCTGCTCCTTTTGCAATATAGTGACAAACTGCTGAGGGAATATTGCAGCGCCCGTTGAACCCCGAGTTGGACGCAGAGTCATGCCAAGCGGACGAGGTAGTAGTTGATGCGTTAACTGGCGTGATAACCACCTCATCAACCCGGCCAAATCCGAGTGGGAAGCTCACAGCAACCGGGGCACCCGACGTTGCGCTGGCAATAAATGTCCCTCGGCACTCTTGCTGGCCATTCGGCAACTTTTGGTGGCCGCTCGCGGAAGTCGATCCAGCAAACATGGCAGCATGTCTAAGCGCAACAGAGCCACCGACCAATCGCCACTCGCCCGTCAGGCGCGCCAATATCGCCGAATCCCCCTGACCAAGAACAAGGGTAATAGCGCTACCGCTCAAGTTCGTACAAAGCTCGCCGTTCGACCCAGATATTGTTACTGCGCCAGCACCACCGCTTACCACCTTGATCATCCCGCCAGACGCGATAGGCGCAGTTGTTGGCAGGGTTATGGTCACGGCTGCGGCAGCCCCAACGTTAACGATGCTCCCGACGCTCCCATTAGTAAGCACCGTGCTTCCGGACACAGAACTGAAACTGCTCCACTCCATACCTGCCTGCTTTACGAATTCGGTAGTCGCGAACAATTTGGTGCTATCAAACCGATCCGGGGTATAGCCGAACACCTTGGAAAACTGCAACTGAGCCGAACCAGACGCCCACCATGCATTGGCGCCGTTACTGGCAAGGGTGAGGGTTGCACCTGGTTGCAGCAAAATGCTGGTGGGCTGGCTGCCGTTACCGCCGTTGATCCAGTCAGCCCCAGCACAAGCCACCGTCACGACACCGTTGCCGATGTTACGAAAATGAATCGCGCTACCTGATGGCACGGCATTAGCCGCTGGCATCGTCAGCGTAAACGTCCCTATGGTTGTGACCAGCGTGCCTACAGCTGCGGTGGTCAAAGACGCGGCGGCCACTGCATTGGTAAAGCCACGATAGCTACCGGATGCACGCATGACGTATTCAGTCGTAGCCATCGACTTATCGTTAGTGAACAGTGGCTGCGTAATCCAATTTGAACCCGACATAACGGCGGCATACTTGAGCGCCATAGACCCGCCACGCAAGCGCCAGGTACCCGATACTTTCACGAACTTGGCGCTATCCCCCATGCCCAAGACAACGGGTATCACCCCGGCGGTCTGAGAGGCCAATACATCCAGCCCGGCCGCCAGAACAGTCACCGCACCAGCCCCAGCGCTCACCACCTCGACCGACGCCCCATCAGGAACCCCGGCGGTAGGCGGCAACGTGATGTTGATCGGTGTAGCAGATGCGCCGGCTACAATTCCACCCACGCTTGAAGCGCCCAGCACCGTGCTGGCTGTGAGCGGCGCGAAGCCCGAATACTCCACCCCCATTCGCTTGGCAAATGCCGTGGTCTGAAGCCGGGTGCTGTTATCGAACTGAGGCGCGGTCAGAGACGTTGGAGTGCCCAAGAAGGCCGGGGAGTTAATCGGCGCAAAACCTTGGGTTACGTTCTGGAACGTCAGGGCCGTTACGCCCAGGACAATCACGCCATCGGTGACCAGTTGCCAGCGGGTATCGGCCAGCGTAGCGCCCTGCTCAACAGACACCAGCAGCGCCGATGTCACCTCGGCACTGGTATCGGCATCCAGCGTCCGAGTCCAAACACCTGCGGCTGCGATGTACAGGCCGTTGTCTTTAGCGACCGTTTGGTTTTTCACCAAAACCCGATCACCTGCCACCAGAACAATGCCATCAATAGTCTGAAGTCCCGCCAAAGCGATGTTGCCCGTGGAGGCCACACGTACCGACTGCTTGCTGTCGAGCTTGTAAAGCTCCTCCAGAATCCGCAGATCGACATACTCACGAGTTGCCAGCACCACGGCAGGGTCAATCTTGAGCGTGATGTTGCCAGTGCTGGATACAATGAAATTCATCCGCACTACTTGCGTGCGGCCCGATCCTTGGGATAGCAGCGATTTGTAGGTCGGCGCGCAGTTCGCGACCGCCACAAGATCGCCGTCCGCGTCGTACACACCAATCTCGCGAATCCATCGACCACCTTCATCGGCCGGAATAATTTGCTCAGCAATTATCACCGCCGGGTTCGCCGGATCAACCCTAACTTGATTCAAAGGACGGCGGCGCCATTCGTTGATCAGGCGAGTCTGCGAAGCACTGGGGATGGGGTCAGTATTGTTTGCATCACCCACGCCCATATCAGTGAACTTCCAGGGAATGCCGAGCGCGTCAGCGTTCGCCTGCTTAGCCATTCCCACGTTCGTGAGGATGGCGAAAAACTGGGAATTCGCATCAATCATAATAAACGTCCAGGGTGTCAATAGAGTGTTCACGCCCAACCACACCGAAAGACCCGGTGACCTCAATGTCACGCATGACTGGCGGGTAAACGTCGATTTCGTCGCCTTCGTACAGGGCAACACTGATATTCAAAACGCCTTGAGTTTCGAGACTGATCGCCAGCCCTGTCAGGTGCCGGCTGACCGGCTTGGCGTCGTCGATCAGGCGCTCCAACTCCTGATACATCTCCTCGTTGATCCCGGTGTCGAGAACCCCGACTTTCAGCGCAAAGGTACCCGGCACACCCGGTGGCACGGTGTTGAACCACTCGATAATCTCGATCAGGTAGCCCAGGGGCTCGACCACACGGCGCAGCGCGCCGATGGTCCCTTTGTGGGCATGAATGTAGTAAGACGCCTTAATAGCGGCCCGCTTGGTCGCCTCGGTCCATCGGTAGTCCCAGCGGTCGACCGACCACGCCCACGCCAGGTGGGGCAGTAAATGGACCGGGCAGGTATTGGCGTTGTAAAGGGTCCGCAGCGGGATGATCGTTTTCTCAAAAAACGTCGCCTCCATGGCCCGTTCCAGTTGCGTGCTATTAAGTGGCAGTAGGCTTTTCATGTCTGCCCTGCCAACTTCACGGTGTAGCCCGTACAGAACGCCGCCTGAGCCTTGGTTGGGGCCACGTCCTGCCATCCGACCAGCTCAACCCGGGACACGCCGGCAACGTGCAACTGAGCATCAATCCCGGACCGCGCCACCTCAACACCCAGCCGCTTGCGCGGATTGATCCAGGCCCCCAATCGACTTTTCGCCTCGGCCAAACTGGCATCCGATTCGGGCCCAGCGCTGGTCATGTGCAAAATCGCCTCAATTTGGTAACGAATCACCTGGGCGCTCTGCACCGTCACCCGATCAGCCACGGGGCGCACGTTATCGTCATTCAGCGCGACGGCTACCGTAGCCAGCAGTTCCGGCGACGCCTCGCCTTCACCGTCCAAACTCAACACCGTTACCGTAACGTCACAAGGTGCCGGACTTTCGGCGGTCGCATCGGCCACCAACCCCGAGGCATTGCGCGCATGAAGGATGTAGCTGTTACGCGGGCCGGCCGTGGTCAACCCTTCATAGGCCAACTGGATACGCTCGCGAAACGGATCGTCGTCCTCCTTGACCTCTGACACGGGCGGTACTGCCAGCAGATCTTCGGCCTGGATGACCAGCCGCTTAAGATTGACGTTGGCCCCTAAGTGATCAAGGTCACCGCCAATGGCATGCGCCAGCAACACCGCTTTGCCGGCATCGTTGACCCGGGCGCGATTGCCGACCTTGATGTATGCGCCAACTTCCAGCACCTTCACCACGGGATCGCTTTCCAGCGCGGCAGTCCAGTTGCCACCCATGTATCCGCGAAAAACCCCCAGCCCTTCTTGATAAACTTCTTCGAAGTCCAGCGGTTCCAACACGGTCGGAGCCGGCAACGACGACAGATCTACGATACTCATACGGCCACCTCCAGCGTGACACCGTCGCCCAGGTATTGCCCGACGATCCTCAGGTTGATTTGCCCGCCAATAACAGACAGAACGCGCACCTGGTCCAGCTTCAAACGCGGCTCCCAGCGCCCAAGGGCACGAGCGACTTCAGCCTGTACGGCGCTTTTCCAGCCCTCATTGACGGGCAAGTCAACAAACCGCCGTAACTTGCTGCCGTAATCCATCCGGTGCCGGCGGCTGCCCAGCGGCGTGCCCAAAATGTCTGGAACTGATTGGCGCAAGTGCGCGATGCCGGAAATGGGCTGGCCGGTATGGCGGTCCATTCCGATCATTTTGATTACTCCACCAATTGCTCCAGATCTGGATGTGTTTTCAAGAACGCATATTGATCATCCCCAAACGCGGTAACGCGCCCCGCGATAACAGGAAGCGTCTCGCCGCTGGGCAGGACCAGTGTGCGCGAGGTGAAAACCTTGTCGCGAAACACGCGTGCGGGGCCGATGGATTCCAACGCGTCAGCAGTCGCGGGAATACCAAGCGGTGCGGGCTTCAACCCAGGAACCACGATAGCTTCGGCGACCTCGGCCGAATCGCTGTCAGTTCTAGACTTACTCATAAGACAGACTCCAGGCATGAAAAAGCCCGCACTGGGCGGGCTTTCGTGAGTTGAAATTAATGCGTGTGATGGTTGCTGTTACCACCGGCATCGATGATCGCGCCGGCGCTGGTGATGCCCTTTGTAACGTGTAACGCTCCGTCGATTAGCACCGCCGCTTTCAGATTGATGTTGCCGGTGGTCACGTTAACGGCGCTGTCCGTGATAACCGCCTCTGTGCTGGCGACTTTAATGCTCACCGTACCGCTCGGTAGAGTGATGCTGTAGCTCTTGGCCTGCCAGTCGTAAATCAGCGAGCCGCCATCATCAAAACGCCAAACTTCCACATGATCGCGGTTATCCGGTGGTGGGCCAGCATTGCCATATAAGCCCGGGATGAAGGTACCTTGCGCTACGTCACCGCTGGCACTGACCAAAGCACCCTGCTCGCCCATGGATGGTGCCCGCCAGTGCCTGGCCTTACCGGCGGCGATGCTGTGCCAGCGCACCCAAGCGCTGACCCATTCGCCATCGGAAACCCGACATACCGGCGGCGAGGCGGTCAGGTCGACGGCCACCACGTAACAATCCTTCACCACCCCGGCGAGCATGCGGTCATGCTGGGCGCTGGCATAGCCGCTCACACGTCCTCCGCTGGCACAAAGCCGTCTTTGACCTCGTTGTTAAATCCGAACAGCAGCGATCCAGGGGGTTGATCAGGCCAAGGCCATTCCTCGGGGCCGACGTAAATCTGCTGCGTCCATTCCACCAGCCAGACGGTGTAGCCATCCAACGCCGGCTGGGTCCAGTCCTGCAGGGCTTGAACGAACTCGGCCGGCTCAACCTCAAGTCCCCAGGTCTGGGCCCGCAGTAAAACGGCAAGCTGAGTAACCAACTGCACCGCCTGTTGCTGATGAAGGGAATGGATCGGGTCAACAATAATGCGCGCCTCGAACTTGCACACCAACGTGGTTTCACCCGTGCCGATGTCGGTACCTGGTTCAATCTCAGCCAGCTCAAGAAACACCGCCGGCAGGGCAATGCGGTCCTGGATGTTCGGCCAGGCCCTTACTGTCTGAACTCCTGGCAGATGCCGCACCAGGTGCTGCTCGACCGACTGGTAAAGCTGATCCAAGCTAAAAGGTTCGTCAACCATTACGCGATCCTCTTGAGATACTTCTGCAGCTCAAAGTTAAGTTCCTGTTTCAGGATCTCAAGCAAGCGTTCATCGGCCTTTTGTACCCAGCTTTCAAAGTGAGGACGGGCTTGCTCCAGAGACACCTTGGCCTTTGCCAACGGAAAACGACTGCCGTTTTCCGCCACCCACCCCGAACTCGGCCCGCGCCCCGGCGACACCGTGCTGTCAGGGTAGTCGTCCGCGTTGAAGTGCTTGCTCGCAGTACGGATCCAGATGTCCGGTCTGTTGCCGTAAACCTTCTTGAGAAACGCGCCTTGATACCGCCGCCCCGCCACCGATACACCGCTGCCTGTCTGTCGCGCGCGGCCGATCCGGCTGGACTCGATAGCGTTCAAACCGAACCACAGCTTGCCGCTCGAAGCCCCGCCGGACACCGGGTAGCTGCGCAACCGTTGACGCACCGCCGCGACAGCAATGCGCTCTTGCCGACTCACCGCTCGGGCGATATGCGTACGCAACCACCCCAGCGTCTTGTTGATGGCTCGACGGTGAGCAGTGGCCGCAGCCTTGGGCACCAACTTGGCGAATTCCTGAAACGCTTGCAGGTCTGTGGCTGACGACTGGATGGAGATCATCCCGCCGCCCGCCGAGGGCTTGTAGTAGCTACCAATGCTCATGGACGTAACCTCAGGATCAAGGCGACCAGACCGTCGCCGCTCGGCTCCAGCTGCAGCAGGTCGTAATCGCCGCCGCCATCCAAGGCAGGCAGATCGATGCTGACCAATAGCCCGCGCTCAAGGCCATGCGAATCGCTCACGCGGATCTCAAACCGAGGCTCACGTAAGCCGGTATTGAGCTTGCCGAGCTTCGGCTGCAACCAGGGCGCCGCGAACATGCCAAACACTGGTTCTTCGCGGCCCTCGATCCGTGCGGTATCGCCCAGTGTTTCGAACACCACCGCGTCGACTTCGGCGACCAGGTCGCGAAAGCCCACAGTCAAAGCTCCAGCAGGATCTGCGCCAGGGGCCGCGTGCAAAGGTGCAGCGGGTTGGACTGGGCTTCACCGGCCACACCCTTGTTGAAGGGCAGCGGCTCAATCTTGCTGTAGTACGGGATGCCTTGGGTGTTGACCGTTTCCATATAGTCGGCCGGTGCAAAGGACGAGATGTACAGGTCAGGGACGCCTTCAGGGATCAGCAGGGCCTTGTCGTCGTGGACGAACGAAACACCCGCCACCTTGCCGCGATAGCGCTCCCAGACGATCCCGCCGAACTCGAAGCTTTCACGGGCATCGCCACGCAAGGATGCGGCCTGCATAGTGTTGAGGTAGGTCTCCTTCACCGACTTGTGGACGATCAGCTTGTTCCAGAAGTTTTTGCCGCAGAAGGCGCGGGATCCGGTGCTGGTGATGCTCCCCAGCGCTTCCTCTTGCATATCGAGCGCTTCACCGGCGCGCACTCGCAGCTCAGTGTCGGGGTTACCCAACCCCATTGGCAGCTTCTTGCGGACCACGCCAAAGGTCTTGTAAATATCCAGCAACGAAGTCTTGCCGTCCGCGTCCAGGATCTGCCCATTCAAGGCGCCCATACGCTGGAATTCGTGAGTGGCGTCCAACTGGCGGCGCGCTTTCGCCAGTCGCTTGTTGACTACATCCTGCACGGCCTGCAACTCACTGCGAGTGCCAAACGCGCGAATGCCCTGGATCTCGTCGGCCTTGATGGTGAAGCGCTGAGGCAGATGAACGGTGTTGAATGGGATCATCTGACGCTTGGTGTCGCCGACCACAAAGCCCGAGGTACCACGCTCACCCGCCGGCACCAGGGCCAGAGTGTCGCCGTCCTTCTCGATCTGCACTGTCAGCGTGCTGATACCTTCTTCGCGGAACAGACCCAGGCTGCTGATGCGGCCCGGCAGATATTCCTGGTCATTGATTGCAGCGGTCAACGAGGAGACGCTGAACGCATCGTCTTCAAAAATGGCGATCTCGGCCATGGGGTACTCTCCAGAAACGAAAAATCCCGCGCTCGGCGGGATGGATAAATGGGGTGAGCGTCTTAGCGGACGATCACAAAATGGTTTGCCAGGGCCTTCTCGGCAGCAGGGTCGAGACCGGTCAAGTGCGCTTCGCTGACTTCGGCCAGCCGCACGATGGCGCGCCCGCGACGTGGCACATCCGATTCGCCCAGCGGACCGTAAAGGATGGCAATGGCGTTTTCGGTGCCGTCCTCGGCGGTTGGTTGATACGGGGCAAACTCGCTGGTGAGGGTGACCAGGCCCAGGATCTGACCCGGTTCCAGGGCGGCACCAGCAGCGACATTGATCGCTTCGCGGGAAATGTTGCCGGCGCCCTCGGACAGCAGGAACTCGCCTGCGTGCATCGATTCAACTTTCATGCTTTTGCTCCTTTCGAGTTACCGTTCTGTGCCGCCTGACGGGTGGCCCAGATTGCGTGAGTGTCTACCTGTTTGCCCTTGACCGTTGGGGCCGGGTCATCGTCCAGCGGCAAGCTGTTGTTGATTTCGAAGCCGCCGCCGCTGCCTACCAGCTTGTCGAAGAGCCGCGCACGGACTGCACCTTCGTCCAGGCCCGCCGTGATGAATTCGCCCGTCAGCTCTGGCAGGCGTGCCGCGACACAGAGGCCGTGCAAGGCTTTTGCATTGGTCAGTGCCGCCCGGATCACCGCTTCGCTTTCCAGCTTCGTCGCAGCGAGGATCGGGTCCACCAGGTTGCTGATGCCGGCCGCTGCACATCCCTGCGTGACCATCAGGGCCAGCTTGGCCGCGTCCAGCACTGGGGCTGGATCGGGTTCCGGCAGTTCTGCTTCAGGCTCTTCGTCCAACTGGGCAAGCAGCTCAGGCGGCGCATGTTGGAAGCGCTGCAAAACGCTGCCCTGGCCGAGACAGGCGCTGACCTTGAGGCCGTCGCCGACTTCATCGGCCAAGCCCAGCGCCACCGCCTCATTGGCCGTGAGCCAGGTTTCAGCGTTGACCATGCGCCGCAGCTCGGCTTCGTCGATGTCCGGCGCCTTGGCCTTGTAGGCTGCGATAATCGCTTCCAGGGTCTGATCCAGCACATCGGCGACGCGGCGGAAGTCTTCAGCATCACCACCGGTGAAGGTGTAGGGGTTGTGGATCATCAGCATGGCGTTGGCTGCGATCACTACCCGGTGAGCGCCGCACACCGCGACACTGGCCGCGCTCGCCGCCAGGGCATCAATGCGCCCCGTACAGCGCTCGCCCAGCCGGGACAACGCGTTGTGGATCGCCAGACCGTCGAACAGATCACCGCCGATGCTGTTGAACGCGACGATTACCGGGGACGCGCCGTCATCCATGGCGCGCAGATCCTGCACGAACTGATTGGCGGTGACGCCCCAGGCGCCAATCTCGCCGTACACGAAGATTTCGATACTGCGCTGTTCGGCTTCGCCGCTGGCCTGAAAGGTGTACCAGCTTTTATCGGCGACCTTTACCTGCTTGCCCGCCTTGTCATAAACGCGGGGTTTGGCTTTTTTACTCATGGTAATTCCTTGTCATCTATAGGCTCGATGGCATCAAGAGTCGTGTAGTTGAGGCCGAGGCCAGTGGACCTGGCGAGGTCGGCCGCGTTTTCAGCGTCGATGGTTTCCGCGTCGTAGCCGTTGCGCAGACACATCTCACTGCGTGAACCAAAGCCCGCCTGCACTTCCATCCGCCGCGCCTGTACGTCCTGCACCGGCTGGATGTAGGCCCATCCCTGCGGCACCCAACGTGTGCGTAGATATTCGCGTCGACGTTGCGCGTAGTCCTCCAGCACCAGGGCGCCGGACAACACCGCCATGTCCATCCACGCGGCTCGCACCGGCCGACACAGCTGATGCACGTACACGCCGAATTGCAGTTGCTCCAGGCGCCGCCGAAACTCGTTGAGAACCACCCGCAGCGCCCGGTCGTTGACCTCGCGCATGTCGCCGGTGAGGATTTCGTAAGGCGTGCCCGAACCCGCCGCCGCAGCCATCAGTTGCTGCCGCATGAAGTCCGGGTAGTTGTTGCCGGCATCCGGTGGCTTGGAGAACTCCACCTCTTCACCTGGCCCCAGCTCCTGCATGGTGCCGGGTTCCAACGCGACCATCGGCGTGAAGCCGTCGCGATCAAGGACCAATGGCATGCCAGTAGTGGGATCGCGAGGCTGCTGCACAGCGTCCGGCGCAGGGCGCTTGATGAAGCCCGCGAACAGGTTCGCCACTTCCTGCCGGAACAGCACCGCGTCGTCGTAGTTATCCAAGCTGCGCAGGCGCTTCAGCACCGGGGCCAAACGTGGGACGCCGCGCAACTGCCCTGGCTCCATCGGTTCGAAGATGTGCAGCACCTGTGTTGCCGGTACACGCACCAACTGGTTGTAGCCAGCGTTCAACGACGACGAGTCGCGGGGATGCGACAGGTACATGTAATACGCCACACGCTTGCCCGCCGGGTTGAACTCGATCCCAGCGCGGATCACGTTGCCGTTTTTGGCCGTCTCGAACTTGTCATGAGGGACAAACTCAGGGGCCAGCGCCTGCAGCTGCAGTGGCACTGCCAAACCTTCGCTCGGGCTGCGGGGTCGCAATCGCACAAAGCATTCGCCGGCCGTTTCAACGGTGCGCGCCACCAGAGCCTGCATGCCGTAGAAGTCGGTCAGCTCATCGGCGTCCGCCTCATCCACCCAGTCATCCCACAACTGCTGCTTGAGCTTGCGCAACTCGGCGTCGTCCGTGGTCGGCCTGGGCGTGATGCCGGTGCCGATCAGGTTGCTGACGCGTTTGTCGATGACGTTGAACGCGTACGGGTCATTGCGCACCGCCGCCCGCGAACGCGCACGTAGGTTGCGCAGGGCCGGGGTGTTGATGCTGTTGATGCCGTTGTCGGAGGCTTCCCAACTGGCCGAACGTCGGCCCTCACCGGCGCCTTCGTAACTGGCCTTGATGTTCGACGGCAGCAAGAATCCGTTACGGGTCAGCGTCGGATAATGTCGGGCCATTAGATTCCCTTGCCTCCATGGGTAAGCCGGATCACGCGAGAGCGCGGCCCGGCGGCTTGACTCAGCGACGTGCGGATCTCGTCGCGGGCCTTGAGCAGTTCGTCGATGGAGCGGTATTCCACAGTGCGGTCGCTGTAGCGCACGGTCTTTTCACCGCGTGCGATGGCGCGCTCGATGGCTTCGAGGTGCTTCGGGGTAAACGACATATCAGCGTCTCTTCAGATAACCGCTGGTGGAGCTGCGGCGTTGAGGGGGTGCGGCGGGTCGCGGTTGGGCGACAGGTGCAGCAGGTGACGGTGCGGGTAGCGACTGACGCGCCGCAACCGGTGTCGGTGCCGCTGCCGGTGTTTCGTCAGCGTCAACGCGCTCGCCTTGTACGGGCTTGACGCCCAACACATCGTCGAACAAACCGGACTGAGCCAGCGCTTGGCGTACCCGCTCCCAGTCGTGTTCCTGGTAGCGGTTGATGCCCAGGTAATGCGCCATCGCCAGGCAGTACACCATCAGGTCGAGCGCTTCGTTGCGCTCGGCCTTGCCCTTGACCCACTCGATACGCTTGTAGCCTTTGACGTACCGGGCGACCTTGCGCTCGGCCACGCACTGGGCAAAGAACTCGTCCGGCAGGTCGTTGGCAAAGTGCAGCGAACCGGGGCCGTCCTCGAAGGCGTAGCGGTTGTAGATCCAGTCCTTCGCGGTGTCGGTACCGACAAACCACAGCTCGGCGCCGCCACGTTCGGTCTGGCCCTTCCAGGTCACGTCGACCATAGACGGCCGCTGAGCAATCACCGGTTTGCCGGGCTTGCTCGCACCCTTGATGGCGAAGATATTGCGCCAGCGCCGCACACGGCAGAACTGGTACACCTCGTCGGTATGGTGACCGCCGGAGTCGACGCCCGTCGCCAGGATCGCCAGGGCTACACCGCAAGGATGCCGGTATCGAACCTTGAGTTTTTCATCCAACACCGCCCAGGTACGCTCGTCGGCCGGGTCGCCCCAGATCACCTGGTGATCAACCACCCAACGCTCCATACCGACGCCGAAGCCCATCACCATCAGCTCCAGGCGGTTGGCCTGGACGTCGACTGCGCCGGTTAGCATGAGCACGCCCACCGGCATGCTGCCGAGGGTGTAGGTCTCCAGCCGTGCTCGAGCGACCAACACCTCAGCCTTGGTCTGCTCTTGCGCGCTGTCCCAGACCTTGGCGAGGCGGGTGTTGTAGAACACCTGCATCAGGCCCATGTCACCCTTGGCCTGGGCCTTCTTGGCGTCTTCGAACTCCTCGGCAAGCGAGGCCCAGTCCTTCCAACCAATCGGCGAATAGAGCGCGTTCAGGTGGAAACCCACCGTCTTGCCATCGCCGCTGCCATGGGCACGCCACTCGCCACGGGCGAGCATGTCGGTCTTGTGATGCTCCTCGATCAACACATCACATTCAGGCGCGGCGCACTGGTAGTGAACCGTGCGGTAGTCCTTGCTGTAGAGCAGCCGCTCCCATTCCAGTACCTGCATGTGCCCGCAGGTTGGGCATGGCACGTAGTAGTAACGCTGGTCGCTGGACTCGAACAGGTCCGCGATCCGCGAAGCGCCCTTGTACGTGGGCGAGCTGGAGAAGTAGATCTTGGCGTTGCGCCCGAAGTTTGTAGCCCGTGTTTCGGCCAGCACGACGGGGTCACCTTCTTGGCCGACATCGTTTTCCCATCGGTCGACCTCATCACCGTAGATGTAGCGTGCCGACAGCTCGGACAAGTTGGCCGCCGAGCCCGCAGTGGTGACGTACAAGGCGCCGCCCTCGAACTCCTTGGTGTCCATGGTGTTGCGGGCATCCCGCGAGCGGCTGGCCGCTACACGCTTCGCCAGTTCCGGGGTGGCCTTGATCGTCTTGCTGATCCGCCCGGAGACCCGCTTGGACAGGCTCAGGCTGGGCAGCAGCGCCAGAATGTTGGACGGTGCCATGTGAATCAGGCCGCCCATCCAGTTCAAGGCGATCTGCGTTTTCATCAGTTGCGAAGCCACCATGGTGACCACTCGCCGGCACGGGTGGGCCGGCGACAAGCAGCGCATGGGTTCGCGAGCGTACGGAGTACGTTCGGTCCGATACTGGCCGGGCTCAGGCGCGCCCGTGTCGCGCGGGATGCGCATGTACTCGTCGGCCCACTCGTCGATCCAGAGGTCTGGGTCGGGTCGTAGCCCACGGAAATACGCCTCACGGTACGCACGGTCACCGTCAGGAAATTCCGTGTTCATAGGTCAGCTCGCTGTCATCGCTCGTTCAAGGTCGGACGAGGACATGCGCTCAGCCTCTTCCAGTGATTTACGGAGTGTCGCCGTCAGGTGTTTTTCGATGTCCCAGGGGTCGGTCATCACTGCCAACTTGTGGGACAGTTGGGGCAGTAGGCCGAACAACTGGTCACGCAGATGGCGCCCGGCGTTGTAAGCACCCAGCTCGACGGCATCCCTTGCGACCAGGGAGCCCTGCGCCTTGTGCAGCTCGATCTCGGCTAGCTGCGCCAGGTTGTGTTCGCGCATGGCGCGAGCCTTTTGGAAGTCGTGGCCCTTGGCGCCGACAGCAATAGGCTGCTGCGGCGCAGCCGTGTTAGTCGGCTCGACCAGGGGGGACAGTTGGCTGTAAACGTCACGCTGAATCCGGTCTTGCTGGTGTCGAGCAGCGACGGCGGCCTTGCTGGGGTCCGCGGTTTCGAGGATCAGCGCTTCGGTTGCCAGCACGTCGACCATCTTGCCGTCCGGCGACAGCACCAGGCGATTGTTGCCTTTGAGCCAGGTGATGTAACTCGGCGTCCTGCCGATGCGAACCGCGAAAGCGCTTTTAGACAGGAACAGTGGATCCGTCATAAGCCCTCCTTTTCAACGGCTTTTCAATGGAAACCTTTCAATTTCAATGGATTGAATTTCAGTAAGCTGGCAGCCCATCCGCTAACGCTTTCCCGCGGGTTTCATGCCCCGTGTCCCTCGGATGCCGCCAGGGTCCCCGGCAACTTTTCGGCGCGTCATTTTGGTGCAATTCGCTACGAGCCACGTATTCCGTGGCCTCCAGCACATCAGGCCTGACCACTACCCGAAGGAGGCACATCGCACACGCCCAACCGCTTGGCGGCCCAGCGTTCGTACAGCCCGATGGCGACATCGGCGCCGGCCATCGCGGTGAGGCAGCCGATGCTGCCCGCTGCCAGCACCGACATGCCCGAGGCGTGCAACAACATCATGGTGGAAAGCCCGCAGACCACGCAGGCTCCGGACCGCAGCAGCAAGCGGCGAACCAAAGACCAACCGCTCACCCCCGCCTTGTCGGCCCGCCATGCCTCGCCGGAAATCCCGCCGACCAGGGACAGTACGATCACCATCCAGATCGGCATATCAATAAGCGCTTGCTGCTCGTTCGTCATCGCCCTACCCCATAAACGCAAAAACCCGGCGCAATGGCCGGGTTCAGTGTGGTGGTGTGTCCCGCTATCTGCGGTCGCACCTATCGAAGATGACTACTTTTTACAGGTGGATTCCGGTGGCAGCAACCCCGGTTTAATGCCACCCGGTGAATAAGTGGGTAACACCGGGTGAACGCCTAGCGAATGTCTGCGAATATCCCACCCCGGCATTCTGCTGTTTCGGCGGCGTCCCATCTGTCCCACCATTCGGAGTCGGAGTGGGACGCCTAAGAACGCCTAAATTCGGGGCTTCGCCCCACTGTCCTACTTATTTCTTTCCCTTCTCGTGTAAAGGAGAAATTTAAAGAACACGCATGCGCGTGAAACGCGCGTACTGCTGCCGCTACGCTTACACGGGCGGGAGGCTCTTTGTGGCGGGACGGTGGGACAGCCCAACAACGACAAGGCCCGCACCTGTCCCACTGCATCAAAACGCAGCGAGACAAGACGGGCCTGTGGGACAACCACAACCGGAGCGATGCCTGGGGTCACGCAGCCTTCCCCATCAGCACCCAGTAGATCTGCAGATGCGCATCATGCAAACGCTGGTAGTACGTGTCGCGGCCACAACCGCAGTGGGCATACCGCAAGCGCATATCCACATCGAGCGTGCAGTAATGCTCCCGCACCACCGTGACCAGCTCAGGTGCCAAGTGCTTGCTCACGATCAGCTCTATGTCCAACGAACTCTCCAGCGGCGCACGGAAGGCACGCCGCCCCCTGATCAGTTGCCCGTTGCTTTCCATCATCATGGCAACCATATTTCCCCCAGCCAGCCCCCCTTTTGAATGTTCCGAGTGCAGCTCCTGCGCCCACAACCGAAGCAGCGAATCGATCTCCTTAATCAAAGCAAGGCTCCTCAATCGGTTCCCGCTTCAACGCCGAAGCACCACCCCACCCTGCCGGCTTCTTGTAAGCCCAAGGCCGCTGCCCACTCTTAGCCAACGCCGTCAACCGTACACGTCGCCATCCCAACCGATGCATGATCGCCCCGACCCGCATCTGCTCCGGCTTGCCCCAATGCCCGAAGTCCAACTTCAACGCACTGGTTAACACCTCGCTGCCGGTGGTGGTCTCGCCGATCTGCGACTCTTCAAGCCAGGTCAGAATCGGCCCTTCCCACTCATCCACCACAAAGCGTTCGTCCTGCTCTTCGCCGAACATCGCCGCCTCATCCAAGGTCACCCACCAGAGATCGCCCGCGTCGTAGCAGAACACCGCCTCGGCCCATAGCTGATCGCGCATTGAGCGCAACAGCTCCAGATCAACCTTGGTACACGCCACCGGCCAGTAACGCCGGTTGCCGGTGGCGTCCTTCAGATACTCATCCTGGTTGGTAGTACCCACGAAAACACACTGGCGTGGCACGTCCATCGTTCTGCGGCCATAGCTCTCGCGATAAGTGTCGGTAGACGCCGAGAAGAACTGCTTGGCCTTCGTACTCTCAGCCTTGTTGAAGCTGTCCAGCTCCCCCAGCTCAACGATCCACTTGCCCCGGATCGCCTGAAAGCCGTCCTTGTCACCCAGCGCAAACGGCGTATCCATGAACCACTCGCCGCCGAGGATGCTCATCGCGGTTGACTTACCGGCGCCCTGAGCGCCCTCCAGAATCATCACCGAGTCAGCCTTGCAGCCCGGCTTCATCACCCGCGCAACAGCAGATAACAACCAGCGCTTGCCGACCTTCGAGGAGTAGTCAGTGGCCTTGACGCCCATAACTTCGGTGAGCCAACTTTCAAGGCGTGGCACGCGATCCCATTCCAACTTGCGCAAGTACTGACGCACTGGATGAAACGCGTGGTCATACGCAACCACGCTCACCGCTTCGATCACATGCGAGGCCTTGACCCGCAAGTTGTACTGCTGCGCGAGCCACTTCATCACCCGCACGTCGTCAATATCCGCCCAATCGCCCGTGCCGCCGCCATAAGGCGCCGCACGCAGCTTCACGATCTTTGAACTGAACGCGCTGTAACTGATGACCCCGGCCCAACGCTCATCGTTGGCCAGGATCAACTCGACGTTTTGCATATGCGCGATCAAGGCACCGCTCTCACTGCGAGCCAGCATGTCCTTCCAACCTCCGGCAGCCGGTGGCTTGACCACCGCCAACACCTGACGGCGCACCGCCTCCAAACCTTCGGCAACATGTAGGTCGTTGAAGTCGGTCCACTTGTTTTCCCGCTCACCGGAGAAGATCGGCGCGACCACCTGGCCGCCAACAATCAACGCGGCATTGTTCGCCTTCTCTTCACCAGGGTTCCAGGGATCGCCATTCGGCCGCTTGGTCTTCCAATCATCGTCCCGGCACAAAATAAGCGGGCAACCAGGGAAGCGCTCGCGCATGGCCTTGCACACCACCAGCAAATTGCCCGCATCGAAGGCGATGGCCACCGTCAGCGATGTCGCCATGTGCAGGCTGGCGCCGGTGGCGTAGCCCTCACACACCAATACCGGTTCACCCGGCTCCGGGTGAGGCCCGATCAGGTGGAAAGCACCCTCCTTCGACATGCCGTAAGGCCAATAGGATTTGTCCCGGCCAGTGTCTTCTTGCTTGGTTGGAAACACCACCTGCAGGCCGACAATTTGATCGCGCACGTTGCACATGGGCACCAAAAATGCGCCGGAGCGCGGTGCATAACGAACGCCGAAACCAACGATCTGCTTTCGATCCAGATAATCGCTGCGGCCCTTCTCCGGCATCCGCTTGAACAGCCCCGCCGCCCGATTCGCCGCACGACGCGCCGCGTTGGCAGCGATCTCGGCAGCTCGACGCTTGGCGTCCTCCTGCCGAGCACGCATCACCTCACGCTCTTCTGGCGACATCCGGCCAGCCTTGACCTTGATCTTCTGTGACTCGCCCGAACGCCAATCACCAAAGCTGCCGAAAATTAGCGTCTCGCCTTTTTCCGTTCGGTGCTCGTGGACAACATACCAACCGTTCTTTTCCTTGCCCTTGTCCTGCGCCGTCTTACAGCGGGTCAGCTTGCCGTAAATCAACGGGTGCTCAGGCTCAAGGCCATAGTTTGCGAATTGACCCAACACCTCATCGAGCATAATGCACCCCTTGCTTGGCCTTGAATTCTTCGCACTCCGTGCAACGCGTGCAGCCTTGCGAAGCCGCACGACGCGCAGGAGAGATAGGCTCCTTACAGTCGATGCAGGTCTTGCGCGACTCAGCTACTTGCACAGGCTTGCGCGCAGCGAAAGCCTCCTCAGAACGTTCCAGTATCTCCCCTGCCATATCCGCCCAATCAGCCACGGTCAGCACCCCGCGTCGTCTGGTTAACGTACGTGGCGCGATTGAACATCCCCAACAGCCCCTGAATCCCCCGAAACACCTGCAGGCGTATCGCGGCGAGTTCATCGTCCGTCACAACCCCATCGCCAATGCTCTTGGCCCAGGTATCAGCCAAATCCGCCACTTGCCGGAAGTACTCAGCAATGCCGGTGGTCAGCGTTTCGGGCATGTCGTTGGTGTACGCCTCGGCCAGCTCCTGCCAGGTCGTATCGCCGACCAAGGCATGAACCGCATCCAGAATGCGGCGGTCCTTGGTCAACTCCAGGATCTCGCCGAACTCCTGAATGTTCACCGTGTGGCTGGGATGGGTTGGAGAAAGCTTGTGCTGCAGGGTGGTGGCGTTTCTGCCAGTGGTGGCGGCAATTGCAGCAGCACCACCGGGATAGTCCCGAGCAGCGTGGTAAAGCGCGAGGTCGAGCGGCAGAACTTCCCGCTGCGCTCGCTCAACAGAACTCAGAGCAATTCGGCTCATGGCATTAATCCTTAACAGTTGCCAGTGCCGCGCGACATGCAGTGGTGATACATTTGCCGCGTGGCTTGAAAGGGCCCAAACGCCGGCTAGATCTTCGGGATCGACACCGGCACCGTGCCGGGGCGAGCAATCCGTTGCTCACCCCTAGCGCAACAGCTGCCCAATCTGTGGTGGAAAAGGCAGCAACCCAAGACATCCGTGTCTTGGTAGCGCGGTAAAGAGAGGCGGTTTGCATGTGGTGTGCCCGCCACTCTTTATCGCGACCCGACAGCACTGTGGTGGTGGGTGCCGGGAGGAACTGGGCGGCCCTTGGGTCGCCTTTTTTCTGACTATGCTGCTTTGTTATCCGAAACGTTTTCAGTGATACCAAAATGCTCCAGGACCTCAGCTAGCGAGACACAGCCTTCACTTTCACGGGTCAAAGACTTGATCAAAGAGACGCTAGGATCCTTGCTCGCATATTTGACGTGAAGACGCAGGTAGCTCACAGCAATCCGGCAACGCTCAGCGTAGGCCGTGAGGTCATCTGAATCTAAACGGTTGATATATTCGCGAAGTTTCATGTGGTGTACCTCCAGACGCCAAATTTAACCTTACAGGTTGTTTTTAGCAACACCCAAAAGGACATTCACCCATAAGGTTAATTCGGCCAGAATTGACACATGAAAATCTCAGATACCCGACTGCAAAATTTCCGAAGAGTCCTGGCAGAGAGAAAGCTCCGCCTGACTGACATCGCCGAACAACTGGGCAAAGCACCTGCTCAAGTGAGTGCATTTGGGGGTAAAAACCCCACCAAAGGCATTGGCGATCAGATAGCTCGAGAGATTGAGAAGGCATTGCACCTTCATGATGGATATCTCGATATGCCCTACGGCATAGGCGAGTTCAACAATGCCACTGTACTAAGTCATACGGGACGCAAACTGCCAGTGATCGGGTCAATTGCGGCAGGAGCATGGTGTGAAGCTCATGGAAGTTTTGACCCACGAGATGCTGAGGAGTGGATCGACGCACCTGGACCCGTCGGCCCACGAGCCTTCATTTTGCGTGTGGAGGGGATGAGTATGGAGCCAAAGTTTGTCGCAGGCGATAAGATCGTTATAGATCCATCACTCGAAGCATTACCAGGTCATTTTGTTGCGGCAAAAAGAACAAGTGATCAGGCTGCAACCCTCAAGCAGTTAAAGCAAGAAGGCAGTGAACAGTACCTCTATGCACTGAATCCAGATTGGCCAGAGCGAATTATTCGTATGACAGAAGAATGGAGTATTTGCGGAAGAGCAAGATGGAAAATTTCCGACTTATGAAGTACAACTTCCCCCTTAGATACGTCTAAGGGAGAAGAAAATTACACTAGACGTCAAAAACCCATATATAGAAAACTTATCACTCTTTTTCTATAAGATAGCGCAATATCGGAAGAACAGCATCACGTATCTTAAACGCCTCATACTTATTAAGCATCTGAAACGTATTATGTGCAGCACTATTCAAAGTTGACTTAAATCCGGAAAACTTTGTCAGGCTGTGCTTTATCTTATTCCTTATTGCATCATCCCAAATATCTTCATGCCCCTGCAAGAAAAGTATAACCTCATCAACCGTAGGTTCAGAATTCTTTTCTTCTTTCGCGGTAAGTTTTTCTTTACCGTACTTTTCCCTTTCCGCGTTCCTGTTGGAGATTATTACTTCGCGCAGTTCTCCATACTTATCTTTTCTTGTCAAAAAGCAAATTGCACTAGCCTCAAACAGCATCCGAATTAAAACAAGACCAGAATAAGTAAGGTCACCAAGGTTTAGTCTCTGCGCCTCATGAACCAATGCCAAGTGCTTATCATAACAATGACGCTGATCTATATCTTGGGGCAGCACAGTTACAAACTGATTGTGATCGATTTTTTGAATCGGCTTCTTAATTGGAGCCTTAGGTTTAGGACCATTAGCAGGGGTAGGGCCCGCACTAGGAGCTGGGGCAGGAACCGGAGCGGGATTCGCGGTAGGAGTGGGGGTGAGTGGTTCCAGATCCTTTTTTTTCTGTTTAGCATCACCGGAATTTTTCCGCCACTTCAACGCAAACTTAGACATATCATCCAGAGCAGCTTGGTATGCGACGTTGTTAAGATCTACATCTGACTTCGTAGTATTCCAAGGAAGCTTGGATGGATCCTTACAAGTAAAATACACATGTCCAACAAAGCCATAAAATTCCGTATGGAATTTCGTTAACCAGCCGCTTTTCCTTGTACGATCAGATATCAAGACAGCCCGCTCATTGCAGAAAACGTTCCAGCCGTACTCCCCTGTCAAACCCGCGTTCCTAGACTTATTATAATCTTGCTCTGCCGAAAATCGATGATGCAAATGCTGACCCGACTCTATCAACACAGATATCTCGTCGGACACTTTAAAAAACTTCGAATCTATTCCGTAGGGGCTATCGGGGCGAATTCGAATAATATGACTATCTACCTCACCACCATTGATCTTGATCAAAAGCCCTTTATCAATGAAGCGTCCATATCGCCGACCAGCTTCAACAATGATTCCCCCTACCCAATCGCTCCCTGCAAAAAGCTGCGAGGTCTCATTGGAGAAGGAACTAATTTCAATCTTTGTACCAACTTTCCCAGCGGATGGGAGCTTTGTGGCCTTTAAACCCCAGTCATCTGTCGCTAAATAATCATCTGTATTAAAGTCGAGAACGGAACGCTCCAGACCTGTATCAGAGTCAAGGTGTGTAACCTTACCGATTCTAAATAGTGCACGATTTAGCCCGACCCCAAACACTCCGATCCCCATATGATGAGCTGAACGCTCACCAAATCGAAGAACAGATTTTTCTAGATGCCGAACTGTAATACCACCACAATTATCATCGATTGAAAAAACGCCACCACTAATACTTATATCAATTGTATATCCCTGATAACTCTCAGGAAGAGCTTCTGCACCAACCTTGGGGTTGAGCTTTATCATTGTATTTCTGGCTGCATCGATCGAATTATCAATCAAGTCAAAAATACATGCCTCAATACTAATGTCACGCGTGAGACTATCGACAACAACTGCCTTACTCGGCCTAGTATCGACAGTAATTTCTTCAGCCTTACTCATTAGAATTGCTCTCCATGCTTATTACGCAGCCGAAATCTTCTTCGAAATTTTTAGTTTTTTGTAAACTTCAGAAAGCAATCCAAAAGATACAATAGGTGAAACACTGTTTCCAATCATTCGAAAACTATGCCACTTGGCAGGATGGAATACGTACCAATCAGGAAAGCCTTGGAGCCGAGCAGCTTCACGTACGTTAATTACCCGACCATCTACCGGATGAAGTGGCCTGACCGCTTGAAAAGATCCCTTGTCCGACCCCGTCCCTGCACGCAGGGTTGGACTAAGCCCGTCCCACTTTAGTTTATACGACTTACTTACTGGATCAGCTTTTCCAGGAGGGGTAGCAGCATAACGTGCCGAAACAGCAGGAGTATGCTTCGTTTCTGCGAGCCCAGAGATGAGCCCTAACTTTAACTTTGTTAAAGCTTCAGGCCAACCGATACCGACAGGTGGAGGTTGCCGCATTCTCTTTGCGTAATTAGAAATACCTGACCGCCCAATTTTAGGATACTTGCTCCAGGAAAATTCTGTACTGTTAGTGGTAGCGGTCGGCGAAGGCAGGTCAGAAATTGCATCTTCAACAGTTGTTAATCTCTCAACCTTTCGACCAGTGAACTGCTCCAATGAAAGAGGAGACACTTCTAGTGGGTTATAACCAACCACTAAAACCCTATAACGATTCGTAGGCGCACCGAAATCTGCGGCATTGATTACAAATGGGCCTAATATTTCAAATCGACCAGATACTTGCTCGATTCCTTGCATTAAGGTATCGACATTATCTTCATCCAATATACCCTGGACATTTTCCATGATAAAAAATTTCGGATCTAACTCTCTAATATGCCTATAAAAGTGATGAACCAAATTATTTCTCGGATCGTCCTTCTGTCGCTTACCGATTCGGCTAAAACCCTGACAGGGAGGACCGCCGATAATCCCGTCAGGTCGAACTGAGCCAATCAACTGATGCCAATCACTCAGCATTATTTCAGCCACGTTTCCTTCGATTGCCCTGGTATGAGGATAATTTTTCCGATACCCGGATTGGATGGTGGAGTCAATATCCACCGCCGCTAGTGTATGAAACCCAGCAAGCTCCGCCCCTAAGGAAAAACCTCCACAGCCGCAAAAAAGATCAATAATCGTCGGAGGTTCTATTGAAGAATCCATTCAAATTCTCTATGTCTAAATCACTCGATAATATCAAGATGGTAGCTATTCGTTCACAAAAAAATCAAAAAAATCAGTCACAAGCTTTCATCTCCCACGATTTCCGTACGGTTTGGCTAAAAGTCACAACCTGAAGACGCGGACGAAATTACAGGCAAAAATACCATTTTGGTTAAGTGTCTATTGAATAAAATAACCTTAAAGGTTATTTTTCTCCTCACTCTTCCACCACAGAGCGAGGCAACACGATGCACACCACAGCCACCCTGCACATCCACCCGGCCGTAGCCAACCCCCTCCGCATCTTCGAGATTCGCCGCCTGGCGCAAGATTGCGGGTGCACCTTCATCGCATCCAAACCCAAGCTAAAACAGCGCACCGCGCCCGCACCATTCGATCCGAATGGCGGAGGGCACGCAGCATGAGCAAGTTCAAACTCGACAACCGCACCCTTGCCCTTCTGCATGCCCAGGTCAATCTCAGCGAGACTTTCAACCACACGCTGCGCACTACGCCACGTCGCGATGTGCTGGCTTTTCGCTTGAAAGTCGAACGCAGCAAAGCAGACACGCACTTCACCGTTGAGCTAGGCACCGAACGCCACACGCTGACCCTGACCAACAGCAAAAAAATGCACCTCAAACTGGCCGACTTCATCGAAGAAATTGCCAACGGCCCGGCCAATCCCACCGCACTGCCTGAATCAGCGCCGACTCTTCACGCAAACCGCCGCTATGGCGCTTTTGATGTTGAACACAAGCAACAAGTGTTCGAGCTGGTACGCACCGGCGGCGCGATCAGTCTCGAGCTGGGCTTCGAGCAGCCCATTTACCTGGCTGTTCACCGCAATAGAACCCGCTCCGGCATCACCACCATCATGGGCATAGGCGTGAAGTCGCCGCGCACTAAGTGCTTCACGGTATACGGGACCGACGTCGAGCTGTACGGCATGGTCGTCGAATCCATCAACCACTTGGCCGCAGCAGCGACACCTGCCGCGCATGCAGCATAGGAGGCCGTGGTGGAACGTAGCCTGGAAAAAGCCGCCAAGTACTTTGGCATCACTCGCCCCAAGCTGATTGCGCTCATGCGTGAAAAGGGCTTGCTAAACGACCGCAACTTGCCGGCCTTCCCCGTCCGTGACCGTGAGTACCTGCGGATCAAGAACGGTAACTGGTACCACGAGACTGCCGGCATGCAGTACAGCCAATCGACCAAGGTTCGGCAAGCCGGCATGCCCTGGCTCGCCGAGCAACTGGGGCTCGAACTGCCAGTCATCCCGGCAGACAACCGTGACGTGGCCTAGGGAGTACGCCCGCCAGATCGTCGCCATGCGCACACGCGAGGAGCGCAACGCCGCGCTCCTCGAAGTGCCCGAGCATCTGCGGGAGCTGACCAAACGCCACTGCCTGAATGCCTGGAACCATCCGGCAAGAACACAACGCAAGGAGGCCCAACAAAGCCATGAGTAACACAACACAAAACCCGCTCCGCCTGCACCCTGCACCGGAGTCAGCCACCATCGAATTGCTCTACCGCATCTTCGGCGACGTCCTGATCCCGTTGGACAAAGTGCGCGAACAGTACTTCCGCAATCTCAACGAACAATCGTTCGTGGCCGAGATCAGCAGCGGTCGCATCCAGCTTCCCATCACCACGCTGGACACCAGTCGCAAGGCGCCGAAGTACGCACATATCCGGCACGTCGCCTCACTGATCGACATCCGTGCCTACAAGGCCGACGAAGACATGCAGCGACAGCAGGACGACACCAACGAGTAACACCCTCAAACAGAACAGCTGTCACCACCAGCCAATAACATCACCAGGAGCACACCACATGACCGCAATTCAAATCTGCGCACTGATTGTCCTCATCTTGCTCGTCGGCCTTACCTATTGGGCCGGGTATCGCGGCGGCCTCATCGACGGACGCGTTGAGGGCATTGATGAAGGAATGGCCATTCAGCATTCCGACAACTCTCAAACCGTCCGCAACCTGGAGCTGTCGCTTAACCAGGCACGAGAACACTACCAGCAGCTTTACACCCGCTACGAGCGCGCCATAGCCGCCTCAAAACTTGGGGAACCAGAACATCAAACCCTGCTGGCCATCGCGGAACAACTGCGAATCGCAGCGGAGACATTCAGCGCATTTCGCACAGGTAAAAAACTCGAACGAGACACCATTGCGCTCCGCAACCAAGCCCTCGCCATGGCGGTTCTTCTGGAGCCGGTAGCACAGGAGGATGCGGCATGAGCCAAGTAATCCCAATGCCGCGCCTTACCCCAGAGGCAGCCGGCAAATTGCATCAGCAATACACCAAAGCCACCACCGAGCTGCAGGAGCTGACGCGCTTTCGTAAGGAGCTTGACCGGCAGTTAACCGTGCTGATTGGCAACGACGCAGTGCGCAAACTGCACAAGGACACCAAGAATGCACTGCTGCTGGCCGATCTAGTGAAGGAGGCCGCATGAACTGCATCCTCACTCATACCGGCAAGCACTTTGACCTGTTCGAGCCCGACGCCGACATGATCGACCCACGGGACATCGCCCACTCGCTGGCAAACCTGTGCCGCTTCAACGGCCACACCCGCGAGTTCTACAGCGTGGCTCAGCACTGCTGCATCGTCGCCGAGCTGGTGCCGGAAGAACACAAACTCGTGGCCTTGCTCCACGATGCGCCCGAGGCGTACCTGGGCGACATGACGCGACCACTCAAGCAGTGGATCAGCGCCTACCAACACTTCGAGGACTGTATCTGGTGGCGCGTTTGCGAGCGGTTCGACATTGCCCCAGAACTTCCCGCCTGCATCTACAAGGCCGACCTGATTGCGCTGGCGACCGAACGACGCGACCTCATGTCAACCAATCCGGCTATCTGGGATTGCTTGGTCGGCATAGAACCCATGGCTGAAACCATCCGCGCATGGCCTGCCGCAGAAGCGCGCATCACCTACCACCAGCGACTGATGGACCAACTCGCTATCGAACAACGGAGGAAAGCGGCATGAAGAACCACCAGGACAACGCCAATGCCCTGCCCGCTTTGCTCCGCGCTGCAGGTGGCGTCGACACGCTAGAAACAAACAGTCTCTGCTGCGCAGCAGCAGGCATTATTGCCTCTTCCAGCGCCACTGCCGAGGCACTTATACCCCACGAAAAGCTGCGCGGGGCAGCGCTCGCCGATGCAACGCTTAACGCTCAGGAACGCCCGCTCGCGCAGCCTGCCGTGGGGTATACGCCCCGTCTACCCGCCAAAACCATCGATACCGAAATCCTGTCAGAAGAAGAGCTGGCCGACCTTACTGGCTATAAACAGCGAGCCCATCAGCGGAGATGGCTTAAAGAACGTAGCTGGGTATTCATCGAAAGCCGTGGCGGTCGACCATTAGTTGGCCGCATGTACGCTCGCATGAAGTTCGGCATGACCAATACAACACTAGTCGAACAGAGCCCGCCGCCGACTCGACCAGTTTGGACGCCAGACTTCTCAAGAGTGAACTGAAATGCGACCTCGAAACACAGAAAACAGGGACTTGCCCCCTGGAATGGTGCGGCGCAAACGCCCTCGTAAGAACGGCAAGGTCTGGGTCGGTTATTACTACAGAGATTCGACGGGAAAGGAGATTCCACTAGGCGGAGACCTGAACAAGGCTCGATTGAAGTGGGCAGAACTGGAGGCGAAAGAAAAGCCAGCAGACCTGACAATCATGAAAGGAATCTTTGATCGGTATGTCCGCGACGTCATCCCGAAAAAAGGCGAGCGTACTCAGAAAGACAACCTGGCCGAACTAAAACAACTACGGCCCACGTTCGACTGTGCCCCGATCGACTCCATCACGCCGGCCAATATCGCCGGATATCGTGATGCACGCACAGCCAAGGTTAGGGCCAACCGGGAAATTGCCCTTCTGTCTCACGTGTTCAATATGGCACGAGAGTGGGGACTTACCGAGCGGGAGAATCCGTGCCAAGGCGTCAGGAAGAACAAAGAGGTGCCACGCGACTACTACGCCAATGCGGTGGTTTGGGATGCGGTTTATGGGTCGGCAGGACCGGAGCTCAAGGAAGCGATGGATCTGGCCTATCTGACAGGCCAGCGGCCGGCCGATGTGATCGTAATGCGTAGCGACGATATTGATGGCAACTACTTCCTAGTCACCCAGGGCAAAACAGGACAAAAGCTCAGAATTTTGATGCGAACGGAAACAGGGGAAAATAGCCTGGGAAAATTGGTTCGGGAGATAACAGAAAGAAACGCTCACCACTCATCCAAATACCTGCTGATCAACAAGTACGGGAAGAGGATGACGAAAGGCATGTTGCGATTGCGCTGGGACAAGGCAAGGGAAAAGGCGCAGCAGAATGCCCTGGATCAGGGCGACCCTATGCTTGCAGCAAAAATTGGAGGGTTTCAGTTTCGTGATATCCGGCCCAAGGCAGCATCGGAAATCGCCGATATCAGCGATGCAAGCCTACTACTGGGCCATAGCAAACAGGAGATCACCAAGCGAGTTTACAGGCGGATTGGCGCCACCGCTAAACCCTCCAAATAGGCAAAGTTTCGGAACGCCTGCTCGAAAGTTTCGGAACGCCTCTCAAAAACCGTCGTGTTCCACCCAAACCCCAGAAACACAAAAGCCCCGCAGTGCGGGGCTTTCGTTTGAATCTTGGCGGGAAACCAGGGATTCGAACCCTGGGAACGCTATTAACGTTCGCCGGTTTTCAAGACCGGTGCATTCAACCACTCTGCCAATTTCCCTTGTGCATCACAGGATTAGGATAGCCCATCCTGTCTCAGCGGGCGCCATAATACCCGAATGAAACACACTGTCAAACTCTCGCCATCGCTTGTTACAGAGCGTCTGTTATGATCTTTGCGACTGAACGTTTCAAAACCGAAGGAGTGTCGCCATGCGCGAACAGAATTACGCAGTGAATGGTAACGCGCAGGCTGAGCAGCTTGAAGTCAGCCGCGTGTTGCGCAACACCTATGGACTGCTCGCCCTAACCCTCGCATTCAGCGGCTTAATGGCGTTCGTGGCCCAGCAGATGCACGTCGGCTACCCGAATATCTTTGTCGTACTGATCGGTTTCTATGGCCTGTTCTTCCTGACCAACAAGCTGCGTGACTCGGCCTGGGGCCTGGTGTCGGCGTTTGCCTTGACCGGCTTCATGGGCTTTATCCTCGGCCCGATCCTCAACCGTTACCTCGGTATGGCCGGCGGTGCGGAAGTGGTCAGCTCGGCGTTTGCCATGACCGCCCTGGTGTTTGGTGGTCTGTCGGCCTACGTGCTGGTCACCCGCAAGGACATGAGCTTCCTGGGTGGTTTCATCACCGCAGGCTTCTTCGTGTTGCTGGCGGCGGTGGTGGCGGGCATGTTCTTCCAGATCAGCGGCCTGCAACTGGCGATCAGCGCGGGTTTTGTGCTGTTCTCCTCCGTGTGCATCCTGTTCCAGACCAGCGCCATCATCCACGGCGGTGAGCGCAACTACATCATGGCGACCGTCAGCCTGTATGTGTCGATCTACAACCTGTTTATCAGCCTGTTGCAGATCTTCGGCATCATGAGCCGCGACGACTGATTTACTCGCTGCATAAAAAATGCCCCGTATCGAAAGATACGGGGCATTTTTGTTTTCACGGCATTAATACTGGTTAGGTTCCATTTCCAGCTCGACCTTGAAACGCTGGGCGATATCCCGCTGGATACGTTGGGCCAGGCTGGCAATATCGTGCCCCGTGGCGCCGCCATAGTTGACCAGCACCAGCGCCTGCAGGGCATGCACGCCGGCATCGCCGTCACGAAAGCCCTTCCAGCCGGCCTTGTCGATCAGCCAGCCAGCGGCCAGTTTCATCTGCCCATCCGCCTGCGGGTAAGCCACCAGGTCCGGATACTGCGCCTGTAACTCTTCAGCCAGGGCCTTGGGTACCAGCGGGTTCTTGAAGAAGCTGCCGGCATTGCCCAGCACTGCCGGGTCGGGCAATTTTTCGCTACGGATGCTGCAAATCGCGCGACTGACATCGCTTGGTGTCGCCTCGGTGATCCCCTGCCCCGCCAGGCGCTGCTGCACTGGGCCGTAGTCGAGCTTGAGGTGGCTGGCGCGGCTCAGGGCAAAGCGTACCCGCAGGATCAGCCAGCGCCCGACTTCATGCTTGAACAAGCTGTCACGGTAGGCAAAGTTGCATTCTTCCAGGCTGAAATCGCGCAACTCGCCGGTCTGGCGATCGAGGGCGGTCAAGCCGGCAAAGACGTCCTTGATCTCCACGCCGTAGGCGCCGATGTTCTGCATGGGGGCAGCACCGACGGTGCCGGGGATCAGGCTGAGGTTTTCCAGGCCGCAGAAGCCCTGTTCCAGGGTCCACAGTACAAACGGGTGCCAGGCTTCGCCGGCTTCGGCTTCGACCACCACCTGCACGCCATCATCCTGCAGCACACGAATGCCCTGGGTGGCCATGCGCAACACCAGGGCAGGAATGTCCTGGGTCAGCAGCAAGTTGCTGCCACCGCCGATCACCAGCACAGGCAACGCCTGGGTCGACGCATAGGCCAGCGCCTCGCGCACATCGGCGTCACTGCGGGCTTCGGCAAACAGTCGGGCCCGCACATCAATGCCAAAGCTGTTGAATGGCTTGAGCGACACCTGCGCCCGCACTTGCAAGGTCATAACCGTCCCTTCAATTCGATCACCAGTAAATCACACGCCTGCTCGATCAAGTCCAGGACCCGTTCGAAGCCTTGTTCGCCTTCGTAGTAGGGATCCGGCACCTCGTCCACTTCAGCCTCATAGCGCCGCAGGAACAGGTCCAGCTCCGCCTTGCCCTGGCCGGGCTGCATGGCCTTGAGGTTGCGCAGGTTGCTGTGGTCCATGGCCAGGATCAGGTCGTAGCGTGCAAAGTCGGCGCGGGAGACCTGCCGGGCCCGCTGGGCCGACAAATCGTAGCCGCGCACCAGCGCCGCACGTTGGCTGCGCTGGTCCGGCGGGTTGCCGACATGCCACTCGCCGGTGCCGGCGGACGCTACGTCGACCTGCCCCGCCAACCCGGCTTCGCGCAATTTATGGCGCAGTACGCCCTCAGCGGTGGGCGAGCGGCAGATATTGCCCAGGCAGACAAACAGAACCTCCATCAGGCCCCCAGCAGGCGACGGACGCGCTCAAGGTCTTCCGGGGTATCGACACCCGCAGGCGGTGCTTCCAGGGCGTCCCCCACGTGGATACGTACGCCGTGCCAGAGGGCTCGGAGCTGCTCCAGGGATTCGGTATTTTCCAACCAGCACGGGCCCCAACTCACGAAGTCATGCAGAAAACCGGCACGGTAGGCGTAGATGCCGATATGGCGACGGTACGGCACCCCTTCCGGCAACAGGTCAGGGTTCCTGGCGAAGGCATCACGCGCCCAGGGCAAGGTCGAACGGCTGAAGGTCAGCGCCAGGCCGTTGACATCACTGACCACCTTGACCACGTTCGGGTTGAACAGGGTGTCGATGTCTTCAATCGGCTCAGCCAGGGTCGCCATACGCGCTTCACCGTGGGCGGCCAGGTTAGCGGCCACCTGGTCGATCACGCCCGGCGGGATCAACGGCTCGTCACCTTGCACATTGACGACGATGGCATCTGGCGCCAGGCCCAACTGCGTGGCCACTTCGGCCAGGCGGTCAGTGCCGGAGTTGTGATCTTCACGGGTCAGCACCGCTTCGGCGCCGAACCCTTTGCAGGCCTCGATGATGCGCGGGTCATCAGTGGCCACCACGACACGCTCAGCGCTGCTTTTGCAGGCCTGCTCCCACACCAGCTGGATCATCGGCTTGCTGCCGATCAGTTGCAGCGGCTTGCCCGGCAGGCGTGTCGAGGCGTAGCGGGAAGGAATGACAACGGTAAAGGCGGTGGTCATTTATCCAGGCGCTCGTCGGTGGTCAGGGTGCGGGCTTCGCTTTCCAGCATCACCGGGATGCCATCACGGATCGGGTACGCCAGGCCGGCGCCCTTGCTGATCAGCTCGGTTTTATCGGCGCTGAGCTTGAGCGGGCCTTTGCAGATCGGGCAAGCGAGGATGTCGAGCAGTTTGGTGTCCATGAGTGTTTCCTGGATAGCAGCATTTAAGGCAAAAGACGGGCGGGCAGCAGGCGCATCAGCTGCGTGTCGAACCAGGCGACGAACGCCGGCGACGGCACCGCATCCACCGCAAGGTACCACCAGTCGGGCTGGGCAAAGGCGCGGCACTTCACCGCGTCCTTCTCGGTCATGACCAGTGGCAATGACGGGGTAAAATTCAAGACCTCGGCGCTGTAGGGCGCGTGGTCGGCAAAAACATGGGGAATCGGCTGCCAGTGTAGCGTTTCGAGGGTGTTGAAGAAACGTTGCGGGTTGCCGATACCGGCAACCGCGTGTACCTGCTGCCCCTCAGGAAAGTACGCCACCGACTGGCGCTCGCCGCTGTGCAGGTTGACCAGTGCGGTGGGTTGCAGGCGAAACGCAAAGCCATCGTCGCGATCCGAGCCGGCACCGTTGTAGAGCAGTGCATCCACACTGTGCAAACGCTCAACCGGTTCGCGCAATGGCCCCGCCGGCAGACAACGGCG
The DNA here is from genome assembly GCF_001702295.1 of Pseudomonas sp. S3E12. Lineage (NCBI taxonomy): Bacteria > Pseudomonadati > Pseudomonadota > Gammaproteobacteria > Pseudomonadales > Pseudomonadaceae > Pseudomonas > Pseudomonas sp. S3E12. Next base: position 45,150 of record NZ_MBDT01000021.1, read on the forward strand.
ATTGCCCAGGCCACGGGCGGCGTCGATCAGCACCAGTTCCAGGTCACGGGCCAGGCGGTAGTGTTGCAGCCCGTCGTCGGAGAGGATCAGGTCGAGGGTCTCGCTGGCAAGCAAGGCCTGCACCGCACGACTGCGATCAGGATCGATCATGAGGGGCACGCCGCAGCGCTGCACGATCAGCAAAGGCTCGTCGCCCGCCACAGTGGCGCTGTGGCTGGCCTCGACGCGCCAGGGCAACTGCGGCGGCTTGGCGCCATAGCCGCGACTGACCACACCCACCCGCAGGCCTCTGCGCCGGCAGTGTTCGATCAACCACAGGATCAACGGCGTCTTGCCTGTGCCGCCCACGGTGATATTACCCACCACCACCACCGGCACCGGCGATTGATAGATCTCGCCCTCTCCCGCCAGGAACCGCGCGCGCTTGCGCTGCACCACCCGGCGATACAACGATTCCAGCGGACGCAACAACGCAAGCGCCAGATGGCCCTCGTACCAGGCCTTGAGCAAACGATCGGACATGGCCATCAGGGTTGGCTCGCCGCCTCGACAGTGCTCATGCGCAGATGGCTGAAACCGAGCTTGCCGGCGGCGTCCATCGCCGTGATCACGGCCTGGTGCTGGGTCTTGCCATCGGCACTGATAGACAACGGCATCTTGGTATCGCCGCCGGACTCTTTCTCCAGGGCCGCCATGAGGCTGGCGAGGTCGTTTTTCTCCAGCACCTGGTTATTCACCGAAAACGCCCCGTCGGCGCTGATGGCGATGTCCAGTTGCTTGACTTCCTGGTCTTCGGCCGGCGAACCACTCACGGCTTCCGGCAGGTCGACACGCAGTTCGGTCTGCCGGGTGAAGGTGGTGGTGACGACAAAAAACAGCAGCAGGATAAACACCACGTCGATCAACGACGCGAGGTTGATGTCGACATTTTCCCGTTGCTTGCGGCGAAATTTCACGCTTTGCCCCCAACCAGGTCCACATCACGGTCACCCTGCACCACTTCCACCAGCTTGATGGCTTCCTGCTCCATACCAACCACCAGCTCATCGATGCGCCGCTGCAGGAAACGGTGGAAGAACACCGACGGAATACCGACCATCAGGCCCGCCGCCGTGGTAATCAGGGCCTTGGAGATGCCGCCGGCCAGTACGGCCGCGTTGGTGGTCATGCCCGAGCCCATGAACGAGCTGAAAATATCGATCATGCCCAGTACCGTCCCCAGCAAGCCGAGCAACGGCGCCATGGCGGCGATGGTGCCGAGGGCGTTGATATAGCGCTCCAGTTCATGGATGACCCGGGCGGCGGCCTCTTCGATGCACTCTTTCATGATCTCGCGACCATGCTTGGAATTGGCCAGGCCGGCGGCGAGGATTTCACCCAGGGGCGAGTTGGCGCGCAGTTCCTTGAGTTTGTCCTTGTCCAGCTGCTTGTTCTTGATCCAGCCCCAGACCTGCCCCAGCAGATGCTCGGGGGTGACGCGACTGGCGCGCAGGGTCCACAAACGTTCGGCAACGATGCCGAGTGCGGCGATGGAGCTCAGGATGATGGGCAACATCATCCAGCCGCCAGATTTGACCAATTCCCACACAGTGAATGTCCCCTCGAAAAAGTGCGCCACTTTACCATATAGGTTCGGCGGCGGGGTTCGTCGGCCATGGACCCGTCTGTCCCAGGCGCCGGTCTTTGGCATGGCCGGCTCAGGGTAACGTTTCGCGCCAAAAACGGCGTTGACTACGCGCAACAGTCGGTGGCTGGAAAGCCCCTAATTGCACACGCACCGCGCCCAGCTCGGCACTGTCGTATATCTGGCTGCCCAGTCGCTGGTAGCGCTCCACCACCTGCGGGTGAGGATGGCCGAACGCATTGCCACGCCCACGGGAAATCAGCACCGACGTGGGCGCCAGCCGCTGTAGAAAAGGCCACGACGACGAACTGCGGCTGCCATGGTGAGGCGACTGCAGCCAATCGGTGCGCACGGCCAGCGAAGACGCGAGAAATGCTCGTTCGGCAGCCCGATCAATATCCCCCGTGAGCAGCAGCCGCTCGCCATTGGCCTGGACCTGCAGAACACAGGACTTGGGGTTGCCATCAATCGCATCAGGCCACTGCCACAGCTCGAATGCCACACCGTCCCACTCCCACCGTTCGCCGCTGACGCAGGGCTGCGTTGCGAGAAACGCGGGCAACCCCTCGGTTTCACCGCCCACGACACGCCGGATCGGCAACCCTCGGGCAACAGCCGACGCCCCACCGGCATGATCGGCGTCGGCGTGGCTCAGCAGCATCATATCCAGCGTCCCGACGCCGAGCTTTTTCAACGCAGGCACTACCACACGGGCACCGAGGTCAACCGTCCCCGAACGCGGGCCGGCATCGTAGAGCAACGTGTGATGGCGGGTACGCAGGATCAAGGCCTGACCTTGCCCGACATCCAGCTGCACCACCTCCACCCGCCCATGAGGCACGAGCTCGCGGGGTGGAAATACGGCCAACAACAGCAGCGGCAAGCCCAGGGGCCGAAACGGCACGCCGCTGGGCAGCAGTAACAGCACCGCGCCGACCAGGCTGATCAGCCAGTAACCCAGGGGCACCTCGGCCGGTATCCAGGCAGGCATTTGCCCAGCGAGCCATGCCAAGCCCCGGAACAACCCGTCAAGCGCCCCGCCCGCCAGCCACAACACGCCCTCCCCGGCATACGGCAGCGGCAACAATGCGCTCCCCAGCAAGGCCAGGGGCAACACCACCAGGCTGATCCACGGCACGGCAACCAGGTTGGCCAGCGGCGCACTGACGCTGACGGGCAAGCCGAGCACCAGCAACACAGGAAACAGACCAACGGCAATCAAGCACTGGGGACGTGTCCATGCCTGCCAGACACTCCACGGCCCCAACCGCCCACCAAATCCCAGGACCAGCACCGCGACAGCCATGAAGGACAGCCAGAATCCGGGTTGCAAGCTGGCCAGTGGCTCCAGGATCAGCACGCCATTGAGTGCCAGCAACAACGGCCACCAAAACCCCAGATGACGAAAGCGCAGGCGCCACAACAACACCAGCCCCACCATGACGCAGGCCCGTTGCACCGGCACGCCAAACCCTGCCAGCAGGCCGTACCCCAGCGCGGCGGCAAACGCCAGGCCGCACGCCCACGGCAGCCACGGCCAGGTACGGGGCCAGCAGCCGTAGCGTGCAAGTAGCGCGACCAACCCGTAGATCAACCCCGCCAGCAAGCCAATGTGCTGGCCGGAAATCACCAACAGGTGCACCGTGCCAGTGTCCTGCAACACCTGCCAGTCTTCGGCCGCCAGCCCGGAGCCATCCCCCAGCACCAAAGCCGCCAGGCCCGCCTCGCGGCCTTGGGCGTCCACCGCCATCAGGCGTTGGCGGACCGTGTCACGCCAGGCATGACGCGCCGGCGCCAAGCGCTCACCATCCTTCACCGAGCCGGTGGCGCCAATGCGCTGGGCCAGCAGCCAGGCCTCCTGATCGAAACCGTGAAAATTGAGCAGCCCGGCAGGCCGTTTCAGCGTCACGGCCAGACGCCAGCGCTCGCCACTGCGTACCGGCGGCCCGCCGTGCCAAAACACCCGGATGCGCTTGGGCAACCGGGCGTTGCGCGCCTGGCTGTCGGCCAGCTCAAAACGCACGCCCGTCCCTGTCTGCTGCGGCAACCCGGTTACACGGCCTTCCAGCCATCGCGTCTGGCCATCCAGCACCGGCCGTAGTCGATCATCCAGCGCCCACTGCGCGCTGATGCAGGCCCAGCTCAAGCCCAGCAGGAAAAATGCCAGTGGCGACGTACGAAAAGGCAATAGCATCAATGCCAGCACCAGCATGGCTATCAGCCATCCCGTCGGCGGCAGCGCCGGTAGAAAGCGCAAGGCAAGCAACCCCAGCGCGAGCGCGAACATCCCTGTCTTCATGAACACTCCTTTTCAAGTGATCCACTCAGTCTTAGACGAGGGCCCAGCGTGTCCTATGATGTTTTGTCACAAAGTCTGAATTTTCTGTTTATAGAATGCGGGCATACTTGCCCCTCGAACTGACCTGGACCCCCTATGCCTCGGCGCTTATTCAAACGGTACATGCCCGACCCCACCAGTATCAGGGAACACAAGTCATTACAGTTTCTTGGCACGTTGCTGCACGACCCGAACCTCTGGCACCTGAACCGGCACTCCGTGGCACGCGCCATGGCCGTAGGTTTGTTCGCGGCGTTTATCCCGATCCCGTTGCAGATGCTGCTGGCGGCAGTGCTGGCGATCACCGTGCGCGGCAATATGCCCATCGCCATCAGCCTGGTATGGCTGACCAACCCGATCACCATGCCGGTGGTGTTCATCTGCACCTACATGACCGGCGCATGGCTGATGAATGTGCCACCGCGCAGCCTGCCCGACGACCTGACCTGGGAGTGGATCAGCGGCCAGTTGAGCACGCTGTGGCAGCCCTTCCTGCTGGGTTCGGTGGTGTTGGGGCTGGTGCTGGGCGCACTGGCCTACTGCCTGACCATGGGGTACTGGCGCTGGTGGGTCGCGCACCAATGGAAAAAGCGCAGGCAGCGCCGAGGCTGAGACCTATCGCGCCGGCAACCGCAGGTGCACACGCAAGCCCTGGCCGGTATTTTCCGCCCACAGGCTGCCGTCCTGGCGTTGCACGGCATTACGCGCGATGCTCAGGCCCAGCCCGAAGCCACCATCGCCGGGCCTCGAACCGTCCAGCCGCGTAAACGGCGCAAAGATTCGCTCCAGATCCTGCTCATCGATTCCCCCGCCCTGGTCTTCCAACCAAAGGTGCCAATACTCCCCCTCGCGGCAGCCATCCAGGCACACGACCCCCTCCGCCGGGGAATGGCGTATGGCGTTGCGCAGGATATTCTCCAGGGCCTGGGCCAGGGCATTCAGGTTGCCCCTCACCCAACTGTCGGCGCCCAGAAGGCAGGGCAGCCGCGATGCCGGCCAACCGCTTTCAAAGCACGCGTTCTCGCGCAGCATGTCCCACAGCGCTTGCACCTGAATATCTTCTTTGGGCAGCGGCGCCCGCTCGGTATCCAGCCAGGCCAGTTGCAGGCTGTCTTCCACCAGGCGCTGCATGGCGTCGATCTCCCGCCCCAGCCGCTCACGCAGGCGCGCAAGATCCTGCTCACTGTCACAGGCCACCCGCAAACGGCTCAAGGGCGTGCGCAGTTCATGGGACATGTCCCTTAACAGCTGCTGTTGCAGCATCACCGTACCCTGCAAGCGCTCGGACATATGATCAAACGCGCGCCCCAGCTCGCCCAATTCGTCCTGGCGGCTGGTGGCGTCGTGGGACATCCGCGTATTCAACTGATCGGCACGCCATGCGTTGGCCTGCTCGCGCAGTTGATTGAGGGGCATGATCAGCAACCGATAGAGGCCGACGCACAGCAACAAGGTAAAGAGGCCGGGAATCACGCCGTTGGTCACCACCCGCCAGAACAGTTGGTAGCGCCCCGGCATAAAGCGCTGCGGCAGTTCAATCACCAGCGAACCGGCGCCCGGATCCACCACAAACGGGATCTTCAACCACGGCAACCCCTTGACGTGGCGGCTGACCGGCCAGTCCAGGCCCCGAAGGAAGGTCAGGCGCTGGCTTTCCGTATCGGTCAGCGGGTAGCTGCTCAACGACTGCAAGTCATTGCCGATCACCCCGATCCACGTGCTTTCGCGCTTGCCCATTGCCTGCAGCCACGCATCAACGCCGGCATTGCCGCCCTGGTTCCAGGCCTGCTCGGCGCCGACCGCATAACCACTCAAGGTGCTCCTGGCCTCATCGGACAGGTAGGCGTTCTTTTGCTCCATGTACCGGCCCCAGGACCAACTGAGCCAGATCATCAGCAAACAGAAGGCGATCAGCAGGCAGGCAAGTTTCCAGAATAACGAGTGCCTGCCCGGCAGCCGTTTCAGCGATGCCTCAAAGCCCATCGTCGTGACCGCTCAACACATAGCCCTTGCCCCACACCGTGCGCACCTCACGCTCGGTGTAGCCGATGGCCTTGAGCTTGCGGCGGATCTGGCTGATATGCATGTCGAGGCTGCGATCATGGGGCGCATAACCCCGTTGCAACACGTGCTGGTAGAGGAAGGCTTTGCTGAGGACTTCTTCAGCGTTGCGGTGCAGGGTTTCCAGCAGGCGATATTCGCTGCGGGTCAGGCCCGCCCAGTGGCCTTGATGAAAAACATCGCACAGCTCGTCATCGAAACGCAGCGTGCGGGTATCCTCGCGCACGGGCGCAAGCGTCGGCAACGGGCGCCGATCCAGGGCCACCCGCCGCAGGATGGCTTCGATACGCACGCGCAGCTCTACCATGCTGAAGGGTTTGGGCAGGTAATCATCGGCACCCAGGCGAAAACCGCTGACGCGATCGGTTTCAGCGCCCAGGGCCGACATCAGGATCACCGGAATCGAATGGCTCCGGCGCAAATGGGTGAGGATCGACAAGCCATCCAGGCCCGGCAGCAGAATATCCATCAACACCACGTCGAATGCCTGGTCGCGCGCCATCTCCAGGCCCTGCTGACCGTTCTGGCACCAGGTGACCTGGAAGCCACAGCGCCCCAAATGCTCATGCACATAGGCACCCAGCACGGGGTCATCTTCAATTGTAAGGATACGGGGTAGGCCAACTGCCGCGGGATTCATTAGCGTCTGCAAGTCATTCTCAATCACTGATTATTCAAGATAACCCCGCCGCAGGCAATCGCCACACGGCGTCCAACGGCCCGAAGATTGCCCTCTGTCATTAATTTGCAAGATTCCAGGCCGCGCAAATGGCTACACTGCGCAGGTGGCGCGGGCCGGATGCCGGCGCGGAAGATTGATATCAGTGTGGTAGCAGGAGAGTGGCGTGCTTAAAAGAATGGGGATAAAAGGCCGCGTACTGTTGCTGACCTTATTACCGACCAGCCTGATGGCCTTGTTGTTGGGAGGGTACTTCACCTGGATGCAGCTCTCGGAGTTACAGGCCCAGTTGCTGCAACGCGGGGAAATGATCGCCGAGCAGCTGGCGCCCCTGGTGGCTCCGGCCATGGGCAGCAGGAATACCGACCTGCTGGAGCGTATCGCCACCCAATCCCTGGAACAGACGGACGTGCGCACCGTGGCGTTCCTGGCGCCGGACCGCACGCCCCTGGCCCATGCCGGCCCGACCATGCTCAACCAGCCGCCGGTGGGCAACAGCTCCCACCTGCTGCAGCGCACCGGCAACGACGCCACGCGCTACCTGCTGCCGGTGTTTGGTCGCCATCGCAACCTGGCGGGCGATTTGATCCCCGATGAAGCCGATCGCCTGCTCGGTTGGGTCGAGGTGGAGTTGTCCCACAACGGTATGTTGCTGCGCGGCTATCGCAGCCTGTTCGCGAGCCTGCTGCTGATTGCCATCGGCCTGATCTGCACCGCGGCCCTGGCCTTGCGCATCAGCCGTACGATCAACGCGCCGATTGGCCTGATCAAACAAGCGGTGGCCCAACTCAAGGACGGCAATCTGGAAACCCGCCTGCCACCCTTGGGCAGCCAGGAGCTGGATCAACTCGCATCGGGCATCAACCGCATGGCCGAAACCCTGCAAAATGCCCGGGAAGAATTGCAGCACAGCATCGACCAGGCCACCGAAGACGTGCGCCAGAACCTGGAAACCATCGAGATCCAGAACATCGAGCTGGACCTGGCGCGCAAGGAGGCCCTGGAGGCCAGCCGCATCAAGTCCGAGTTCCTGGCGAACATGAGCCATGAAATCCGCACGCCGCTCAACGGCATACTCGGTTTTACCCACCTGCTGCAAAAAAGCGAGCTGACCCCGCGCCAGCTGGACTACCTGGGCACCATCGAAAAATCCGCCGACAACCTGCTGGGCATCATCAACGAAATCCTCGATTTCTCGAAGATCGAGGCCGGCAAGCTGGTGCTCGACAGCATCCCCTTCAACCTGCGGGATTTGCTGCAAGACACCCTCACCATCCTCGCCCCCGCCGCCCATGCCAAGCAGCTGGAACTGGTCAGCCTGGTGTACCGCGACACGCCGCTGGCGCTGGTGGGCGACCCGCTGCGGCTCAAGCAGATCCTCACCAACCTGATCAGCAATGCGATCAAGTTCACCCGCGAAGGCACCATCGTGGCCCGGGCGATGATCGAGGACGAGCAGGAAGACAGCGTGCAACTGCGCATAAGCGTGCAGGACACCGGCATCGGCCTGTCCAGCCAGGACGTGCGGGCGTTGTTCCAGGCGTTCAGCCAGGCCGACAATTCACTGTCGCGCCAGCCCGGCGGTACGGGGCTGGGCCTGGTGATTTCCAAGCGCCTGATCGAACAAATGGGCGGTGAAATCGGCGTCGACAGCACGCCGGGCGAAGGCTCTGAGTTCTGGATCAGCCTGAACCTGCCCAAGACCCGCGACGACGTCGAAGACCTGCCCTGCGCGCCGTTGCTGGGCCATCGCGTGGCGGTGCTGGAAAACCACGACCTGGCGCGCCAGGCCCTGCAGCACCAATTGGAAGACTGTGGCCTGGAAGTAACGCCGTTCAATACCCTGGAAAGCCTGACCAACGGCATCACCAGCGCTCACCAGACCGAGCAGGCTATCGACCTCGCGGTACTCGGCGTGACCGCCAACGATATCCCGCCCGAGCGCCTCAACCAACACCTGTGGGACCTCGAACACCTGGGTTGCAAAGTGCTGGTGCTGTGCCCCACCACCGAACAGATGCTGTTCAACGAGTCGGTCCCTAACCCCAACAGCCAGTTGCAGGCCAAGCCGGCGTGTACCCGCAAGCTGCGCCGTGCGCTGTCCGACCTGATCAGCCCGCGGCCGTCCCGCAGTGAACCGGGCGAGCCGTTGTCCAGCCGTGCGCCGCGTGTGCTGTGTGTCGACGATAACCCGGCAAACCTGCTGTTGGTGCAAACCCTGCTGGAAGACATGGGCGCGCAGGTCCGTGCAGTGGAAAGCGGCTACGCAGCGGTCGACGCGGTGAAACAGGACACCTTCGACCTGGTGCTTATGGACGTGCAGATGCCGGGCATGGACGGACGCCAGAGCACCGAGGCGATCCGCCAGTGGGAAAGCGAGCGCCATGGCACGCCCTTGCCGGTGGTCGCCCTCACCGCCCACGCCATGGCCAACGAAAAGCGCGCCCTGCTGCAAAGCGGTATGGACGACTACCTGACCAAACCCATCAGCGAACGGCAACTGGCCCAGGTGGTGCTGAAATGGACCGGCCTGGCCCTGCGCAACCAGGTGCCGGAGCGCGCCGTCGAAGGCTTGGGCCCCGGGGTGCAATTGCCGGTGCTGGACCACGAGGAAGGCCTGCGCCTGGCCGCCGGCAAGACCGATCTGGCGGCCGACATGCTGGCCATGCTGCTGGCCTCCCTGGAAGCCGACCGCCAGGCCATTCACGTCGCCCGCGAGGCCAAGGACAACCTGGCCCTGATCGAACGCGTCCACCGCCTGCACGGCGCCACCCGCTACTGTGGCGTGCCGCAACTGCGCGCCGCCTGCCAGCGCGCCGAAACCCTGCTCAAGCAGGACGACGCCAAGGCCATGACCGCGCTGGATGAACTGGACATGGCCATTGCACGGCTGGCCAGTGAAGCGCGGGTCAGCGCCTGAACTCATCAAAAAGGACGCCTTTGATGCGCGTGATTCTTTTCAGCAGCCAGACCTACGACCGCGACAGTTTCCTCGGCGAACCCTTGCCGCGCGGCCTGGAACTGCAATTCCAACCCGCCCGGCTCAACCTCGACACCGTCGCCCTGGCCGAACACCACGAGGTGGTCTGCGCCTTTATCAACGATGACCTCAGCGCCCCGGTGCTGGAACACCTGGCCAAGGGCGGCACGCGGTTGATCGCGTTGCGTTCGGCCGGTTACAACCATGTGGACCTGCCTGCCGCCAAACGCCTGGGCCTGACCATCGTGCGCGTCCCGGCCTATTCGCCCCATGCGATCGCCGAACACGCGGTGGCCCTGATCCTCGCCCTCAACCGCCGCCTGCATCGCGCCTACAACCGCACCCGCGACGGCGATTTCAGCCTCCATGGCCTCACCGGCTTCGACCTGGTGGGCAAGACCGTCGGCGTGGTCGGCACCGGCCAGATCGGCGCCACGTTCGCCAGGATCATGGCGGGCTTCGGTTGCCGGCTGCTCGCCTACGACCCGTTCCCCAACCCGCAGGTCCAGGCCCTCGGCGCTGACTATGTGAGCCTGCCGGAGCTCTTGGCCCAGGCGCAGATCATCAGTCTGCACTGCCCGCTGACCGCCGACAGCAAGCACCTGATCAATGCGCACTCGCTGGCGCGGATGCAACCCGGCGCCATGCTGATCAACACCGGTCGCGGCGGCCTGGTCGACACGCCGGCGCTGATCGAAGCACTCAAGGACGGCCAGCTCGGCTATCTGGGGCTGGATGTCTACGAGGAGGAAGCCCAGCTGTTTTTCGAAGACCGCTCCGACCTGCCCTTGCAGGACGATGTGCTCGCGCGCCTGCTGACCTTCCCCAACGTGATCGTCACCGCACACCAGGCGTTCCTCACCCGCGAAGCCCTGGCGGCGATTGCCGGCACCACCTTGGCCAATATTGCGGCATGGGCCGATGGCCGGGCGCAGAACCTCGTCGAAGGATGATCAGCGGTCACATACCAGGCTCATGATCAGCAGGCACCCGTGATAGGATGCCGCGCCTATTTGGAGGATCCATGGCCGAACACGATTTCCGCTTCAGCTTGCTGAGCCCGCAACACACCCTGATCGAATGCCGTGCCTTGGTGCCGGGCCGCTACCAGGTCACCGGCAACGGTGGTTCGATCAAGCATGACGACGTGCTGATCGTCACTCTGCGCGGCAGTAAAACCTTGTCCATGCGTCTTACCGTCGAAGGTGACGCGCGCTACTCCATCCGCCCTGCCGGCCAGTGGGTCGCCATGGCCCGCGGGCCGAAGTTCGGCGAGCTGGAGATTCACACCTGGAAGGTCAACTGCGACAGCTGCGACACCGTGCTGGAATTTGAATTCGCGGTGGAAACCAAGCTGACCAAGGAGCCGCTGCAACCGGCCGCCAACGCACGCATTGCCGAGTTGGGCTGGTCCAGCGAAGGCGACAAGCACCGTTGCCCGAAATGCCAGAAGGCCGGGCAATGAAAGGCCTGCTTCTGCTCGCCGCCGTCGGTGCGGCCCTGAGTGGCTGCGCCGGTGACGCGGCCAAGCTCAAGCAGGATCACAGCTACGTGGTGGAGTGGATTGGTGAGCGGCCGTTGATGGATTACGCACACCTGACCGTCACCCTCGGCGCCGATGGGCGTGCCTACGGCAACGGCGGTTGCAACCACTGGTTCGCGCCGTACACCCTTGAGGGCGACAAACTCAGCTTCGGCAAGCTTGGCAGCACCCGCAAGCTCTGCGCCGAGGCCCTGATGGAGCAGGAACAGCGCTTCTTCCAGGCCCTGCAAGGCGTACAGCGCTGGGACATCTCGCCGATCGAGCAGACCCGCTTCTGGCCGGCCGAAGGCAAGCCGATTCGCCTGTGGCTCGAAGAGGGCTGATTCCACCGATCTACAGGTTGGTGAGATTTAAATGTGGGAGGGGGCTTGCCCCCGATGACGGTGTAACAGTCACTGATGTATTGACTGACACACTGCTATCGGGGGCAAGCCCCCTCCCACATTTGATCGAGGACAATACTCTAGCCGCGCAAAGCCTTGAGCTTGGCCAGCACCCCTTCCGCCGTCTGCTCACCCATCAACTGCTCGCGCACCTTGCCCTTGTCATCGATGATATAGGTCACCGGCAACGCTTCGCTGCGCGGAATCTCGAAGATCCCATCCGGGTTCTGTGCCAGCACGGTGAACTTGATCCCCAGTTTGTCGCTGGCTTCCTTCAGATCTGCACCCTGCACATTGTCGAAGTTGACCCCGAACACCCCCACGCCCTGCCCCTTCAACTGCTCCGCCAGAGCGTTGAGCTCAGGGATTTCCGTACGGCACGGGCCACACCATTCCGCCCAGTAGTTGACCACCAGCCACTGTTTATCCAGGCGCTCGGCCGCAACCTTCTGGCCGTATTGGTCAACGCCGTAGTCATTGCCGCAGCCGCTGAGCAGCAGGGTTGTGATGATCGCCAATGCACCGATCAGTCGCCTTGTCATGGGGTATTCCTTCGCAAAAATGAACGTTGGCTGCGACCTATCGCCTCTTACGGTTTAAGGACAGGACGCCGCGCAGGTAGAATACCCGCCACCTTACGCAAGATGCGACCCGCACATGACCGATCTGACGCTTTATCACAACCCGCGCTGCTCGAAATCCCGCGGTGCGCTCGAACTGCTGGAAGCCCGAGGCCTCGCCCCCACCGTGGTGCGTTACCTGGAAAACCCGCTGAATGCCGCGCAATTGAAGACACTGCTGGCCAAGCTGGGCATCAGCGCCCGCCAACTGCTGCGCACCGGCGAAGACGAATACAAGGCCCTCAACCTGGCCGACGCCAGCCTCAGCGAAGCGCAGTTGATCGCCGCGATCGCCGAACATCCCAAGCTGATGGAACGCCCGATCCTGGAAACCGCCGATAAAGCCATCATTGGCCGTCCGCCAGAGAACGTGCTGGAGATCCTGCCGTGACTGCGCCGTATGTGCTGGTGTTGTATTACAGCCGCAATGGCTCGGTGAGCGAAATGGCTCGGCAGATTGCCCGGGGCATCGAGCAAGGCGGCATGGAAGCGCGGCTGCGCACCGTACCGGCGATCTCCACCGAATGCGAAGCCGTGGCGCCGAGCATCCCGGACGAAGGCGCGCTGTACGCCAGCCTCGATGACTTGAAAAACTGCTCGGGCCTGGCCCTGGGCAGCCCGACGCGCTTCGGCAACATGGCCGCGCCGCTCAAGTACTTCCTCGATGGCACCAGCAACCTGTGGCTCACCGGGGCGCTGGTCGGCAAGCCGGCCGGGGTGTTCACCTCCACCGCCAGCCTGCATGGCGGCCAGGAAACCACGCTGATGTCGATGCTGTTGCCGCTGCTGCACCACGGCATGCTGATCACTGGCCTGCCCTACAGCGAACAGGCGCTGCTCGACACCCAGGGCGGCGGCACGCCGTATGGCGCCAGCCACCATGCCGGGCCGGATGGCAAGCGCCTGCTCGACCCGCATGAAATCACCCTGTGCCGGGCCCTGGGCCTGCGCCTGGCCAAGACCGCCACGCTGCTGGAGAACGGCCGTGGCCAGGAAGCCTAAGGTTCTACCGCCGCAAGCGTGGCTGGAGCCACGGGTCAAGGCGGCACGCGCGTTAAGCCTGCTGGCGTTTTTCGCCCTGGTGGGTTTGTTGTGCGGGTACTACCTGTTCGTCGCCGACCTGCACGGGGCACGCCCGTGGGTGATCCTGCTGATCGAACTGGTGCCGCTGCTGGTGCTGGCGCCGGGGATGATCATCGGCAGCGCGCGCGGGCATTCGTGGATGTGCTTTGCGGTGAACCTGTATTTCATCAAGGGCGCGCTGGCGGCGTATGACCCGAACCGGCAGTGGTTCGGGGTGCTGGAGATGCTGGCCAGCCTGGCGGTGTTTTGCACGGCGCTGCTGTATGTGCGCTGGCGGCACCAGTTGAACCGCCGGTTGGCCACACCCTAGAACCCGGTCAGTGATTCACCGTATAGGCCAGCATCATCGACAGCTGGCACATCGGCCGCCCACTCTCGGCATGCCACTGGTTGAACGCAGCCTGCACCGTGGCCAGGTCGCGCAGGCTGGTGGGTGCCTTGTCGACAATCTTCTGCGCATTCAATGCCGCGACCACGTCATCGCTCGGCACAAAAGTATCCTTGCCCACCATCCGCAAAAAGCGTGGGGCCGACAGCCCGCCCAGCTGATGACCGTGCTTGCTCAGGTATTTCCATAACCCAACGATATCGGTCACCGGCCAGTCAGCGATAAATGCGCCGAAGCTGCCTTTTTCCTGCTCGATGTCCAGGATCATCTGCGCATTGCGCGGCACACTCTTGAGCTTGCCCAGGTGACGGATGATGCGCGTGTCCTGCATCAGCCGCTCCAGGTGTTCGGCACCCATCAGCACGACTTTTTCCGGGTCGAAGCCGAAGAACACCTGCTCGAAGGCCGGCCACTTGGCATCCACCACGCTGTGTTTCAAGCCGGCGCGAAACACGCGCAGCGCCAAGGTCGACAGGTAGCGATCATCACTGATCTTGCGTAACTGCGCCGGGGTCTTGGGCACCGGCAGGTGGGCGTCCAGCTCGGCCGCTGAACCGAAGCGGTTCAGACAATATTCGTGCAGCCACTTGTAATCGCGCATGCCCTCTCCTGCTGTTGAATGCTGGCAATGGAATTGAAAACGGCGCCCGCGAGCGCCGTGTGTCAGAGCGTTGAATGAGCTCAGAGGTTCACAACATTGACGAAACGCGGCGCGGCAGTCTCATCGATTTTCAGGCTGGTGAAGTCGAACAGGTTGCGGTCGGCCAATTGCGACGGCTGCACGTTCTGCAGGCTGCGGAAGATACTTTCGGTACGCCCGGGGGTCTTGCGCTCCCAATCCACCAGCATGTCCTTGACCACCTGGCGCTGCAGGTTTTCCTGGGAGCCGCACAGGTTGCACGGGATGATCGGGAATTGCTTGAAGTCGGAGTAGGCCTGGATGTCCTTCTCGTTGCAATACGCCAGCGGGCGGATCACCACGTTGCGCCCGTCATCGGCACGCAGCTTGGGCGGCATGGCCTTGAGCGAGCCGTTGAAAAACATATTGAGGAAGAAGGTCTCGACGATATCGTCGCGGTGATGACCCAGGGCCATCTTGGTCGCCCCGATCTCATCGGCAAAGGTGTAGAGCGTGCCACGGCGCAGGCGCGAGCACAGCGAGCAGGTGGTCTTGCCTTCAGGGATCAGTTCCTTGACCACCGAATAGGTGTCTTTTTCAACGATGTGGTACTCGACGCCCAGCGCCTTGAGGTAGGCCGGCAGCACGTGCTCGGGGAAGCCCGGTTGTTTCTGGTCCATATTGACGGCAACGATCTCGAACTTGATCGGCGCGACCTTTTGCAGGTGCAGCAGCACGTCGAGCATGGTGTAGCTGTCTTTGCCGCCGGAGAGGCAGACCATGACCTTGTCGCCGTCCTCGATCATGTTGAAATCGGCGACTGCCTCACCGGCCAGGCGGCGCAGGCGTTTTTGCAGTTTGTTCTGGTTGACCGTAAGAGTGCCCATGGCGCTTGGATCCGCTGGAGGTGTGTGACGAAAAGCCGGGTATTTTACGCAAAAAAAACAGCTAAAGGGCTAACAGTAAAAGACCCCGCCGCGATTAGGCCCCTTGTTTACAGCGCAATTTGCTCTAAAGGCCCTACGGTTATTCCGGTCATCCCTTCCTATACTGCGACTTGAGGTCGCACACATATATCCAGACCTTTGTGGCCATTTGGCCCGTGGGCGCTCCGATGGGGGGCGATGGTAATAACGACAGGAGTGACTGGCATGATCCATCACGTCGTGGGGCTGTTTACCCATCCCGACCAGGAATGGCGGGAAATTCGTGGCGATAAAGAAGAAAGCATCGGCCACATGTACCTCACTCACACCCTGATTCTTGCGGCGATCCCCGCCGTATCGGCTTTTATCGGTACCACCCAGGTCGGCTGGGTCATCGGCAACCGCTCCCCGGTCATGTTGACCCAGGAAAGTGCGCTGTGGATGACCCTCATGTCCTACGCGGCCATGCTCGGCGGCGTAGCAGTGATGGGCGCGTTCATTCACTGGATGGCCCGCACCTACGACGCCAACCCCAGCATGGCGCGGTGCGTGGCGTTTGCCACCTATACCGCGACCCCGCTGTTCATCGGCGGGCTGGCGGCGCTCTACCCGCATATGTGGCTGGGCATGGTGGTGGGCACTGCGGCGATCTGCTACACGGTGTACCTGCTGTATGTCGGCGTACCGACCTTCATGAGCATCGACCCGGATGAAGGCTTCCTGTTTTCCAGTTCGATACTGGCCGTAGGGCTGGTGGTGCTGGTGGCGATCATGGCGTTCACCGTGATCGTCTGGGGCCTGGGCGTGGGGCCGATCTACACGAACTGACCCGTTCAATGGCAAAGGCAAGGCCACCGCAAGGTGGCTTTGTACATGATGGATGACCATTCGGCGCCTGACAGATTCGGAAACACCCCGCTTTGCGGCATACTGGACGTCTCTGGAGATATGTACAGCATGCCCGAGCAACTCAATACCCGCGTCGAAGATTGTTTCCTGCAAGCCGAATCCTTTTTCAAACGAAGCTTCAAACGCCCCCAGGTCAGCCTCAAGCTGCGGGGCCAGAAGGCCGGTGTCGCGCATTTGCACGAGAACCTGCTGCGCTTCAACCCACAGTTGTACCGAGAAAACAGCCAACACTTCCTGAAACAGACCGTGGCCCATGAGGTGGCGCACCTGATTGCCCACCAATTGTTTGGCGAGCGCATCCAGCCCCATGGCGAGGAATGGCAACTGATCATGCGTGGGGTCTACGAACTGCCGCCGGACCGCTGCCACACCTATGCCGTGAAGCGTCGCCAGGTGACCCGTTATATCTACCGGTGCCCGTGTGCCGACAGCGACTTCCCGTTTTCGTCGCAACGCCATGGCATGGTGGCTCAGGGGCGGCGGTATTTGTGCAGGCGGTGTCGGCAGACCTTGGTGTTTACCGGCGAAACCAGGGTGGAATAAAGGCCTCATCGGGAGCAAGCCCCCTCCCACATTCAGGCCTGTGAATACGATCAACCTGTGGGAGGGGGCTTGCTCCCGATAGCGTCCGCCCAGCCACTACATAATCACCTTGGAGCTGCGAAGCTCGCTGATGCGCTGCGGGCTCAAGCCCAGCTCCGCCAACACTTCATCACTGTGCGCGCCCACGGCGACGCCAATGTGCCGGGACGCTGGCAACCCTTCCGAAAACTTCAACGGGCAGGCCATCTGCGCCTGGCTCGAGCCGTCGCCCCTGGGCACCTGGCTGACCAGCGCCCGCGCCTTCAGTTGCGGATGGGCCACGGCTTCGCTGAGTGTCAGCACCGGCTCCACGCAGGCATCCACCCCGGCAAACAGCTCGCACAACTGCTCGAAACTGCGCTTCTCGAACTCCACCTGCAAGGCCTGCTTAAGCGCCGGCTGCTGCTCAGGCTTCAAGCCCTGCGCGGCCAACTCCGGGCGGCCCAACGCTTCACACAATTGCTGCATGAAAGCCGGTTCCAGGCTGCCGACCGACATCCAGCGCCCATCTCGCGAGCGATAGTAATCGTAGAAACTCCCGCCATTGAGCACATGGCCCTCCCGCTCAGGCTCCACACCACACGCCAGGTAACCCGCGCCGGCCATGGCATTCAGGCTGAACGAGCAATCGGTCATGCTCACATCCAGGTATTGCCCGACCCCACTTTGCTGACGGGCGATAACGGCCGCCAGCAGCCCCACCACCGCATGCAGCGAACCGCCGCCCACGTCCGCCAACTGCACGCCCAAGGGCAGTGGCCCGCTGTCCCGGCGTCCGGTGTAACTGGCGACCCCGGCCAGCGCCAGGTAGTTGATGTCATGCCCGGCGCGGTCCTTATAGGGCCCGGTCTGGCCGTACCCGGTGATCGACACATAAATCAGCCGCGGGTTGATCGCCTTCAGCGCCTCGTACCCCAGACCCAGGCGTTCCATCACGCCGGGGCGAAATTGTTCGAGGACAATGTCGTAGTCCTTGACCAGTTCGCGCACGATCTCCAGCGCCTGGGCCTGCTTCAAATCCAGCGCCAGGCTGCGTTTGTTGCGATTGAGATAGGCATGGCTGGCCGAAGTCCCCCGGTCATGGGGCGGCAGCACCCGCAGCAGGTCCATGCGCGTGGGGGACTCGATGCGCAGTACCTCGGCGCCCATGTCCGCCAGCATCAAGGAAGCAAACGGGCCGGGCAGCAAGGTGGAAAAATCCAGCACTTTGAGGGACGCCAAGGGACCTGACATGGAGACTCCATTTGGGTTTCGGATTGCCACAGACTAGGCAGCCTGGCGCCTACCGGCAATCGTCAGAACGATCATCGAGGGTGACCGTTTTGATCATGGCGGGCTTTTTCGTGGCAGCGGCTTTATCATTGCCCCACGTTTGCTTGCAGAGTGTTCCATGAAGTTTGCGATTGCAGTGTTTTCCGCCGCCCACGCGCCCTCCTCGCGCCGCGCCCTGCTGTTTGCACAGGCAGCGTTGGCCGGCGGGCATGAGATTGTGCGGCTGTTTTTCTATCAGGACGGGGTCTACGGCGCCTCCAATAACATCGTTGCACCCCAGGATGAGCAGGACATCGCCCGTCAATGGCGCGAGTTGGTCAATGCGCATCAGCTCGATGGCGTGGTGTGCATCGCTGCCGCCTTGCGTCGTGGCGTGCTGAATGCCGAGGAAGCCACGCGCTATCAACGCAGCGCGGCCAACCTGGATGCGCCCTGGGCGTTGTCGGGCCTGGGGCAATTGCACGACGCCGCCCAGGCCGCCGACCGCCTGATCTGTTTTGGAGGGCCGTGACATGTCCAAATCCTTGCTAGTGATCAGCCGCCAGGCGCCCTGGTCCGGGCCGAGCGCGCGCGAAGCGCTGGATATCGTGCTGGCCGGGGGCGCGTTTGATCTGCCGATCGGCGTGCTGTTCATGGATGACGGCGTGTTCCAACTGGCGCCGCACCAGGACGCCAAGGCCGTGCAGCAAAAAGACCTCAGCGCCAACCTGCAGGCCTTGGGCCTGTTCGGCATCGATGAGGTGTTCGCCTGCCGCCACAGCCTGGGTGAGCGCGGGCTGACGCAGCCGGCCAATGCCCAGTCGCTGGACAGCGAAGCGATCTCCAGGCTGATTGACCGTTACGACCAGGTGATAACCCTCTGATGTCGACTTTACATGTGGTATCTCACTCTCCTTTTACCGATAGCCGCCTCGCCAGTTGCCTGCGTATCTGTGGCGCCGAGGATGCGATCCTGCTCTGCGGCGATGGCGCCTACGGGCTGCACGACCCGGCCCTGCGCACCAAGGGCGTGAAGGTCTTTGTGTTGGCCGAAGACATGCAGGCACGCAACCTGCCGCTGCCGGACTGGGCCGACAGCGTGGACTACCCGGGTTTCGTGCAGCTGTCGCTCGACTACAGCAAGGTCAACACTTGGCTATGAACACCCTGACCGTAGGCGCGCGCACCCTCGAGCTGGACAAGGACGGTTACCTCGTCGACCTGAACGAATGGTCCCCTGAGGTGGCCGAGGCCCTGGCCGCCGCCGAGGCCCTGGAGCTGACCCCGGACCATTGGCAGGTCCTCGAGCTGCTGCGCCAGTTCTATGCCGAGTTCCAGCTGTCCCCCGCCACGCGCCCGCTGATCAAGTACACCGCCTTGAAGCTCGGCCCGCAAAAGGGCAACAGCCTGCACCTCAACACACTGTTCAACGGCACTCCCGCCAAACTCGCCGCCAAGCTGGCGGGCCTGCCCCGGCCGACGAATTGCTTATGACCGACTTTGCCCCATTGACCCTTGAAACCCCTGCCGAGCATCCGTTTGCGCAGTTCGTGCGCATCCTGGGCAAAGGCAAGCGCGGCGCGCGCAACCTCACCCGCGAAGAGGCCCGCGAAGCCATGGGCATGCTGCTCGACGAAAAAGTTGAAGACACCCAGCTCGGCGCCTTCCTGATGCTGCTGCGCCACAAGGAAGAAAGCCCGGAAGAACTCGCCGGTTTTACCGAAGCCGTGCGTGAACGCCTGGACGCCCCCGCGCTGAATGTGGACATCGACTGGCCGACCTACGCCGGCAAGAAGCGCCACCTGCCGTGGTTCCTGCTGGCCGCCAAGTGCCTGGCGCAACATGGCGTGCGCATCCTCATGCACGGCGGCGGCGCACACACGGCGGGCCGGCTGTACACCGAACAATTGCTCGAAACCCTGCACATCCCGCTGTGCCGCAATTGGCAGCAGGTCGGGACGGCGTTTGAACAAGACAACCTGGCGTTTATCCCGCTGGGCGACTGGGCACCGCAACTGCAACGCATGATCGACCTGCGCAACACCCTCGGCCTGCGCTCGCCGATCCACTCCCTGGCGCGCCTGCTCAACCCGCTGAATGCGCGCTGCGGCCTGCAAAGCATTTTCCACCCCGGTTACCAGGGCGTGCACCGCGATGCCAGCGGCCTGCTTGGCGACCATGTGATCGTGGTCAAGGGCGACGGCGGCGAAGTCGAGATCAACCCCGACACGATCAGCCACCTCTATGGCACCACCGGTGGCGAAAGCTGGGATGAAGAATGGCCCGCCCTCTCCGACCAGCGCCACGTCAAGCCGGCAACCCTGGAGCCTGATCACCTGAAGGCCGTGTGGCGCGGCGACGTAGAGGACAGCTACCCGCAACTGGCGCTGATCGCCACCATGGCCCTGGCCTTGCGCGGCCTCGGCCACCCACGGGAACAGGCGTTCGAATTGGCTCGGCAATACTGGGATGCACGGGACAAATCGATTTAATCGATCATTCACGCCCGGTCTTTGCGCTTTTAGTTCGAACTCATCCCTTTAGACTGGGCTCCAACGCTTATTAGCCAAGGAGCCAGTCATGGGTTTGCTGATCGAAGGACACTGGAAAGACCAGTGGTACGAAAGTAGCGCAGATGGCGCTTTCCAGCGCGAACAGGCCCAGCGCCGCCACTGGGTGACCGCCGATGGCCAGCCTGGGCCCAGCGGCGAAGGCGGCTTCAAGGCCGAGGCCGGTCGTTATCACCTCTATGTGTCCCTGGCCTGCCCCTGGGCCCACCGCACCCTGATCCTGCGCAAGCTCAAGGGCCTGGAAAGCGTGATCGACGTGTCCGTGGTCAGCTGGCTGATGCTGGAAAACGGCTGGACCTTCGACAAGGCCCACGGCTCCACCGGCGATAAGCTCGATGGTTTCGAATTCATGCACCAGCGCTATACCGCCGACACCGCCGACTACACCGGCCGCGTCACCGTGCCGGTGCTGTGGGACAAGCAGCTCAACCGCATCGTCAGCAATGAATCGGCGGAGATCATCCGCATGTTCAACAGCGCGTTCAACGGCCTGACCGGCAACACCCTGGACTTCTACCCCAAGCCGCTGCGCGCGACCATCGATGGGCTCAACGAGCGGATCTACCCGGCCGTGAACAATGGCGTGTATCGCGCAGGCTTTGCCACCTCACAAAAAGCCTATGAAAGCGCGTTTGACGATGTATTTGCCGAACTGGACCACCTGGAGCAGCACCTGGGCGATCATCGCTACCTGGCCGGCGAATACCTGACCGAGGCGGATGTGCGCTTGTTCACCACGCTGATTCGTTTTGATGCGGTGTATTACAGCCACTTCAAATGCAATCTGCGGCGGATTGCCGATTATTCGAACCTGTCGAATTGGCTGAGGGAGATGTATCAGTGGCCAGGCGTGGCCGAGACGGTGGATTTCGAGCACATCAAGGGGCATTACTATGGGAGCCACCGCACCATCAACCCGACGGCGATTGTGCCGAAGGGGCCGTTGCAGGCGTTTGATGCCGGGCATGATCGAGTGAAGCTAACCAGCAAAGGCGTTTGGAGCTGATACAAAACCCGTAGGAGCGAGCTTGCTCGCGAAGAACTAAAAAACACCGCGTGCATTCAGGATGGGCGCGTTATCGTTGACGATTTTCGCGAGCAAGCTCACTCCTACAGTTGATGTGTGTGCAAGTACTAGACTTGTGACTGGGCGCCTTCAAACCACTTCAACTTCTCGCGCAGCACCACCACCTCACCGACGATCACCAACGTCGGCGCATGCACTTCATGCTCCGCCACCATGCGCGGCAAGTCTGCCAGGGTGCCGGTAAACACGCGCTGGTTGGACGTGGTGCCCTGCTGGATCAACGCCGCTGGGGTATCCGCGGCACGCCCATGCTTGATCAGTTGCTCACAGATGATCGGCAAGCCAATCAAGCCCATGTAGAACACCAGGGTCTGCGACGGCCCTACCAGGTCACTCCAAGGCAGGTCCGACGTCCCGTTCTTCAAGTGCCCGGTGATAAAGCGTACCGACTGCGCGTAGTCGCGATGGGTCAGCGGAATCCCGGCGTACGCCGCGCAACCACTGGCTGCGGTGATCCCCGGCACCACCTGGAACGGGATGCCATGGGCCGCCAGTTCCTCGATTTCTTCACCGCCACGACCAAAGATGAACGGATCGCCCCCCTTGAGGCGCAGCACGCGCTTGCCTTGCCTGGCCAGGTCCACCAGTTGCTGGTTGATCTGGTCTTGCGGCACGGCGTGGTCGGCGCGGCGCTTGCCGACGTAGATGCGCTCGGCATCACGACGGCACAGTTCCAGAATCGCCGGCGCCACCAAACGGTCGTACAGCACCACGTCGGCTTGCTGCATCAGGCGCAGGGCACGGAAGGTCAGCAGGTCCGGGTCGCCTGGGCCGGCACCGACCAGATATACCTCGCCCGGCGCATAAGGCGGTGCGCCGTTGACCTTTTCGATCAACAGACGCTCAGCCTCATCGCCCTGCCCGGCCAACTGACGGTCGGCAATCGGGCCCTGGAACACTTCCTCCCAAAATGCCCGACGCTGCTGCACATCCGGGTACAAGCCTTTGACCTGGGCACGAAAGCGCGCCGCCAGCCCGGCCAGTTGGCCGTAGGTGGACGGAATCCAGGTTTCCAGCTTGGCCCGGATCAAGCGCGCCAGCACCGGCGCATCGCCGCCGCTGGACACCGCGATCACCAAGGGCGAACGGTCGACGATCGCGGGGAAGATCACGCTGCACAAGGCCGGCGCGTCCACCACATTGACCGGTACGCAACGACGCTTGGCGTCACTGGACACTTGCGCGTTCAGTGGCTCGTCGTCGGTCGCCGCGATAATCAGGGTGCAGCCTTCCAGGTCGGCCTCCTGATAACCGCGCAGAATCAATTCCCCGCCACTGCCCTGCACCAACTCGCGCAACTGGTCTTCGATCTGGGGAGCAACCACCCGCAGCACGGCGCCGGCGTCAGCCAGCAGGCGGGATTTGCGCAAGGCAATCTCCCCCCCGCCGACGACCAGCACACGACTGCCGCGCAGGTTATGAAACAGCGGCAGGAATTCCATTTAGCGGATGACCTCGACGCCCGCCATGTAAGGCTTGAGCACTTCAGGTACGCGGATCGAACCGTCAGCCTGCTGGTAGTTTTCCAGCACGGCCACCAGGGTGCGACCTACAGCCAGGCCCGAACCGTTGAGAGTGTGCACCAGCTCCGGCTTGCCGGTTTCCGGGTTACGGAAACGCGCCTGCATGCGCCGGGCCTGGAAATCACCGCAGTTGGAGCACGACGAAATCTCGCGGTATTTGTCCTGGCTGGGTACCCACACTTCGAGGTCGTAGGTCTTCACGGCGCTGAAGCCCATGTCGCCGGTGCACAGCGCCAGGACGCGGTACGGCAGCTCCAGCAGCTGCAGGACGCGTTCGGCGTTGGCGGTCAGGCCTTCCAGGGCGTCCATGGAGGTCGACGGCTCGACCACTTGCACCATCTCGACCTTGTCGAACTGGTGCTGGCGGATCATGCCGCGGGTGTCACGCCCCGACGCACCGGCTTCACTGCGGAAGCACGGGCTGTGGGCGACGAACTTGAGCGGCAGTTGCCTGGCGTCGAGGATCTCGCCGGCAACGATATTGGTCAGCGACACTTCGGCGGTCGGGATCAGATACAGATCGGCTTCGCCATCGCGGCTGATCTTGAACAGGTCTTCCTCGAACTTCGGCAGTTGGCTGGTGCCCATCAGCGCCGGCGCCTGCACCAGGTACGGCGTGTAAGCCTCTTCGTAACCGTGCTCGCCGGTGTGCAGGTTGATCATGAACTGCGCCAGGGCACGGTGCATGCGTGCAATCGGGCCGCGCAGCAAGGCAAAGCGCGCACCGGACATCTTGGCGGCGGTTTCGAAATCCAGGCCACCGGTCAATTCGCCCAGGGCGACGTGGTCCTTGATCTCGAAATCAAAGGCCGTTGGCGTGCCCCAGCGACGCACTTCGACGTTGCCGTCTTCGTCTTCGCCAATCGGCACGGACTCGTGCGGCAGGTTGGGGATGCCCAGCAGGATCGAATCCAGCTCGGACTGAATGCCTTCCAGCTCGACCTTGCCGTCGGACAGCTCGGTGCCCATGCGCTCGACGTCCGCCATCAACGGCGCGATGTCTTCGCCACGTTGCTTGGCCTGACCGATGGATTTGGAACGCGCATTCCGCTCAGCCTGCAGTGCTTCGGTGCGGGTCTGGACGGTCTTGCGCTGTTCTTCCAGCGCTTCGATGCGCGCAACATCCAAGGCAAAGCCACGGGATGCCAGGCGGTCCGCTACGTCCTGAAGGTTGCTACGTAACAGTTTGGAATCGAGCATGTCGGTCTCTCGTTTATCAAAGTTTGGTCAAGGACAGGCCGGCCCAGGTGGCGAGCAGCCCGCCGAACACGCTGATGCCGAGGTAGCCGAAGGCGACCAGGGCCTGCCCGCTTTCCAGCAGGCGCAACGTATCCAGTGAAAAGGATGAAAAGGTCGTCAGACCGCCTACAAAGCCGACAATCAGGCCGGCGCGAATTTCAATCGGTACTTCCGGGCGCAACAGGAACCAGCCGTACAACAACCCGATGATCAGGCAACCCACCAGGTTGACCGCCAGGGTCGCCGCATAAAAATGCTTCGGCCAATTGGCGCTCACCCACGTACCGGTGGCGAAACGCAATAATGTACCAGCGATGCCGGCTGCGGACACGGCAAGAATCGTCTTGAACACTACTTTCTCCGCTGTTTGGGGCTGAGGCGGTCGAGTTGGGCGAGGTGATTGAGCTTTTCACCGATCTTCAGCTCCAGGCCACGGGGCACCGGCTGGTAGAACGGCTGCGGCTCAAGCTCATCGGGGAAATAGTCTTCGCCGGCGGCATAGGCGTCCGGCTCATCATGGGCATAGCGGTATTCATCGCCGTAGCCCAGTTGTTTCATCAACTTGGTCGGCGCATTGCGCAGGTGCAGCGGCACTTCGAGGGAGCCGTGTTCGGCGGCCGCACGCAGGGCGGACTTGAAGCCCATGTACACCGCGTTGCTTTTCGGTGCGCAGGCCAGGTAAGTGATGGCCTGGGCCACCGCCAGCTCGCCTTCCGGGCTGCCGAGGCGCTCCTGCACTTCCCAGGCGGCCAGGCACAGGCTCAGGGCGCGCGGGTCGGCGTTGCCGATGTCTTCACTGGCCATGCGCACCACGCGGCGCGCCAGGTACAGCGGGTCGCAGCCGCCGTCGATCATGCGCGCAAACCAATACAGCGCGCCGTCCGGGTTGGAGCCACGCACAGACTTGTGCAGCGCCGAAATCTGGTCGTAGAAGGCTTCGCCGCCCTTGTCGAAACGCCGACGCGTATCGCCGAGCAGGCTTTGCAACAGGTCGACGCCAATCTCGCTGCCGTCTTCGGCCAGGTCGGAGGCGTTCTCCAAAAGGTTGAGAAAGCGGCGACCGTCGCCGTCGGCAGCGCTGAGCAGGATCTTGAAGCCTTCATCGCTGAGGCTCAGCTGACGCTTGCCCAGGCCCTTGTCTTCGCTCAAGGCGCGGTGCAACAGCTTTTGCATCGCGGCTTCGTCGAGGCTCTTGAGCACATAGACCCGCGCCCGCGAGAGCAACGCGTTGTTCAACTCAAACGAAGGGTTTTCGGTGGTCGCACCGATAAAAATCAGCGTGCCATCCTCGACGTAGGGCAAAAACGCATCCTGCTGCGACTTGTTGAAGCGATGCACTTCGTCGACAAACAGGATGGTGCGCTTGCCGTACTGTCCGGCCTGCTGCTTGGCCACCTCGACGGCCTGGCGGATCTCCTTGACCCCGGCCAGCACGGCCGAGACCGTTTCGAAGTGTGCATCCGAGACTTTTGCCAGCAGCCGCGCCAGGGTGGTCTTACCCACGCCCGGCGGCCCCCAGAAGATCATCGAGTGCAGCGCACCCTGCTCCAGGGCTTCGCGCAACGGCTTGCCGCGAGCGAGCAGGTGTTCCTGACCGACGTACTCATCCAGGTTGGTCGAGCGCAGGCGCGCGGCCAAAGGCTGGGCAATCGGGTCACTTCGAAACAGATCCATGGGCAGCGTTTGAAACCTCTGGGCAGGTTATTCCTGGATCACGTCGGCACCCTTGGGGATGTCGAACTTGAACTTGGACGCCGGTACCGGCTGGTTGGCCTTGACCCCGGAGAACAGAATATCGGTGCGCTGGCCGACGCTGTCGACCAGGCGCATGTTGTTGATCACGCCGTTGCCGAACGACAGGGACAGCGTGTCAAACAACGTGTCCTTGGATTTCGGCTTGAGGGTGAACTCGATCACGTTGCTGGTCTGCTTGGAGGTGATGTCGAAGCTGTCGTTGATTTTCGACACATCGCCCGACAGCAGCAGCGCCGGCGTCTGGTTCAGG
Organism: Pseudomonas sp. S3E12; assembly: GCF_001702295.1. Taxonomy (NCBI): domain Bacteria; kingdom Pseudomonadati; phylum Pseudomonadota; class Gammaproteobacteria; order Pseudomonadales; family Pseudomonadaceae; genus Pseudomonas; species Pseudomonas sp. S3E12. Next base: position 71,560 of record NZ_MBDT01000021.1, read on the forward strand.
CGCGGGTCGAGCTTCTTGATGGTGGCCTGCTCCAGGTCCGGGTCCCACAGGGTGACTTTCTGGCCGTCCGAGACGATGGTCTGCTCGGCCTTGCCTTCGGTGTGCCAGTAGAACAGCCCTGGGCGCTGCACGGCCATCTCGCCGGCGGTTTCCTGCAACTGGGTGCCACCGGCATCCAGGGTGAGCTGGGAGAAGCGCGCGGTCAGGGTCTGGGATTTGTCCAACAGGTTTTTCAGGCTGGCGACGGAGGCCGGGTCAGCGTGGGCCGAAACAGCGGTCAGGGCCAGTGCCGGCAACAACAGCATGCGGATAAGACGCATGGGAGTCCTCATTGAGTCGTAAGGGCGCGCCGCGTGCTGCCACGCGGCACGGAATCAGTCGCGCATCTGCCCGGGGGCGATGACTTCGCGCGAGCCGTTGGTGTTCATTGCAGTGACGACGCCAGCGTTTTCCATGGCCTCGATCATGCGCGCAGCGCGGTTATAGCCGATCTTCAGCTTGCGCTGCACCGCAGAAATCGAGGCGCGGCGGCTTTCCAGCACGAAGGCTACGGCTTCGTCGTACAGCGCGTCGGTTTCGGCATCGTCGTCGCCACCGCTGCTGCCACCGTCGAAGCCGCTGCCGGCCTCTTCGACACCAGCAAGGATGTCGTCGTTGTACTCAGGCGCGCCACGCAGCTTCCAGGCTTCCACCACACGGTGCACTTCATCGTCGGACACGAAGGCGCCGTGAACCCGGATCGGCAGGCTGGTGCCCGGCGGCATGTAGAGCATGTCACCGTGGCCCAGCAGTTGCTCGGCGCCGCCCTGGTCGATGATGGTCCGTGAGTCGATCTTGCTCGACACCTGGAACGCCATGCGGGTCGGGATGTTGGCCTTGATCAGGCCGGTGATCACGTCCACCGACGGACGCTGGGTGGCGAGGATCAAGTGGATACCCGCCGCCCGCGCCTTCTGGGCGATACGGGCGATCAGTTCCTCGACCTTCTTGCCGACGATCATCATCATGTCGGCGAACTCGTCGACCACCACCACGATGGTCGGCAGCTTGCCCAGCAGCGGAGCCTCGTCGTGGATACTTTCGCGCTTGTACAGCGGGTCGGTCAGCGGCGTGCCGGCGTCCTGGGCTTCCTTGACCTTGGCGTTGAAGCCCGACAGGTTACGCACGCCCATCTTCGCCATCAGTTTGTAGCGGCGCTCCATCTCGGCCACGCTCCAGCGCAGGGCGTTGGCGGCGTCCTTCATGTCAGTGACCACCGGGCAGAGCAGGTGCGGAATGCCTTCGTAGATCGACAGCTCGAGCATCTTCGGGTCGATCATGATCAGCTTGGCGTCTTCCGGGCCGGACTTGAACAGGATCGACAGGATCATCGCGTTCACGCCCACCGATTTACCCGAACCGGTGGTACCGGCCACCAGCAGGTGAGGCATTTTGGCGAGGTCAGTGATCACCGGCTTGCCGCCAATGTCGTGGCCCAGGGCCAGGGTGACCGGCGACTTGAAGTTGTCGTATTCGGGCGTCGACAGCACTTCGGAGAAGCGCACGATCTGGCGATCCTCGTTGGGAATCTCGATACCCACGGTGGTCTTGCCCGGGATCACTTCCACCACGCGCACGCTGGTCACGGCCAGGGAGCGCGCCAGGTCCTTGGCCAGGTTGGAAATGCGGCTGACCTTAACGCCGGCAGCCGGCTGGATTTCGTAACGGGTAATCACCGGGCCGGGATGGATCGAGTCCACCGACACCTCGACGCCGAATTCCTTGAGTTTGATTTCCAGCAGATGGCCGACGGCCGCCAGGGACTCAGGAGAATAGTTGAGTTGTTTCTTTTCGGCCGGGTCGAGGATCGAGATCGGCGGCAAGGTGCCTTCCACGGCGCTGTCGACAAACAACGGCGCCTGTTTCTCTTTCTGCACGCGGTGGCTCGGCTCGGCCGGCTTGGGCGGCGCCGGGGCGATCACCGGCGGCACCTGCTTCTCGCGGTCCGACATGTGTTTGCTCAGGGCCTGCTCGCGTTCGATCAGGCGTTCCTTGACCTTGGCCTGCTCACGGCGGTCCGGTGTGCTTGGGGCCACCACTTCGTTGACGCGGGTATCCACCTCGCGCAACTGGGCCACCATGCGCTTGCGTTCGACCCGGGCGGCCCACCAGCGGTTGGCAGCGCCCTGGAACAACTCCAGCAGGTCGAGGGTGATCTTGCCGGTCACGTCCATCACCTTGAACCACGAGAGGTCGGTGAACACGGTGAGGCCAAACAGGAACAGCGCGATAAACATCAGGGTGCTGCCCTGGATATTCAGGGTCTTGCGCGCCAGGTCGCCGAGGCTCTCGCCCAGCGCCCCACCCGCGCCCGCCGGCAGGCCGGTAGGCGCGTGGAAATGAATATGTGCCAGCGCGGCACCGGACAGCACCAGGAATACCAGGCCGATCAGGCGCCACGAAAACAGCCAGCCGCTCCACTGCCACGGCTCATGACGCTGGCGGAAGATCTGCCAGGTCTTGATCGCCAGCAGCAAAGGGAAAATGTAAGCGAAGTAACCCAGCACCATGAACAGGATATCGGCGCTGTAGGAACCGGCAGGCCCTCCGAAGTTCTGCACGTCTTCGATCTTGCTGTTGTGGCTCCAGCCCGGATCGTCCTTGCCATAGGTGAGCAAGGCCATCATCAGGAACAGGCACAGCGCGCCGATAGCGATCAGCGCGCCTTCCTTGAGTCGATAGTGCAGGTGCTGGCGCCAGGCCGGCACGACGGCTGCTTTAGGTGTTGCGGCGGATTTCTTCAAAACGGGTCTTTTCCTGCGCCTGTTAGCGCGTCCATCTGTTGAATAAGTGCAAATACTGCCCAATCCGAGCAGCTGAAAAATGAACGAACGTCGTGGAATCTACTTTTAACACTGGGCGATTGCTGGATGAAATGGCGATAACGCCACAATGGCCGCATTGTACGGGTTTGTGTTGCGGTTGCCACGCCACTTGGCTTTCTTCAGGCAGCATAGCCAATTGTGTGTCACAACATGTTCAATTTGAGCATGCATTGTCTTTGCTGACAAAGGCTTATGAGCTGTTTTTACCAATCCAGGCAAGCTTGGCAAATGGCCTGCATGGGCCAGACCCGATTACGACCACGCCTCACGCAGAGAGTTGCAGAAACACCCGCTCACGCTTATGCACGCCAACAGCCGATTCGGGCTGGCCCCACAGCGCTGCGTCGACAATAATCACACCCCTTGGGGCAGGCGATCCGCCTGCCACTCCCCTCCCCTTCCGCAAGCCTGGATGCCATGCTGACCTGGTTACAACGCGACTCACTGACATTCCCCCCGCTGGCCAAGGCCATGCGGGAACCCAATGGCCTGCTCGCCGCCGGCGGCGACCTGTCGGCCGAGCGACTGGTGCAAGCCTACCGCCACGGTTGCTTTCCCTGGTTCTCGGAGGGCCAGCCGATCCTCTGGTGGTCGCCGGACCCGCGCACCGTGATATTCCCCGACGAGCTGCACGTCTCCCGCAGCCTGGGCAAACTATTGCGCCAGCAGCGCTATACCGTGACCTTCGACCAGGACTTTGCCGCCGTCATCCAGGCGTGCGCCGCGCCGCGCGCGTATGCCGATGGCACCTGGATCACCGAAGGCATACAGAGCGCCTACCTGACGCTGCACCAACGCGGTTACGCCCATTCGGTAGAGGTATGGGACAACGGCGAGCTGGTCGGCGGCCTGTATGGCCTGGCGATGGGCCAGCTGTTCTTCGGCGAGTCGATGTTCAGCCGCGCCGATAACGCCTCGAAATTCGGCTTTGCTACATTGACCCGGCAATTGCAGGCCTGGGGCTTTGTACTGATCGACTGCCAGATGCCCAACGACCACCTGCACAGCCTGGGTGCCCGCGCCATATCCCGCAGCGACTTTGCAGGTTTCCTGCGTGACCATCTGGACCAACCCAACGCAGGACCGTGGGTTTCTTAGGCGACTTGCGCGCTCCTGGCTTACACTTATTTCAAAGCTTATCCGAGGGTTGATCATGACCGAGTTGGCGCGTTTGAAGTTTTATGCCACTCAACCCCACTCTTGCAGCTATCTGCCCGACGAGCAGGCCACCACGCTGTTCCTCGACCCCAGCCAGCCGATGGATGTGCACGTGTATGCCGATCTCTCGGAAATGGGTTTTCGACGCAGCGGCGATCATCTGTACCGGCCCCACTGCCAGAACTGCAATGCCTGCGTGCCGGCACGCATCCCTGTGGCGCAGTTTCTGCCGGACCGCAATCAGAAGCGCATCCTCAAGCGCAATGCCGACCTGACGGTGGCAGCTGCCAAGCCACGATTCACCGAAGAGTATTTCGACCTGTACCAGCGCTATATCGAGCAGCGCCACGCCGACGGCGATATGTTCCCACCCAGCCGCGACCAGTTTTCCACCTTCCTGGTGCGTGACCTGCCGTTCTCGCGCTTTTACGAATTTCGCGCGGACGGCCGCCTGGTGGCCGTCGCCGTGACCGATTTGCTGCCTAACGGCCTGTCAGCGGTCTACACCTTCTACGAGCCGGCCGAAGAGCGGCGCAGCCTCGGGCGCTTCGCGATCCTCTGGCAAATCGGTGAAGCACTGCGCCTGGAACTCGAGGCGGTGTACCTCGGATACTGGATCAAGAACTGCAAAAAGATGAACTACAAGACCCAATATCGCCCCATAGAACTGCTGATTAATCAAAGATGGGTCACGCTTAACTAGAACCCCTTGGCTTAAACACCCTTTTTCGGGCACAATGCACGCCGCTTTTGCCTGGCGCAGTTGCACCGGGCCATTCACTGGATACCGAGGGCTTTACTGCATGTCGAAAGAAGACAGCTTCGAAATGGAAGGCACTGTCGTCGACACCCTGCCCAACACCATGTTTCGTGTGGAGTTGGAAAATGGGCACGTCGTAACCGCGCATATCTCCGGCAAGATGCGCAAGAACTACATTCGTATTCTTACCGGTGACAAAGTGCGCGTCGAGCTGACGCCCTATGACTTGAGCAAAGGGCGTATCACTTACCGCGCTCGCTAAGCAAGTCAATACAAGACGCCCGGTTATGCCGGGCGTTTTTGTGTGCATGGGATTTCTCAAACACCGAGGGATCCTGCGGGAGGGGGGGGGGGGCAAGCCCCATTCTGAGAATTGCATTTCAAGACAGCAAAAAGGCGCCTTTCGGCGCCTTTTGCGTTGTTACAGAACGATCAGGCCATTTCAGCCGTGGTTTCGAACTCGAAGGTCAGCTCGCCATCCTTCAGGTCGATATGCACCACGCCACCATGGTCGGAAAGCTCGCCAAACAGGATCTCTTCGGCCAGCGGCCGCTTGATCTTGTCCTGGATCAGACGCGCCATCGGGCGAGCGCCCATTGCCGCATCGTAGCCACCTTCGGCGATCCAGCTGCGTGCCGCTTCCGTGACATCCAGTTGCACGCGCTTGTCTTCCAACTGCGCCTGAAGCTCGGTAAGGAACTTGTCCACCACACTCTTGATGACCTCATGGCTGAGGCGACCAAACTGGATAATGGTGTCCAGGCGGTTGCGGAACTCCGGCGTGAAGCTCTTCTTGATCACTTCCATCGCATCGGACGAGTGATCCTGGTGGGTAAAGCCGATCGAAGCCCGCGCGGCCGTCTCGGCACCGGCGTTGGTGGTCATGATCAGGATGACATTGCGGAAGTCCGCCTTGCGCCCGTTGTTGTCGGTCAGGGTCCCGTGGTCCATCACCTGCAGCAGCAGGTTGAAGACTTCCGGATGGGCCTTCTCGATCTCATCGAGCAGCAGTACGCAATGGGGCTGCTTGGTAATCGCTTCGGTCAACAGGCCGCCCTGGTCGAAACCGACATAGCCCGGAGGCGCACCGATCAGGCGCGACACGGTGTGACGCTCCATGTATTCGGACATGTCGAAGCGCACCAGCTCGATCCCCATGGCCTTGGCCAATTGCCGTGCCGCCTCGGTCTTGCCGACACCGGTAGGACCGGCGAACAGGAACGAACCGACGGGCTTGTCCGGCGATTTGAGGCCCGCACGCGACAGCTTGATCGCGGTGGACAGCGCGTCGATTGCTGCGTCCTGGCCGAACACGGTGAGCTTGAGGTCGCGCTCCAGGTTACGCAGCAGCTCCTTGTCAGAACTGTTGACGTGTTTTGGTGGAATCCGCGCGATCTTCGCGACAATGTCCTCGACCTGAGGCACGTCGATGCGCTTAACACGCTTCTCGACCGGCTGCAGGCGCTGGTAGGCCCCGGCCTCGTCGATCACATCGATGGCCTTGTCCGGCATGTGCCGGTCATTGATGTAGCGCGACGCCAACTCGGCCGCCGCACGCAGCGCCTCATCGGTGTACTCGATGCCGTGGTGCGCTTCAAACCGCCCCTTGAGCCCACGCAGGATGCCGATGGTGTCTTCGACCGACGGCTCGGACACGTCGACTTTCTGGAAGCGACGCGCCAGGGCACGGTCTTTCTCGAAGATGCCGCGGAATTCCTGGAAGGTGGTCGAACCGATGCAACGGATATCACCCGACGACAGCAATGGCTTGAGCAGGTTGGAAGCGTCCATCACCCCACCGGATGCCGCACCGGCACCAATGATGGTGTGGATCTCGTCGATGAACAGGATCGCCTGCGGGCGTTTTTTCAGCTCGCCGAGCAGGGCCTTGAAGCGCTTCTCGAAATCGCCACGGTACTTGGTCCCGGCGAGCAACGCGCCCAGGTCAAGGGAGTAGACGACACTGTTGGCCAGCAGGTCCGGCACCTGGTTGTCGACGATGCGCTTGGCCAGGCCTTCGGCAATCGCGGTCTTGCCCACGCCCGCCTCACCCACCAGCAACGGGTTGTTCTTGCGACGGCGCGCCAGGATCTGCGCTACGCGCTCCACCTCAAGCTCACGCCCCACCAGCGGGTCGATCCGTCCCTGGCGCGCCAGCTCGTTGAGGTTGCTGGCATAGGCATCCAGCGGGTTGCTTGAAGAAGAAGACTCACCGCCCTCGTCGTCCTGCATATCCTGCTCACCCTCGGAATGATCGCCGTGCCCAGGCACCTTGGAGATACCGTGGGCGATGTAGTTGACGACATCGATACGGGCAACGCTCTGCTGCTTGAGCAGGAACACTGCCTGGCTTTCCTGTTCGCTGAATATCGCCACAAGCACATTGGCGCCTGTGACTTCACGCTTACCGGAGCTCTGTACGTGGAAAACAGCACGTTGCAATACCCGCTGGAAGCCCAGGGTTGGCTGGGTCTCACGGTCCTCGTCATGCACGGGGATCAGTGGCGTGGTGGAGTCGATAAACTCCTGCAGGTCATGCTTGAGCTTGTCGAGGTTGGCGCCGCACGCACGCAGAACCGTGGCGGCAGCTTCGTTATCCAAAAGTGCCAGCAGCAGGTGTTCGACGGTCATGAACTCATGACGCTTCGAACGAGCCTCCTTGAAGGCAAGATTGAGGGTGACTTCGAGCTCGCGGTTTAACATAGCTTCACCTCATACCCAAGTGGTCGGCGTTAACCGTCCTTCTCGATTTCACAGAGTAGCGGATGCTGGCTTTCCCTGGCGTACTGGTTGACCTGCATGGCCTTTGTCTCGGCGATGTCACGGGTAAACACTCCACATACTGCCCGTCCTTCTGTGTGAACGGCCAGCATTACCTTGGTCGCCAACTCGCGGTTCAGGTTAAAAAACACCTCGAGCACTTCGACCACGAAATCCATCGGTGTGTAGTCATCGTTGAACAAAACCACCTTGTACATCGGCGGCGCCTGTAAAGCAGGCTTGGCCTCCTGAACAGCAATGCCTGCAGAACCGTCGTCATCGTGTTCGTGATCCGGTCGATCCTGATTGAATGTTAGTCGAATCTGGCTGATTGCATGCATGGAAAGAAAGGTTCGTCAGTGGTTCAAATACAGTGGTGGGGGCGACCTGTCAGAATTTCAACTCTGACCGTTCAGTCGCCTTGACTATCGGCAAATCGGTGTTACAACCAATAGAACCCACAGTGGGTAAAAAAGGTCCGCGCAGTCAACCTTATTTATTCGGGTTAGGACGGATAAACTGGATGATACTCCAGTGATGGAGTCTGGTGCAGAGGGATATGGGTATGTCTGGCGTCAAGATCAGTGGCAAGGTCAAGTGGTTCAACAATGCCAAAGGGTATGGTTTTGTTGTAGAGGACGGGAAGTCCGAAGATCTCTTTGCGCATTATTCAGCGATCAACATGGAAGGATACAAGACGCTGAAGGCGGGCCAACCTGTGGAGTTTGAAATCATTCAAGGACCGAAAGGGCTGCACGCCGTCGAAATTTGTGCAGCCTGCGCAGCTACACCCGAAAAAGCCCACGACGAAACACATGAAACGAAGCGCAAAGCAGAACAGCCCACTCAACCAAAAAAGAAACAAACGGCCTGATCTGCTTTTGAGTAACAGCCTGTAAAAAAACCGGCCATCCTGAATGGCCGGTTTTTTATAACGCTGACTTACATATGCGAAATCAGCGCATCCCCAAAGCCCGACGACGACACCAGCTTCGCACCGTCCATCAGGCGCTCGAAGTCATAGGTCACGGTCTTGGCCGAGATAGCGCCGTTGGTGCCCTTGATGATCAGGTCGGCCGCTTCGGTCCAGCCCATATGACGCAGCATCATTTCCGCCGACAGGATCAATGAGCCCGGGTTGACCTGGTCCTTGCCCGCATACTTGGGCGCAGTGCCGTGGGTGGCCTCGAACATGGCCACGGTGTCGGACAGGTTGGCACCCGGCGCAATCCCGATACCGCCCACCTCTGCCGCCAGGGCGTCGGACAGGTAGTCGCCGTTCAGGTTGAGGGTCGCGATCACGTCATACTCGGCCGGACGCAACAGGATCTGCTGGAGCATGGCATCGGCGATGGCATCCTTGACCACCACATTCTTGCCGGTCTTCGGGTTCTTGAACTGCATCCACGGGCCGCCGTCCAGCAGGGTCGCACCGAACTCTTCAGCCGCCACTTCGTAGGCCCATTCCTTGAAGGCGCCTTCGGTGAACTTCATGATGTTGCCCTTGTGCACGATGGTCAGCGAGTCGCGATCGTTATCCACTACATATTGCAGGGCCTTGCGCGCCAGGCGCTTGGTACCTTCCAGCGATACCGGCTTGATCCCAATGCCGCAATCCTGGTCGAAACGAATCTTGGTGACGCCCATTTCCTCCTTGAGGAACTTGATGACCTTGGTCGCTTCCGGCGAGCCGGCCTTCCACTCGATCCCGGCGTAAATGTCTTCGGAGTTTTCGCGGAAAATGGTCATGTCCACGTCGCCTGGTTTCTTGACCGGGCTGGGCACACCTTCGAACCAGCGCACCGGGCGCAGGCAGACGTAGAGGTCGAGTTGCTGGCGCAGGGCCACGTTCAGCGAACGAATGCCGCCCCCTACCGGAGTGGTCAGCGGCCCCTTGATGGACACCACGTAATCCTTGACCGCATCCAGGGTTTCCTGGGGCAGCCAGGTGTCCTGGTCGTAGACTTGGGTCGCTTTCTCGCCGGCGTACACCTCCATCCAGGAGATCTTGCGCTTGCCGCCGTAGGCCTTTTCAACAGCTGCGTCGACCACCTTGATCATCACCGGGCTGATGTCGACGCCAATACCGTCACCTTCGATATACGGGATGATCGGTTGGTCAGGAACATTGAGAGAATGGTCTGCATTGACGGTGATTTTGTCGCCGACTGCCGGAACCTGAATCTTCTTGTATCCCATGCTGAACTCCATCTATGGATTGAACATCTGGCTGCGTTCGAGCCTACTCCAGATAAATGGCGACTGAAACCTCGCGCCATGCTCATTTGCATCGAAAACAGCATAAATTGTCGCCTACAAGCCTGAAAGCAAAGGGAAAAGCGCCAATCTTGAGCACTTCGTGCGACTTTAGGCGTAACCCGGTACCTGCGACCTTTAGACCAATGGACGACACACCTTTTGTATGAAGGCTCGGCGTAAGCATAGCGACCTATGTATAATGCCGCCGCTGACCAAAGAGTCACGATGGCAGACCGCTCTGGAACAGGGCCCTCCGCTACAAAGCAGGACTAATACAATAGTCCACCCGCTTGACGCTCGACTGATGCAACCCAACATCACCGCGAAGAAACCTCGACCTTTCGCTCATGGATGACTTTGAACGAACGCGCTCCACCCGGCGCATCTCGAGTTTCTGCGCACGCTTTCAGCAAAGAAGAGAGTTAATCCGAATATGCCCACCCGCTCGAAGATCATCTACACCTTCACCGACGAAGCCCCAGCCCTCGCCACCTATTCACTGCTGCCTATCGTAGAGGCCTTCACCGCTTCCGCTGATATTGCCGTGGAAACCCGCGACATCTCCCTCGCAGGGCGCATCCTCGCAAGCTTCCCCGAGCAACTGGGCACCAAGGCCGTACCGGACCACCTCGCCGAACTGGGCGACCTGGCCGTTACCCCTGAAGCCAACATCATCAAGCTGCCTAACATCAGCGCCTCGACCCCGCAGCTGCAAGCGGCGATCAAGGAACTGCAGGCCCAGGGCTACGCCCTGCCGGACTACCCGGAAACCGTAACCACCGACGCGGAAAAAGAAACCCGTGCCCGTTACGACAAGGTCAAGGGCAGCGCCGTGAACCCGGTACTGCGCGAAGGCAACTCCGACCGCCGCGCGCCGCTGTCGGTCAAGAACTACGCTCGCAAGCACCCGCACAAGATGGGCGCCTGGGCTGCGGACTCCAAGTCCCACGTTGCCCACATGAGCAACGGCGACTTCTACGGCAGCGAAAAAGCCGTGCAAATCGAAGCCGCTGACGAGGTCAAGATCGAGTTGGTCGCCCAGGACGGCACCACCACCGTCCTGAAAGAAAAGACCACCGTCAAGGCCGGCGAAATCATCGACAGCGCGGTACTGAGCAAGAAAGCCCTGCGCAGCTTCATCGCCGCTGAAATCGAAGACGCCAAGAAACAAGGCGTGCTGCTGTCGGTCCACCTGAAAGCCACCATGATGAAGGTCTCCGACCCGATCATGTTCGGCCAGATCGTTGCCGAGTTCTATAAAGACGCCCTGGCCAAGCACGCAGACGTGCTGGCACAGATCGGCTTCAACCTGAACAACGGCATCGGCGACCTGTACGCCCGCATCAAGGCCCTGCCGGCCGAGCAGCAGGCGCAGATCGAAGCTGACATCCAGGCGGTCTACGCCGCTCGCCCTTCCCTGGCGATGGTCAACTCCGACAAAGGCATCACCAACCTGCACGTGCCGAGCGACGTCATCGTCGACGCCTCGATGCCGGCCATGATCCGTGACTCCGGCAAGATGTGGGGCACCGACGGCCAGCTGCACGACACCAAGGCCGTGATCCCGGATCGCTGCTACGCCACCATCTACCAGGCGGTGATCGAAGAGTGCAAGGCCAACGGCGCCTTCGACCCTACCACCATGGGCAGCGTGCCGAACGTTGGCCTGATGGCGAAAAAAGCCGAAGAGTACGGCTCCCACGACAAGACCTTCCAGGTCAAGGCTGACGGCGTCGTCCGCGTGACCGACAGCAAGGGCAACCTGCTGATGGAACAGAAAGTCGAAGCCGGCGACATCTTCCGCATGTGCCAGACCCAAGACGCACCGATCCAGGACTGGGTCAAGCTGGCCGTCAACCGCGCCCGCGCCAGCAACACCCCGGCCATCTTCTGGCTGGACCCCAAGCGTGCACACGACGGCGTCGTGGTCGAGAAAGTCCAGGCCTACCTGAAAGACCACAACACCGAAGGCCTGGACATCCGCATCATGTCGCCGGTCGACGCGATGAAGTTCACCCTGGAACGTACCCGCAAGGGCCTGGACACCATCTCGGTGACCGGCAACGTGCTGCGTGACTACCTGACCGACCTGTTCCCGATCATGGAGCTGGGCACCAGCGCCAAGATGCTGTCCATCGTGCCGCTGATGAATGGCGGCGGCCTGTTCGAAACCGGCGCCGGCGGCTCGGCACCGAAGCACGTGCAACAGCTGCTGGAAGAGAACTTCCTGCGCTGGGATTCCCTTGGCGAGTTCCTGGCCCTGGCCGCTTCCCTCGAGCATTTGGGTGTGACGTACAACAACCCTAAAGCCCTGGTGCTGTCCAAGACCCTGGACCAGGCCACCGGCCAGTTCCTCGACAACAACAAGTCGCCATCGCGCAAAGTCGGCAACATCGACAACCGCGGCAGCCACTTCTACCTGGCGCTGTACTGGGCCCAGGCCCTGGCCGCCCAGACCGAAGACACGGCACTGCAAGGCCAATTCAGCGAACTGGCCAAGACCCTGGCCGCGAACGAAGCAACCATCGTTGCCGAGCTCAATGCCGTACAGGGCAAGCCAGTGGACATCGGCGGCTACTACGCGCCGAACCCGGAGCTGACCAGCAAGGCCATGCGCCCAAGCAACACCCTCAACGCGGCAATTGCCAAGTTGAAGTAAGGTTGTAAGGATGCAAAGAAGCCCCGGCCCTGCGCCGGGGTTTCTGTTTCTACCGCTCAACAGAAGAAACCGGATTCAATGTGGGAGAGTGCTTGCCCCTCCCACACTGGCCGCAATTCTGCCCAAACACCGCGTCATATCTTGAATCGAGCCCCCCCATGACCTGGCAACCCCACATCACCGTCGCCACCATCGTCGAAGATAACGGCAAATTCCTGATGGTCGAAGAACTCAAGGGCGGCCGCGCCGTGCTCAACCAGCCTGCCGGCCACCTCGACCCAGATGAGACCCTGACCGAGGCCGCCGTGCGCGAAACCCTCGAGGAAACCGGCTGGGACGTGGAAGCCACCGGCATCGTCGGCATCTACCTGTACACCGCACCCAGCAACGGGGTTACCTATCAACGCGTCTGCTTTATTGCCAAGGCACTGAAACACCATCCGGACTATCAACTGGACGAAGGCATCCTGCGCGCCCGCTGGCTGAGCCGTGACGAGCTGATGGCCGTGCGCGACGCCTGGCGCAGCGAGCTGATCATCCGCTGTATCGATGATTATCTGGCCGGCCAGCGTCACAGCCTGGAATTGATCCGCCCTTCTCTTTAGCCTTGCGGGCCCAGGCCTGTTAGAATCGCGTCCTTTTTCAAGACACCCGTTGAAACCCTATGCGTGATCCAGCCCCTTCTGACACACAAAAGAAGCGCGTCATCGTCGGCATGTCCGGCGGCGTGGATTCTTCCGTTTCCGCCGTTCTGCTCATGGAGCAGGGTTATGAGGTGGAAGGCCTGTTCATGAAGAACTGGGAAGAAGACGATGGAACGGAATATTGCACCGCCATGGACGACCTGGCGGACGCCCAGGCCGTGTGCGACAAGATCGGTATCAAGCTGCACACCGCCAACTTCGCCGCCGAGTACTGGGACAACGTGTTCGAGCACTTCCTGGCCGAATACAAGGCCGGTCGCACGCCGAACCCGGACATCCTGTGCAACCGCGAAATCAAGTTCAAGGCGTTCCTCGACTACGCCATGATCCTTGGCGCCGACCTGATTGCCACTGGCCACTACGTGCGTCGCCGCGACATCGATGGCCGCACCGAACTGCTCAAGGGCCTGGACCCGAACAAGGACCAGAGCTACTTCCTGCACGCCGTCGGCGGTGAACAGATCGCCAAGACCCTGTTCCCGGTGGGCGAGCTGGAAAAGCCCGAAGTGCGCAGGATCGCCGAGCAACACGGCCTGGCGACCGCCAAGAAGAAGGACTCCACCGGGATCTGCTTTATCGGCGAGCGCCGCTTCAGCGACTTCCTCAAGCAGTACCTGCCGGCGCAGCCGGGCGAGATCAAGACCACCGACGGCGAAGTGATCGGCCGTCACCATGGCTTGATGTACCACACCATCGGCCAGCGCCAGGGCCTGGGCATCGGCGGCTTGAAGGATGCCGGCGAAGAGCCGTGGTACGTGCTGGTCAAGGACCTGGAGCACAACGTGCTGATCGTCGGCCAGGGCAATGAACACCCGCTGCTGTTCTCGGGCGCACTGCTGGCCTCGGAGATCTATTGGGTCAACCCGATCGACCTGAGCGCCCCGCGCCGCCTGACGGCCAAGGTACGCTATCGCCAGAGCGACCAGCCCTGCACCCTGGAAAAAACCGCGACGGGCTACCGCGCCACCTTTGATGACCCGCAACGTGCGGTCACCCCTGGCCAGTCCGTGGTGTTCTATGACGGCGAAATCTGCCTGGGCGGCGGCGTGATTGAAGTCGCCGAAGCCTGGAGCAACCCGGCATGAGCCCGACCCAGGAGCAATTGACGGCACTCGGCGGGGTATTTCTTTCCGCCGTGCTGGTGGACAAGATCGCCAAGACCGGCCAGGTCACCGAAGCCGGCCTGACCTGCATGCTCGGCAGCCTGCTGATCCGCGACCCCAAGGACACCCTGGAAGTCTACGGCGGCGACGACCTCGCACTGCGTGAAGGTTATCGCGCCCTGATCGGCGCCCTGGAGCGCGACCCCAGCACCTTGCAGCGCGAGCCGCTGCGCTACGCCCTGTCGATGCTCGGCCTGGAGCGCCAGCTGGCCAAGCGCGAAGACATGCTGGAAACCATCGGCAAACGCCTGCCACAGATCCAGTCCCAGGTAGAACACTTCGGCCCGGCCCACGAAAACGTGATCGCCGCCTGCGGTGCGCTGTACCAGGACACCTTGAGCACCTTGCGCCAACGCATCCAGGTGCACGGCGACATGCGCAACCTGCAGCAACCGAACAACGCCTCGAAAATCCGCGCACTGCTGCTCGCCGGCATTCGTTCGGCGCGGTTGTGGCGGCAATTGGGCGGTCATCGTTGGCAACTGGTGATCAGCCGACGCAAATTGCTCAAAGAGCTTTACCCGTTGATGCGCAACGAATAAGTCGCACCGACAGGCTATTTTCAAGCCGTTACGCGTAATACGCCGGTCAGTTGGCAACGGACCGGCGGATTTTTTCATGTATGATACGCGCCCCATTTCGTTGCCCGACTGTCCGAGAACACCCCATGCAGCTCTCTTCGCTCACTGCGGTTTCCCCTGTTGACGGCCGCTACGCCGGCAAAACCCAGGCCCTGCGCCCTATTTTCAGCGAATACGGCCTGATCCGTGCTCGTGTACTGGTTGAAGTGCGCTGGCTCCAGCGCCTGGCCGCTCACCCCGCCATCAGCGAAGTGCCGGCGTTCTCCGCCGAAGCCAACGCTGTACTCGATGCACTGGCGGACAACTTCTCCCTGGAGCACGCCGAGCGTGTGAAAGAGATCGAGCGCACCACCAACCACGACGTCAAGGCCATCGAATACCTGCTCAAGGAGCAGGCGGCCAAGCTGCCGGAACTGGCCCAGGTCAGCGAATTCATCCACTTTGCCTGCACCAGCGAGGACATCAACAACCTGTCCCACGCCCTGATGTTGCGCGAAGGCCGTGATGACGTGATGCTGCCACTGATGCGCCAGACCGCCGAAGCCATCCGCGAGCTGGCCATCCGTTTCGCCGACGTGCCGATGCTGTCGCGTACCCACGGCCAGCCGGCGTCGCCGACCACCCTGGGCAAAGAACTCGCCAACGTGGTGTACCGCCTGGAGCGCCAGATCGCTCAAGTCGCAGCAGTCCCACTGCTGGGCAAGATCAACGGCGCTGTCGGCAACTACAACGCCCACCTGTCGGCCTACCCGGAGATCGACTGGGAAGCCAACGCCCGCGCCTTCATCGAAGACGAACTGGGCCTGGGCTTCAACCCGTACACCACGCAGATCGAACCCCACGACTACATCGCCGAACTGTTCGACGCCATCGCGCGCTTCAACACCATCCTGATCGACTTCGATCGCGATATCTGGGGCTACATCTCCCTGGGCTACTTCAAGCAGCGCACCATTGCCGGTGAAATCGGTTCGTCGACCATGCCGCACAAGGTCAACCCGATCGACTTCGAAAACTCCGAAGGCAACCTCGGCATCGCCAACGCCCTGTTCCAGCACCTGGCCAGCAAGTTGCCGATCTCCCGCTGGCAGCGCGACCTGACCGACTCCACCGTACTGCGCAACCTCGGCGTGGGCTTTGCCCACAGCGTGATCGCGTACGAAGCCAGCCTCAAAGGCATCAGCAAACTGGAGCTCAACGCGCAGAAAATCGCCGCTGACCTGGACGCGTGCTGGGAAGTACTGGCCGAGCCGATCCAGACCGTGATGCGCCGCTACAACATCGAAAACCCTTACGAGAAGCTGAAAGAGTTGACCCGTGGCAAGGGCATCAGCCCTGAAGCACTGCAAACTTTCATCGACGGCCTGGACATGCCAGCCGCGGCCAAGGCCGAGCTGAAACTGCTCACCCCAGCCAACTACATCGGCAACGCTGTAGAGCAAGCCAAGCGCATCTGATTCGCGCAAGCCCCCTTGAGACGCCCGGCCGCGCCGGGCGTTTTTATTTCAGTCTGAAAAGTGCTTTTTTTCAATAGGTTACACATGAATCCTGATATCCCTCTTCAACTTCTGGGCGGCATCACGGCACGGGAATTCCTGCGCGACTACTGGCAGAAAAAACCGCTGCTGATCCGCCAGGCGATCCCTGACTTCGAAAGCCCGATCGACGCCGACGAACTCGCCGGCCTGGCCCTGGAAGAAGAAGTCGAATCGCGCCTGGTGATCGAACACGGCGAACGCCCGTGGGAACTGCGCCGCGGCCCGTTCGCCGAAGACGCCTTCAGCACCCTGCCTGAGCGTGAGTGGACCCTGCTGGTGCAGGCGGTCGACCAGTTCGTGCCGGAAGTGGCCGAGTTGCTGGAGCAGTTCCGCTTCCTGCCAAGCTGGCGCATCGACGATGTGATGATCAGCTTTGCCGCACCCGGCGGCAGCGTAGGCCCGCACTTCGACAACTACGACGTATTCCTGCTGCAAGCCCAGGGCAAGCGCAACTGGAAGATCGGCCAGATGTGCAGCTCCGAAAGCCCACTGCTGCAACACGCCGACCTGCGCATCCTCGCCGAATTCGAAGAAAGCGCCGAATGGGTGCTGGAACCGGGCGACATGCTCTACCTGCCGCCACGCCTGGCGCATTTCGGCATCGCCGAAGATGACTGCATGACGTACTCGGTGGGCTTTCGCGCCCCAAGCGCCGCAGAAGTACTGACCCACTTCACCGACTTCCTCGCCCAGTACCTGACCGACGAAGAGCGCTACACCGACGCCGACGCGCAGCCGGTCAGCGACCCGCACCAGATCCAGAGCGACGCCCTCGACCGCCTCAAGAGCCTGCTGGCCGAGCACATGAGCGACGAGCGCATGCTGCTGACCTGGTTCGGCCAATTCATGACCGAGCCGCGCTACCCGGAACTGGTAGCAGGCGAAGAACTGGGCGAAGACGACTTCATCAACAGCCTGCAGGACGGCGCGATCCTGGTGCGCAACCCAAGCGCGCGCATGGCCTGGTCGGAAGTCGACGATGACGTCCTGCTGTTCGCCAGCGGCCAGAGCCGTTACCTGCCGGGCAAACTGCGCGAACTGCTGAAACTGGTCTGCGCCGCCGATGCCCTGCACGCCGAAAACCTCGGCGAATGGCTGTTGGACGAAGACGCCCGTGACCTGCTGTGCGAGCTGGTCAAGCAAGGAAGCCTGGGGTTTGCCGATGAATAGGATTCACGTAGGTGTCGCGGACTGGCATAAGGATATCGCCGAGATTCGGCGCATTCGTGAAGCGGTATTTATCGCTGAACAATCGGTTCCACCTGAGCTTGAGTGGGATGCGGACGACGCAGACGCAGTGCATTTCCTTGCATTCGAAGGCGACTTTCCGATTGGCACCGCGCGCCTGCTGCCCAGCGGCGAGATCGGCCGGGTGTCGGTGCTCAAGGACTGGCGCGGGCTGAAGGTCGGCGACAAGCTGATGGAAGCGGTGATTGGCGTGGCCGAGCAACGGGGCCAGACCAAGCAGTTCCTGAGTGCGCAGGTGTATGCGGCGCCGTTCTATGAGCGACTGGGCTTCAAGATCGTCAGCGAGGAATTCCTGGAAGTCGGGATTCCCCATGTCGATATGGTGCGCGGGGCCTGATCCCTGCTGTAAGGGCTTGCCCGTGGTGAGCGGGCTTGCCCCGCGCTGGGCTGCGCAGCAGCCCCAAACCAAACGCCGCATTCTTTCCGTAAGAACGCGGCGTTTTTTATAGGGGCTGCTACGCAGCCCAGCGCGGGGCAAGCCCGCTCACCACAGGCAAGCCCGCTCACTACACCCCAGGCCGACAAACTGGCACTATCAAGCCTAACCGACTCGCAGAGATAACGGACATGTCCCTACGCACCCTGCTCACCGCCCTCCTCCTCACCGCCAGCTGCTCGGCAATGGCCGACACCGAAGTCGTCAACCTGAGCAACCGCACCAGCACCGACCTGCTCCCGGTTGCACAGAACTTCATCGGCAAGGACGGCACCGTCAGCGCCTACGGCAACCAGCTTATCGTCAACGCTGCCCCCGGCAAGATCCAGGACCTGCGCGCGCTGCTCGCCCAGCTGGACACACCGGCCAAGCGCCTGCTGATCACCGTCGATACAAATGAAAACAACCAGCAGAACAGCGGCGACAGCCAGACCCGTATCATCAGCTACGGTACCGCCAGCCGCGACGGCGGCATCCAGCAGATCCAGGCCAGCGAAGGCGTGCCCGCCCTGATCCAGGTCGGCCAGAGCGTGCCACTGACCACAACCCAACCCGACGCCTACGGCCGTCCGCAGAACCAGACCCAGTACCGCAACGTCACCCAGGGCTTCTATGTCACCGCCAGCGTCACCGGCGAGACCGTGCACCTGGCGATCAGTACCAACCGTGACCGCATGAGCCAGGAACGTCCCGATGTAGTGAATGTGCAAAGTACCGACACAACCGTCAGCGGGCGCCTTGGCGAATGGATCCCCCTGGCCGGCATCAACCGCGAGACCCAGGCCGACAAATCCTCCACAACCCGCAGCTACTCTACCCAGGGCCGCGATGACCTGACATTGCGGGTCAAGGTCGACACCCTGAACTGAAGCACCAAAAACTGACTGATGAGTCGTATTAGACTAAAGATGTAGTGCCTGAAAAAAAGCACTACAAAACATTTGACGATCCAAAAAAGCATGGGCATGATGGCCTCGCTCCCGCTAATCAGGGGCCCTGGCAAGGGCCTTCGGATCGCCGCTCCAAGCTACCCACCCGAGCCGATTCGTGTCTGTACCGCCCACAAGGTGTGTTTGACGAGGTTGCGACTGGAACGAAGTTGTCCCGAGGGACGGAAGCTAACCAGGTAACCCGGCTACACACTGATGAATCGTACAAAGGCCCACGATGCCCGAAGACCGTTCGCAGTTCGCCCTTACCTGCTCAACTCCCCCTTGAGCCATCGTTCATCCCGTCGCCTGCCCCGCCGAACTTGACTTGAACACCTGAGCTTCTGGTCAGCGAGCAGCCATAACCACGCATTCACTACGTGGCTGGCAAATGGAATTTTCCACCTAGACCTATGCGACGAGGTTTTCCCCCATGGCACTGACACGCGAACAGCAAATTGCAGCCCTCGAGAAAGACTGGGCTGAAAACCCACGCTGGAAAGGCGTAACCCGCGCTTATTCCGCTGCTGACGTCGTCCGCCTGCGTGGCTCGGTTCAACCTGAGCACACCTTTGCAAAACTCGGCGCCGAGAAGCTGTGGAAGCTGGTCACCCAAGGTGCCAAGCCGTCCTTCCGCCCCGAGAAAGATTTCGTCAACTGCATGGGCGCCCTCACTGGCGGCCAGGCAGTCCAACAGGTGAAAGCCGGTATCCAGGCAATCTACCTGTCCGGCTGGCAAGTGGCAGCGGACAACAACTCCGCTGAATCCATGTACCCCGACCAATCGCTGTACCCGGTGGACTCCGTGCCGACCGTGGTCAAGCGCATCAACAACTCGTTCCGTCGTGCCGACCAGATCCAGTGGAAAGCCGGTAAAGGCCCGGGTGATGAAGGCTACATCGACTACTTCGCGCCCATCGTGGCCGACGCCGAAGCCGGTTTCGGCGGCGTACTGAACGCCTATGAGCTGATGAAGAGCATGATCGAGGCTGGCGCGGCCGGCGTGCACTTCGAAGACCAACTGGCTTCGGTGAAGAAATGCGGCCACATGGGCGGCAAGGTACTGGTACCGACCCAGGAAGCCGTACAGAAGCTGACCGCTGCCCGCCTGGCGGCTGACGTTGCCGGCACGCCGACCATCATCCTGGCCCGTACCGATGCCAACGCTGCAGACCTGCTGACTTCGGACTGCGACCCGTACGACCAGCCGTTCGTGACGGGCGAACGTACCCAGGAAGGTTTCTACAAAGTGCGCGCCGGTCTCGACCAGGCCATCGCCCGCGGCCTGGCCTACGCGCCGTACGCCGACCTGATCTGGTGCGAAACCGCCAAGCCGGACCTGGACGAAGCCCGCCGCTTTGCCGAAGCGATCAAGAAGGAATACCCGGACCAGCTGCTGTCCTACAACTGCTCGCCTTCCTTCAACTGGAAAAAGAACCTGGACGACGCGACCATCGCCAAGTTCCAGCGCGAACTGTCCGCCATGGGCTACAAGCACCAGTTCATCACCCTGGCCGGCATTCACAACATGTGGCACAGCATGTTCAACCTGGCGCACGACTACGCCCGCAACGACATGACTGCCTACGTGAAGCTGCAGGAACAGGAATTCGCTGACGCCGCCAAGGGCTACACCTTTGTGGCCCACCAGCAGGAAGTCGGCACCGGCTACTTCGACGACATGACCACCGTGATCCAGGGCGGCACCTCGTCCGTGACCGCGCTGACCGGTTCGACCGAAGAAGAGCAGTTCCACTGATCGATGTGAGTACACGGCCACGGCGGACCCGTTAAAGAGCTAACCGCAGTGCCGCACGACAATCACGCCCCGACTGGTTCGGGGCGTTTTTTTTGCCGGTACACATCACGCTGACTCACCAAAGCCAAATGTTGGAGGAGGCAACCCCTCCCACATGAGGAACCCTCGCAACCTGAAGATTTTGTACAAAACCTTGATCCAGAGCGGTATTCGCAGCAGATAAATCAGTTAAAAGATCCGCTCCAACAACTCGCGCTAATCAGGCAAGTAACGGCAACTTACTCCGCTGTATGAGAAACAATCGCTTAAACCCCACGCAAACAATATTCATTATCATTTAGAGTCTAAAAACTTCGTTACAGGTTAAACAAAACACATTTGATCAAATGCCCGCTAATGCCCGCCCCGCAAGGGCTACAGCCCCAAGAAGGTGCACTATGTGCTTATTCCATCGAATAATTTCGCCCTAGGAATTTTACTTGCCCGGTGTTTAGCCATAAAATCACCGCGATTGATTGCAGTGCGACATATCGTCACTGCATCGTTACTTTTTCGAGCTCAGAGACCTTTGCTCTCTGTTAAGGATTTCCAGCATGACCGAAGCGACAGGACTCATGGCCCACAACTGGGGCTTTGCCATTTTCCTCCTCGGTGTTGTCGGCCTTTGCGCCTTCATGCTCGGTGTGTCCAGCCTCCTCGGGTCAAAAGCCTGGGGCCGCAGCAAGAATGAACCGTTCGAATCCGGCATGCTGCCTACAGGTGGCGCCCGCTTGCGGCTCTCAGCCAAATTCTATCTGGTCGCGATGCTCTTCGTGATCTTCGACATCGAAGCCCTCTTTCTCTTTGCCTGGTCTGTGTCCGTCCGCGAAAGCGGCTGGACCGGATTCGTCGAAGCCCTCGTTTTCATAGCAATTCTGTTGGCAGGCCTTGTCTACCTATTTCGAGTGGGCGCCCTTGACTGGGCTCCGGAAGCTCGTCGTAAGCGGCAAGCGAAGCTGAAACAATGAGGCTTTGGCGATGCAATACAATCTCACCAGGATCGACCCGGATGCTCCTAACGAGCAGTACCCCATCGGCGAACGGGAAACCGTTTCCGATCCGTTAGAAGACCAAGTCCACAAGAACATCTACATGGGCAAGCTCGAAGACGTGCTGAGTGGCGCGGTCAACTGGGGACGTAAGAACTCCCTGTGGCCGTACAACTTCGGCCTTTCGTGCTGCTACGTGGAAATGACCACCGCCTTCACGGCGCCCCACGACATCGCGCGCTTTGGCGCCGAAGTTATCCGGGCATCACCGCGCCAGGCGGATTTCATGGTTATCGCCGGTACCTGCTTTATCAAGATGGCGCCGATCATTCAGCGTCTCTACGAGCAAATGCTCGAGCCGAAGTGGGTTATCTCCATGGGTTCGTGCGCCAACTCCGGTGGCATGTACGACATCTACTCCGTGGTTCAGGGGGTGGACAAGTTCCTGCCCGTGGACGTCTACGTGCCTGGCTGCCCGCCCCGCCCCGAAGCATTCCTGCAAGGCTTGATGCTGTTGCAGGAATCGATTGGCAAGGAGCGTCGCCCGCTTTCCTGGGTCGTCGGCGATCAAGGCGTGTACCGCGCCGAGATGCCGTCGCAAAAGGAACAGCGCCGCGAACAGCGAATCGCAGTCACCAACCTGCGCAGCCCCGACGAAGTCTGATCCAGCACCGCTTCTTTTATAGAACGAAAACCTGGCTTCATTCTTTACGTTGACCGAAAGCGATAAAAAACCATGACTACAGGCAGTGCTCTGTACATCCCGCCTTATAAGGCAGACGACCAGGATGTGGTCGTCGAACTCAATAACCGTTTTGGCCCTGACGCCTTCACCGCCCAGGCCACACGCACCGGTATGCCGGTGCTGTGGGTGGCGCGTACCAGGCTCGTCGAAGTCCTGACCTTCCTGCGCAACCTGCCCAAGCCGTACGTCATGCTCTATGACCTGCATGGCGTGGACGAGCGCCTGCGCACCAAGCGCCAGGGCCTGCCGAGCGGCGCCGATTTCACCGTGTTCTATCACTTGCTGTCGATCGAACGTAACAGCGACGTGATGATCAAGGTCGCACTGTCCGAGAGCGACCTGAGCGTGCCGACCGTGACCGGTATCTGGCCGAACGCCAGCTGGTACGAGCGCGAAGTCTGGGACATGTTCGGTATCGACTTCCCGGGCCACCCGCACCTGACGCGCATCATGATGCCGCCAACGTGGGAAGGTCACCCGCTGCGCAAGGACTTCCCTGCCCGCGCCACCGAATTCGACCCGTTCAGCCTCAACCTCGCCAAGCAGCAGCTTGAAGAAGAGGCCGCGCGCTTCCGTCCGGAGGACTGGGGCATGAAGCGCTCCGGCACCAACGAGGACTACATGTTCCTCAACCTGGGCCCGAACCACCCTTCGGCCCACGGTGCCTTCCGCATCATCCTGCAACTGGACGGCGAAGAAATCGTCGACTGCGTACCGGACATCGGCTACCACCACCGTGGTGCCGAGAAGATGGCCGAGCGTCAGTCGTGGCACAGCTTCATCCCGTACACCGACCGTATCGACTACCTCGGCGGCGTGATGAACAACCTGCCGTACGTGCTCTCGGTCGAGAAGCTGGCCGGCATCAAGGTCCCGGACCGCGTCGACACCATCCGCATCATGATGGCCGAGTTCTTCCGGATCACCAGCCACCTGCTGTTCCTGGGTACCTATATCCAGGACGTCGGCGCCATGACCCCGGTGTTCTTCACCTTCACCGACCGTCAGCGCGCCTACAAGGTCATCGAAGCCATCACCGGTTTCCGCCTGCACCCGGCCTGGTACCGCATCGGCGGCGTCGCCCACGACCTGCCGAATGGCTGGGAACGCCTGGTCAAGGAATTCATCGACTGGATGCCCAAGCGCCTGGACGAATACCAGAAGGCTGCGTTGGACAACAGCATCCTCAAGGGCCGTACCATCGGCGTCGCCCAGTACAACACCAAGGAAGCCCTGGAATGGGGCGTCACCGGTGCCGGCCTGCGTTCCACCGGTTGCGATTTCGACCTGCGCAAGGCGCGTCCGTACTCGGGCTACGAAAACTTCGAGTTCGAAGTACCGCTGGCCGCCAATGGCGATGCCTACGACCGTTGCATCGTGCGCGTCGAAGAAATGCGCCAGAGCCTGAAGATCATCGAGCAGTGCATGCGCAACATGCCGGCCGGCCCGTACAAGGCGGATCACCCGCTGACCACGCCGCCGCCGAAAGAGCGCACGCTGCAGCACATCGAAACCCTGATCACGCACTTCCTGCAGGTTTCGTGGGGCCCGGTAATGCCGGCCAACGAATCCTTCCAGATGATCGAAGCGACCAAGGGTATCAACAGTTATTACCTGACGAGCGATGGCGGCACCATGAGCTACCGCACCCGGATACGTACCCCAAGCTTCGCCCACTTGCAGCAGATCCCTTCGGTGATCAAAGGCGAGATGGTCGCGGACTTGATTGCGTACCTGGGTAGTATCGATTTCGTTATGGCCGACGTGGACCGCTAAGCATGAACAGCACGCTTATCCAGACAGACCGTTTCACCTTGAGTGAAACCGAGCGCTCGGCCATCGAGCACGAGCTGCATCACTACGAAGACCCGCGCGCGGCGTCGATCGAAGCCTTGAAGATCGTCCAGAAGGAACGTGGCTGGGTGCCGGACGGCGCCCTCTACGCCATCGGCGAGATCCTCGGCATTCCCGCCAGCGACGTTGAAGGCGTGGCGACGTTCTACAGCCAGATCTTCCGCCAGCCGGTCGGCCGCCACATCATTCGCGTGTGCGACAGCATGGTCTGCTACATCGGTGGCCACGAATCAGTGGTCAGCGAGATCCAGGCCAAGCTGGGCATCGGCCTCGGCCAGACCACCCCGGACGGCCGCTTCACGCTGCTGCCGGTGTGCTGCCTGGGCAACTGCGACAAGGCGCCGGCGTTGATGATCGACGACGACACATTCGGTGACGTGCAGCCTGCTGGCGTGACCCAATTGCTCGAGGGCTACCCATGACCCTGACTTCCTTCGGCCCGGCCAACCTGATCAAGCGTTCGGCCGAGACCCACCCGCTGACCTGGCGCCTGCGTGACGACGGCGAGCCGGTATGGCTTGACGAGTACCAGGCCAAGAACGGCTACGCCGCTGCGCGCAAGGCCTTCGCCGACATGGCCCAGGACGACATCGTCCAGACCGTGAAGGACGCCGGCCTCAAGGGTCGCGGCGGTGCAGGCTTCCCCACCGGTGTTAAGTGGGGCCTGATGCCCAAAGACGAATCCATCAACATCCGCTACCTGCTGTGCAACGCGGATGAAATGGAACCCAACACCTGGAAAGACCGCATGCTGATGGAGCAACTGCCCCATCTGCTGATCGAAGGCATGCTGATCAGCGCCCGCGCGCTGAAAACCTACCGTGGCTACATCTTCCTGCGCGGCGAATACACCACCGCCGCCAAGCACCTCAACCGTGCCGTGGCAGAAGCCAAGGCCGCAGGCCTGCTGGGCAAGAACATCCTCGGTTCGGGCTTTGACTTCGAACTGTTCGTGCACACCGGCGCCGGGCGTTACATCTGCGGCGAAGAAACCGCACTGATCAACTCCCTCGAAGGCCGCCGCGCCAACCCGCGCTCCAAGCCGCCCTTCCCTGCCGCCGTGGGCGTGTGGGGCAAGCCGACCTGCGTGAACAACGTCGAGACCCTGTGCAACGTGCCGGCGATCATCGCCGACGGCGTGGACTGGTACAAATCGTTGGCCCGCGAAGGCAGCGAAGACATGGGCACCAAGCTCATGGGCTTCTCCGGCAAGGTCAAGAACCCTGGCCTGTGGGAGCTGCCGTTCGGCGTGACCGCACGCGAGCTGTTCGAGGACTACGCCGGCGGCATGCGCGACGGCTACACCCTCAAGGCCTGGCAGCCAGGCGGCGCCGGCACCGGCTTCCTGCTCCCCGAGCACCTCGACGCACAGATGTATGCCGGCGGCATCGGCAAGGTGGGCACCCGGATGGGTACCGGCCTGGCGATGGCGGTGGACAACACCGTGAACATGGTCTCGCTGCTGCGCAACATGGAGCAGTTCTTTGCCCGTGAATCCTGCGGCTTCTGCACCCCATGCCGCGACGGCCTGCCGTGGAGCGTCAAGCTGCTGATGGCCCTGGAAAACGGCGAAGGCCGCGAGGGTGATATCGAAACCCTGCTGGGCCTGGTCGGTTTCCTCGGCCCAGGCAAGACCTTCTGTGCTCACGCACCGGGCGCCGTGGAGCCATTGGGCAGCGCAATCAAATACTTCCGCTCGGAGTTCGAAGCCGGCATCGCGCCCACCAGCGCCGCCGTCCCGCCTCTGGCAAGGCCGATCGTAGTCGGCGCGTAACGCTTAAACAGGCGAAGGGTCCGTGCCCTTCGCCTGCTCATGTGCTGACGCCGTGAAGGCTGTGTAGATGCACATGAATAACAAGATTCCATTAGCCACGCCCGCTGACAACGGGCCAACGAAGAACTTTGAACCATGGCCACTATCCACGTAGACGGCAAAGCGCTCGAAGTCGATGGGGCGGACAACCTGTTACAGGCGTGTCTGTCGCTCGGCCTCGACATCCCGTATTTCTGCTGGCACCCCGCGCTTGGTAGCGTCGGTGCCTGTCGCCAGTGTGCGGTCAAGCAGTACACCGACGAAAACGACACCCGTGGTCGTATCGTCATGTCCTGCATGACCCCAGCCACCGACAACACCTGGATCTCCATCGACGATGAAGAATCCAAGGCGTTCCGCGCCAGCGTTGTCGAATGGCTGATGACCAACCACCCCCACGACTGCCCGGTCTGTGAGGAAGGCGGTCACTGCCACCTGCAAGACATGACGGTGATGACCGGCCACAACGAGCGCCGCTATCGCTTCACCAAGCGTACCCACCAGAACCAGCAGCTGGGCCCGTTCATTTCCCACGAAATGAACCGCTGCATCGCCTGCTACCGCTGCGTACGCTTCTATAAGGACTACGCCGGCGGCACCGACCTCGGCGTATTCGGCGCCCACGACAACGTGTACTTCGGTCGCGTTGAAGACGGCGTGCTCGAAAGCGAGTTCTCCGGCAACCTCACCGAGGTCTGCCCGACCGGTGTGTTCACCGACAAGACCCACTCCGAGCGCTACAACCGCAAGTGGGACATGCAGTTCTCGCCAAGCATCTGCCATGGCTGCTCGAGCGGTTGCAACATCTCCCCGGGCGAGCGCTACGGCGAACTGCGTCGCATCGAAAACCGCTTCAACGGTTCGGTCAACCAGTACTTCCTGTGCGACCGTGGCCGTTTCGGCTATGGCTACGTCAACCGCGAAGACCGCCCACGCCAGCCACTGCTGGCCGATGGCGCCAAGCTGAGCCTGGACGCGGCGCTGGACAAAGCCGCCGACCTGCTGCGCGGCCGCAACATCGTCGGTATCGGCTCGCCCCGCGCCAGCCTCGAAAGCAACTACGCGTTGCGCGAGCTGGTGGGTGCCGAGCACTTCTACTCCGGTATCGAAGCCGGTGAGCTGGAGCGCATCCGCCTGGTCCTGCAGGTGCTGAACGACAGCCCGCTCCCGGTGCCGAACATGCGCGACATCGAAGACCACGATGCCATCTTCGTGCTCGGTGAAGACCTGACCCAGACCGCCGCGCGCATCGCGCTGTCCCTGCGTCAGTCGGTCAAAGGCAAGGCCGAAGACATGGCCGACGCCATGCGCGTCCAGCCTTGGCTCGACGCTGCGGTGAAAAACATCGGCCAGCACGCGCTGAACCCGCTGTTTATCGCCAGCCTGGCGGAAACCAAGCTCGACGACATCGCCGAAGAATGCGTCCACGCCGCACCGGACGACCTGGCCCGCATCGGTTTCGCCGTGGCCCACGCCCTCGACGCCAGCGCACCGGCAGTCGAAGGCCTGGACACTGAAGCCGCCGAACTGGCCCAACGCATTGCCGATGCCTTGCTGGCAGCCAAGCGTCCATTGATCATTGCCGGTACCTCGCTGGGTTCCAAGGCCTTGATCGAAGCCGCCGCCAACATCGCCAAAGCCTTGAAGCTGCGCGACAAGAACGGTTCCATCAGCCTGGTGGTGCCGGAAGCCAACAGCCTCGGCCTGGCCATGCTCGGTGGCGAGTCCCTGGACGCGGCCCTGCAAACCGTGATCGACGGCACCGCCGATGCGATCGTGGTGCTGGAAAACGACCTGTACACCCGCACCGACGCCGCCAAGGTTGACGCTGCGCTGAATGCCGCCAAGGTCCTGATCGTCGCCGACCACCAGAAGACCGCCACCAGCGATCGCGCCGACCTGGTACTGCCGGCCGCCACCTTCGCCGAAGGCGACGGCACCCTGGTCAGCCAGGAAGGTCGTGCCCAGCGCTTCTTCCAGGTGTTCGATCCGAAGTACATGGACGCCAGCATCCTGGTTCACGAAGGCTGGCGCTGGCTGCATGCCCTGCGCGCGACCCTGCTGAACCAGCCGATCGACTGGACCCAGCTCGACCACGTCACCGCCGCAGCCGCCGCGAGCGCGCCGCAGCTGGCGCGTATCGTCGACGCCGCACCGTCCGCCGCGTTCCGCATCAAGGGCATGAAGCTCGCCCGTGAGCCGCTGCGTTATTCCGGTCGTACCGCCATGCGCGCCGACATCAGCGTGCACGAACCGCGTACCCCGCAAGACAACGACACCGCATTCGCCTTCTCCATGGAAGGTTACTCGGGTTCGGTCGAGCCACGTCAGCAGGTGCCGTTTGCCTGGTCGCCGGGCTGGAACTCGCCACAGGCCTGGAACAAGTTCCAGGACGAAGTCGGTGGTCACATCCGCGCCGGCGACCCGGGCACCCGCCTGATCGAAACCCAGGGCGACGCGCTGAACTGGTTCGCTGCGGTGCCGCGTCCGTTCAACCCGGCCCAGGGCACCTGGCAGGTTGTGCCGTTCTTCCACCTGTTCGGCAGCGAAGAGACCTCTTCCAAGGCCGCGCCGGTACAAGAGCGCATTCCCGAAGCCTACGTGTCCGTGGCCAAGTCCGAAGCCGACCGCCTGGGCGTCAACGACGGCGCCCTGCTCAGCGTGACCGTGGCCGGCCAGACCCTGCGTCTGCCGCTGCGTATCAACGAAGAGCTGGGTGCCGGCCTGGTTGCCCTGCCTAAAGGCCTCGCCGGCATTCCGCCGGCGATCTTCGGCAAAACCGTTGACGGTCTGCAGGAGGCAGCGCAATGACCTGGTTCACCCCTGAAGTGATCGACGTGATCATCTCGGTCGTCAAGGCCATCGTGATCCTGTTGGCCGTGGTCGTCGCGGGCGCCCTGCTCAGCTTCGTCGAACGTCGCCTGCTGGGCTGGTGGCAGGACCGTTACGGTCCGAACCGCGTTGGCCCGTTCGGTATGTTCCAGATCGCCGCCGACATGCTGAAGATGTTCTTCAAGGAAGACTGGACCCCGCCGTTTGCCGACAAGGTGATCTTCACCCTGGCACCGGTCGTGGCCATGAGCGCCTTGCTGATCGCCTTCGCGATCATCCCGATCACCCCGACCTGGGGCGTGGCGGACCTGAACATCGGCCTGCTGTTCTTCTTCGCCATGGCCGGCCTGTCGGTCTACGCGGTGCTGTTCGCCGGCTGGTCGAGCAACAACAAGTTCGCCCTGCTGGGCAGCCTGCGGGCCTCGGCCCAGACCGTGTCCTACGAAGTGTTCATGGGCCTCGCGCTGATGGGCATCGTGGTGCAGGTCGGCTCGTTCAACATGCGCGACATCGTCGAGTACCAGGCGCAGAACCTGTGGTTCATCATTCCGCAGTTCTTCGGCTTCTGTACCTTCTTCATCGCCGGCGTCGCCGTGACCCACCGTCACCCGTTCGACCAGCCGGAAGCGGAACAGGAACTGGCCGACGGTTACCACATTGAATACGCCGGCATGAAATGGGGCATGTTCTTCGTCGGTGAATACATCGGCATCATCTTGATCTCGGCCCTGCTGGTCACGCTGTTCTTCGGCGGCTGGCACGGTCCGTTCGGCATCCTGCCACAGCTGGCGTTCTTCTGGTTCTTCCTGAAGACCGCGTTCTTCATCATGCTGTTTATCCTGCTGCGCGCTTCCATTCCGCGTCCACGATACGACCAGGTGATGGATTTCAGCTGGCGCTTCTGCCTGCCGCTGACCCTGATCAATTTGCTGGTGACTGCTGCCGTTGTGTTGTTGAACACGCCAGCGGGCGCGGTTCAGTGAGGATTTGACCCATGTTCAAATATATTGGCGACATCGTTAAGGGTACCGGTACCCAGTTGCGAAGCCTGGTGATGGTGTTCGGTCATGGCTTCCGTAAACGCGACACCCTGCAATACCCGGAAGAAGCGGTGTACCTGCCGCCGCGCTATCGCGGCCGCATCGTGCTGACCCGCGACCCCGATGGCGAAGAGCGTTGCGTAGCCTGCAACCTGTGCGCCGTGGCGTGCCCGGTGGGTTGCATCTCCCTGCAGAAAGCTGAAACCGAAGACGGTCGCTGGTACCCGGACTTCTTCCGCATCAACTTCTCGCGCTGCATTTTCTGCGGCCTCTGCGAGGAAGCTTGCCCGACCACCGCGATCCAGCTCACACCGGATTTCGAGATGGCCGAGTTCAAACGTCAGGACCTGGTGTACGAGAAAGAAGATCTTTTGATCTCTGGTCCCGGTAAAAACCCTGATTACAACTTCTATCGTGTTGCAGGTATGGCCGTTGCCGGTAAGCCGAAAGGCGCCGCACAAAACGAAGCCGAGCCGATCAACGTGAAGAGCTTGCTGCCTTAAGGAAGAAAGATGGAATTCGCTTTCTATTTCGCATCGGGTATCGCGGTTGTGTCCACGCTTCGCGTGATCACCAACACCAACCCCGTGCACGCCCTGCTCTACCTGATCATTTCGCTGATCGCCGTGGCCATGACCTTCTTCAGCCTCGGCGCGCCGTTTGCCGGTGTGCTGGAAGTGATCGCCTACGCCGGCGCCATCATGGTGCTGTTCGTGTTTGTGGTGATGATGCTCAACCTCGGGCCGGCCTCGGTCGCCCAGGAACGCGTCTGGCTCAAGCCCGGCATCTGGCTCGGCCCGGTTGTCCTCGCAGCGCTGCTGCTGGGTGAACTGCTGTATGTGCTGTTCGCTCACCAGAGCGGCCAGGCCATCGGCCATACCACCGTGGACGCGAAAGCCGTGGGCATCAGCCTGTTCGGCCCGTACCTGCTGGTGGTCGAACTGGCTTCGATGCTGCTGCTCGCCGCAGCCATCACCGCCTTCCACTTGGGCCGCAACGAAGCCAAGGAGCAATGACGATGCCTGCTATCCCTTTGGAGCATGGTCTGGCGGTCGCCGGCATCCTGTTCTGCCTTGGCCTGGTCGGCCTGATGGTTCGCCGTAACATTCTGTTCGTGTTGATGAGCCTGGAAATCATGATGAACGCTGCAGCACTGGCGTTCATCGTTGCAGGTGCACGTTGGGGCCAGCCGGATGGACAAGTCATGTTCATCCTGGTGATCAGCCTGGCAGCCGCCGAGGCCAGTATCGGCCTGGCGATCCTGCTGCAACTGTATCGTCGCTTCCACACGCTTGATATCGACGCTGCCAGTGAGATGCGCGGATGAACATGATCTTTCTGACTTTCGTATTTCCCCTGATCGGTTTCCTGCTGCTGTCGTTCTCTCGCGGACGCTGGTCGGAAAACCTCTCGGCCCTGATCGGTGTGGGCTCCATTGGCCTGTCGGCCATCGTTGCCGCCTACGTCATCTGGCAATTCAACGTGGCGCCGCCGGAAGGTGGCCACTACACCCTGGTGCTGTGGCAGTGGATGTCGGTGGAAGGCTTCAAGCCCAACTTCGCCCTCTACGTCGACGGCCTGTCGATCACCATGCTTGGCGTGGTGGTGGGCGTGGGCTTCCTGATCCACCTGTTCGCGTCCTGGTACATGCGCGGTGAAGCGGGCTACTCGCGCTTCTTCTCGTACACCAACCTGTTTATCGCCAGCATGCTGTTCCTGGTGCTTGGCGATAACCTGTTGTTCCTGTACTTCGGTTGGGAAGGCGTAGGCCTGTGCTCGTACCTGTTGATCGGTTTCTACTACAGCAACCGCAACAACGGTAACGCGGCACTCAAGGCATTTATCGTCACCCGCATCGGCGACGTGTTCATGGCCATCGGCCTGTTCATCCTGTTCCAACAGGTGGGCACGCTGAACATCCAGGAACTGCTGGTGCTGGCACCGCAGAAATTCCAGGTCGGCGACTTCTGGATCACCCTGGCAACCCTGATGCTGCTGGGCGGCGCCGTAGGTAAATCCGCGCAACTGCCGCTGCAGACCTGGCTGGCGGATGCCATGGCCGGTCCTACCCCGGTGTCGGCACTGATCCACGCCGCAACCATGGTGACCGCCGGTGTCTACCTGATCGCCCGTACCCACGGCCTGTTCACCCTGGCGCCGGACATCCTGCACCTGGTGGGCATCGTCGGCGGCGTGACCCTGGTACTGGCCGGCTTCGCCGCGCTGGTGCAGACCGACATCAAGCGGATCCTCGCCTACTCGACCATGAGCCAGATCGGCTACATGTTCCTGGCCCTGGGCGTCGGCGCCTGGGACGCGGCGATCTTCCACCTGATGACCCACGCCTTCTTCAAGGCCCTGCTGTTCCTGGCCTCCGGTGCGGTGATCGTGGCCTGCCACCACGAGCAGAACATCTTCAAGATGGGCGGCCTGTGGAAGAAACTGCCACTGGCCTACGCCAGCTTCATCGTCGGTGGTGCCGCCCTGGCCGCCCTGCCGCTGGTGACCGCCGGTTTCTACTCCAAGGACGAAATCCTCTGGGAAGCCTTTGCCAGCGGTAACCAGAACCTGCTGTACGCAGGCCTGGTGGGTGCGTTCATGACCTCGCTGTACACCTTCCGCCTGATCTTCATTACCTTCCACGGTGAAGCCAAGACCGAAGCCCACGCAGGCCATGGCATCTCCCACTGGTTGCCACTGTCGGTGCTGATCATCCTGTCGACCTTCATCGGCGCGCTGATCACCCCGCCACTGGCCGGTGTGCTGCCGGAAAGCGCCGGTCATGCCGGCGGCGCCGCCAAGCACAGCCTGGAAATCGCCTCGGGCGCCATTGCCATCGCCGGCATCCTGCTGGCGGCCCTGCTGTTCCTCGGCAAGCGTCGCTTCGTGACCGCCGTGGCCAACAGTGGCATCGGCCGTTTCCTCTCGGCCTGGTGGTTCGCCGCCTGGGGCTTCGACTGGCTCTACGACAAACTGTTCGTCAAGCCCTACCTGGCCATCAGTCATGTACTGCGTAAAGACCCGCTCGACCAGACCATCGGTTTGATCCCGCGCGCGGCCAAAGGCGGTCACACCGCCCTGAGCCGTACCGAGACCGGCCAGTTGCGTTGGTATGCAGCTTCCATGGCGGCCGGTGCCGTGCTGGTGATCGGCGCCATCGTTGTGGTAGCGGTCTGATATGAACTTTGCGAACTTGCGAAAGGAAACGAGCCCGTCATGATTCTGCCCTGGCTAATCCTGATCCCCTTTATCGGCGGCCTGCTCTGCTGGATGGGTGAACGCTTCGGCGCCACCCTCCCCCGCTGGATTGCGTTGCTGACCATGTCCCTGGAACTCGCACTCGGCCTCTGGCTGTGGGCCCATGGCGACTATTCATTCGCTCCGGCACCGGGTGTCGATCCGACGTTCGCGCTTGAATTCAAGCACGTGTGGATCCAGCGCTTCGGCATCAACGTGCACCTGGCCCTCGACGGCCTGTCGCTGTTGATGATCCTGCTGACCGGCCTGCTGGGTATCCTCTCGGTACTCTGCTCCTGGAAAGAGATCCAGCGTCACGTAGGCTTCTTCCACCTGAACCTGATGTGGATCCTGGGCGGCGTTGTCGGCGTGTTCCTCGCCCTCGACCTGTTCATGTTCTTCTTCTTCTGGGAAATGATGCTGGTGCCGATGTACTTCCTCATCGCGCTCTGGGGTCACAGTTCTTCGGACGGCAAGAAAACCCGGATCTACGCGGCGACCAAGTTCTTCATCTTCACCCAGGCTTCCGGCCTGATCATGTTGGTGGCGATCCTGGGCCTGGTACTGGTCAACTTCAACTCGACGGGCGTGATTACCTTCAACTACGCCGACCTGTTGAAAACCAAGATGTCCCTGACCACCGAGTACATCCTGATGCTGGGCTTCTTCATCGCCTTCGCGGTGAAGCTGCCGGTGGTGCCGTTCCACTCCTGGCTGCCTGACGCTCACGCCCAGGCGCCGACCGCCGGCTCCGTGGACCTGGCCGGTATCCTGCTGAAGACGGCGGCCTACGGCCTGCTGCGTTTCGCCCTGCCGCTGTTCCCGAATGCCTCGGCCGAGTTCGCGCCGATTGCCATGACCCTCGGTCTGATCGGGATCTTCTACGGTGCGTTCCTGGCGTTCGCGCAAACCGATATCAAGCGTCTGATTGCCTTCTCGTCCGTTTCCCACATGGGCTTCGTACTGATCGGCATCTACTCCGGCAGCCAGCTGGCGTTGCAAGGCGCCGTGATCCAGATGCTGGCCCACGGTGTCTCCGCCGCCGCACTGTTTATCCTGAGTGGCCAGTTGTACGAGCGCCTGCACACCCGTGACATGCGTGAGATGGGCGGCGTGTGGTCGCGCATTGCGTACCTGCCGGCGATCAGCCTGTTCTTCGCCGCCGCGTCCCTGGGCTTGCCGGGTACCGGCAACTTTATCGGCGAGTTCCTGATCCTGATGGGTGCCTTCGTGCAAACGCCGTGGATCAGTGCCATTGCTACGTCCGGCCTGGTATTCGGTTCGGTCTACTCGCTGATCATGATCCACCGCGCCTACTTCGGCCCGGCCAAGTCCGACACCGTCCTCAAGGGGATGGATGCTCGCGAACTGATCATGGTGCTCGGCCTTGCGGTATTGCTGATCTACATCGGCGTGTACCCGCAACCGTTCCTGGACACTTCTGCCGCGACGATGCATGGCGTGCAGCAGTGGTTCGGCACCGCCTTCTCTCAACTCGCTTCGGCCCGGTAAGAGCGCTATGGAATTCACGATCCAACACTTTATCGCGCTTGCGCCGCTGCTGATCACCAGCCTCACCATCGTGGTGGTGATGCTGGCGATCGCCTGGCGCCGCAATCATTCACAAACGTTCCTGCTGTCCTGCGCCGGTTTGAACCTGGCCCTGCTGTCGATTATCCCGGCACTCAAGGTCGCGCCACTGGCGGTGACCCCGCTGATGATGGTCGATGACTTCGCGCTGCTGTATATCGCGCTGATCCTCGTCGCCACCCTCGCCTGCGTCACCCTCGCCCACGCCTACCTCGGCGAAGGCGGCACCGGCTACCCGGGCAACCGCGAAGAGCTGTACCTGCTGATCCTGCTGGCTGCGGCCGGCGGTATCGTGCTGGTCAGCGCGCAGCACCTGGCCGGCTTGTTCATCGGCCTGGAACTGCTGTCGATCCCGACCTACGGCCTGGTGGCCTACGCCTTCTTCAACAAGCGCTCCCTGGAAGCCGGCATCAAGTACATGGTGCTGTCGGCCGCCGGTTCCGCGTTCCTGTTGTTCGGCATGGCCCTGCTCTACGCCGAAGCCGGCAGCCTGAGCTTCACCGGTATCGGTCACGCCCTGGCCGCCACCAACAGCCCCGCGCCGATCGCCCAACTGGGCCTGGCGATGATGCTGATCGGCCTGGCGTTCAAGCTGTCGCTGGTGCCGTTCCACCTGTGGACCCCGGACGTGTACGAAGGCGCCCCGGCGCCGGTGGCGGCGTTCCTGGCGACCGCGTCCAAGGTCGCTGTGTTTGCGGTGATGGTGCGTCTGTTCCAGATCTCGCCTGCCGCCAACACCGGCGTGCTGAGCAACGTACTGACCGTGATCGCCATCGCGTCGATCCTGTTCGGTAACCTGCTGGCGCTGACCCAGAACAACCTCAAGCGCCTACTGGGTTACTCGTCCATCGCCCACTTCGGCTACCTGCTGATCGCCCTGGTGGCGAGCAAAGGCCTGGCCGTGGAAGCCATCGGCGTGTACCTGGTCACCTACGTGATCACCAGCCTCGGCGCGTTCGGCGTGATCACCTTGATGTCCTCGCCTTACAAAGGCCGTGACGCCGACGCCCTGTACGAATACCGCGGCCTGTTCTGGCGCCGTCCGTACCTGACCGCCGTACTCACCGTGATGATGCTGTCCCTGGCCGGTATCCCGCTGACCGCGGGCTTTATCGGCAAGTTCTACATCGTCGCGACCGGTGTCGAAGCCCACGAGTGGTGGCTGGTTGCGTCCCTGGTACTGGGCAGTGCCATCGGCGTGTTCTACTACCTGCGCGTGATGGTCACCCTGTACCTGATCGAGCCAAACCTGCGCCGTGTGGATGCCGAGTTGCACTGGGAACAGAAAGCCGGTGGCGTGATGCTGCTGGCCATCGCCCTGCTCGCCTTCTTCCTCGGCGTGTACCCACAACCGTTGCTGACCCTGGTGCAGCACGCGGTGCTGGGGGTTTGATCCCTTAGCGGTATGTGAACCAACAGAAACGGCGCCCCAGGGCGCCGTTTTTGCGTTCTGGGCTGACCTGCAACAGCCCCCAAAAAAACGCCCCGAATGTTCGGGGCGTTTTACATTGCAACCGCGTCAGAACGCGATACCGACCTTGACCCCGTACTCATCCCGCTTGAGACGAGTGTTATCGGCCACTTCGGAATCACCGTCGAGCTTGTATTCGGTGCGGGTGTAGTAAAGGCCCGCCATCACCGGCAAGTCGCCCTTCTGGTTCATCAGCAGGCTGACTTCCGCATACGGGTTAGTGCGGTCCTTGAGGTCTACGGTGTCGCTGCCCACGCCGTCCACCTTGAGCTTGGTACGACCATCAATGGTGCGACGCGCACCGGCTTCGAAACGCAGCGTCATGTCATCGAACTGATGGTTGTAGCCCAGGGCTGCCTTGGCGAACGGCGACTTGTTGGTGAGTTCCATGTCGTAGTCGTTCGAGTCCAGCTCATAGCGGGTCCAGCTGTAACCGCCGCCCACGATCACATCGACGAAGTTGCGCGCATCCAGCGCGGCACGCCAGCCGAGATCCAGGTCGGCCTGGCCTTCCTTGAGTTTGTTATCACTCTTTTTACCGTACTTGGCTTCCACACCTGCCTGGTAGATAAAGCCCGACTCGGCGGTGAGCTTGTTGCCGAAATTGTAGAAAAGGCCGGCTTCGGGCATGTGGTCCTTATCACTTTCACTACCGCCTTCGAGCTTGAAGTCGTTGTAGCTGCCCAGGATCCCAAAGGTAGAAATCGGGCCAGTGGACGGTGCGGCGAACACCACTGCTGGCGCGGCGACCAGCGCCAGCAGTGAGGAATTTTTGAGGAAGCTTCCGAATAGTTTGGACATCGTTTACATCTCCTTGTCTGGTGGGCAAATTATCCAGGAAACGCTTCGAAC
Source organism: Pseudomonas sp. S3E12 (assembly GCF_001702295.1). Lineage (NCBI taxonomy): Bacteria > Pseudomonadati > Pseudomonadota > Gammaproteobacteria > Pseudomonadales > Pseudomonadaceae > Pseudomonas > Pseudomonas sp. S3E12. The sequence goes on from NZ_MBDT01000021.1 coordinate 108,840, forward strand.
CCAGATTGGCACCAAAGGTTCGAAAAATTTGCCCCCACCTGGAGGTAAAACGGTTCAGCGATGGCTCTAGGTCAATACTCCTGGCGTACAGCCATTACCAAGCCATCAAGGGTTGAATCAAGCTGAGGGTGACCCGGCACACGAATCCCAAAGGTAGTGCCCAGCACGTCCAGCAGCTCGTCGGCGCTCTGGATCACACGCTTGTCACTCGGCCGATCCAGATAGTGAATCCCATAATGGGCGTTGTTTAACGTGTGGCGTTCGCCCGCTGCCAGGCGTGCGACTTTCAATTGACCCAGGAACGGCGATCCCGGATGGGTCGAGACGTACCAGTTACCGATTTCATAGTCGATGTCGGCCTGCACTTGCAGATCGAAGACATACAAGCCACGCCACTCCCCCGCGACCTCGGCCCACAAGGTGTAGCTGCTCTCCTGTTCATTGAGAGTCAGGCGATACGGCTCATGGGCCGTGGCCTGCACGGCTTGCGTGTCCAACTGCAGCGGACTGCTGGGCACCATGCCACCAAAGCCGACGTCGGTGATGTAGCGCACGCCGTCCAGGGTCACCAGGCTCAGGCGGTGGGTGCGCGCCGTACGAGCCTCCGGTGGCCCGCCCATCACCACCCGCCCGGTAATGCCGCGGGCCTCGAAGCCCAGTTCCTGCAACAGCGCCAGGAACATCTGGTTCAACTCATAGCAATACCCACCCCGCCCATCGAACAGGACTTTCTGCTCGACGCTGGGCAAGTCGATCGGCACCGGCAGGCGCAGCAGGGTCGACAGGCTTTCAAAGGCGAAGGTGCACACATGACGCAGTTGCAAATCCCGCAGGGTCTGCAGGGTGGGCGGTGGCGGCGCATCGTAACCCAGGCGTTGCAGGTACAGGCGACTGTGGTTCAGGAGGGTCATGGCGCGATCCTTGGGCGCGGGAGCAATGCGTCACTATGCCGCGCAAGCATGCAGATTGTCATTTTGAATGAACCTTTTTAAACCGTTCCCTCTCCATCTATAACAAGACAGGGAGGCAACATGAGTACCGCAAAAATCTACACCATCCACTACCAACTGCACGGTCAACCGAAGTCCTTTGTGGTGCGTGCCGAAGTGATGAACAACGCCGAGGCCTGGCACTGGGCAGCCGTTGACGCTGACATTGCGCATGTCAGTCGTATCGGCCGCGTCGGCCATGAGCAAGTGAAAAAAACCACGCGCCCGTGGGCCGAAAAGTACGGCATTACCGACGTCACCTGGATGCCGCCCAGATAAATAAAAAGCCCCGCTCATTGGCGGGGCTCAGTTCATTTCTTCAAGTCGCCCAACGGATCGTAGGGCGGCTTTTTTTTCGCGTCGTCCTTGGCCTTTTTATCCAGCGGGGCGATGGCCGGACCGATGGGATCAACCTGCGGATCAGCCACATCGGGCGAGTCCGGGTCAAATCCCAGCTCATCCTTGCCGCTGGCGTGTTCGTTGGAGGGCGGTCCATCCGAGCGCTTGTTCATCATGGTCTCCTGTTATAGCGGGCGAGCTTTGTCGTGGAGGTTTTCCAGGTCTTCTTCGACGCGCTCCACATCATCCTGGGCGTCACGCTCTTTCGGGTCATTGGGGCGCAAGGCATCGTTGTCGCGCTCCTCTTCGCCGGGCGTGCGATCGGGGTCCGGGGTACCGGGCGGTGGCTGCTTGTATTCGGGCATGGTGGTTGACCTCAAAGGGACTACAGCGTTTTAGAGAAACTGCCCCAGATCATGGTTCAACTTGATTGCCCCACCACTGACCGCTGACCATGAGAAGATGCCGTCCCCCTACCCGCCCTGGAGACCTGGACCGGATGTTCGAGCTCAAACACTGCGACCCCGTCACCTATCGCCAACAGACGCGCCGCAGCACGCTGATCGTGGCCGTGCTGTTCGTGGCCCTGGCCATGCTGCTGTCGAGCCTGGCGGTGATGCTGTTCGGCGAACCCGACGGTGACAACTTCCGCTTCAATGTCGGTGGCGTATTCGCCGGGGTGTTGATAACGGTCGCCCTGCTGCGCGGCCCGTTCCGCACCCAACCGTGGCTGGCACCGGCCGTGTATGGCTGGCAGCTCAAGCGCACCCTGATGCGCGTGACCAACGTGATGCACACCGTCACCGAGCGTGTACAGGCGAATGATCCGACGGCGATGAAGGTCCTGCGTTTCTATCACCTGGGGCTGACGCAGATGCACGCCCTGGACGCCAACTCCAGTGCCCAGGCGCAGTTGGTGGGGGAAATCGAAGCACATCAGGCGAAGATGCACGTGCTGGGGATCGACACCGAACAAACCCGCTTTGATCCCGCCTGGCTGGAAGGATTGAAACGCACGTAAGTCAGTCTGCTGCCACACGGGTGCGCCAGCAGAACAACGCACTCACCGCAATCGCCGCACCCGCCACGCCAAACACCAGGGGGGCCGAGGCCACCGGCAACAGCAGGCCTGCCAGCAGTGGCCCGAGGCCCGCACCGATGTCACGCCATACCGCATTCGACGCCAGGGCCGACACCCGCAGCGAACCGGGGTTGCGCTCAGCGACCAGGGTGGTCACCAGGGGCAGTTGCAACGCGCGCAGCACCAACACCGCCGCCGCGCCGACAATCACCCAATAGCTGCCGAACGCCGTCAGAGCCAAGGCACTCAGGAACGAAAACAGCAACAACATCGAGGTGGCGCCAAAGCGCTGGGCGGCGTGGCCTCCCAGGGGGCTCAGGAGCATTTCCGAGACATAACGCAGGGCCATCAAGCCACCGGCGATCAGCACCGCATTACCGCCGAGCAGCTTCTGCGCCTGGATCGACAGGCCGAAAATAAACAGTCCGTCCAGCGCCACCCCTTCGATAAACGACCACAGCGCCACGCTGTCGGGCCACTTGAAACGGCGTCCCGGGGTGCTGTGCAAATCATGCCCGGCGCTGGGCAAGCCGCGCGCCATCCACAGCCCCACCAGGCAACAGCCGGCGAGGATCACAAAGATCGGACGCGGCCCGACCCACAGCGTCAGCCAGCCACCGAACGGTAACGCCAGCATCGGCCCCCAGGCGATCAGGGCCCGCGAACGCCCGGCCCGGCGCGCGGCGCCCTCCGGCTCGGAGGTGGCCAATACCTGGGTCGACAGGTTCAACGCAGCGAAACACAGGCCCCACACCAGCCGCAGCCCCAACAACGCGGCAAAGCCCGACAGCACCGAATTACCCAGGGCGCACAGCGTTGCGGCCCCGGCGGCGATCATGCAGGTCAGGCGATCACCGTTGCGCGCGTAGAAATTCAGCACATGGCGGTAACCGAAAATCCGCACCAGCCGGTTGGCCGCCAGCAATACACCGGCCTGGGCGAGCGTGATGCCAAAGGCCTGGGACTCCATGGGCAGCAGCAGATAGAGCAACACATCACTGGGCAGGCATAAGGCCAGGGTCAACGCAGCGCGGCGGGAATGGGTATCGGCAGTGCGGAGGGCCAGGCTGGACATAAATCTGAAACATCCCGAAATATTCAGGTCGCCACGGTAGCCCTCCCGCCGCTCGTTTTACAACGGCTTTTTCCCGTAGGGCAGCAAACGCAGGCCACTGGCCACGGCGCCCACCAGCGCAAACACGCAACCCAGCCACAGCGCATACAGCGGGCCATTGCCCAGGGACAGGTGGAAACACAGCGCCACCAACGACGCCCCCAGCGTCTGCCCCAGCAACCGCGAAATCGCCACGATGCCGCTGGCCCCACCACTGCGCGCCAACGGCGCACTGGTCATCAAGGCCTTGAGGTTGGGCGACTGGAAGAAGCCGAAACCGGCACCGCACAACGCCATGCGCCAGCCAATATCGAAGGCCGACGCGCCGTGGCCCAAGGTCGCCAACGCTGCCATCCCCACACTCAATATCAACAGCCCGATACCGCACAGCAGGCCCAGGGACACACGGTCAGCCAGGCGCCCGGCGACCAGGGCCATCACCGCCACGACCGCCGGCCACGGCGTCATCAGGAACCCGGTTTCCACCTGGCTATGCCCCAGCACCGCCTGCAACAGAAAGGGCAGCGACACAAAGGCCAGGCCCTGGGCGCTGAAGGCGCAGATCGCCGTCAGGGAAGACAAGGCAAACACCGGCCGCTTGAACAGATCCAACGCCAACATCGGCGCCGGGTGACCGGCCTGCCGGCGCAGCAGCAAGGCGCCACACAGCAGCGCCACCGCAATCAAGCCCAGGGTCAACGCCCCCTGCGCACCGTGCACCGCCGTGCCCAGCCCCAGCACCAGCAAGGCGAACAACCCGGCACACAGTGCAGCCGCGAGGCGGTCGAAGGCATGCCCGGTCATCGGCAGGGTCGGCAATGAACGCAGGCCCAATCCCAGGGCCAACAGCCCCAACGGCACATTGATCAGGTACAGCCAGTGCCAGGTCGCCACCGACAGAATCGCCGACGCCGCCGTGGGCCCCAAGGTAAACGCCAGCCCCACCACCAGTGAGTTATAGCCCAGGCCACGCCCGAGCATTTTTGACGGGTAGATATGCCGCAGCAACGCCGTGTTGACGCTCATGATCGCCGCTGCCCCCAGCCCCTGCACCACACGGGCGGCGGTCAGGGTCACCAGCGAGCCGGCCAGCCCGCAAAACAGCGACGAGACGATAAACAGCAGCAACCCGCCGAGATACACGCGGCGGTGCCCGAGCACATCGCTGAGGGACGCAAACGGCAGCACCGTGGCGATAATCGCCAACTGGTAGGCATTGACCACCCAGATCACCGAGGCGGAATCGGTGCCAATCCCTTCGGCCAGGGTCGGCAAGGCCGTGTTGACGATGGCCGTATCGAGGGTCGCCATGCCGATCCCCAGGGAGATCGCGATCACGGCCGGCAGGCGTTTATTGAGGGGCAGCCCATCGGCAACAGAAGACATGAACAATCCGCACAGTGGCAAAGGTGTCTAGATTACGGGCAGCCGGGGATTTTTTCAGTGGGGGATTGCGTGGCTGTCCGAATTTTCATGTTCAGCCACGCGCCACAGGTAAAGGCGATCAGCCTGCCAGTGCACTCAGGTCCAGGCGCCCACCGAGGGTCGGCGGACACCAGTAGTAACCACCGGTCAACGGCGTGCTGATGCGATACAGGCCATCGACAATCCCGTCCTCCAACCCGCTCATGCGACGCAGTTGGGCTTCGAACGCATCGAAGGAATGGCCGAATGCGAGGAACATCAACCCGGCCTGGCCATTTTCGGCCCAGGGCATGGAGCGGCGCACCACGAAGGCTTCCGGGGTGAAGCTTTCCTGGGCGGTACGTTTGGTGTGGGCGGATTCGGGAGCGTCTTCCAACTCTTCGTTGTCGCCATGGCGGCGGCCGATGATGTGGTCGCGCTCCTGGGCGGGCAACGCGGCGAAGCCATCGAGGTCGTGCTGCCATTGCTGGATCGCGGCGAAGCTGGCGCCGCTGTCGGTCAGGGCGGCCTCAACGGCAGCGTCATCGTGGGGGTTTTCGGTGCCGTCTTCGTAGTCGGTGAGGTCGAAGCCGGTCTTGTAGCGGAAGCCTTCGGTCGACTGCACCAGGCGAAACGCCGGGGCCAGGGCCTTCTCGAAAGCGCGACTGCGCAGCAGCAACTCACCGCGATCGACGCCATGCAGCCACACCCACAGTGCCTGCTGGGTGGACGGATTGTGCGCGCCCGGCGCGCTCACGGCAGGAAAGCTGCGCAAGCCATCAACTGTTGCACCCAGCGCGTTGACCAGCGGCTCGCCAAATCCGACCACTGCAGCCGAATCGGTCAACTGCACCAGCGCGTCCAGCGCAGCGGGCACGGCTGCCAGGGTGTCCACGGCAAAAAACAGATGGCGTGCCTGCAAAGGCACCGGTGCGGCAAGAATGCCCGGCTGGTACTGACTCATGTGAACTCCTTCAAGAAAGGCGCGCAGTCTACTATCTCGAAGAGCAGGCGACACGCCCCGGTGTGCAGTGCAACGCGCACAAGCCTTGCCATAGAGCCCTGTGTTGGGTGACTCTCTAGTCATGTTTTGCAACTATTTCAGGGGTAGTGCCATGACCACCAGCAACCTGCTCGCCCAGCTGTTTCCCACCCGCGTCGCCGATATTCCCGAGCAATACCGCCTGGCGGCGCCCATCGAACAGCGTGACTACCTGGTGGATGGCCAGTTGCAGGTGTGGAACGGCCCCTTGGCCCAGGTGCAGAGCCCGGTGCAATTGGGCGACCGCCGCGTGGTGATCGGCAGCACGCCGTTGCTGGACGCCGACACCGCCCTCACCGCCCTCGATGCCGCCGTGCGCGCTTATGACCGCGGCCAGGGTGAATGGCCGACGATGCGGGTGGTGGAGCGTATCCAGCACGTCGAGGCATTTTTGCGACGTATGCGCGAACAGCGCGACGCAGTGGTCACCCTGCTGATGTGGGAGATCGGCAAGAACCTCAAGGACTCGCAGAAAGAGTTCGACCGCACCTGCGACTACATCACCGACACCATCAACGCCCTCAAGGAACTCGACCGCCGCAGCAGCCGCTTCGAGCTGGAACAGGACACCCTCGGGCAGATCCGCCGCGTGCCCCTGGGCGTGGCGCTGTGCATGGGCCCCTACAACTACCCGCTCAACGAGACGTTTACCACGCTGATCCCGGCGCTGATCATGGGCAATACCGTGGTGTTCAAGCCGGCCAAACTCGGTGTGCTGCTGATCCGTCCATTGCTGGAAGCCTTCCGCGACAGCTTCCCGGCCGGGGTGATCAACGTGATCTACGGCAGCGGCCGCGAAACCGTCAGTGCGTTGATGGCCAGCGGCAAGATCGACATCTTTGCCTTTATCGGCACCAACAAGGCCGCCAGTGACTTGAAAAAGCTGCACCCCAAGCCGCACCGCCTGCGTGCGGCCCTGGGCCTGGATGCGAAAAACCCCGGCATCGTGTTGCCCGAGGTGGACCTGGACAACGCCGTCAGCGAGGCCGTCACCGGTTCGCTGTCCTTCAACGGCCAGCGTTGCACCGCGCTGAAAATCCTGTTTGTGCATGAAGACGTGGTCGACAGCTTCATTGAGAAATTCAACCGCAAACTGGAAACCCTCAAGCCCGGCATGCCCTGGGAAGACGGGGTTTCACTGACGCCGCTGCCGGAAGTCGGCAAAGTCGATTACCTCAACGAGCTGGTGGCCGATGCGCAACAACACGGCGCCCAGGTGGTGAATGCCAATGGCGGCGTCAGCCGTGGTTCGTTCTTCTACCCGGCGGTGCTGTACCCGGTGACCCCGCAGATGCGCGTGTACCACGAGGAACAATTCGGCCCGGTGGTGCCCATCGTGCCCTACCGTGATCTGGAGACGGTGATCGAGTACGTACTCGACTCGGACTTCGGCCAGCAATTGAGTATTTTCGGCACCAACGCCGTGGCAGTCGGACGCCTGGTGGACACCTTCGCCAACCAGGTCGGCCGCATCAATATCAACGCCCAGTGCCAGCGCGGGCCGGACACCTTCCCGTTCAACGGGCGCAAGAACTCGGCCGAGGGCACGCTGTCGGTACATGACGCGCTGCGCGTATTTTCGATCCGCACCCTGGTGGCGACCAAGTTCCAGGAGAGCAACAAGGCGCTGGTCAGCGACATCCTGCGCAACCGTGACTCAAGCTTCCTGACCACCGACTATATCTTCTAAGCACAATGCCGATCTCAAGGTGGGAGGGGACCTGCCCCCTCCCACATTTGGATTGTGTACATATCCAAAACCGAGGCCACTTTAATTACCGATGAACCTGCCACTCTTCGCCCGGCGCCTGCTGCGCCCATTGCTCGACCCCTACCGCCGCTATCGCCACGCCAAGCTGATCCACGCCGTGCGCGTGTCCATCGGCTTGCTGGCGACGATCCTGCTGACCACCGGCATCAACCTGCCCCATGGTGAATGGGCATCGGTGACCATGCTGGTGGTGATCGGCGGTTTGCAACACCACGGCAATATCGGCAAGAAGGCCGTTGAGCGCGCCTATGGCACGCTGATCGGTGCCAGCGTCGGTCTGCTGCTGGTGGTGCAGGAGGCGTATGTCGGCCAGCCGTTGCTCACCTACCTGCTGATGTCGGTGGTGTGCGGGTTCTTTTCCTATCACGCCATCGGCAAGGGCGGGTACACGGCGCTGTTGTCCGCGATCACGGTGTTTATCGTCGCGGGGCACGGTGACAACCCGTTGTCGGACGGGCTGTGGCGCACCGTGGATATCCTGATCGGCATTGCCTTGGCGTTGGCGTTTTCCTTCGCCCTGCCGCTGTATGCCGTGTATTCCTGGCGCTACAACCTGGCCAGCGCCCTGCGTGATTGCGCCCAGATCTACAGCCGGATCATCAATGGCCAGTCGGTCACCGACGACGAACACCTGAAACTGCTCAACCGCCTGAATGCGGCGATGCTGCAATTGCGCTCGCTGATGCCGTCGGTGTCCAAGGAAGTGCGCATCTCCATGACCGAGCTGGACACGATCCAACGTCACCTGCGCATGTGCATCAGCACCCTGGAGATTCTCGGCAACACCCGCCCGGACCCGCGCGATGAACAGGCGATGGCACGCATGCAAGTAATGCTGAAAGCCGAGCATCGGCAGATTCGCGTGCAGTTGGTGGGCATGGCGCGGGCATTGAAGTCAGGGGTCACGGAGCGGCTGGAGCGCCCCAGCCCTGTCAGCGGCGGCGAGCCCAGCCTGGACGCGCCGGTTTACAGCGCGCTGGATGGGTATCGATTGTTGACCGTGCAACTGGCGGCGAATGTGGATGCGATGCGCCAACGCCTGGCTAAAAGCGCCGGGCGCTGGAGGATCTAGAAAGGTGGCCCGTTGACCGGTTTACTCGCATCGACACTTTCACACTTTCTCTTACATATTTTTCACGTTTTATTTACATCCCGAGACGTAGGGTGAAGCCTCATCCGTTACAAACGTTGCACATCAAGCCCGCCGCCCCAGCGGGCTTTTTTTTGCCTGGGATTCTCAGCGCGAGGCCTTGGCGGCCGGCGTTGTCGCCTGTTCACGAATGGCACGCTGGGTATCCAGCACCTTGGCCAGCGCGTGTTCGGCTTCCGGGCTTTGCTGCGGCACACGAATCGCCGCCGAGACCAGGGTGATCAGCTTGGCCATCACCTCGGCATCCGTCGCCGGGCGGCCCAGGCTCATGGAGTTCATCAGCAGGCGCAGTTCGGTACCGGCCATGACCCCGGAAATCGCCTTGAGGGCAAATTGCAGGCGTACCCCCAGTTCATTGCGCGGCAAATCCGGCAAGGCCAGGGCAAAGGCTTCGAAGAAGCGCTGGAACACCGGCTGGTAATGCACTTTGAGGTATTCCTGGATAAACGGCGAGGTGTCGCTGTACACCCGTCCGAGGAAACGGATGAACGAACGCCCTTCCCCACTCCCCGGGTCGCTGCGTTCCAGGCCCATGGCCGGGGCGAAGAGCACGCCGAGCAAGGTGTCGCAGTCGAGGGGACCGTCGGATTCGGCCTCACAGCGCGCCAGCAATTCCAGGCGCTGCTCGTTGAGCGGCTCCAGGCGTTGCATCAGCAGGGTCTTCATCAGGGAGTCCTTGTCCCCGAAGTGGTAGTTCACCGCAGCCAGGTTCACCTGGGCGCGCTCGGTAATCTGCCGCAGCAGCACGGCGTCATAGCCGTATTTGATGAAGAGAGCCTCTGTCGCATCCAGCAATCGAGTCTTGGTAACGTTTGGAGCGCTGAGTTTCTTCGCGACCATAAGGGTTCCACGGCGGAAATATTGTTTTAAAAAATAATTTGATTTTTTATACCGGTGCGGCCGGTCGAAAGCAAGTAGTGACACACCGCCATACTATCCAAAGCCTTTGCCCACGGGGATTTTCAGACGGGTCAGGCGCCTTTCGGTAGACTCCCGTACCGGTGAGGGAAATCTTTTCAAAGCGTAAAACCGCTCTACATCCACGGCTGGCGGAGCACCGGGAACACGGTTAGTATTCAAACAATATTTTAAAAACAAGAAATAAAACCAGTCCGTGACGCGAACCAGATAGCTCCCGAACTTGTTACAAAGATTTACAAAGGGCGCATGACGGCAGCGTCGAGACTGCAGGCGTAGTCACGATGACAGATACCCCCGCGCACCCAGGCTTGATTTCCCTGCAAGGCATCGGCAAGCGTTATCAGCTCGCCGGGCAGGAACTGACCATTCTCAATGAGGTGTGCCTGTCCATCGAGCGCGGTGATAGCTGCGGCATCCTCGGCGCCTCGGGCTCCGGCAAAAGCACCCTGCTCAATATCCTCGGCCTGCTGGACCTGCCCAATTGCGGCCAGTACCACTTTGCCGGCCACGATATTTTCAGTGCATCCCCGGACGAACTGGCGGCGATCCGCAACCAGCAGATCGGCTTTGTGTTCCAGAGCTTCAACCTGCTGCCGCGCCTCAGCGCCCTGGACAACGTCGCCCTGCCCCTGAGCTATCGCGGTGTATCGCGGCATGAATCGGTGGCGCAGGCCCTGCGCATGCTCGAACAGGTCGGGCTGGCCGAGCGCGCCCATCATCGCCCCGCCGACCTCTCCGGCGGCCAGCGCCAACGTGTGGCGATTGCCCGTGCATTGGTGGGCAAGCCGTCGGTGATCCTGGCCGACGAACCCACCGGCAACCTCGACAGCACCACCGCCCAGGACATCATGGACCTGCTGCTGGCCTTGAACCGCGAGCAACAGGTCACGCTGATCATCGTCACCCACGACCCGCATATCGCCGAACGCCTGGAGCGCAAGATCCTGGTGCGCAACGGCGTAGTGCACGAGGCCGGGCGCCTATGAGCCTGCGGGTCGAACAGAGCTTCAGCCAACTGCTGCATGAAGCCTTCGTCAGCCTGCGCACCCTGGGCAAGCGCTCGGTGCTGGCCCTGCTGGGCATCGTCATCGGCAGTTCGTCGGTGGTGGCGCTGATCAATATCGGCCATAACGCGGCAGTGGATGCCGCGATGATTTTCAAGGACATGGGCACCGACACCCTGGTCGCCCAGTTCCCGCCCAAGGGCAGCAGCACGGTCCCCGCGCCCGCGAGGCTCGACCTGGATGCAGTGCGCCAGGCCGTGCCGGGCATTGCCCATATCGGCGCGCTGACCTTGTTCAGCGGGCCCATCGTGTTCCATGGCCGTACCACTAATGCCAACCTCGTCGGCAGCACACCGGACATCCAGGCGGCGATGCGCCTGGTGGTACGGCAGGGGCGCTTCCTGTCGAGCTTCGACGCCAACGAAACCTATGGCGTGATCGGTGACCAGCTGGCCCAGGCCCTCGGAGCGCCGGGCGATCCGCTGCAACTGGGCGACCGCGTGCGCATCAACGACTACCTGTTCCTGGTGGTGGGCATTCTGCAGAACCAGCCCAGGGCAATGCTGATGCCGGTACAGGCCAACGAGTCGTTGTTCATTCCCGCCGAAGGCATGCGCCGCATCCATGCCATGCCGCAGATCGGCAATGTGATTATCCGCGCCGCGCCCGGCCAGGACATGGAACACATTGCCACGGAAGCCGCCAGCGCCTTGCAGGCCCAGCTCACCGACCACACTGTCGACATCCAGGTGCCCCAGCAAATGATCGACGGCATGACCCGGCAAAGCCGCACCTTCGCCTACCTGCTGCTGGCCCTCGGCGCCATTTCCCTGGTCGGCGGCGGCGTAGGCGTGATGAATGTGATGCTGATGAACGTGTCGGAGCGCCGTCGTGAGATCGGCATTCGCATGGCCCTGGGCGCTCGCCAGCGCGACATCCGCAACCTGTTCCTGCTCGAAGCCGTCACCCTCACCGCCGTCGGTGCGCTGTGCGGTGCGGTGCTTGGCATGACCGCCGCATGGCTCTATGCCTGGCTGTCGGGCTGGCTATTCGACCTGGCCGTCGCCGCCCTGCCCCTGGGGGTGGGCAGTACGTTGCTGGTGGGCTTGTTCTTTGGCATCTACCCGGCGGTGTCGGCCTCGCGGTTGCAGCCGGTGGAGGCCTTGCGCGATGAGTAAATGGCTCGGGTTGCTCGTGTTGATCAGCCTGCACGGCATGGCCGCCGAGGTGGCCATCAAACCGTCGGCCCCCAGCAGCACCCGCAGTGGTTACGACCGGGGCGTGTCCTTGAATGCCCAGGTCACCACCATGACCCTGGGTGACGCCGTGTACCTGGGCCTGCGCAACAACCCGGCGATCCGCAGCGCCTACCTGCAACGGGTGGCGCAGAAGTTCGACCTGCGCGTCGCCGAAGACGTGTTCAACCCCAAGCTCACCCTTAACAGCTATTACCGCAGCACCCGTGGCTCCCAGGACAGTGCGCGCAATGCCAACGTGGCGCCGGCCACCAGCTTGCTCAGTGAATACGGCACCCGCCTGAGCATGGCCTGGACCCAGCAGCTGAACAACGCCGACCGCGCCGGCCGCTACCGCAGCGACGGCCTCGACCTGGCGATCATCCAGCCGTTGATGCGCGGCGCCGGCTGGGACGCCACCACCGCACCGTTGCGCCTGTCGCGCCTGTCGGAACAGGCCAACCGCCTCAACCTCAAGGCGACCGTGGCGCAGACCATCAGCCAGATCATCGCCACCTACCGCGAACTGCTGCGGGCCCAGGAGCAACTGAGCATCGTGCAGGACGCCCTCAAGCGCTCCGGCACCTTGCTGGAGGTGAACAAAGCATTGATCAGCGCCGGGCGCATGGCCGAATTCGAGATCGTGCAGACCGAAGCCGATATCGCCACCCAGCAACTGGGCGTCGAAGAAGCGCAGAACCAGCTCGACACCAACCGCCTGGCCTTGCTGCGCCTGCTGGCCCTGGACCTGTCCACGCCGATTCGCGCCACCGAAGCCCTGGAGGCCAAGCCCATGCAGATCGACAAACGCCAGGCCTTCAACCTGGCGCAGACCCAGCAACCGGAATACCTCGCCGCCCTGCTCGGCAGCCAGCAGGCCGACCTCAACCTGGTGATCGCCAAGGACTCCGGGCGCTGGCAGGTGGACCTGGTGGCCGGCGCAAACCAGATACGCGACGCCTACAATAACGATGCCGGCAGCACCAACAACCGCACCTGGGACAGCTACGCCGGGGTGCAGGTGCAGATCCCCATCGGCGACATCAGCACGCGCCAGGCCGAAGTGCGCGCGCGGGTCAATGTGGAGGACCAGGAGATCCGCATCACCGACGCCCGCCAGGAACTGGAACGCAACGTCAACGACGTGGTACGCGACCTCGGCACCCGCTGGCGCCAGTATGAAATATCCCAGCGCGCGGTGGAGTTGTCGCGGCGCAAGATCGAGATCGAACGCGAGAAACTCAGCGCCGGACGCTCCACCAACTTCCAGGTGCTGAGCTTCGAGACCGACCTGCGCAATGCCGAAAACGCGCAGCTCAACGCCCTGATCGCTTATTTGAACGCCCAGACCCAGCTCGACCTGACCCTGGGCATGACGCTGGAAAGTTGGGAAATCGCCCTCAATGACTACTAATCGAAAACGCCTGCTGGGCGTCGCGTTGATCCTGCTGCTGGCCGGCGCGGGGCTGGCCCTGCGCAGCCCCGCAGAAGGCCCGGCCGGCGCCACCGAACAATGGCTGGCCGTCAAGCCCGACCCGCTGGTGCACCAGATCGGCCTGGTGGGCAAGATCGAACCCGACACCACCCTCACCCTCACGGCGCCGTTCGACGGCAACGTGCAGGCCAATCTGGTGGAGCAAGGGCAGCGGGTCGAGGCTGGCCAGGTCCTGCTGCGCATGGACCCGGCCACCCTTGAAGTGCAGTTGCGCGACGCCCTCTCCGCCCAGCTCAAGGCCCGCCGCGCCGTGCAGGAGCTGCAGGACTGGGACAGCGGCCCCACCGTCAGCCGTGCGCGCCGCAGCCTGCGCACTGCCGAAATGACCGCCGGCAATACCCAACGCAAACTCACCGAAAGCGAAAACCTGTTCAAGCGCGGCATCATCCCGCGCAATGAGCTGGACGACCTCAAGCAACAGGCCCAGCAACAGCAACTGGACCTCGCCTCCGCCCGCAGCGAACTGCAACAGGCCCTCGACCAGGGCAAGGGCGAATACCGCCAGATCGCCGACATGGAACTGACCAACGCCACGGTGAAATACGAGGCCTTGCGCACCCTGCTCGCAGGCAAGGAGGTGAAGGCGCCGTTCTCCGGCATCGTGGTGCCCGCCCCCGGCAACAGTACGCCCCAAGGCGGCAACACCAACGCGCCGATTCAGGCCGGCAGCAAGGTCAGCCAGGGCCAGGTGCTGTTCGGCCTGGCCAATATCGAGCGGCTGAAAATCGTCGCCAAGGTGTCTGAGCTGGACATCAACCAGCTGCACCAGGGCCAGGCGGTGGAAGTGCTGGGCGATGGTTTTGACGGGGAGCGGCTGAGCGGCTCGGTGAGCGTGGTCAGCGGCCTGGCGATTGCCAGCGACAGCCAGGGCAGCGCGCAGTTTCCGGTGACGTTGTCGATCCCCAGGCTGACCCCGCAACAGTTGCAGCGGGTGCGCCTGGGGATGAGTGCGCGGTTGACCATCGTCACTTACAACAATGCGCAGGCGATAGTGATTCCGAGCGAGGCGATCCAGGCGGACAGGACGGTGGAGTATCGAGAAGCGATGGACAAGCCGGTGGAGCGGGTGAAGGTGACTACCGGGCAATCGACGCCGCAGGGGGTTGAGGTGTTCGGCCTAAAACCCGGCTTCGTAAAGACCTCAAAATAAATGGAGATCCCCTGTGGGAGGGGGCTTGCTCCCGATGGCGGTGGATCAGTTAAAAACCTGTGTCTGACACACCGCTATCGGGGGCAAGCCCCCTCCCACATTTAGAAATGCGCCAACTTCAATGCCAAGGCCTTGGCCTGAAGCGCCACATCCGTCACCGCAGTGCTCTCCCACCACATCCCGCGCAACGGCGGGCCCATGGCGAACAATCGCGTGCTGACCCGGCCCTGGGCATCCAGCACGGCGCCGCACGTATCCGCAGCAATCCCCAACGCCAGCGGCCCCGGCCTGATCAGCCCGCGCTTGAGCAACTGTTGCGGCAACGGCCGGGCCACGCGGCGCCAGTCGTATTCGATGCCGCTGGAATTGATCAGCGCCGCTCCCGATACCAGGCTGACCACCTGTTCGCCACGGTAACGCAAGCGAATGGTCACGCCCTCGCCCGAAGGCTCCAGCCCCTTGAACGACGCCGCGCGAATGCGCAACCGCCCTTGCTCATGCAGCCGGGCCACCAACTGGGCACTCAACGGCGGCGAGCGGTGGTGATGGCTTTCCCACCAAGGCCGCACATGCCGCACGAACTGACGTTTCTCGCCCGCGCTGGCCTGGCTCCACAGCCGGCCGATATGGGCGCGCACGGTGTCCAGTGGCGCCTGCCAATCGATACCCTGCGCCAGTGCGAGGCGGCATTGACGACGCACTTCGCGCAGCAGTTGCCGAGGGCTGCGCAAGGCGTGGTCGGCGGCGAGGAAATCGTCCCAGCCCGGCGGCTGCCGGCGCACATGGGGCAACAAGCCGTGGCGTGAAAACACCTCGATGGGCCCACGGTGCCCGGCCTGCTCCAGGGACACCACGGCGTCGACCATGGTCAACCCGGAGCCGATGATCAGCACGGGCGCCTGCGGGTCGATCCGGGCCATGGCCTGCACGTCCCAGGGGTCCACGGCGGCGGCGTTCAAGCCGCTGGACTGGGTCTG
The DNA here is from genome assembly GCF_001702295.1 of Pseudomonas sp. S3E12. Classification (NCBI taxonomy): domain Bacteria; kingdom Pseudomonadati; phylum Pseudomonadota; class Gammaproteobacteria; order Pseudomonadales; family Pseudomonadaceae; genus Pseudomonas; species Pseudomonas sp. S3E12. The sequence goes on from NZ_MBDT01000021.1 coordinate 124,512, forward strand.
CGGTGTGCGCGCCGCCGGGAACATGCCGGTGGCCAACACCGCCTGGGCGCCGTGCAATTGCTGGCCGTTGTCGAGGGTCAGCAACACTGAATCGTCGCCGACCTGCAGGTCGACGACTTCGGCGCGGATATGCTCGACGGTAGACGCCGACAACGCCTTGGCCTCAGCCAGCCGTTGCTGCGCATACAGGCCAAAAATCCCGCGTGGCGGGAACAGTTCGCTGATGGGCACGTGCTGCTGGTCCGACTCGGGCCAACCGCCGGCACCGATGTAGGCGGTGAGCCATTGGGTCAGGTCGTCGGCGTTGTCCGGGTCGACGCTCATGCGCGCCGCGTTGCCGTTCAAGGTGTGGCCCAGTTCGACGGCGCTGTAGGCCTCGCCACGGCCGAGTTCGGCGCGCGGTTCGATCACCAGGATCCGGCGCTGCCCAGGCCGGCGCAGCAGTTGCACCGCCAGCATCGTGCCGCTCAGGCCGCCGCCGATGATCAGCACATCAGCGTTGCGGAGGGATTCAGTCATGCACATTCGCCTTTACTGTTTACCCAGATAAATATCGTGCAAATCGCCCCGCGCCAACAGCTCGGCGGCGCTGCCACTCAAGGCCACGCGCCCAGTATCCAGCACGTAGCCCTGGGACGCATAGTTGAGCGCGACGTTGATGTTCTGCTCGGCGATCAGGAAGCTCACCTGCTGCTCGCGGTTGAGCTGCGCGATGATCTCGAAGATCTCCTGCACGATCATAGGCGCCAAACCCATGGACGGCTCGTCTAGCAGTACCAAAGTAGGACGGGTCATCAACGCGCGGCCGATGGCGACCATCTGTTGCTCGCCGCCGGACGTCAGGCCCGCGCGGGTGTGACGTTTGGTCTTGAGCCGCGGGAACCACGCATAGATACGCTCCAGGTCCTGCTCCATGGCCTTGCGGCTCAGGCGCCGCACAAAGCCGCCGCTGCGCAGGTTGTCTTCGACGCTGAGCTGGCCGAAGACATGGCGGCCTTCCAGCACATGCACCATGCCCTGGCGCACGCGCTGGCTGGGGTCGACGCCGGCCAGGTCGACGCCCGCGTATTCGATCACGCCCCGGCTGACTTCGGCGCGCTCGGCCCGCACCAGCCCGGAGATCGCCTTGAGGGTGGTGCTCTTGCCGGCGCCATTGGCCCCGAGCAGGGCGACGATGGCGCCCTTGGGCACGCTCAGCGACACCCCGGCCACGGCGAGGATCGCGCCGTCATAGATCACTTCAATATCGTTGACCGTCAACAACGACGGGCGCGTAGCTTCGCTGGCGAGCTGGCTCATGATCTATTCATCCCCGGTGCAGGTGCGTGGCGTCAGGCCTTTTTCCTTGGCGAACGCCGCGGATTTTTCATCGATCAGCGGGCGCAACAGGGCGCGGTCGGCGGCGATCCAGTCGCTGATCAGCGTCCAGTGGGCGCCGTCCCATTGCTGCACGCGCGCCGAGCCGCCGCCTTCGTGGTCGCGGCACGACAGCTTGAGGTTCTGCATCAGGCCCAGGTAGCCCATGTCCTTCAAGCGCGCGTCATCGATATTCAGGTGTTCCAGGCCCCAGCGGCCTTCTTCGCCATTGAGCGGACGCTTGCCGAACCTGGCCTGGCCGGTGCGGATCGCTTCCACGGCTACGGCGGCGTTCACCAGGCCGGAGTTGTAGTAGACGCTGCCGAAATTCTTCAGGTCCTTGAGGTCGCTGTGGCCCTTGTCGAGGATGTATTGCTTGAGGCGCTTGTGGATCTCGAAATCCGCACCTGCCGGGTAAGGCGTGAGCGCCAGGTAGCCCTTGGCGGCGGCGCCTGCGGGCAATACGTCTTCGCTGGAGCTGGCCCAGATGTCGCCGATGATATGGTCCACCGGGAAGCCGAAGCGTGCGGCGGTTTTCACCGCCACCGGGGTGGACACGCCCCAGGTGCGCAGGAACACCCAATCCGGGTTGGCCTGGCGTACCTGGCGCCATTGCGCGGACTGCTCATTGCCCGGGTCGGCCACCGGAATCTGGATATTTTCAAAGCCGTATTTTTCCGCCAGCAATTTCAGCGGGCCGAGGGTTTCGCGACCGTAGGCCGAGTCGTGGTAGACCGTGGCGATCTTCTTGCCCTTGAGTTTGTCGAAGCCGCCTTCGCGCTGGGCGATGTAGTTCACCAGGGTCGACGCCTCGCTGTAGAACGTCAGCATCACCGGGAAGTTGTACGGGAACACCGTGCCGTCGGTGGCTTCGGTGCGACCGTAGCCGAGGGTGATCAGCGGGATCTTGTCCACCTCTGCCCTTTCGCTGAGGGCATAGGCCGCCGGCGCGCCGTTGGGCTGGTACACCGCGACCGGCGCGCCATCCAGGCCGTTCTTGAAGCGCTCGTAGCACTCGATGCCTTTCTCCGCCGTCCACTCGGTCTCGCATTCCTGCCACACCAGCTTCACGCCATTGATGCCGCCTTCGACCTCGTTGATATAGCGCAGGTAGTCGATCATCCCGGCCCACACCTGCACGCCGCTGGAGGCGTAGGCGCCGACGCGGTAGGTGGCCAGGGGAAAGAACTGCTGGTCGGCCGAGGCTACCGCCTGGGGCACGGCACCGGCCAGGGCAGCCAGCGCGAAGGCGGCGCCGGCCAGGGAGCGTTTCAAGGATGCACGCATAGGGATTCTCTTATTCAGTCAGAAACGTAGGGGCCACTGACGCAGCCGGTCACGGAGGTTGTACAACAGGCGAATCAAGCCCTCGGGCTCCTTGATCAGGAACACGATGATCAACACGCCAAAAATGATTTTCTGCAGGTTCTGCAACTGCCCCGCGTCCACCGAGCCACCGAACAACGCCTGCCCGACATGGCTGAGGAAGATCGGCAGCAAACTGATGAATGCCGCGCCGACGAAGTTGCCGGCAATGCTGCCCATGCCGCCGATAATGATGATGAACAGGATCTGGAATGAGCGGTTGATGTCGAAGCTGCTGGCGCTGGCCGTGCCCAGGTAGGCAAACGCCCACAACGCGCCGGCGATGCCGAGGTAGAACGAACTGACCGCAAACGCCAGGCGCTTGTAGCGCACCACCGGGATACCGACCACGGCGGCGGCGGTGTCCATGTCGCGGATCGCCATCCAGTTGCGGCCCACCTGGCTGCGCACCAGGTTGACGGCAGCCCAGGTCAACAACAGCACCGTGACCAGGGTCAGCCAATAGCGGCCCAGCGGCGTGTTGAGGTCATGGCCGAACAACGCCAGCTTCGGCGCCGAAATGGTCCCGGACGAGCCATAGTTGTAGAACCAGGGGAACTTGACGAACAGCCACTCGAGGAAAAACTGCGCGGCCAAGGTGGTAACCATCAGGTAGAAGCCTTTGATCCGCGAGCTGGGCAAGCCAAACAGCAATCCGACCACGGCGCTGATGATCCCGCCGCCGAGCAGCGCCACCGGCAGGCCCAACTCCGGCAGGCGCAGTAAAAACCCATAGGTGGCGAAGGCACCGACGGCCATGAACCCGGCGGCACCCACCGAGGTTTGCCCGGTATAGCCGGTGAGTAAATTCAGGCCCAGCCCGGCCAGGGACAGCACCAGGAACGGGATCAGGATCGCATTGAGCCAATAGTCATTGCCCCACAGCGGCACCACGATAAACGCCAGTGCCAGCAGGCCGAGCAGACTCCAGGGCAGGCGCCGCTGGACCAGCAGCAAGGGGGCGGTGTGTTCAGCAACAGGGATCGACATGCTTTCAGACTCGCTCGATGGCGCGCTCGCCGAACAGGCCGGCGGGACGGATATACAGGAAGGACAACGCCAGGACATAGGCGAACCACGGTGTGATGCCGCCACCGATCAGCGGGCCGATATACACCTCGGCGAGGTTCTCCGCCGCGCCGACAATCAGCCCGCCGACAATTGCCCCGCCAATCGAGGTGAAGCCGCCGATGATCAACACCGGCAAGGCCTTGAGCACCACCAGCGACAGCGAAAACTGCACGCCCTGGCGCGCGCCCCACAACAACCCCGCCACCAGCCCGACAATGCCGGCCACTGCCCAGACGATCTGCCAGATGCGGTTGAGGTTGATGCCGATGGACAGCGCGGCCGTGGTGTCATCCGCCACCGCGCGCAGCGACACGCCAATGCGGGTCTTGTTGAACAGCAGCGCTAGCACCGTCACCAGCACCACGGCCACGGCCGCGGCGATCAGGTCGAACTGGCTGAGCATCAGCGGCCCGACGAACAGCGGTACATCGTCGATGCCCAGGTCCAGGGCGCGCACCTGCGAGCCCATCACGCCCTGGGCCAGGCCTTCGATAATGAACGACAGGCCCAGCGTCGCCATGAACAGCGTGATCTGCGAGCGGTTCACCAGCGGCCGCAGCACCAGGCGCTCGATGAGCAAGGCGCCGACGATCATCACGATCACCGTCAACAACAACGCCAGGGCAAACGGCACACCCTGGTCGTGCAGGCTGACGAAGGTCAGCGCGGCAAACAGCAGCATCGAGCCCTGGGCAAAATTGAACACGCCGCTGGCCTTGTAGATCAGCACGAAGCCAATCGCGACCAGGGAGTACATGGTGCCGGCGAGCAGGCCGCCGAGCAGGGTTTCGAAGAAAAACGTCATCAGTGCGTCACTCCCAGGTAGGCCGCGATCACCTCGGGGTTGGCCTGCACTTCGGCGGGTGTGCCGTCACCGACCTTGCGCCCGTAGTCGAGCACCACCACATGGTCGGACAGCCCCATGACCACGCCCATGTCGTGTTCGATCAACACCACGGTGGTGCCGAGGTCGCGGTTCACGTCGGCGACAAAGCGCGCCATTTCCTGTTTTTCCTCGGCGTTCATGCCGGCCATGGGTTCGTCCAGCAGCAACAGGCTCGGCCCGGCGATCAATGCACGGCCCAGCTCCACACGCTTTTGCAGGCCATAGGACAGGTTGCCCACCAGCACATCGCGGTAGGCTTGCAGCTCCAGGAATTCAAGGATGCCCTGGGCGCGCAGGCGGAAGGCTTCGGCTTCACGGCGTGCGCGGGGCAAGCCGAGGGCCTGTTCGATAAAGCTGGTGCGCATATGCCGCGACAGGCCGGTGAGGATGTTGTCGAGCACGCTCATTTTCTTGAACAGGGCGTTGTTCTGAAAGGTACGGCCAATGCCTCGGCGCGCGGCGCCCAGCGGGTCGATACGCTGGAAATGCTGCGCCTCGAACACGATCTCGCCGGCATCGAAGCGATACACGCCGTTGAGCACGTTGAGCAATGAACTCTTGCCGGCGCCGTTGGGCCCGATCAACGCGCAGATTTCCCCGCGCGCCACCTCGAACGACAGCCCATTGATCGCCTTGACGCCCTTGAACGACAGCGAGATGTCCCGCACCTGGAGAATGGCTTGGCTCATGCACGTTCCCGTTTGAATTCGGCAAGCCACGTCGGCTCGGCATTGGATTTGAGGGGCTGCCAGATATAGGCCAGGCGCTGGAAGCCCAACAGTGTGCGCACGCGGTTTTTCAGCAGGCGGCGCAGGCCGCTGTGCGGGTGGGCAATGGCCCAGTCGCACAGGCGTCGACGCCAGGTGCCGTGGGGTGGCAGGCGGCTTTCGATCTCGTCGGCCAGGTGCAGCAAACGGGCGGGCGACAGCAGCAGGCCGGTGGGCGCGACTTCGCTGCGATCACGTCGCGCCGAGGCCAGGCTTTCCGGGAAGGCCAGGCCGTGGCCGCTGCTCAGCCACTGCTCCAGCACCACCGCCAGGCCGCCTTGCCAGTGGGTGCCCTCCTCGCTCCACAATGCGGTTTCACCGGCTGGCTGCCACCAGCGCTGCAGGTGTTGCGCCGGGTCCACGGGGCCGAACAGTTGGGCGAAATCCAACCGCTGGGTGAAGGTCCAATCGCGCTGGCGACCTTGAACGTAGGCGTGGCTGGGATGAATACGCCACAGTTGTTGCTCCAAGGCCTGCGGCTCGAGGTTATCGGCCAGCGTCAGCACCTGTGCGCCGACGGACTGGGCCGCCAACGCCAGCAACAGCAGGTTCGGCTCAAAGGCGCCGCTGAGCACCAAGCGTGACTGTTGATTGAAACCTTGCTGGCGCAAACCATCGGCCAGGCGTTCGACATCGCGCAAGGTGTCGATCCAGCGCCAGGCGTACCACTGGCCCTGGCGCTTGTGGCGCAGGGCGATGTGCAACGGTGTGAGTTGCGCCCAGTGGCGCAGGTGTTCCAGCAGGGCCGTTGGTTCGTGCACGCTCATAGGGGGTTGCTCCTATTGGGGGGTGTGCGTGCGGTGGTCCGCTGGCTTGATTATTTGGATCGACACAGGACAACTGTGGGAGGGGCGGTGCGACGATTCGACTTGCTCCCGATGGTGGTGGATCAGTTAGAACACCTTTGACTGAGCCACCGCTATCGGGGGCAAGCCCCCTCCCACATTGGTTTTTTGTATCCCAGATAAATTGCGGTAGCCCGCGCCAGGGTGGTTCGCGCCCAACCTTGCACCGTCGCCGAACAACTTCTCGCGCAACGTGCCCTGGGCGTATTCGGTCTTGTACACGCCGCGCTTCTGCAACTCCGGCACCAGCCATTCGACGGCGTCGACAAAGGTTTCGTGGGTCAGCGCATAGGCGAGGTTGAAGCCGTCGACGTCGGTCTCTTCGACCCACTCCTGCAACAGGTCCGCCACGGTCTCCGGGCCGCCGACGAACAGCGGGCCAAAACCGCCGATACCGACCCAATCGGCCAGTTCGCTGGGGGTCCAGACCTTGTTCGGATCCGCCGTGGAGAAAGCTTCCACCGCCGATTGAATCGCATTGGTGTGCACGTGCTTGAGCGGTTCATCCGGCTTGAACTGGCTGAAATCGATCCCGGTCCAGCCGGAGATAAGCGCCATCGCGCCTTCATAACTGACGTAGGATTTGTATTCGTCGAATTTGGCCTTGGCCTTGGCGTCGGTCTCGTCGACGATCACGGTCTGCAAGTTGAAAATCAGGATTTTCTTCGGGTCGCGCCCGGCTTCGGCCGCACGGCGGCGGATGTCGGCGACGGTCTTTTTCAGCAGCACCTTGGACGGCGCGGCAACGAACACGCATTCGGCCTGCTCGGCGGCAAACTGCTTGCCACGGCTGGAGGCACCGGCCTGGTACAGCACCGGCGTGCGCTGCGGCGACGGTTCGCACAGGTGGATGCCGGGCACCTGGAAGTGTTTGCCGACGTGGCGGATCTCGTGGATCTTGCTCGGGTCGCTGAAGATCCGACGTTCGCGGTCGCGCAGTACCGCGCCCTCTTCCCAACTGCCTTCCCAGAGTTTGTAGCAGACCTCCAGGTATTCCTCGGCATAGTCGTAGCGGGCGTCGTGTTCGGTCTGGGCTTTCTGGCCAAGGTTCTTGGCGCCGCTTTCCAGGTAGGAGGTGACGATGTTCCAGCCGATGCGGCCCTTGGTCAGGTGGTCCAGGGTCGACAGCCTGCGGGCAAACGGATACGGGTGTTCGAACGACAGCGACGCGGTGAGGCCAAACCCCAGGTGCTCGGTGACCAGCGCCATGGGTGCGATCAGCGACAACGGATCGTTGACCGGCACCTGGGTCGCCTGGCGAATCGCCGCGTCGCCGTTGCCGTTGTACACGTCGTAGATGCCCAGCACGTCGGCGATAAACAGGCCGTCGAACTTGCCGCGCTCAAGGATCTTCGCCAGGTCGGTCCAGTATTCAAGGTCCTTGTACTGCCACGAGCGATCGCGCGGATGCGCCCACAGGCCCGGCGATTGGTGGCCGACACAGTTCATGTCGAAGGCGTTCAAGCGGATTTCACGGGACATCACAGCACTCCGTTGAGGTGGTAGTTGCCGACGACCTGGTATTTCCAGCGCAACGGATCATCCAGGGTCGGTGGCAGCGCGGTGCGTTGGCCGGTCAGTTCGAATTCGGTGTTGCTGGCAAAGAGCAAGGCTTCGGCGGCGGCGATCTGCGCTTCAGTGACGGCGACCGGGCTTGGGTCGGTTTCGGCGCGTTCAAGCAAGGCGGCCGCTACATCCACGCGAATCTGCCAATCGCCGAAGCGGCTGATCACGTAGGGGTCGTCGCTTTTTTCGACGTGGCGACGGGTGCTGTCCAGCAGTTGGCGTGCGAGGGTCAGGGCGGTCATGGGTCAGGTCCTCAGTTCCAGGCGTGGCGCGCAGGCTTGACGCCGTTGAGCACGAAATTGCCGATCAGGTGGTATTTCCAGCGGGCCGGGTCGTGCAGGGTGTGGGTCCGCGCGTTGCGCCAGAAGCGGTCGAGGTTGTGCTTGGCGGTGACCGAGCGGGTACCGGCCAGTTCGAAGAGTTTGCTGCTGGCGAGCAAGGCGGTTTCGGCCGACAGCACCTTGGCCTGGGCAACCACCAGCGAGGCCTGGGCGACGGTGTCTTCATTCGGTTCGGCGAGGGCCCGGTCGACGGCCAGGCCGGCCTTGGCGAGGATCGCTTCGGTGCCGTGCACACGCCATTGCAGATCGCCGATGGCGGCGATGGTGAACGGGTCCTGCCAACCGTGATCCTGCTGGCTGTCGATCCACGGACGGGCCTGGCGCGCGAAGATTTTTGCCTGCTCCAGGGCGCCGACGGCAATACCGGTGTCGACCGCGGCCTGGATGATTTGCGAAATCGGCCCGTCGGCGGTGGGCTGGTCAAACGCCAGGTGGGCGGGAATCACCGCGCTCAAGGGCACGCTCACGCCGTCGAGGGTCACGCCGCCGCTGGCGGTGGTGCGCTGGCCGAAGCCGTCCCAGTTGTCGATGACGGTCAGGCCTGGCGCATCGCGCTCGACGAGGCCGATGAACGCCTGGCCCTTTTCGTTATTACCCACGGTGGGCACGATATGGGCGAACAACGCGCCGGTGCAGTAGAACTTCTCGCCATTGATCTGCGCGGTGTCGCCGTGGAAGCGAATCTGCGTGTCGAAGGTGCCGGCGTTTTTGCTCTTGGCCTCGGAGAAGGCGTTACCAAAGCGATAACCCGCCAGGACTTTGCCAAAGTAGTGGCGCTTTTGTTCCTCGGTGGCGGTTTGCAGCAGGATGTCCACCACGCCCAGGTGGTTCTGCGGGATTTGCCCCAATGACGGGTCGGCGGCGGAGATCAACTTGATCACCTCGGCCACCGTCACATAGGACACCCCGGCGCCGCCATAGGCCTTGGGAACGGTGATGCCCCACAGGCCGCTGGCGGAAAACTCGTCCAGTTCGGCAACCGGCAGGCGCCGCTCACGGTCGCGCGCGCTGGCGTCGACGGCAAAGCGTTCGGCCAGGCGCTTGGCGACCTCGATGGCCTCCGCGTCCGAGCGGATGATATGGGCAGGTTGTTGAGGGTGGGCAGACATGGGCCGACTCCAGGCTCCGAGGGAATAACGGAGTGACTGCAGGAGTCGTGCCGGATTTAAATCACCATAGGCGTCAACGGGTTACAGGAATAAGAGCTATTTTTTGCCCATCACCAAACAGCAAAATGTCCAATTGCTGTTGCGCTACCAACAGCTGAATCCTCTCGTGTCGAAACGAGCATCAGTTTTTCCCCAGAAAACCAACGCGATAAACAAGGCGTTACGTTCCAGGAAGGCTTGTTGTAGACAGCGTCAGATCGTCTGGCTACCAACGCCAAGTGGCCTGATCTTATACTGGCCTTCAATCAGGCTATTGACCGAACGCTCCACCTGAGCCCTCGCCTGCGCTGCGCTGCCAGAGTTGTTGGCCTCCCAGCGTTGAATGTTTCGCTGCCCGAACAGGTCGATAAATGCGTTCTTCCTGTCGACCATAATCGTTGTAATTTGTTGTGTGCTGACATTATGTTCCGGGCTCTTATCGCGATATGGAAAATCCTGACTGCCTGCCACCCAGTTTTCGGCAAAAAACTGCTGAATTGCTTGATCAGGTAATATCGACAATCTGTAGGCGACTTCCAAAGCCGGCCCGAGCGCCTTTTCGTGAGTCTGGACATTTTTGGCTTCATAAACATCGTTTTCAGTCTTGACTAGATCTTTGATGGTAGAAAGTAGCGGCCTGCTCCGCGGGATAGTGCTGATACCCGTTAGCGAGGGGGGAAAATCGCTGGAGAATGTTGAATCCTTTCGCTCAAACAGGCTGGTGGACTTCAATGGGTTCTCCGGTCGTGCCCCCTGGGTTGCCCGCTCAAAACTCTCTGCCTTGGAAAGCCCACCAAAACCCAAGGTACCGCTTCCGCCAAAATCAACAGTCATGCCTCTGTATTGACCCTTGGCATTATCGGGTTGGAAGTAACCAAAATTGCAAAAGGAAAAATTCAAATAATCCCAATTATTAATCAGCCGAGACGCAAAGTAGTGTTGCTGCTGGTCAAACTTTAGCTCCGACGGCAGTAAATCATTCAGTTTCTCCAGCGCCGAAAACTTAATCAGGTTTTGTGATTTTACTTCATCAAGCACTCCCGGCGCTCGCCGATGCTCGCCATCAGGAAAACGTTGATAAATATTTTCAAGATGGCTATCTGCCTGCTTATAGCGCTGAACGAGAGCATGATAAGAATCGATGTTTTTTTTAATTCCAGAGTCGCTGACGAGCGACTTCTCACCCGCCCCTCTAATGAGTTCAGGCATCAGACTGGTATCTAACAAGAATGTACCGAGGTCCTTGAAGCTCGGCTCGACCTTGGACGCAACACACGCAAACTTTGATAAATCGGCATTCGCAGAAAAATCCCCCCTAGTTGTTTTATTAAAATCAAAAAAACCCTCACAACCATTGCACAACATCATCTTCGGCGCACCCAGTCCCGTCATCGAGAATAGATTACCCATGGCAACCTCCTCGGCGGCCACGTAGTTCGTATAGTAAGGATTTTTGACGCGATACAACTCGTTATTATGCTCAATGAATTGGGCGTCACGTGTAAATAAAACCCCATTACTGCTGCGTTCTACAGGTACTCCACGCGACAGATTAACGGGTTCCTTCGGCACCGATCCGCGAGAGTGCTCTATGCCTACGTTTATTGTTGGTGTGTTTGAAGGCGCGGGCGTCAAGGCATACGGAACCAAAGCCGGTGAAACAGGAGAAACCAACATACCCATGACCTCTGTATAAAATTGAAAGATTTCAAATATCGCTTCGCCCACTCAAGAGTGGCGAAGGACAAACCCAAAAAGCAGCGCAACACTTAATTATTGAGTCAAAACGTGCTCGACACCGCCTCCCTAAGGCTGTTTCCATGGATTGGGAACATACACAACAGGAATGCCTTCAAATTGTTTTTTGTTCGAGGCCGAGTTGAAGGATACCATCAGCCCCGAGTGAGTTTTAGGCATCAACCCGAACAACTCACTCTTAATATTGCCGCTTCCAAACTTCTTACCCTCAAGCACGTCAATCATTTTATCCAATGTGATACTGCCAGCATCGGCCTCACCGCCCGGCAGCCTCTGATTCACGCGCACATGAATATGCAGACCGGCGGTTGAGTCTCCGTAGATCGGGCTATGTAAATAGATCTGCGCGGTATCTTTTCCAGGTTGATAACCATAAACTTTCTCAATGGAGCGCATGCTCATTTCCTTAAACATCTTAAGTAGCTCAACATGCTCCTTTTGCACATCAACAGGGTTGACTAAAAACGTGCGACCTGTACGTTTTTCGTATTCACCTACACTTTCCCGCGCATCTACACCTACACCTGTATTCACGCGATATTTGAAGACTTCTTGAAACGCTTGGCGATTTTCAAAGAGATCAGGAGGTACCCAATACCCCACCAGCGCATAGCCACCGCTATGCCGAGTGCGAGTACTCAAGTCCATTGGCTCTGGAAAAACCTCGGGATATTTTTCTATGTATCGAGTATTCGGCATCAGCACGATCCCCCCCTGCGCAGTGAACGGCGTTGCAGGAAACTGCTCAGGGTGCTGCCGAAAAGCAAGGAATTTCGGGTCACTCGGCTCCGTTAAAAAACTGTATATAAAATTAGGCAGTACTGGATTGTTCGCATAGCGAGCTATGCGTGTCTCCATGCCAGCCTCGGAGACTAGCCCTACTTGAGGCATGTTGTATTTAGCCGCTGATTTTTTTGAAAACAATGGACCCCTATTCAGGATAGTTCTATCAACGTGAGGAAGGCTAAAAAGTTTATCCTCGCGTCTTTTTCGATGTGGCGAATGCTCATAGGCGATAGGAGAGGAGCGTTTCTTCTCTTCTGCACCGATAATATGCTCAGCCTCCCAACTGCTCCACTGTCGCGGGAATTCATTACTGGGTTTTACCGGGCAGGCGCGCAAATTAACTGATGGCGCATCAATATCTAATGGCAAAGGCCAGCCAGTTATACTTTGTGGATTGACAGGCACGGGCATTTCCTTTTTCTATTGATCCCCTTTGGAGAGCACAGAAAAATAATGCGTCATACTTGGTAAGTCGCGATGACTATTCTGACGATAGCGACAGAGCTTTCCGTGTTGCTTCAAATCACCACAGTGCGAACAAACCGAACAGCCACCGAGCCATCATTGCAATAGACATGGTTTTGATCGCTGCCAAACATAAAGAACTCACCCGCCGAAATGTATTTCTTCGCGTCGCCCAGCCGCAGGGTCAAACAGCCGTCGAATACAAAAATCTGCACGTTCCAGCCTTCCGGATCGGGTTCTGGGCTATATCGATCACCTGACTCCAGGCGCATCTCCCAAAGTTCGACTTCACGCCGCGCCGTGGCCTTGGCAAGCAATATCGCTTTACTACCGGGAATATCACCGGCCCAGGCCAGTTCGTTGATGCGGCTGTGATCGCGCACATCCGGCGCCTGGATCAGGTCGCTGAACGCCACATCCAATGCTTCGGCCACACGGTCGAGGGTGGACAGGCTGACGTTCTTTTCCCCGGCCTCGATGGCCACCAGCATGCGCCGGCTGACCCCGGACTTTTCCGAGAGCGCAGTCTGGCTCAGGTCGGCGGCGTGGCGCAGGCGACGAACGTTCTGGCTGACGTGCTGCAGGACCGAGGCCCGTTGTGGATTTTCTTTGTGCACTATATTGCTCAATGGGTGGGTGTGCGCAGTATACTGCCCAGCGTGCGGCGCATTGTGCGGTCCGTGCCTTTCCCTTGCAAGACCGAGCCGCCATGACCACGCCGAACTCCCCCTCGCGTTTCCACCGTTTCAGCAAAGCCGAGTGCATCCTGGTGTTTATCACCATGATCTGGGGCGGCACGTTTTTGCTGGTGCAGCATGCCATGACTGTCAGCGGGCCGATGTTTTTCGTGGGCCTGCGCTTTGCGGCGGCGGCGATTGTGGTCGGGTTCTTTTCCTTGCGTACCTTGCGCGACCTGACGTTGTTCGAATTGAAGGCGGGCGTGTTCATCGGCGTAGCGATCATGTTCGGCTACGGCCTGCAGACCATTGGCCTGCAGACGATCCTGAGCAGCCAGTCGGCGTTCATTACCGCGCTGTATGTGCCGTTCGTGCCACTGCTGCAATGGCTGGTGCTGGGCCGGCGCCCGGGGTTGATGCCAAGCATCGGCATCATGCTGGCGTTTGCCGGGTTGATGTTGTTGACCGGCCCCGCCGGGGCTTCGTTGAATTTCAGCCCAGGGGAAATCGCCACCCTGATCGGTGCCGTGGCGATAGCGGCGGAAATCATTTTGATCAGTGCGTTCGCCGGGCAAGTGGACGTACGCCGGGTGACGGTGGTGCAACTGGCGACGGCGTCGCTGCTGTCGTTTTTGATGGTGGTGCCGATGGGCGAGGCGCTGCCGGGGTTCTCCTGGCTGCTGCTGTTCAGCGCCGTGGGCCTGGGCCTGACCAGTGCGGTGATCCAGGTCGCCATGAATTGGGCGCAGCAAAGCGTTTCGCCGACACGGGCCACGTTGATCTACGCCGGTGAGCCGGTGTGGGCCGGGGTTGTCGGGCGGATCGCCGGCGAGCGGTTCCCGCCGATTGCCATGCTGGGGGCAGCGTTGATTGTGGTGGCGGTGATTGTGAGTGAGATCAAGACAAAAGGGCAAAAGGCCATCGAGTTGCAGGATGAGCGGGAACAGGAGCAACAGGGCTAGGGTCCGAAACAATGCCAAACGGGAGTTTTCGACCTACTTTGTAGGATCCTGCCACATGTTGCCGTTTGGTGATCGACAAAGCGGCACGTATGATGCATCCCAAACTCCCGCAGATTAGAAGCCTATGTCCCTGATAGTTCTACTGCTTCTGCCTTTTATCGGCAGCTGTCTGGCGGCCTTGCTGCCGCACAATGCACGTAACACCGAATCCCTGCTGGCTGGCCTTGTGGCCCTGGTCGGAACCGTTCAAGTCGCCCTGCTCTCCCCCCAGATCGCCCACGGTGGCGTGATCCGCGAAGAGTTCATGTGGTTGCCCAGCCTTGGGCTGAACTTCGTGCTGCGCATGGATGGGTTCGCCTGGTTGTTCTCGATGCTGGTGCTCGGCATCGGCGCGCTGGTGTCGCTGTATGCGCGCTACTACATGTCGCCGGACGATCCGGTGCCGCGTTTCTTCGCGTTTTTCCTGGCCTTCATGGGCGCCATGCTCGGCCTGGTGATTTCCGGCAACCTGATCCAGATCGTGTTCTTCTGGGAACTGACCAGCCTGTTCTCGTTCCTGTTGATCGGCTACTGGCACCATCGCGCCGATGCGCGTCGTGGTGCGTACATGGCCTTGATGGTCACCGGCGCGGGCGGCTTGTGCCTGCTGGCGGGCGTGATGCTGCTGGGGCATATCGTCGGCAGCTATGACCTGGACCAAGTGCTGGCCGCCGGCGAGCAGATCCGCGCGCATTCGCTGTACCCGGTGATGCTCGCGCTGGTGCTGATCGGCGCCCTGAGCAAAAGCGCGCAGTTCCCGTTCCACTTCTGGCTGCCCCACGCCATGGCTGCACCGACCCCGGTGTCTGCCTATCTGCACTCGGCGACGATGGTGAAGGCCGGCGTGTTCCTGCTGGCCCGCCTGTGGCCGTCGCTGTCCGGCAGCGAAGAGTGGTTCTGGATCGTCGGCGGTGCCGGCGCCCTGACCCTCCTCCTCGGCGCTTACTGCGCCATGTTCCAGAATGATCTCAAAGGCCTTTTAGCCTATTCCACCATCAGCCACCTCGGGCTGATCACCCTGCTGCTGGGCCTCAACAGCCCGCTGGCCGCCGTCGCTGCGGTGTTCCATATCCTCAACCACGCCACCTTCAAGGCCTCGCTGTTCATGGCGGCGGGCATCATCGACCACGAAAGCGGCACGCGGGACATCCGCAAGCTCAGTGGCCTGGTACGCCTGATCCCGTTTACCGCGACCCTGGCGATGGTGGCCAGCGCATCCATGGCCGGCGTACCGTTGCTCAACGGTTTCCTGTCCAAAGAGATGTTCTTCGCTGAAACCGTGTTTATCTCATCGACCCAATGGGTGGAAATCGCCCTGCCCCTGATCGCGACCATTGCCGGCACGTTCAGCGTGGCCTACGCCCTGCGCTTTACCGTGGATGTGTTCTTCGGCCCGCCCGCCACCGACCTGCCCCACACGCCTCACGAACCCCCGCGCTGGATGCGTGCCCCGGTTGAGCTGCTGGTATTCACCTGCCTGCTGGTGGGCATCTTCCCGGCCCAGGTGGTCGGTTCGATCCTCGCTGCCGCGGCGCTGCCGGTGGTCGGCGGCGTGCTGCCGGAATACAGCCTGGCGATCTGGCATGGCTGGAATGCACCGATGATCATGAGCCTGGTGGCCATGTCCGGTGGCGTGGTGCTCTACCTGCTGCTACGCAAACAACTGAAACGCGGCCGCTTCAAATACCCGCCGATCATCAGCTACTTCAACGGCAAGCGCGGCTTCGAGCGCAGCCTGGTGCTGATGATGCGCGGCGTGCGCAGGATCGAGAAACGCATCAGCACCAAGCGCCTGCAGACCCAATTGTTCCTGTTGGTGATCGTCGCAGTGATCGGCGCCATGATCCCGATGCTCAACAGCGGCCTCAGCTGGGGCGACCGCCCGAAGATCCCGGGCTCCATCGTGTTCGTCACCCTGTGGCTGCTGGCGATTGCCTGCGCCCTGGGCGCCGCCTGGCAAGCCAAGTATCACCGGCTCGCGGCCCTGACCATGGTCAGCGTGTGCGGCCTGATGACCTGTGTCACCTTCGTGTGGTTCTCGGCGCCGGACCTGGCGCTGACCCAGTTGGTGGTGGAAGTGGTCACCACCGTACTGATCCTGCTCGGCCTGCGCTGGCTGCCACGGCGGATCGAAGAGGTCTCGCCGCTGCCCAGTTCGCTGCGCAAGGCGCGCATCCGTCGTCTGCGCGACTTCCTGCTCTCCACCGTGGTAGGCGGCGGTATGGCGTTGCTGTCGTATGCGATGCTGACGCGCCAGACGCCCAACGATATTTCTTCGTTCTACTTGAGCCGCGCCCTGCCCGAGGGCGGTGGCAGCAATGTGGTGAACGTGATGCTGGTGGACTTCCGGGGCTTCGATACCCTCGGCGAAATCACCGTGCTCGGCGCCGTGGCGCTGACGGTGTACGCCCTGCTGCGTCGTTTCCGCCCGTCCAAGGAAAGCATGGAGCTGCCGCCACAGCAGCGTCAACTGGCGCCGGACGTGGCCACCGACCTGGTCAACCCGCGCCAGGCCAGCGACACCGCCCTCGGCTTCATGATGGTGCCGGCGGTGCTGGTGCGCCTGCTGCTGCCGATTGCGCTGGTGGTGTCGTTCTACCTGTTCATGCGCGGCCACAACCAACCGGGCGGCGGGTTTGTCGCCGGCCTGGTGATGTCGGTGGCGTTTATCCTGCAATACATGGTCGCCGGTACCCAGTGGGTCGAGGCGCAGATGAGCCTGCGGCCGATGCGCTGGATGGGCTTCGGCCTGCTCTCGGCGACGCTGACCGGGATCGGCGCGTTGTTTGTCGGCTACCCGTTCCTCACCACTCATACCTGGCATCTCAGCCTGCCGCTGCTGGGCGATATTCATATCGCCAGCGCGTTGTTCTTCGACGTCGGCGTATACGCCATGGTCGTCGGCTCGACACTGCTGATGCTCACCGCCCTCGGTCACCAGTCGGTGCGTGCGCATAAACCAAGCAACCAGGCCAAAGTAGTCGCCGCCACCGAAGGAGCCGCCTGATGGAAGAAGTCATCGCAATTGCCATTGGGGTCCTGGCGGCCTCCGGCGTCTGGTTGATCCTGCGGCCACGGACGTTCCAGGTGGTGATGGGCCTGTGCCTGTTGTCCTACGGGGTCAACCTGTTCATTTTCAGCATGGGCAGCCTGTTTATCGGCAAGGAGCCGATCATCAAGGACGGCGTGCCCCAGGACCTGCTCAATTACACCGATCCCCTGCCCCAGGCCCTGGTGCTTACGGCGATCGTGATCAGCTTCGCCATGACCGCGTTGTTCCTGGTGGTGCTGCTGGCGTCACGGGGCCTGACCGGCACTGACCATGTGGACGGCCGGGAGCCCAAGGAATGAATTGGGTCAACCAACTGATCGTCGCCCCGATCCTGCTGCCGTTGCTCACCGCCGCGCTGATGCTGATGCTCGGCGAAAAACGCCGCCCGCTGAAGGCCAGGATCAACCTGTTCTCCAGCGTCATTGGCATGGGCATCGCGATCCTGCTGTTGTACTGGACGCAAAAAGGCGGCCCCGGCTCGATTGGCGTGTACCTGCCGGGCAACTGGCAGGTGCCGTTCGGCATCGTGCTGGTGGTCGACCAGCTCTCGGCGCTGATGCTGGTGCTCACCGGGATCATCGGCGTGAGCGCGCTGCTGTTCGCCATGGCCCGTTGGGACCGTGCCGGTACCAGTTTCCATGCGCTGTTCCAGATCCAGATGATGGGCCTGTACGGCGCGTTCCTCACGGCGGACCTGTTCAACCTGTTCGTGTTCTTCGAAGTGCTGCTGGCGGCGTCCTACGGCTTGATGCTGCACGGCTCGGGCCGGGCGCGGGTGTCGTCGGGGCTGCATTACATCGCGATCAACCTGCTGGCGTCGTCGCTGTTCCTGATTGGCGCGGCGATGATCTACGGCGTGACCGGTACGCTGAATTTCGCCGACCTGGCGCTGAAAATCCCGCTGGTACCCGAGGCGGATCGCGGCCTGCTGCATGCCGGTGCGGCGATCCTCGCCACCGCATTCCTGGCCAAGGCCGGCATGTGGCCGCTGAACTTCTGGCTGGCCCCCGCCTATTCCTCGGCCAGTGCGCCGGTGGCGGCGATGTTCGCGATCATGACCAAGGTCGGCGTGTACACCGTGCTGCGCCTGTGGACCCTGCTGTTCTCCGGCCAGGCCGGCGCGTCGGCGTTGTTTGGCGGCGACTGGCTGGTGTACGGCGGCATGGCCACGATCATCTGCGCGGCGCTGGCGATGGTGGCGGCGCAGCGGCTTGAGCGCATGGCCAGCTTGAGCATCCTGGTCTCGGCCGGGATCCTGCTGTCGGCCGTTGGTTTCGCCCAGCCAAGCCTGACCGCCGGGGCGCTGTTCTATCTGGTCAGCTCCACCCTGGCGTTGAGTGCGCTGTTCCTGCTGGCCGAATTGATCGAGCGTTCGCGCTCGGCCAACGACCTGCCGCTGGATGAAGAGATTGACGCACTGCCCAAGGCCATGGAATCCCTGCATCCGCGTCCTGGCGTGAACCTGGATGACGAGCAGAAAGCCGTGGTCGGCCAGGTGATTCCCTGGACTATGGCCTTCCTCGGCTTGAGCTTTGTCGCCTGCGCCCTGTTGATTATCGGCATGCCGCCGCTGTCCGGGTTTATCGGCAAGCTCAGCTTGTTGAGTGCGCTGGTTAACCCCTTGGGCCTGGGCGTCAGTGTGGATGAACCCATTCGTCCCGCGGCCTGGGGTTTGGTGGCGCTGTTGATCCTCTCGGGCCTGGCCTCGCTGATCGCCTTCGCCCGCCTGGGTATCCAGCGCTTCTGGACCCCGGAAGAGCGCCCGTCGCCCTTGCTGCGCCGCTATGAGTGCGTGCCGATCTTCTTCCTGCTGGGCCTGAGCATCCTGCTGACCTTCAAGGCCGAGCCGCTGATGCGCTACACCCAGGCCACTGCCCAAAGCCTGAACAACCCGGAACACTACGTGATGGCGGTGATGGCCACGCGTCCGGTCCCCAGCCCCGAAGCCAAGACCGCCGCGCTGGAGGTGCAGCCATGAAGCGCCTGTTGCCTGCACCGTGGTTGTCCCTGGCCTTGTGGTTGCTGTGGCTGGTGCTGAACCTGTCCGTCAGCCCCGGCAACCTGCTGCTGGGCGCGCTGCTGGGCCTGCTTGCACCGCTGCTGATGGCGCCGCTGCGCCCTCTGCCGATCCGCATCCGCCGCCCTGGCGTGATCATCCGCCTGTTTTTCCTGGTCGGCCGCGATGTGATCGTCTCCAACCTGCAAGTGGCCTGGGGCGTGCTGGTGTGCGGCTCACGCCCACCGCGTTCGCGCTTCGTCAAAATTCCCCTGGACCTGCGCGACGCCAACGGCCTCGCCGCCCTGTCGATGATTACCACCGTGGTCCCCGGCACCATCTGGTCGGAACTGGCGCTGGACCGCAGCATCCTGCTGCTGCACGTATTCGACCTGGAGGATGAAGCGCCGTTTATCGAGCACTTCAAGACCACCTACGAGCGGCCCCTGATGGAGATCTTCGAATGAGCGCCCTGCTCTCCAATGCGATCCTGTTCAGCCTGTTCCTGTTCTCCCTGGCCATGGTGCTGACCCTGATCCGCCTGTTCAAAGGCCCGTCGGCCCAGGACCGGGTCCTGGCGCTGGACTACCTGTACATCCTGGCGATGCTGATGATGCTGGTGCTCGGTATTCGATATGCCAGCGACACCTACTTTGAAGCGGCGCTGCTGATTGCGCTGTTCGGCTTCGTGGGCTCGTTTGCCCTGGCCAAATTCCTGCTGCGTGGAGAGGTGATTGAATGATGCCGTTATGGATGGAAATCGTCGTCGCGGTACTGCTGGTGTTGAGCAGCGTGTTTGCGTTGATCGGCGCGCTTGGCTTGCTGCGCATGAAAGACTTCTTCCAGCGCATGCACCCGCCGGCGCTGGCCTCGACATTGGGTGCCTGGTGTGTGGCGCTCGCGTCGATTATCTATTTTTCGGTGCTCAAGTCGGGCCCGGTGTTGCACGGCTGGCTGATCCCGATCTTGCTCTCGATCACGGTGCCGGTGACCACGCTGCTATTGGCGCGCACCGCGCTGTTTCGCAAGCGCATGGCGGGCGATGATGTACCCGCCGAAGTCAGCAGCCGCCGCTGACGCTTGAGGCGGACGCAACCCTTTGTAGGAGCCGGCTTGCCGACTCCTACAGTTTGGACATCAGGCGAGCGATCGGATATGCGCGGCCAATTGCGCCAGTTCCCCATCATCCGCCCGCACAAAATCGTGGGACGAAATGTAGCCCTCATACGTTTCAAAAAACTTGTCCACCTTTGAACTGATCGGTTTGAACGCACTGTCCGACCCCGTCCCATGCATGGGAAACAACTTCGCATGCAGGTGATCCACGCCGTAGCCTTCCAGCATCATCCCGGTGCGCGCCACATCCGGAAACGCCCGATCAATCTGCAGCGCGGTTTTCTTCGCCGCGACCGCGAGCCCGGCCAACACCTCATCCGACTGCGCAAACGCATAGCTGCCGTAGTGCTGCTTGGGGATTACCACGCTGAAACCCGGTGTGTTGGGAAAGATCGAAAGAAACGCCATATGCTGGTCGTCTTCCCACAGAATGTGCGCTGGGGAGGTCTTTTGAACAATGCTGCAGAAAATACAATCCATTTGAATCACCGCCAGTTTCATCGTGGGTTTGGTCGTGGCGACTATCTAAAGCCAGGATTCGGGCGGCGTCAAAACAAATGGCAAATGACCGAAATGTCCAAGGACGTATGCGATGAGTAAAACCTACACCCCTGCCACCGCTGCCGCCGACGTCGAAACCACCCTCGCCTGGCTTGGCGGGCGGTGGAAGCTGATCATCCTGTTCCATCTGTTCGGCGGCCAGGTGCAACGTTACTCGGACCTTGAGCGGCTGATCCCGGATATCTCGCAGAAGATGCTGGCCCAACAATTGCGCCAGCTCGAAGCCGATGGGCTGGTACAGCGCACGGTCTATCCGGTGGTGCCACCCAAAGTGGAATACCGCATGACCGAGTGGGGCCAGAGCCTGTGCCCGGTGCTGGATGGCCTGCTCAAATGGCAGGCTGCCAAGCCGACGACTTAAACCGTGGGAACGGTACCGCCATCGATCACGTACTCGGTCCCGCTGATCGACGCGGCGCGGGGCGAGACCAGGAAGGCGATCAAGTCAGCCACCTCCTGGGGCTTGGCCGGCCGTCCAAGCGGAATGCCGCCGAGCGCCTGCATGATGATCTGCTTGCCGCCCTCGTAATCCGTCCCCGCCTGCTCCGCCAGACGCTCCGCCAGCGCCACCGCCGCGTCAGTCTCCACCCAGCCTGGAGAAACCCGTACCACCCGAATGCCCTTGGGCGTCACTTCTTTCGACAGGCTCTTGCTATACGTCGCCAACGCCGCCTTTGCAGCGGCATACGCTGTGGTCGACTCCGGCAACGGCAACTCTCGCTGGATCGACGTGACATGAATAATCACCCCTGCCCGACGCTCGATCATCCCCGGCAATAACGCCCGATCCAACCGCACCGCCGCCATCAGGTTCTGGCCCAGCGCACTCGCCCACTGCTCATCGTCCAGTACCGCAAAACCACCACCCGGCGCGCTGGAACCGCCGAGCACATTGACGATGATATCCACCCCACCAAACCGATCCTTCACCGCCTCGGTCACGCTCGCACAACCCGCGGCAGTGCCCAGGTCGGCAGCGATGAAATGCACGCCTTCAAGCGTCGAATCCGCCGCCGAACGCGCGACCGAAATCACCTGCGCGCCTTGTTCATGCAACACCGTCACCACGGCCGCGCCAATACCTTTGGTGCCACCGGTGACCAGTGCACGAAGGCCTTTTAGTCCGAGATCAAAACTCATGAAACCTACTCCTGGGTAAACGAAGACCGCAGGATAAGAACGAGATGGACAGCCCACAAGAACGCACAAAAAGGTGATGGGCTCACCAAAAAGTAAGTGCCTGGATTCAGGGGGCCGCGTCACACGTCGAACGGTAGGAACCGGCTTGCCGGCAATGGCGGCGTGTCGGTCGCTGTGGATGCAACTGACATACAGCAATCGCTGGCAAACCAGCGCCTACAGGATCGGCGCGCCAAATCTGTTCAGGCGTGGCATCCAATGCTCCAGGATCTGCGCCGATGCCAGCACATGATGCGCCCGCCCGATCAACAGCCGACGTGGCACAAAGCCGATGTATCGCGAGTCATCGCTGTTATCGCGGTTATCCCCCAGCATGAAATAGCTGTCGGCCGGCACCACCACTGGTGCGAAATTGCGCATCGCCCGCACCGTCGGCATGAACTGCACAGTACGCTGGCGGTTGGCGGCCAATTCGTTCAGCTTGATCCCCGGTACCGTATGACCTGGGACAATTGGCTCGCTGATGTCCTGCGCATCACTGTAGGTGGCTGGCGTACCGTTGACCCACAGCACTTCATCGCGCATTTCCAGGGTGTCGCCGGGAACGCCGACAATCCGCTTGATCAGGCGCATGCCATCCTTGGGTGACGAAAACGTCACCACATCGCCGCGCTGGGGGTTATCGAGGTGGGCCAGGGAAATATCCGTGAGCGGGACCTTGAGGTCATACGCTACGCGATTGACCAGCACCACATCGCCTTCCAGCAGGGTTGGGCGCATGGAGCCGGAGGGAATCGGATTCCAGTCGGCCAGGGAGGTACGGAAAACACCGAAGCATATCCAGAAAATGATTGCGTAACGGTAACGGATCAACCAACTTCGCATACATCCTCGCACGGCAGAAAGGGGCATCAGACTGTTTCTCAGACGCCCGGTTGTGGCACCCGAGGATTAAATGAATATTAGCGTCAAAGCGCACTAAAAGGAGTTTTCGCCATGGATATCCACTGTTCCGTTTTTATCGCAACCAGCGTCGACGGCTTTATTGCCCGTCCAGACGGTGATATCGAATGGTTGCACCGACCGGAATACGAAACCGCCGAGCTGAGCGGCGTAACCTATGAACGCTTCATCGCCACGGTCGATGCACTGGTAATGGGTCGCAAAACCCTGGAGAAAGTCTTGTCCTTCCCGGATTGGCCCTACGAGGGCACTCCCGTCATTGCACTCTCCCATCAGCCTCTGCAGATCCCTGCGCATCTGGAGGGCAAGGTCGAGGTCATGGCAGCAGACGTCACCTCACTCGTGGCAACGTTAGCCGAACGCGGTATGAAGCACCTCTATATCGACGGTGGCCAGACGATCCAGGCGTTTCTTGACGCGGGCCTGGTCAATGAGCTGATCATTACGCGTATCCCGGTTTTGCTGGGGCAAGGCATTCCACTGTTCAGCCAGGTTGGCAGTGAGCGGGAGCTGCAGCATATTGGCACCTATGTGTCGGACAATGGTTTTGTGCAAAGTCGGTATCAAGTAATGTCAGGCGCTCACGCCGCGCAATAATGGATTTCTCTGAAGGAACAGACCATGAACCCACCCCCTCGCATTGGTCGCAGGCATAGGCAGCCGTAATCGCTCCATCGGCAAAGCCGGCGGGCTGTTGCGAATGGTGCCGGATGATCTGCGCAGATTCGCTGCCAAGACGATTGGCAAACCGGTCATCATGGGCCGAAAAACCTTCGAGTCGGTCATTGCACTCAGCGGTAGGCCATTGGCCGATCGGCCCAACATCGTGCTGTCCAGAAACCCTGACTATGTGCACGAGCACGCTATCGCCTACCAATCCCTGGCAGCGGCACTAGAACGCGCAGCCCTCTACACCCCCGAGGAAATTCATATCGGTGGCGGGCCAGAGCTTTATGACCAAGCGATACACTTTGTGGACAGGCTGTACCTGCCCCCTGTTCAACGATGATCACGAGGGTGAAGCCAGGTTTCCGAGTTTTAAGGATGAGTTCGTTGAGGTCTGCCGCCATGGCGTCCGACAGCACGAGGGCCTTGAGTACGAATGGGTGGACTACATCAGGCGTAGATAACGACGCAATGAAACGGCCGCGCTAAAAACTGTAGGAGCTGGCTTGCCGGCGATGGCGGTGTATCAGCCAGCATGTTCGGTGGCTGATACACCGCCATCGCAGGCAAGCCAGCTCCCACATTTGGATGGGGGACATCTGCGGATCGGCCGCGTGTCTGCACAACAAACCCTTAACTAAACCCTTCTGAAAAACCATAGCCGTCCGTTGAAGGCTATGGTGTGTTTATCGTACCGAGACCTGCTGGTCAACGCAGCGGAGGACCTGGCGTCAGCTCAAGCGCTGGCAAGCCATTTGGCTTTTCACAGATAAATCTGAAACCGAAGAATTCGCAAAGTGGACACGGTAAAAAATGTGGGAGCGGGCTTGCTCGCTCCCACAATGGATCGAGTGAGCCGTTAAACCGGCATGCAAAAAAACGCCCCGAACCAGTCGGGGCGTTTTTTGTTCAGCGTTGACCGATCAAGCCTGATCAGCCAACCGCCACGTCGTCCCGCCCTTGCCGTCTTCCAATACCACACCCATCGCGGTCAGTTGGTCACGGATACGGTCGGATTCCGACCAGTCCTTATTGGTACGGGCGGTCAAGCGCGCCTGGATCAACGCATCCACTTCAGCCGCATCCACACGCCCTTCGGCGCCGGCCTGCAGGAAGTCATCGGCCTCCATCTGCAGCACGCCCAGCACACTGGCCAGCTCTTTCAAGCGCGCCGCCAGGCCCGCCGCTGCGTCGAGATCACTCTCACGCAAACGGTTGATCTCGCGCACCATTTCGAACAGCACGGCGCAGGCTTCGGGGGTGCCGAAGTCGTCGTTCATGACTTCGGTGAAGCGTGCCACGAAGGCTTCGCCGCCGGCCGGCGCCACGGATGGCAGGCCTTTCAACGCGTGGTAGAACCGCTCCAGGGCGCCCTTGGCGTCCTTGAGGTTGTCTTCCGAATAGTTGATGGCGCTGCGGTAGTGGCTGGACACCAGCAGGTAACGCACCACTTCCGGGTGGTACTTTTCCAGCACGTCGCGGATGGTGAAGAAGTTGTTCAAGGACTTGGACATCTTCTCGCCATTGATGCGGATCATGCCGCAGTGCATCCAGGCGTTGGCGTAGGTCTTGCCGGTGGCGGCTTCGCTCTGGGCGATTTCGTTTTCGTGGTGCGGGAACTCGAGGTCGCTGCCGCCGCCATGAATGTCGAAAGTCTCACCCAGGCAGCAGGTGGACATCACCGAGCATTCGATGTGCCAGCCCGGACGCCCGGCGCCCCATGGCGATTCCCAGCTCGGCTCGCCGGGCTTGGTGCCTTTCCACAGCACGAAGTCGAGCGGATCCTGCTTGGCTTCGTCGACTTCAATGCGCGCGCCGATGCGCAGGTCTTCGATTTTCTTGCGCGACAGCTTGCCGTAGCCCATGAACTTGGCGACGCGGTAGTACACGTCACCGTTGCCAGGAGCGTAGGCGTAACCCTTGTCGATCAGGGTCTGGATCATGGCGTGCATGCCAGGGATGTGGTCCGTGGCACGCGGTTCCATGTCCGGCTTGAGGATATTGAGGCGCGCCTCGTCCTCGTGCATGGCGGCGATCATGCGCTCGGTCAGCGCATCGAACGACTCGCCGTTCTCGTTGGCGCGGTTGATGATCTTGTCGTCGATGTCGGTGATGTTGCGCACATAGGTCAAGTCATAGCCGCTGAAACGCAACCAGCGGGTCACCAGGTCGAAGGCAACCATGCTGCGGCCGTGGCCGATGTGGCAGTAGTCGTACACGGTCATGCCGCACACGTACATGCGCACCTTGTTGCCATCCAGCGGCTTGAAGACTTCTTTGGTCTTGCTGAGTGTGTTGTAGATCGTTAGCACGACAGTTCCTTAAACAGAATCACTGGCCCCACGAATCACGCAAGGTCACGGTACGGTTGAACACCGGCTGACCAGGTTTCGAGTCCTTGATATCCGCGCAGAAGTAGCCTTCGCGCTCGAACTGGAAACGGTCTTCCGGCTGTGCGTCGCCCAAAGAGGGTTCGGCACGACAACCGGTGAGCACTTGCAGGGAGTCAGGGTTGATGTTGTCGAGGAAACTGGCGCTGTCTTCGGCCTTTTCAGGATTCGGCGAACGGAACAGGCGATCGTACAGGCGCACTTCGCACTCGATGCTGGCAGCGGCCGGCACCCAGTGGATCACGCCCTTGACCTTGCGGCCTTCAGGGTTCTTGCCCAGGGTTTCCGGGTCGTAGGAGCAACGCAGTTCGACGATGTTGCCCTCGGCGTCCTTGATCGCTTCGTCGGCGCGGATCACGTAGCTGCCGCGCAGGCGCACTTCGCCGTTGGGCTCCAGGCGCTTGTAGCCTTTTGGCGGCTCTTCCATGAAGTCATCGCGGTCGATGTAGATTTCACGGGCGAACGGCAGCTTGCGCACGCCGAGTGCTTCGTTCTGCGGATGACGCGGCAGTTCGAGATGGTCGACCTTGTCTTCCGGGTAGTTGGTGATCACGACTTTCAACGGACGCAGCACGCACATGGCCCGTGGCGCGTTCGCGTCGAGGTCCTGGCGGATGCTGAACTCGAGCATGCCGTAGTCGACCACACCGTCGGAGCGGTTGGTGCCGACCATCTCGCAGAAGTTGCGGATCGACGCCGGGGTGTAGCCACGGCGGCGGAAGCCCGACAGGGTCGACATGCGTGGGTCGTCCCAGCCATTGACGTGCTTTTCATCCACCAGTTGCTTGAGCTTGCGCTTGCTGGTGATGGTGTAGTTGAGGTTCAGGCGGCTGAATTCGTACTGACGCGGGTGCGCCGGGACCGGCAGGCTGTCGAGGAACCATTCGTACAGCGGGCGATGGCTCTCGAACTCCAGGGTGCAGATGGAGTGGGTGATGCCTTCGATGGCGTCCGACTGGCCGTGGGTGAAGTCGTAGTTCGGGTAGATGCACCACTTGTCGCCGGTCTGGTGGTGATGGGCGTGGCGGATGCGGTACATGATCGGGTCGCGCAGGTTCATGTTCGGCGAGGCCATGTCGATCTTGGCGCGCAGTACGCGGGCGCCGTCCGGGAACTCACCGGCGCGCATGCGGGCGAACCAGTCGAGGTTCTCTTCTACGGAGCGGTCGCGGAACGGGCTGTTCTTGCCCGGTTCGGTCAGGGTGCCACGGTATTCCTTGGCCTGCTCGGGGGTCAGGTCGTCGACGTAGGCCTTGCCGGCCTTGATCAGCTCGACGGCCCAGTCGAACAGCTGGTCGAAGTATTTGGAGGCATAGCGCACTTCACCGGACCATTCGAAGCCCAGCCACTTGATGTCGCTTTCGATGGCGTCGATGTATTCCTGGTCTTCCTTGGCCGGGTTGGTGTCGTCGAAACGCAGGTGCGTGACGCCACCGAACTCCTGGGCCAGGCCGAAGTTCACACAGATCGACTTGGCGTGACCGATGTGCAGGTAGCCGTTGGGCTCTGGCGGGAAGCGGGTGACGATCTGCGTGTGCTTGCCCGAATCCAGGTCCGCCTGGATGATCGGGCGCAGGAAATTGACCGGGACGGCAGGTCCGGCCTTGGAATTCGAGGTAGGGTCGACAGTGGGCTTGCTCATAGGATCCTTGAACAGACAGGTTCGTGGCCGGTTGGGGCCAGATAAAACAAAGGCGATATCATAGCTGATGCTGTCAAGACACTGACAGGTCACGACCAAAAACTGCTGCTTTAATTAACCGGGCGGTAAAAAACCACCTCGAAATTCCTGCCGGGCACGCTAAACTGCGCGCCTTGGCCGCCGTTTAGCCAGACAGGTAAGGCGCCCCAGGCGTCCAAACCCACGAATTCCCTGAAAAGAGTAGTGAACATGACTCAAGTCAAACTGACCACCAACCACGGTGACATCGTCATCGAGCTGAACGCCGAGAAAGCGCCGATCACCGTCGCCAACTTCATCGAGTACGTTAAGGCCGGCCACTACGAAAACACGGTTTTCCACCGTGTCATCGGTAACTTCATGGTCCAGGGCGGCGGTTTCGAGCCTGGCATGAAAGAAAAGAAAGACAAGCGCCCAAGCATCCAGAACGAAGCGGACAACGGCCTTTCCAACGACAAGTACACCGTCGCCATGGCCCGTACCATGGAGCCGCATTCGGCCTCCGCGCAGTTCTTCATCAACGTGGCCGACAACGCCTTCCTGAACCACAGCGGCAAGAACGTACAGGGCTGGGGCTACGCCGTGTTCGGTAAAGTCACCGAAGGCCAGGACGTTGTCGACAAGATCAAAGGCGTGTCGACCACCTCCAAGGCCGGTCACCAGGACGTACCGGTCGAAGACGTGATCGTCGAGAAAGCCGAGATCGTTGAGTGATATTGCTGATTTCAGACTTGCATCTGGAAGAGGAGCGCCCGGACATTACCCGGGCGTTTCTGGATCTGCTTCACAACCGCGCCCGTGGCGCCCAGGCGTTGTACATTCTGGGGGACTTCTTTGAAGCCTGGATTGGCGACGATGGGATGACGCCCTTCCAGCGTTCGATCTGCGAGGCTCTGCGCGAGCTGAGCGACAGCGGCACCCCGATTTTTATCATGCATGGCAACCGCGACTTCCTGATCGGCAAGGCGTTCTGCAAAGCGGCAGGCGCCACCTTGCTCAAGGACCCGAGTGTCGTGCAGCTCGCAGGCGAACCCGTGCTGTTGATGCACGGCGACAGCCTCTGCACCCGCGACCTTGGCTACATGAAGCTGCGGCGCATCCTGCGTAATCCCATCGTGCTGTTTATCCTGCGTCACCTGCCATTGCGCACCCGCCATCGGCTGGCGCGCAAGCTGCGCAGTGAAAGCCGCGCGCAAACGCGCATGAAGGCCAATAACATTGTCGATGTGACGCCCGAGGAAGTACCGCGGGTGATGCAGCAGTTCGGCGTGCGCACCCTGGTCCACGGCCACACGCACCGCCCGGCGATCCATAAGCTGCAGATTGGCGACCAGGCGGCCAAGCGCATTGTGCTGGGGGATTGGGACAAGCAGGGCTGGGCGTTGCAGGCGGATGAGCAAGGCTTTCAGTTGGCGGCGTTTGACTTCGTCAATCCGCAACTGGCGTTGCCTGGCGCCTGATCCTCAAACACCACTGATCCAATGTGAACAGAGATCAAAGTGTGGAAGGGGGCTTGCCCTAATGCCAGTCAGTTAAGGCTTTTTGCAGGAGCGAGCTTGCTCGCGAAAAACGCCCAGGCAACGCGTTCATTCTCGATAAGCGCGGTGGCCCTGAGTTCTTCGCGAGCAAGCTCGCTCCTACAGTGAATCACTTTCGCTTAACTGAACGGCATTAGGGCAAGCCCCCTCCCACAATTGATTGCATTTCAGTCTTTGCCAATCAGTGGCCGGACGCTTCCGGCCCTGCCTTGGCACCAAACGGCGGCTTCGCCAGCCACACCAGCAGCATCAACCCCATGAACATCCACCCCAGCAACGTAAAGTAATCCACGGTGGACATCATGTACGCCTGGCTGGTGAGGATCTGGTCCAGTTGCGCGTAGGCCTTGTGCCCTGCCCCACCGAGCGCCTGCAGCGCGTCGCGGGTGGCCGAGTCATAGGTGGTCATGTTCTCGCTCATGTACGCATGGTGCTGGTCCGCCCGGCGGATCCAGATCCAGGTGGTCAGCGAGGCCGCAAAGCTGCCGCCCAGGGTCCGCAGAAAGGTCGCAAGACCGGCGCCGTCGGCGATCTGGTGCGGTGGCAGGTCGGACATCAGGATGCTCAAGGTCGGCATGAAGAACAGCGCCACGCCGATGCCCATGAACAACTGCACCAGGGCAATGTGGGTGAAGTCCACCTCATTGGTGAAACCCGCGCGCATAAAGCAGCTCAGGCCGATCGCCAGGAACGCCAGGCCTGCCAGCAGGCGCAGGTCGAACTTGTGCGCGTACTTGCCCACGAACGGTGACATCAGCACCGGCAGGATACCGATCGGCGCCACCGCCAGGCCGGCCCAGGTGGCGGTGTAGCCCATCTGGGTTTGCAGCCACTGCGGCAGGATCAGGTTGATGCCGAAGAAGCCCGCGTAGCCGAGGATCAACACAATCGTGCCGATGCGAAAGTTACGGTAGGCAAACAGCCGCAGGTTGACCACCGGGTGCTTGTCGGTCATTTCCCAGATGATGAACACCGCCAGGGCAATCACCGAAATCGCCGCGCCCACAATGATGAAGTTGGATTCGAACCAGTCCAGGTCGTTGCCCTTGTCGAGGATGATCTGCAGCGCGCCGACGCCCACGATCAGGCTCAACAGCCCGACATAATCCATCGGCTGGTAGCTGGTGGTCACCGGGCGCTTCTTCAATTGCGCACGCACCACCATCACCGCAAAGATGCCGATGGGGACGTTGATAAAGAAGATCCACGGCCAGCTGTAGCTGTCAGTGATCCAGCCACCGAGGATCGGCCCCGCAATCGGCGCCACCACCGTGACCATCGCCAGCAACGCCAGGGCCATGCCACGCCTCGCCGGCGGGTAGACCGCGATCAGCAGCGTCTGGGTCATCGGGTACAACGGCCCGGCCACCAGGCCTTGCAGCACCCGGAAGCCGATCAATTCGGGCATCGAAGTGGAAATACCACAGAGGAACGAGGCCAGCACAAACAGCATGGTCGCCCACAGGAACAGCTTCACTTCGCCAAACCGCCGGCTCAACCAACCGGTGAGCGGCAAGGCGATGGCGTTGCTCACCGCAAACGAGGTGATCACCCAGGTGCCCTGCTCCGAACTCACGCCGAGGTTGCCGGAAATGGTCGGCAAGGCCACGTTGGCGATGGTGGTGTCGAGCACCTGCATAAAGGTCGCCAGCGACAGGCCAATGGTGGCCATCAACAGGCTGGGCGGCGTGAAGGAGGCGTTATTGCTCATCAGCGTTGCACAGCCTTGGGCGCGGCGATGCTGTTGGCATGGATCAACTCGGTGATCATCGCGTCAGCCTCGGCCAATTGGCGGTCGTACACGTTGGTGGTGAAGGTCGCCTTCTGCGGCGCCTGTTGCGCCAGCACCGGGCCGCTCTGGTCATGCAGGTCGACATTGACGACGGTGCTCAGGCCGACCCGCAGCGGGTGCTTGGCCAGTTCTTCGGCATTGATGTGGATGCGTACCGGCACCCGTTGCACGATCTTGATCCAGTTACCGGTGGCGTTCTGCGCCGGCAGCAGGGCAAACGCACTGCCGGTGCCGGCGCCAAGGCTATCCACGGTGCCGCTGAATTTCACGTCGCTGCCGTAGATGTCCGACTCGATGTCCACCGGCTGGCCAATGCGCATGTCGCGCAATTGGGTTTCCTTGAAGTTGGCGTCGATCCACAGCTGGTTCAGCGGGATCACCGCCATCAACGCCGTACCCGGCTGCACGCGCTGGCCCAGTTGCACGGTGCGCTTGGCCACGTAGCCGGTGACCGGCGCGATCAAGGTGCTGCGCGCATTGGCCAGGTAGGCCTGGCGCAGTTGCGCGGCGGCGGCCTGCACGTCCGGGTGGGACGAGATCACGGTGTCATCCACCAGCGCGTTGCTGGTCTTGAGTTGCTGCTCAAGGTTGGTCAGCGCGTTTTTCGCGGCGGTCAGGCTGTCACGGGCGTGGGACAGTTCTTCCTGGGAAATCGCGCCGCCCTGGGCCAGGGTCTTGCGACGGTTGAAGTTGTCCTGGGCAGTTTGCACATCGGCTTTCTGTGCGTTGACCTGGGCTTTCATGCCATCGACGTTGCTGTACAAGCCCCGCACCTGGCGCACGGTGCGGGCCAGGTTGGCCTGGGCACTTTGCAGGCCGACAGCGGCGTCGTTGGGGTCGAAGTTGATCAGCACCTGGCCTTCGTGGACCAGGTCGCCATCGTCGGCGCCGATGCTGACCACGGTGCCGGTGACCAGCGGGGTGATTTCCACCACGTTGCCGTTCACATAGGCGTCATCGGTGCTCTCGTTGAAGCGCCCGTAGAATTCATACCAGCCCCATACGCCCACGACGCCGAGGATGACGATCAGCGCGAGGCCGATCAGCATGACCTTGCGTTTGCGTGGGTTGTTGTCTTTGGGTTGTTCTGTAGCGTTGGTGTTTTCGGCAGTGGCCATGACAAATACCTCAAATTATTCCGTGCGGGTGGCTGGGGTGGTCGACGCCACGTTGTCGGCGCTGTATCCGCCACCCAGGGCCTGCATCAATTGAATCGACAGATCGATTTGCCCGGCATTCAGGGTCGCCAGCTGACGCTGGGCTTGCAGCAATTGCTGCTCGATGCTGAGCACGTCCAGGTAGTTACCGACCCCTGAGCCGTAGCGCTGGACCACGGTGTCGTAGGACTGCTGGGCAATGTCCGTGGCGTGTTGCTGGGCCTGGATCTGCCGACCGGTTTCGCGCAGTTGCGAAAGGGTGTTGCCGATATCGCCCAAGGCCTGCACCAGGGTCTTGTTGTACTGGGCCACGGCCAGGTCGTAGTCGGCATCGCGCGCATCGAGGTCGGCGCGCAGGCGGCCGCCATCGAAGATCGGCAACGAGATCGTCGGCGCAATGTTGAAGAAGCGGCTGGCCGAGCCGAACATCGCATCCCCCAGCAACGACTCGGCCCCGGCGCTCGCGCTGAGGTTGAGGTTGGGGTAGAAGCGCGTCTTGCTGGCGGCGATGTCCTTGCTCGCGGCCTCGACTCGCCAGCGCGCGGCGATCAGGTCCGGGCGGCGGCCCAGCAGCTCGGCGGGCAACACCGAAGGCACGGCGACAGCGGCGGGCTTGAGCACATTCGGACGGGCCAGTTCGCCGCCTCGGTCCGGGCCTTTGCCGAGCAATACGGCGAGTGCAATTTTGGCGCTCTGCAGTTGTTTGTCGGCATCGATCAATTGCGACTGGGAGCTGGCTTCCAGGCTTTCGGTCTGCTGGTACTGGTACTGGCTGTCGATGCCCGCAGCCAGGCGGCGCTTGCTCAGGTCGAGCATTTGCCGGGTGCGCTTGAGGTCATCGCCGGCCAGGTCGCGCACGATGTGCGCCTGGCCCAGGTCGCTGTAGGCCTTGGCCACATCGGCAGCGAGGGTCAGGCGCGCGGCCTGTTGGTCGACTTCGGCGGCACGGGCCTGGCCCAGCGCGGCTTCCCAGGCGGCGCGTTGGCCCCCCCAGAGGTCGAAGTTGTAATTGAAGCTGGCGCCGATATTACGCACGGTCGAGTAGGCATCGCCTTCGCCGCGCGGGTCCTGGTCCTTGGCCAGGCGTGAACGGCTCACACCGGCGCTGGCATCCAGGGTCGGCATGCGTGCGGCATTCGCGGCATAAGCGGCGGCTTCGGCCTGATGGGCGCGGGCGCTGGCGACTTGCATGTCGGGGCTGTGTTGCAGGGCTTCCTGGATCAGGCCGTCGAGCTGCGGGTCGCCGAGGTTTTTCCACCAGTCGGCGCTGGGCCAGGCGGCACTCGACAGGGTCACCCCGCTCAGGGATTTACCGGTCTGCAAGGTGTTGGCGTCGAGCCGCCGGCCCTGGGTGTCGAGGCCGCTGTAGTTGGCGCAACCGGCCATGCTCATGGCCACGAGCACCAGGCATAGGGCACGTGTGTTCATGCTTTACCTACCCGCTGCAGGGTGATGGGATCACCGGCAGCTATCAGAATTTTCTTGAGGATCCGTTCCAGGGTTTCCAGCTCGCCGGGTTCAAGCACGCCCGCCAACTGGTTCAACGCCTGGGCGCCTATGTGCGGCAGCATGTCTGCCAGGCGCTGACCGTCGGCAGTCAGCACCAACTGCACCTGGCGGCGGTCCTGCTCGGAGCGTTTGCGGTCCAGCAGGCCTTTCTGCTCGAGGCGGTCGAGCATGCGGGTCATCGAACCGCTGTCCAGGGACAGGTTGCGGCACAGCTCGGCCGGGGTGTCGACGCCGAACTGGGCCATGATGATCAGCACCTTGAACTGCGCGGCCGTGATGCCGTGGGGTTCCATGTGGGTGTCGATGATGCGGTCCTTGAGGAGCGCCGCACGGCCCAGCAACAGCCCGAGGTGGCAGTTGTGGAAGTTTTCAGGGGTGAAGTGGGGCATCGGAAGTCACCTTATTACTGCCTAGGCAGTGAATGTATGACGAGATGTTACTGCCTAGGCAGCGAAAGTCAAATGGAATAATTAGCTTGCTTGCTAATGTGGGAGGGGGCTTGCCCCCGATAGCGTTGGGTCAGTCACTGATGTGTTGACTGAACGACTGCTATCGGGGGCAAGCCCCCTCCCACATTTTGTACCGCGAAAGGATCTAGAAATCGCGCTTGTAGAAGATGTCGAGGGAACTGGCCACGCCACTCGCCACTTCCAGGTATACCTTCTTGCTCAGCAGGTAGCGCAAGGCAATGGTGCTGGCCGGTTCGAACACCCCTACCCCGTAACGCAGGCTGAGTTTCTCGGTGATCTTGCCGCTGGCCACCACGGCCGTATTGTTGCCGCTGCCCTGGGTGTCGAGGTCGAAGTCGCGAATCCCCAGTTTGTTGGCAAGATCCGAGGTGACCCCGGCGCTGCCCATCAGGCCCAGGCCGAGGGCGGCCTGGGCGAGCATGTTGTTGTCTTCGCCGGTGGAGCTCAGCGGACGGCCCAGCACCAGGTAGGACAGCGCCTGTTCCTGGCTCATGGCCGGTTCCGAGAAGATCTGCGTGGTGGGCTGCTCGGCGCTGCCGCTGAGGCGGATACCGGCGACTACATCGTCGGTCTTGCGGATCGCTTCGATATCCAGGTACGGCTGGTCAAGCGGCCCGGCGAACAGCAGGCGTGCGCGGCGCACATCCAGGCGCTGGCCATAGGCGCGGTAGCGACCATCGTTGAGCCACAACTCGCCACGGGTATCCATGTTGTCGCCGATGTGCACATGGCCCTGCACCTTGGCGGTGAGGCCGAAGCCCGAGAAGTTGAGCTGGTCTTCGCCCACCGCCACGTCGATATCCATGGCCATGGCCATCGGCGGCTTGCCCTCTTCGGTCTGGCTGCCGACGATCACGGTGTCATCAGAGACCTTGACGGTGGACGGCGGCAGCTCGCGCACGGTGATGTCGCCGCGGGGGATCCGCACCTTGCCGGCAATCGCCAGTTTGTCGTTCTTCAGGCTGATCTTCAGGTCCGGGGCCACTTCCAGCACCGCATAGGGCTCCACCGTGACCGGCAGTTGCGAGCCTTGCAGGCTGAGGTCCACCACCAGGGCCTGGCCCCAGTCGACCTGGCCCTTGAGAGTGCCTTGCCCGGCCTTGCCACTGCGCCATGCGCCATTCAATTGCACGCTTTCACCGGCGATCAGCGCCTGCACGTTCAGGCCTTCAAGGCTGATGGGCAGCTCTGGCCCGGAGACTTCACCGCCCACCAGGTTGACGTTGCCGTTGACCTGCGGCGCCAGCAGGCCACCGGCGATCCGACCGCTGCCGTTGAGCTTGCCGCTGAGTTTCTCGACCATCGGCACAAACGGCCGCGCCACGGCGAGATCCAGACCGGTCAGGCTGAAATTGCCGCTGATCGGCTTGTTTTTCGGCAATGGGTTGATCTGCGCCTGCAACAGCAACTCGCCGAGCTTGCCGCCTCGGAAGTTCAGCTGGGTGTCGATACGCTTGGGGTTAAGGGTGGTTTCCAGCTTGAGGGTGTCGTAGGGGAAATCCAGCCAATGGTCCTTGTCCTTGACCCGCAGGGTGCC
This sequence comes from Pseudomonas sp. S3E12, assembly GCF_001702295.1. NCBI lineage: Bacteria > Pseudomonadati > Pseudomonadota > Gammaproteobacteria > Pseudomonadales > Pseudomonadaceae > Pseudomonas > Pseudomonas sp. S3E12. The sequence goes on from NZ_MBDT01000021.1 coordinate 160,112, forward strand.
GCCGCTGGCATCCACCGCGACCACGCCTTTGGGGCCGCTGTCGGGCAAGTCGAGTTGGATATCGGCGTTAAGCCTGCCCTGCCAGGCAAAGTCCTTGGGCAAAAACGCCGCCAGGCTGTCGATGGGGAATTGCTTGAGGTGGTAGCGCAATTTGGGTTCGGGCATCAGGCGCTGGTCTTCACCGCACAGGCTGGCCGCACCGGAGACCCAGCAGTGGGCCGCGAAGGTCAACTTGCCGTCGGCCATGCGCTCGATTGTTGCCGGCGCTTGCAGCTTCCAGTCCTGGCCTCCCGCCTGCACATCGCCACTGGCCAGGCGACCGCGCCAGTTGCCTTGGTCGAGGTTGCCATCCAGGGCCAGAGCCAGCTTGACCAAGGGGCCGGCCAGGTCGAGTTGGACCTTCTGGTTCCTGATATCGCCCTGGGCGCTGGCGGTGAGCGTGCCCACCTGGGTGTCACCGCTTTGAATGCCGCTGCCCTTGAGGTCGATTTTTGCGCGCTGGGCACTGTCCAGGGTCGCGCCCAGGCTCAGGCTTTGCAGGCGATTATCGGCGAACGCCAGTTGCTGGCCCTTGAGGTCGAGTTGGCCTTGGGGCGCCTTGAGGCTGCCAGCCACGTCGAGTCGGCCATTGACCTGCCCACGCAACTGCGGCCACAGCTGGGCCAGACGCGCCAGCTTGATGTCGATCTGCCCGGCCAGGCGTTGCTGCAGGCTGCCGCTGCCGTTGATGCGGTTGTCGCCCAGGCGGATATCCAGGTTGGCCAGGGTCCATTGCTCGCCCGCGCCTTCGGCCTGGGCCGCCAGCACGGCGGTTTGCCCACGCAGGCGGCCCTTGAGGTCGAGGTCGGCGTTGAGCTTGAGCTGCTCGTTTCTGAATTCACCTTGGCTGCGCAAGGGGCCAGCCAGCGTGCCCGGCAATTCCGCCACCCAGTACGCCGGGTTCAGCGCCGACAGGTCCAACGCGGTGTCCCAGGCAATCCCATCGGCAAATTGCAGGTTCAGGTGCCCTTCGGCCTTGCCTTGGCCGGCGGTCAGTTTCAGCTCCGGCAGGAAGACTTGCGTAAGGTCGCCACTGAACGGCGTGACCAGATTGAATTTGCCGGCCGGGCCGTCGAGGTCGGCCTTGAGGTTGCCGAGGTAGTTGCCGTCTTTGTAGGAAACCTCACCGTTGAAGGTGCGCAACACCACCTGTGGCTCGTCGATCAGCGGGTAGAGGCGATGCCAGGGAAAGTCCAGCCAGTCGATCTTGGCCTCGGCGCTGAAGCCTTGTTGCCAGTCCAACTGCGCCGTGAGCTTGAGGCTTTGTTTGTCGCCGGCATTCAGGTCCAGGCCGGCGATCTGCGCGCCGTTGGCGTCGACCTTGCCTTGCAGCAGCAGGTCCACCGGGCCTTTTTCCGCCGGCAGTACGGCCTTGCCCAGCAGTTGATAGCCGCTGCCCAGGTCGCCCTTGGCGGTGAGGTCCAGTTGATTGAGTTGCAGGGTGTCGGGCAGATCGGCGCTGGGTTTGAAGCCATCGGCGGTGATATGCACCTGGGCCGGGAGGTTGTCCGCCAGGGGTTGCAGCTCGCCCTTGAGTTTGGCCGGCAGGTAGCCGCTGCTGTCGGCGTCGAGCCTGAGGGTCTTGAGCAGGTCGCCCTCGACCTTGAGCGCCACCGTCCACGGCGCGCCGCCGGGGGCGTAGGGCAGGCTCAGGTTGCCGCTGGCGGTCAGCGGCCAGTCGCCGCTGGGTTGCAACAGGCCGTTCAGGTCCAGCACCAGGCCGTCCCGTTGCAGGTGCACCGCGTCAATCTGCATGCCGGCGGCGGTCCAGTGCGCGGCCAGTTGCAGGCCCTTGAGTTGCTCGCTGCCGTTAAGCAGCAGGCTGCCGACACGAACGTCGCCCAACTGAATGGAAACGGGCAGCTTCAGGTCGGGCAATTGAAGCGGCCCGCTGCTTTCTTCGGTGCTCGGCGCAACGTCCAGGCGGACTTGCTCCACGTCCAGGCGATTGATGCACAGGGTCATGCGCAACAGGCACGCCGGCGACCAGTCAAACGTCGGCGCATCGAGTTCGACGCGACTGCCGTCCTGCGCCCACAGCAGATGATCGGCGCGCCACTGGCCGCCCAGACGGCCGTGGAAATTCTCTACGCTCAAACCCGGTACACGCCCCAGCGCCCAGCGACTGCCCGCCTGGGTGCCGAGGACCGCCCACAGGGCCAGCAACAACACGGCAAGGATGGCCAGCACGGCCAGCCCCGCTATTTTCACACCACGCATCACAGCTCAGGCCCCATGGAAAAGTGCAATCGAACGCCGCCCGGGTCGTCCAGGGCATGGGCCAGGTCCAGGCGGATCGGGCCGACCGGCGAGACCCAGCGGATGCCGACACCCACACCGGTCTTCAAGCTGGGCAACTCCAGGGAGTTGAACGAGTTGCCCTGGTCGATAAAGGTCGCAATCCGCCATTTTTCGGCGATGGAATATTGATACTCGGCACTCAGGGCCACCATGTAGCGGCCGCCAATACGGTCGCCCCGGTCATTCTCCGGCGACAGGGTCTGGTACTCGTAGCCGCGCACACTCTGATCACCACCGGCGAAGAACCGCAGCGATGGTGGCACCGACTTGTAGCCGTTGGTGGCACTGCCGCCGACCTGGGCCCGCGCCAGGAAGCGGTGGTTGTCCCACAGGGTGGTCAGGCCCTTGACCATGGCCGTGCCGTACAGCAGGTTGGTGTCGGAGCCCAACCCTTCCTTGGCCACCTTGCTGTCGAATTGCAGGCGGTAGCCGTTGTGGGGGTCGATGCGGTTATCACTGCGCAGGTAGGAATAACTCACACCCGGCATCACCAGGTTACTGAGGCCCGAGTCATTGCCCAGGCGATATTCTTCGCGCTGGTATTTGAGCGAGATCACCCGGGTCCAGCCACTGGGCAACTTGCTGTGCCATTCGGGCCCGAGGGTGAGCAATTTACTCAAGGTGTCGGTGTTGGCGATTTCTTCATTCTGGTAACCGCCGGCGAAACGCAGTTTGTCGGTGAGCGGCGGGTCCAGCGGGATGTCGTACCACAGCCCGACGTTCTGCCGAGGCGCCGACAGTTCAGCTTCCCAGCCATAGCTGTGGCCCTGGGGATTGACCCAGTGGCGCGTCCAGTTGGCCTTGCCGCGCGGGCCGACGTCGGTGGAGAAACCCAGGCCCAGGCCCATGGTGCGTGGCTTGCGGGTCTCCAGGTTGACGGCCACCGGGATCACGTCATTGGCCGAAGCCGCCGGTGCCGCGTCGACGCGCACGCCTTCGAAAAAGCCGCTGGCTTGCAGGTTCTGGTTGAGTTCGGCGATCAGTTCGGAATCGTAGGGGGCGCCACTTTTAAACGGCACCATGCGTTGCAGCAGCTCTTCGTCAAACGGCGTATCGCCGGCAAAGCTGACCTTGCCCAAGGTGTAGCGCGGGCCGCTGTCATAGATAAGTTCGATATCGGCGACACCGGCCTGGGGGTCTACCGAGAGTTTCTGGTGAGTGAAGCGCCCGCTGAAAAAGCCGTAGCGCGAGGCCTGGTTCTGGATCAGACGCTTGGCGTCTTCGTAGTGGCCGTGGTTGAGCACGGCGCCGGATTTCAGGTCGTCGCTGGCGGGCACGCGAAAGGCCTTGAGGTCCGCGGCCGGGCCGTCGACCCGAATGGTCACGTTGCGCAGATGCACCGGTTCGCCGGGGTCGATGGTGAGGATCAGGCGCGGATTCTTGCCGCCCTTCACATCGCTTTCGATCCGGGGCTGATAGAAACCTAAAGCCTGGGCGGCTTTGCGCGCCTGCTCTTCGGCCCCACGGCTGAACCGCAGCAAGGCGTCTTCGTCACGCTCGCCCACCCCGCCGATATAGCCTTCGATGTTGGCTTTCAACGCGTCGTTTTTTGGCTTGATCCGCACGTCCAATTCGCTTTGCGCGAATGCGCCGCAGCTTGTGAACAGCAGAACCAAGCCGCTGGTAAATCTTCCTGGAAACTTCATAGGCGCGGATGCTACACGAGCTGGGGAGAAACTTAGAACTCAGAGGATTCTGAAAAATTCTGCGCTAAGCCGTTGCAGCATGTAACACCTGCGGATTGGGGTGGAAAAATACGTGTTCCAGAATCGGTCCTACCGCCACTTCGCCGATCTCCTCATAGCCCTGGCGTTTGTAGAACTCCAGATAGCGCGAATTCCCCGTGTCCAACACCACACCGGACGAGTGCGGGTCTTCCGCGCACCAATTGTGTACCGCCTCCAGCAGCTGTTCACCGTAGTGCTTGCCCTGGAATTGCGGATGAATACCCAGCAGCGGCAACACATGCACCGACTCGTTGGGCAGGCAGGCCATCACCGCATAGTGGTAGTCCAGGTAGCGCCGGGTGCCGCGCACGCCGGTGCTCAGCCACATGCGCAATTGCCAGGCCCAGCTTTCGGTAATCCCCAGGCGCCGCTGCGGTGGCGCGATCAGCGCGATACCGATCAGGCGGTCGTTGACGAACAGGCCGATGGAGGGAAGTTTCTGGAAGAAATGCTGCTTGACCAGTTCGCGCACCGTGGCACGTACTCGTTGTTCATAGCCTGCGCGTTCAGCTTCAAAGATGTAGGCAAACGTCGGCTCATGCCGATAGGCCTGGTACAGCAGCGAGCGCGCTTCGCGGGAATAGCCGCTGTTGAGCAGGCGAACTTCGCCAATGGCAGTGTCAGTCATACAGTCAATCTCCCTGGGCGCCACTCAATAGATGGCGTTCTATGGGTACGAACCTACGCAGCACCAGTCGTTCCCAGACATTAGCAGTGCATCTGTCCTACCGCCACGCTGGCCCCCGTCCGACTTGTCCGCTAGCATCGCCCTTTTGCCAGACTGGACCGCCGACCATGAAAATCGTCTCCTTCAATATCAACGGGCTGCGCGCCCGCCCTCATCAGCTGGCGGCACTGATTGAAAAACACCAACCCGACGTCATCGGCCTGCAGGAAACCAAGGTCCACGACGACCAGTTCCCCCTGGCCGAAGTGCAGGCCCTGGGCTATCACGTGTACTACCACGGCCAAAAAGGCCACTACGGTGTGGCGCTGCTCTCGCGCAAAGAAGCATTGAGCGTGCACAAGGGCTTTGCCAGCGATGAAGAAGACGCCCAGCGCCGCTTTATCTGGGGCACCTTCGCCGATGAAAACGGCCAGCCGGTGACCATCATGAACGGCTATTTCCCACAAGGTGAAAGCCGCGACCATCCGACGAAGTTCCCGGCCAAGCAGCGTTTCTACGCAGACTTGCAGCACCTGCTGGAAAGCCAGTTCAGCAACGACCAGGCCCTGGTGGTGATGGGCGATGTGAACATTTCCCCGGAGGACTGCGACATTGGCATCGGCGCCGACAACGCCAAGCGCTGGCTGAAAACCGGCAAGTGCAGCTTCCTGCCCGAAGAGCGCGAGTGGATGGCACGCCTGAAGAACTGGGGCCTGGTGGACAGTTTCCGCCACCTCAACCCCGAGGTGGCCGACCGTTTCAGTTGGTTCGACTACCGCAGCCGTGGGTTCGAGGATGAGCCCAAGCGTGGGCTGCGCATTGACGTGATCATGGCCTCCAATGGCTTGTTGCCACGGGTCAAGGATGCCGGGGTGGATTACGACCTGCGGGGCTTGGAGAAACCGTCTGACCATGCGCCGATCTGGCTTGAACTGAGCTGATCACGCTGACTGTACTCGGGCCAAATGTGGGAGGGGGCTTGCCCCCGATCGCGGTGTATCAGTAACAGATAAGCTGACTATCAGTCACATTATTGAAATCCAACTGACTTAATCTCGCCGCACTCCCTTTGGCTTGAGAAGGTGCCGGCATGATGCTGCGCGTTCTGTTCCTGTTGTGTAGCGCGTTGTCCCTCTGCGTCGTGGCTGCGCCCCTGCCCGTTCCCGATCAAGGCCCGGCTTTGCGCATCCAGGGTTCCAACACCATTGGCGCGGCGCTGGGGCCGGCGTTGGTCAAGGGGTTGATGGAGCATCAGGGCCTGCGGGTGGTGCACAGCGAACCGGCCGAGGGCGCCAATGAACAGCGCGTGATCGGCAAGACGCGCCAGGGCAGGACGGTGACCGTCGAGGTGGCGGCCCATGGTTCCAGCACGGGGTTTGCCGCGCTGAAAAACGCCAGCGCCGACCTGGCCGCCTCGTCCCGGCCGATAAAAGACAGCGAACTGGTGGACCTCGAACCGCTCGGCGACCTGAAAAGCCCCGAGGCCGAACAGGTGATCGCCATCGACGGCCTGGCCATTATCCTCAACCCGCGCAACCCGTTGAATACGTTGAACACCGAGCAACTGGCGCAGATTTTCAACGGCGAAATCAACACCTGGGAAGCATTGGGCGGGATCGGCGGCACCATTCACCTGTATGCGCGGGATGATCAATCCGGCACCTATGACACCTTCAAGGACCTGGTGCTGCGCCTGCGCGGCAAGCCCCTGGCCGCGTCCGCCAAGCGCTTCGAGTCCAGCGAAGCGTTGTCCGATGCGGTGAGCCGGGATCCCCAGGGCATCGGTTTTATCGGCTTGCCTTACGTGCGCCAGGCCAAGGCGGTGGCGATTGTCGATGGCGACTCGCAACCGATGTTGCCGTTGAACAGCCTGATTGCCACCGAGGATTACCCGCTGTCACGCCGGCTGTTCTTCTACCTGCCGCCCTCCTCCAGCAACCCGTGGGCCAAGGCGCTGGTGGATTTTGCCCAGAGCAGCAAAGGCCAGGCGATTGTGGCGGCCAATGGATTTATTGCGCAGCAGGTGCAGGCGATGAAGGTGGAGCCACGCCCTTCGATGCCCGACGATTACCAGGCGATTGCCCGCGACGCCCAGCGTTTGAGCGTGAATTTTCGCTTCGAGGAAGGCAGCGCCAGCCTGGACAACAAGGCGCGCCAGGACGTGCAGCGCGTCGTGGCCTATATAAAGCGCCACAACCAACTCGACAAGCAGGTAACGCTGGTGGGATTCGGCGATGCCAAGAATGACCCGCAACGGGCCGCGCTACTGTCCAAACTGCGGGCGATGGCGGTGCGCCGGGAGTTGGTCAAGAACGGCGTGGTATTGCGCGATATTCGTGGGTTTGGCGCACAGATGCCGGTGGCGGCGAATACGGCGGATGAGGGGCGGATCAAGAATCGGCGGGTGGAGGTTTGGGTGTACTGAGACCTGGTGCAACATTCCGGCTCAAATGAGCGCGGCTCAATGCACATGCCAAGTAAGCCAGCGTATCAGCGTTATTTATTGCTGCGTCTATTCTTCGAGTCGGATCTTGTTGAAACCTGCGCATTCGCACATAGGCATTAAGGTCTGTCGAACTCATTCCATAGTAGGCTGCAGGTGTTGACACCTTGCCTGTCGCCTTGCCCTCGACAATCGCCCTGGCCTTGTTGTCAATCTCAGTCGCCGCCGTGGCTTGGGCCTGGCGCAGCAACTCTGGATTCAATTGTTTATTCTTGGACATGGATGCCCACATGTAGTCAGCTTCGGATTTTATGTAGTAATGGTCTGAAGTCTTGGCATAGGCATGGGAAACTTCATGGAGAATCAAACTTGCAGTTGTTTCAATGTCCCGATCGAGTACAGAGCGAATATTCAGGTATAAGTTGGTTTTTTCTTTATGTTCCAGTACGCATCCGTTATAGGAAATATCGGGTTTATCCGCGCCACCAACAGCTACTATCTTCTGAGGATTATTGGCGTAGAACTCAACTCCCCGCTCCATTTGCAGAAATTTCTGGCGCAACGTGTTGAGGGTGGGCTCGGTGTTACATCCCAGGTAACCCGCGACGGTTCCATGATATGAGGAGGGCTCGCCCAGAGCTTGCAGAGCGTTGCGAAGGATTTCACTTGCTCGATGAAACGCTTGGCGCAGATTGTCAGCCATCAAGGGTTCGGATTTTTCTATGCTAGCAAGCCCGCGATAGGTTACATGACCGTGACGACCTTTCCTGCATTCCAGAAGATGGTCATGAAGCTGTCTGCCCACGGTTGTTTTTTGCTGGCGACTGCCTTGCAGTGCATCTGAGCCGGCCCCGACATCCGCAGTCCGCCCACTCACATCGCGTGCATCTGCAATCGATGGTCGGGCAACAGCATGGGATGTCGGGGATATGCTCAGCATTGAGTCTTCCTTTAAAGAATGGTCTCCTTCGAAAACTAATCCAATGCTGCCGCCAGCAACTGTAGGCTTTGTCTTTAGCGCAACAACCACCGCACTTTTATTGACCGACGCGCATCAACTCTTTAGGCACATACTTGCCGATCTCGAACTTGCCGATGGCCGCGCGGTGCACTTCGTCCGGGCCGTCGGCCAGGCGCAGGGTACGTTGCATGGCGTACATGTAGGCCAGCGGGAAGTCGTTGGAAACGCCGGCGCCGCCGTGGATCTGGATCGCGCGGTCGATCACCTTCAACGCCACGTTCGGCGCCACCACCTTGATCTGGGCGATTTCACTTTTCGCCACTTTATTGCCCACGGTGTCCATCATGTACGCCGCTTTCAAGGTCAGCAGGCGCGCCATGTCGATTTCCATGCGTGAGTCGGCGATCTTGTCGATATTGCCGCCCAGGCGCGCCAAAGGCTTGCCGAACGCGGTGCGGCTGACGGAACGTTTGCACATCAGTTCCAGCGCGCGCTCGGCCATGCCGATGGAGCGCATGCAGTGGTGGATACGGCCTGGGCCAAGGCGGCCTTGGGCAATCTCGAAGCCTCGGCCTTCACCCAGCAGTACGTTTTCGTACGGCACGCGGACATTGTCGAACAGCACTTCGGCGTGGCCGTGGGGCGCGTCGTCGTAGCCGAACACCGGCAGCGGGCGTACGATTTTCACGCCGGGGGCGTCCACCGGCACCAGGATCATCGAGTGCTGCTGGTGGCGCGGTGCATCCGGGTTGCTCAGGCCCATGAAGATCAGGATCTTGCAGCGCGGGTCGCAGGCGCCGGAGGTCCACCATTTCTTGCCGTTGATCACCCACTCGTCGCCCTGGCGCTCGGCGCGGGCGGCCATGTTGGTGGCGTCCGAGGACGCCACATCGGGCTCGGTCATGGCGAAGGCCGAACGGATCTCACCGCGCAGCAGCGGTTCGAGCCAGCGTTGTTTCTGCTCTTCGTTGGCGTAGCGCACCAGCACTTCCATGTTGCCGGTGTCGGGGGCGGAGCAGTTGAACGGCTCCGGACCCAGCAGCGAGCGGCCCATGATCTCGGCCAGGGGGGCGTATTCAAGGTTGGTCAGGCCGGCGCCCAGTTCGGACTCGGGCAGGAACAGGTTCCACAGGCCTTCGGCTTTCGCCCGGGCCTTCAGCTCTTCCATGATGGCGGTGGGCTGCCAGCGGTCGCCTTCGTTGACCTGGCGTTCGAACACCGGCTCGGCAGGGTAAACGTAAGCGTCCATGAACGCTGTAACACGTTCACGCAGTTCCTGAACCTTGGGCGAATAGGCGAAATCCATGAGCAGCTCCCTTCTTTGAGAGGTTGTTTAGGTCATGCAATCGATGCTAGAACAGCGTTGATAATTTACCTAGCCTATTCTCGGCGTGTATTAACATTCATCACCGATATATGATCGACGTATGAGCACGTAACAAATCGCCACCTAATAATAAGAGCGCAACCCAATGAATCTGAGCAAGGTCGACCTCAACCTCTTTATCGTCTTCGACGCGATCTACACCGAAGCCAACCTGACCCGCGCCGGGCAGATTGTCGGCATCACCCAGCCGGCGGTGTCCAACGCCCTGGCGCGCCTGCGCGAGACGTTCAACGACCCGCTGTTCGTGCGCACCGCCCAAGGCATGGTGCCCACGCCGATGGCGCAGAACATCATCGGCCCGGTGCGCAATGCGCTGTCGTTGCTGCGGGTGTCGGTGCAGGAAAGCCGCATCTTCAACCCACAGCAGGCGGCCAAGACCTACCGCATCAGCATGACCGACCTCACCGAAGCGGTGATTCTGCCGCTGCTGTTCCAACGCCTGCGCCGCCTGGCGCCCACCGTGGTGATCGAGAGTTTCCTGTCCAAACGCCGCGAGACCACCAAGGAACTGGCGGCCGGGCGCCTGGATTTTGCCGTGGATGCGCCGCTCAATACCGACCCGCAGGTACGCCACGTCAAGCTGATGGAAGACCGCTACGTGTGCGCCATGCGCAAGGGCCATCCCATGGCGGGCAAGGACAAGTTCACCCTGGATGACTACCTGTCGCTGACCCATATCCATATCTCCAGCCGCCGCAACGGTTTGGGCCATGTCGACCTGGCCCTGGGCAAGATGGGCATCCAGCGCAAGATCGCCCTGCGCTCCCAGCATTACCTGATGGCCTCGCAAGTGTTGCAGCAGACCGACATGGTCATGACCGTGCCCGAACGTTTCGCCCGCCGCCATGAGCTGCATTGGTTCAACCTGCCGGTCAATGACGTGCCACCGGTGGAAACCCACCTGTACTGGCATGAAAGCACCGACCAGGACCCGGCCAACCGCTGGATGCGCGAGCAGATGATCGAGTTGTGCCAGCAAGTCACCGCCCACGAGAAGAAGCTGGACAAACAACAGGCCTGAGGCTGAAGAACGCCCCCTGTGGCTGGGGGCTTGCCCCCGATGGGCTGCGCAGCGGCCCTTGACGTTTACGTCAACCTGCCATTAGCTTAGCGCCAAGACCTTCTTGAGCGCCCCCATGAGCACGACCTACAGCATCTCCGACCTCGCCCGCGAGCTCGACATCACCACCCGCGCCATTCGTTTCTATGAAGAACAAGGCCTGCTGGCCCCGGAACGCCGGGGCCAGGAGCGCATTTATTCGGCGCGGGACAAGGTCAGCCTCAAGCTGATCCTGCGGGGCAAACGCATCGGTTTTTCCCTGGCCGAGTGCCGTGAGCTGATCGAACTCTACGACCCCACCGGCGGCAACCAGATCCAACTCAACAGCATGCTGGCCAAGATCGCCGAGCGCCGTGAGCAGTTGGAACAGCAACTGCTGGATATCGAACAAATGAAGCTGGAGCTGGACACCGCCGAAGAGCGTTGCACCCAGGCCCTGGCGCAAACCATGGGCCAGGTTGGCCATTGATCAGAAGGTAGCTGCCATGTCCCTCCCCTCCCATGTGCGCCTGGTGGAAGTCGGCCCGCGCGACGGCTTGCAGAACGAAGCCCAGCCCATCAGCGTGGCCGACAAGGTCCAATTGGTGGATGCCCTCAGCGCGGCGGGCCTGAGCTATATCGAAGTCGGCAGTTTTGTCTCGCCCAAGTGGGTGCCGCAAATGGCCGGTTCCGCCGACGTGTTCGCGCAGATCCAGCGCAAGCCCGGCGTAACCTACGGTGCGCTGGCGCCAAACCTGCGTGGTTTCGAGGACGCGCTGGCGGCGGGCGTGAAGGAAGTGGCGGTGTTTGCCGCAGCCTCCGAGGCGTTTTCCCAGCGCAATATCAACTGTTCCATCAGCGAAAGCCTGGAGCGTTTTGCGCCGATCATGGCGGCGGCGAGGCAGCACGGCATCAGCGTGCGCGGCTATGTGTCCTGTGTGTTGGGTTGCCCTTACGAAGGTGAGATTGCGCCGGAACAGGTGGCGGCGGTCGCGCGGGAGTTGTATGCCATGGGCTGCTACGAGGTGTCCCTGGGCGACACCATCGGCACCGGCACGGCGGGCAACACGCGGCGGCTGTTCGAGGTGGTCGGCGCGCAGGTGCCACGGGACAAACTGGCGGGCCACTTCCATGACACCTATGGCCAGGCCATCGCCAATATCTATGCCGGCCTGCTGGAAGGCATTACGGTATTCGACAGCTCTATTGCAGGCCTCGGCGGCTGCCCCTATGCCAAGGGCGCAAGCGGTAACGTCGCCACCGAAGATGTGCTGTACCTGCTCAATGGCCTCGGGATCGACACCGGCATCGACCTGGATGCATTGATTCGCGCGGGCCTGCAAATCAGCCAAGTCCTCGGCCGCCCCACGGGCTCGCGCGTAGCCAAGGCGCGAACTGCCGGTTGAGTAGCGTAGCCGTGACAATGTGTTACCGCACGGCTACACATCGAGTAACACGGGAACATATTTTGTCGTATTTTCTGTAGGTCAAGGCCCACTAAAAAATTAACTTGTTGATTTTAAAGTGATTTTAAAAGTTGGCACGCCTTCTGCTATCTCTATGGCATAACAAGAATAAAAAGCGCCAAACCTAATAAAAATAAGACGAAACGACTCTGACATAACAAAAACAACACGGCAGAGACGCAGCTAACAGATTTTTTTGGAGAAGATGTGCTTCGCAGGGTACGGCATGCCGAAACCCGCAACCGGTTAGAGAAAAATAAAACTACCTCAGGTAGCTACCCACTGGTTGGATCGTTAACGAAGAAGCAGATCAGCGCTCAAAAAAATACGTTTGCTCTTGACCCCGGATGGGGGTCGCCAAAAACAGCGGTAAAGGGTAACGGTTGCCAAAAACAACAATAGACCGCCCCTCAATAATAAAAAAAGAGCACGCAACGACAAATTAAAGGGGACCTTCGGGTCCCCTTTGTGCTTTCTGGCCTTTAACCCTGCCCTGCCCCCAGCTCTTCGATCGAGATCTCGCGCATGCGGAATTTCTGGATCTTGCCCGTCACCGTCATCGGAAACTCCTCCACGAACTTGAAGTACCGGGGCGTCTTGAAGTGCGCGATGCGGCCCTTGCACCAGGCCTGCAGTTCCAGTTCGCTGGCCACATGACCGGGATGCAGCTTGACCCAGGCCACGATCTCCTCGCCGTAGCGCTCGTCCGGAATGCCGATGACCTGCACATCGGCCACCGCCGGGTGGGTGAAGAAAAACTCTTCCACCTCGCGCGGGTACACGTTTTCGCCACCGCGAATGATCATGTCCTTGTTGCGCCCGGCGATGCACACATAGCCGTGGGCATCCATGGTGGCCAGGTCGCCGGTGTGCATCCAGCCCGCAGCGTCGATGGCGTCGCGGGTGCCGTCGGGGTTGTTCCAGTAGCCGAGCATCACGCTGTAGCCACGGGTGCACAGTTCGCCGACCTGGCCACGGGGCAGCGTGTTACCGGCTTCATCGATGATCTTGCTTTCCAGTTGCGGCTGGGTGCGGCCGACGGTGGTCACGCGGCGCTCCAGATCGTCATCCGCGCCGGTTTGCAGGGATACGGGGCTGGTCTCGGTCATGCCGTAGGCAATCTGCACCTCGCCCATGTGTAATTCGCCGATGACCCGGCGCATCACCTCGATAGGGCACGTGGCGCCGGCCATGATGCCGGTGCGCAGGGTGGACAGCTCGAACTCGCCCCGGCGCGGGTGATCGAGCAGGGCAATAAACATGGTGGGCACGCCGTACAGGCCGGTGGCACGTTCTTCGGCGACGGCGGTGAGGGTCAGCAGCGGATCGAAGCCGTCATTCGGGTAGATCATGGTGGTGCCATGGGTAATGCAGCCCAGGTTGCCCATCACCATGCCGAAGCAGTGGTACAGCGGCACCGGGATCACCAGGCGGTCCTGCGCGGTGAGGCCCAGGCTTTCGCCGACCATATAGCCGTTATTGAGGATGTTGTGATGACTGAGGGTGGCGCCCTTGGGGAACCCGGTGGTGCCGGAGGTGTACTGGATATTGACGGCTTGATCGAAGTGCAGGCTGGCCTGGCGGCTGTGCAACTGCTCGGGCGGCAGGCCCGCACCGAGGGCCGCCAGTTCCGACCAGGGCAGGAAGCCCGGGGGCGGGCTGGGGTCGAGGCTGATCATGCCACGCAGCTCAGGCTGCAATGCCTGCAACATCGCGTGGTAGTCGGAGGTCTTGAACGCGCCGGCGCACACCAGCCACTCGCAGCCGGACTGCTTGAGCACGTAGTCCAGTTCACTGCTGCGGTACGCCGGGTTGATATTGACCAGGATCACGCCAATCTTGGCGCTGGCGATCTGGCTGATGCACCATTCGGCGCAATTGGGCGCCCAGATACCCAGGCGGTCGCCGGTCTGCATACCCAAGGCCAGGAACGCGCGGGCGTGCACCTCGACGGTCTCGGCCAGTTGCCGCCAGGTGTAGCGACGCTGCTGATGGCGCACCACAAGGGCTTCGCCATCGGGGTATTGCGCCACGGTGTGATCGAAGGCCTGGCCAATGGTCATGGCCAGCAGGCTCTTGTCCTGGGAGCCACGGCTGTAGCTCGGATGCGGTTGATCCATAACGACCCCTGTTGTCTTTTTTGTAGGTTGACGTAAACGTAAACTACGATTGACAGCGCCGTAACGCAAGCTTACGTTAACGTAAAGGTGAGCGCCCTTTCCCTGACGCGCCCTCCACACAACAACAACGCTTACATTAAGGTGCCTGTCCATGAGTTACCCGTCCCTGAACTTCGCCCTCGGTGAAACCATCGACATGCTGCGCGACCAGGTGCAGTCCTTCGTGGCCAAGGAAATCGCGCCCCGTGCGGCACAGATCGACATCGACAACCTGTTCCCCGCCGACCTGTGGCGCAAGTTCGGGGACATGGGCCTGCTGGGCATCACCGTACCGGAAGAATACGGCGGCGCCGGCCTGGGCTACCTGGCCCACGTGGTGAGCATGGAAGAAATCAGCCGTGGCTCGGCCTCGGTGGCGTTGTCCTACGGCGCCCACTCCAACCTGTGCGTGAACCAGATCAACCGCAACGGTACTCACGAACAGAAACTCAAGTACCTGCCCAAACTGATCAGCGGCGAGCACGTCGGCGCCCTGGCCATGAGCGAACCCAACGCCGGTTCCGACGTGGTCTCGATGAAACTGCGCGCCGACAAACACGGCGACCACTATGTGCTCAACGGCAGCAAGACCTGGATCACCAACGGCCCCGACGCCAGCACCTATGTGATCTACGCCAAGACCGACCTGGAAAAGGGCCCCCACGGCATCACCGCGTTTATCGTCGAGCGCGACTGGAAAGGCTTCAGCCGCAGCAACAAGTTCGACAAGCTCGGCATGCGCGGCTCCAACACCTGCGAGCTGTTTTTCGATGACCTCGAAGTGCCGGAAGAAAACATCCTCGGCGTGCTCAACGGCGGCGTGAAAGTGCTGATGAGCGGCCTCGATTACGAGCGCGTGGTGCTGTCCGGCGGCCCCACCGGGATCATGCAGGCGTGCATGGACCTGATCGTGCCGTACATCCACGATCGCAAGCAGTTCGGTCAAAGCATCGGCGAGTTCCAGCTGATCCAGGGCAAGGTCGCCGACATGTACACCCAGCTCAACGCCAGCCGCGCCTACCTCTACGCGGTGGCCCAGGCCTGCGAACGCGGCGAAACCACGCGCAAGGATGCGGCCGGGGTGATCCTGTACAGCGCCGAACGCGCCACGCAAATGGCCCTCGACGCGATCCAGATCCTAGGCGGCAATGGCTATATCAATGAATTCCCCGCCGGGCGCCTGCTGCGGGACGCCAAGCTGTATGAAATCGGCGCCGGCACCAGTGAGATCCGGCGGATGCTGATCGGTCGCGAACTCTTCAACGAAACCCGCTGAAGGAGCGTCCCATGGCCACCTTGCACACCCAGCTCAACCCACGCTCGGCGGAGTTCGCCAGCAACAGCGCGGCGATGCGCCAACAGGTCGACGCCCTGCACACCCTGCTCGCCCATGTGCAGCAAGGCGGCGGCGCCAAGGCCCAGGAGCGCCACACCTCGCGCGGCAAACTGCTGCCACGCGAGCGTATCAATCGCCTGCTGGACCCGGGCTCGCCGTTCCTCGAGCTCAGCCAACTGGCCGCCCATCAGGTGTATGGCGAAGACGTGCCGGCCGCCGGCGTGATCGCCGGCATCGGCCGCGTGGAGGGTGTCGAATGCATGATCGTCGCCAACGACGCCACGGTCAAAGGCGGCTCCTACTACCCGCTCACGGTGAAAAAACACCTGCGCGCCCAGACCATCGCCGAACAGAACCGCCTGCCATGCATCTACCTGGTGGACTCCGGCGGCGCCAACCTGCCGCGCCAGGATGAAGTGTTTCCCGACCGCGAACACTTCGGGAGGATCTTCTTCAACCAGGCCAACATGAGTGCCCAGGGCATCCCGCAGATCGCCGTGGTGATGGGCTCGTGCACCGCCGGTGGCGCCTACGTGCCGGCCATGGCCGACGAAGCGATCATGGTGCGCAACCAAGCCACCATCTTCCTGGCCGGCCCGCCGTTGGTGAAGGCGGCTACCGGTGAAGTGGTCAGTGCCGAAGACCTCGGCGGTGCCGATGTGCACTGCAGGATCTCTGGCGTGGCCGACCACTATGCCGACAGTGATGAACACGCCCTGGCCCTGGCCCGCCGCAGCGTGGCCAACCTCAATTGGCGCAAGCAGGGCCAATTGCTGCAACGCACGCCCGTGGCGCCGTTGTACAGCAGCGAAGAGCTCTACGGCGTGATCCCGGCCGATGCCAAGCAGCCGTTCGATGTACGCGAAGTGATCGCACGGCTGGTGGATGGCTCGGTGTTCGATGAGTTCAAGGCACTGTTCGGCACCACCCTGGTGTGCGGCTTCGCGCATGTGCACGGCTACCCGATTGCGATCCTGGCGAACAACGGGATTCTGTTCGCCGAGGCCGCGCAAAAAGGCGCGCACTTTATCGAGTTGGCCTGCCAACGCGGGATTCCGCTGCTGTTCCTGCAGAACATCACCGGGTTTATGGTCGGCCAGAAATACGAAGCCGGAGGCATCGCCAAGCACGGCGCCAAGTTGGTGACTGCAGTGGCGTGCGCCAAGGTGCCGAAATTCACGGTGATCATCGGCGGCAGCTTCGGCGCCGGCAACTACGGCATGTGCGGCCGCGCCTATGACCCACGTTTTTTGTGGATGTGGCCCAACGCGCGGATTGGCGTGATGGGCGCCGAACAGGCTGCGGGCGTGCTGGTGCAGGTCAAGCGTGAGCAGGCTGAACGGGCAGGCGTCGGCTTCAGCACTGAAGAGGAAGCGGCGATCAAGCAGCCGATCCTCGAACAGTACGAAACCCAGGGTCACCCTTATTACTCCAGCGCACGCCTGTGGGACGACGGCGTCATCGACCCGATGCAGACCCGCGATGTGCTGGCCCTGGCCTTGTCCGCCGCGCTGAATGCCCCCATCGAGCCGAGCCGCTTCGGCGTGTTCCGCATGTAACCTGTAGGAGCGAGCTTGCTCGCGAAGGTCGTTAACGATAACGCGAGCATTCTGGATGAACGCGTTGCCTGGACGTTTTTCGCGAGCAAGCTCGCTCCTACAGGAGACCTCTCATCATCATGGAGCTCCTTGCATGAGCGATTTCAATACCCTCGAACTGATCACCGACAGCCGTGGCTTTGCCACGTTGTGGCTCAGCCGAGAAGCCAAGAACAACGTGTTCAACGCCGAGATGATCCGCGAACTGATCATCGCCCTCGACCATGTGCAAGGTGATGCGTCCCTGCGTTTCCTCGTCCTGCGGGGGCGCGGCAGGCACTTCAGCGCCGGTGCCGACCTGGCCTGGATGCAGCAGTCGGCCGAACTGGATTACCACACCAACCTGGACGACGCCCGCGAACTGGCGGAGCTGATGTACAACCTGGCCAAGCTGAAAATCCCCACCCTGGCAGTGGTGCAAGGCGCGGCCTACGGCGGCGCGCTGGGCTTGATCAGTTGCTGCGACATGGCCATCGGCGCCGATGATGCGCAGTTCTGCCTGTCGGAAGTGCGCATTGGCCTGGCCCCGGCCGTGATCAGCCCGTTCGTGGTGCAGGCCATCGGCGAGCGGGCGGCGCGGCGCTATGCCCTGACCGCCGAGCGTTTTGGCGGCCAGCGTGCACGGGAAATCGGCCTGCTGGCGGAAAGCTACCCGATTGGTGAACTGGACCAGCAGGTGGAACAGTGGGTCACTAACCTGCTGCAAAACAGCCCGGCGGCGATGCGCGCCAGCAAGGACCTGCTGCGCGAAGTCGGTAACGGCGCGCTCACCCCTGCCCTGCGCCGCTATTGCGAAAATGCCATTGCGCGCATCCGTGTCAGCGCCGAAGGCCAGGAGGGCTTGCGCGCGTTCCTGCAAAAACGCCCACCCAGCTGGCAGCCCCAGGAGCCGCGTTCATGAGCACGCTGACCACCGTACTGGTGGCCAACCGCGGCGAGATTGCCTGCCGGGTGATGCGCACCGCCAAGGCCATGGGCCTGACCACCGTGGCGGTGCACAGCGCCGTCGACCGTGATGCGCGACACAGCCGCGAGGCGGATATTCGTGTCGACCTGGGGGGCAGCAAAGCCACCGAGAGCTACCTGCAAATCGACAAATTGATCGCCGCCGCCCAGGCCAGCGGTGCCCAGGCCATTCACCCAGGCTACGGCTTCCTGTCGGAAAACGCCGGGTTTGCCCGTGCGATCGAGGCGGCGGGCCTGATCTTCCTCGGGCCGCCCGCCTCGGCCATCGACGCCATGGGCAGTAAGTCCGCCGCCAAGGCACTGATGGAAACCGCCGGCGTGCCCCTGGTGCCGGGGTATCACGGCCCAGAACAGGACCTGGAGACATTCCGCGCCGCCTGCGAGCGCATCGGCTATCCGGTGTTGCTCAAGGCCACGGCCGGGGGCGGCGGCAAGGGCATGAAGGTGGTGGAGGATGTCAGCCAACTCGCCGACGCCCTGGCCTCGGCCCAACGTGAGGCGCTGTCGTCCTTCGGCAATGGGCAGATGCTGGTGGAGAAATACCTGCTCAAGCCTCGCCACGTAGAGATCCAGGTATTTGCCGATCAGCACGGGCATTGCCTGTACCTCAATGAGCGGGATTGCTCGATCCAACGCCGCCACCAAAAGGTCGTCGAGGAAGCCCCGGCACCGGGGCTGAGCGTTGCACAGCGCAAGGCCATGGGCGAAGCGGCGGTGCGTGCGGCCCAGGCCATCGGTTATGTCGGCGCGGGCACGGTGGAGTTCCTGCTGGATGCGCGCAGCGAGTTTTTCTTCATGGAGATGAACACGCGGCTGCAAGTGGAACACCCGGTCACCGAAGCGATTACCGGCCTGGACCTGGTGGCCTGGCAGATTCGCGTCGCCCAGGGCGAGGCGCTGCCGATCACCCAGGAGCAGGTGCCGCTGATCGGTCATGCGATTGAAGTGCGTTTGTACGCCGAAGACCCGGCCAACGACTTCCTGCCCGCCACCGGGCACCTGGCGCTGTATCGCGAGTCCGCGCCGGGCCCGGGGCGTCGCGTGGACAGTGGTGTCGAGCAAGGAGACGACGTGTCGCCGTTCTATGACCCGATGCTCGGCAAGCTGATTGCCTGGGGCGAAGACCGTGAACAGGCGCGCCTGCGCTTGCTGAGCATGCTCGACGAGTTTGCCGTGGGTGGGCTGAAGACCAACCTGGGCTTCCTGCGGCGCATTATTGGTCATACGGCATTTGCGGCGGCTGAGTTGGATACCGGGTTCATTCCGCGCTATCAGGATGAGCTGCTGCCGGTGGCCGGGACTTTGAGCGATGCGTTCTGGCAGGCCGCAGGTTCGGCCTTCATGCAGAGCTTGCCTGCGGGTGACGGGCCATGGGCGGACACCGGTGGATTCCGTGCAGGGCTGCCCGCCGAGGTCTCGCTGCACTTGAGTTGCAATGGCCAGGACCGCCTGGTAACACTGGCCGCCGGCGCCGCGACATTGCAGGGCGAACAGTTAGTGATCGAACACCAGGGCGTCCGTCGTTCACATCTGGCAGTGCGCAACGAGCACACGGTTTTCCTGCGTTGGGACGGCGAGATGCAGGGCGTGAGCCTGTTCGATCCGATTGCCGCTGTCGAGGCCAACCAGTCGCACCAGGGCGGCCTCACGGCACCGATGAACGGCAGCATCGTGCGGGTGCTGGTGGACGTCGGCCAAACGGTCGAGGCCGGCACGCAGTTGGTGGTGCTCGAAGCGATGAAGATGGAGCACAGCATCCGCGCGCCCCAGGCCGGGGTAGTCAAGGCGCTGTTCTGCCAGGAGGGCGAAATGGTTGCCGAAGGGTGTGCGTTGGTGGAGCTCGAAACGGCGGACTAGAACTTCACCGTGGCTTGCACGACGACGCCGAGGATGCGGCAATCGACGGTGAACAGCAGTTTCGGGTAGGTGGGGTTGAGCGGCACCAGGTAGAGCTGGCCGCTCTCTTCCAGCAACTGCCGGAAGGTCGCCTGGGTACTGCCGGCCCGTTGGGCGACTACCAGTTTGCCGGGTTCGGCGGCGATGGCCGGATCTACCAGGATCATCATCCCCGCTGCGATGCTCGGGCCGCTGAGCGCGGTCATGGCGTCGGACGTCACCGGCAGCCAGAAGGCGTCGCCCCGGGCGTGGTAATCCGTCGGTTCGAAGCGTGCGGTACCATAGGCCGGGCGCTCTTCGCGCGTTTCGCCCAGGCCTTTCCACTCGCTGACCGGGTAGCGAAAATACGCCGTGTACTGTCTTGCCGGATCTACGACCTCGTCGGCCTTCTCACGCAGCTCCTGCACCACTTCCAGGTCGCCCAGCCCCAACTCTGACAGCACCCGGTTCATATCCGCCAGGCTCGGCACGCGGCGCTTGTTGAGCCAGTGGCCAACGCCCCCCTGGGACATGCCCAAGCGTTCAGCCAACTCACCCTGGGTGACCTTGCGGTCTTTCATGTTGGCCTTGACCAACGCTATCCATTTATCCATGGCCGCCGACAATACGTCAGCCAGTTTCCAGGGCAATAAACAGTTTGTAGTAATCCATAAAACGACATAAATACGATACGTACTATCATCGAGCATAAGGTTTTCGACACCCACCCAGAGTACCGCCCCTTATGACGACGAGCCCGTATCTCCTGCCTGAAACACCCGAAAACGATGACGTGCAAAACCTGCGCAGCAGCGGTGCTGCCCAGCGTGCCTTGGACTTCTACTTGAAAGAAAATATGTCAGCACCCGTCCCGGATGACAGCTTTTTCGCCATCAAGCCCGGCATCAGCCAGGAGGAAGCCCTGGTGCACGCCTCGGACCTGTTGCGCAGTGCCGCCGCCACGGCCTACGAATCAGCGAGCAGCCATCAGGGCAACCAGCGCGACCTGGCGTTTTCAGTGGTGTATTTGATTGATATGGCGAAGGCGATGGTCGAGCGGTCGTTGCGGGCACCGGAGGTTCGGGCGAACGGATAACAGCCGCGAAGGAAAAATATTTCTATCCCACGGATAAAAACATTTGACTTGCAAATGATAATGATTATTATTGGACCCAGCTGATCGCGAGATCAGTCGATAGACCAAGGGACCTTAGGTCGGACTCTTGGAATATCTCCTCATCAGGCTAATCACGGTTTTTGACCCGGCTCTTTGGCCGGGTCTTTTTTTTGCCAGTTTCCCTGGCATGGCTTCAGGCTAATGAAGACTGTGTGTTGCTTGATGGCGCGCATGGTAGCAAAAGACCATCGCCAAAAGAAAGCCAGTCCAGTGCTCCAGCGCACATCTCTGCGAAATAGCGCTTGAGAATCAATCTCATAGATTCTAAGCTGCGGCGGCGTCAAGGACGACGCCCCCCTCCCCGCAACAATTTTGCATCCAGGCTTTACCACACTCCTGTGTAATATAGCCGCCACAACACTCATATTCAGGCAACCAGACTATGACCGTGGCCTTGACCTCCATCAAGATCAGCACCGACTTCGACAGTGGCAATATCCAGGTGCTCGACGCCAGCGACGCCTACCAGTTGCTGCTGGCCATCCAGCCCGATACCCGCAGCCACCATTACCAATGGTTCCACTTCAAAGCCGAAGGCATGCACGTGGGCCACACCCATAATTTTCGCCTGAGCAACGCCGGTGGTTCTTCGTATAAGCACGCCTGGAGCGGCTACAACGCTGTCGCGTCTTATGATCACGTCAACTGGTTCCGAGTCCCTACGCGCTTCGACGGCGAGATCCTGCACATCAGCCTCGAAACCCGTGAGAAGCATGCCTGGTTGGCCTACTTCGAGCCCTACAGCCGCGAACGCCACGACTGGCTGATCGACCAGGCCCTGAAGTACGCCGGCACCCAAGTGCTGGCCACCGGCAAAAGTGTCGAGGGCCGCGATATTCAACTGTTGCGACGTGGCAAAGGCGGCGAAGGCCGACGCAATGTCTGGATCATTGCCCAGCAGCACCCCGGCGAACACATGGCCGAATGGTTCATGGAGGGCATCATCGAACGCCTGCAACAGGATGGCGATGCCGAGATGAAAAAGCTCCTGGCCGTTGCCGACCTGTACCTGGTGCCGAACATGAACCCCGACGGCGCCTTCCACGGTCACCTGCGCACCAACGCCATGGGCCAGGACCTCAATCGCGCCTGGCAAAGCGCCAGCCAGGAGATCAGCCCGGAAGTGCTGTTCGTGCAACAGCAAATGCAGCAGTACGGTGTCGACCTGTTCCTCGACATCCACGGCGACGAAGAAATCCCCTACGTGTTCACCGCTGCCTGCGAAGGCAACCCCGGCTACACCCCGCGTATCGAAGCGCTGGAAAAACGCTTCCGCAGCCATTTGAGTTCGCTGACCCGTGACTTCCAAACCACCCACGGCTACACCCGCGACTTGCCGGGCGAAGCCAATATGACCCTGGCCTGCAATGCCGTCGGCGAGCAGTACGACTGCCTGTCCCTGACCCTGGAAATGCCGTTCAAGGACAACGACGACGCCCCCAACCCGAAAACCGGTTGGTCAGGCGAACGCTCCAAACAGTTGGCCAAGGACGTCTTGAGCACCGTGGCCGATATCGTCACGGTCCTGCGCTAACGCCCCTGGCCCCCGGCATCAGTCCTTGGTGCCGGTCATGCTCTGCAGCACACCATCGCGCCGAATCAACCCATGGAACAGCGCCGCCGCCAGGTGCAGCAGTACCGTCAGGAACAGCAGGTAGGCCAGATACCCATGGGCCTTGCGCAATAGCGCAAACAGCGGTGCATCCGCCGCCACCAGCGCCGGCAACTGCACCGAACTGCTGAGCATCACCGGGTCGCCCGCCGCCGAAATCATCGCCCAGCCCAGCAGCGGCAACACCAGCATCAACCCATACAAGACCAGATGGGACGCCTTGGCTGCCAGCACCTGCCACAGCGGCAAGTCAGACGGCAACGGCGGCTGGCGGGTAGAGAAGCGCACCGCCAGGCGCACGATCACCAGCACCAGGATCGCGATCCCCAGCGGCTTGTGCAGGTGGATCAACCACTCATGCCGCTCCGACACTGACGCCGCCAGGCCTGCGCCGATAAACAACATGGCGATGACCATCAGCGCCATCAACCAGTGCAGCAGGCGCGCCAGGGGCGCAAAAAACCGTGGTTGGGCATTCATGGCTTCGACTCCGCTGGGGCACTGTGCAAGGGGCTGACTTCACCGGCACGGCGCAGGTACGAACTGGCATACGCCGCCGAACGTGCAGCCAGCAGCGGGTCATTGGAGGCTTCGATACCGCTGGGCAAAATCAACGGATCGAAATTAATGTCGCGACAATCGCCGTCGGCCTGGGGCTGGCTGCTTTGCAACACCAGGGTGCCGGCATTCAGCACCTTGTGCTCACCGCTCCAGGGTTTGCTCGCATCATCCAGCGGGTCGCCGGGGTTGGCCAGGGTCATGTTCAATTGCCAACGCAACGGCCCTGAGGCCAGGCGTTGCACCAGGTCTTTCTCCAGAAAGTCGGCGCCCGCCGGTGCGGTCTCCCCCGCTGCATCCTGACTCTGGGGCACTACGCCCCAGCGCACGGCCTGGCGCTTGCCCTCGGCACTCACCAGGTAAAACGCGTTGATACCGTTATAGGTTTCGGTCGCATAACTGGCCGATGGCCTGGCCGTCTTGACCCACGCCAGGAATGGCGCAGCCTCAGGGTGAGCGGCAAAAAACGCCGGCATATTCGCCGGGTTCGGCTTGCCGGTGGCCGGGTCCGGCGCGCCGGCCTTGAGCAACTGGTAGAACGCCTCGGGCGTGCCCACCGGGAATACCGGCATACTGTTCATGCCGGTGCGCCATTGCTGGCCGTTGTCCAGGCTGAACTGCACGGCAAAGCTGCGGATCGGCACACTGCTGTCCGGCGCATAGGGGTTGCCGCTGGGCAGGGCGAAGCGGCCGATCAACGGCGTCCTGGCCGCGCTGAACACCTCGGCGCGGGAGTAGGCACGCGCCTCGGCACTGCTTTCGAAATACCCGGCCACGCACACGCCCTTGGCATGGTTACGCCGGAATCCCGGGTGCACGCCGTTGTTGGTTTCCAGGGCATTGACCAGGGTTTTCGGGCGCAGGCGTTGTGGGTCGAGGCTGCCGTTGACGTAGGCAAATGCCCCGGCCATAACCGCAACCACGGCACCAATACCCGCAAGCCGCGCGATCAGGCTCGCCGTGCTTAACGGAGGACGTGGCGGTGATGAGTGATCTACCATGAACAGACTCCAGGGCCTGAAGGCCTTTGGGGGTAACCATAAGGTCGGAGCATTAAGACGAACGCCGATCCGCTCTATTCCCAGGCCCTGGATTTATTTTCCACGGCCGGGAATAACCGTTCACGCCGGACGTCTCTCTAGTCCCAGCGTAGTGACCAGCCAGACGCCCATGCATGAACTCGACGAACCGTTACGTGAACTCATCCCCAGGCTGCGGCGTTTCGCTGTGTCCCTGACCCGTAACGCCAGCAGTGCCGACGACCTGGTGCAGGCGACCCTGGAGCGAGCGATCACCCGCTGGGCCGACAGGCGCGTCGAGGGCGATCTGCGCGCGTGGCTGTTCTCGATCCTCTACCGGCAGTTCCTCGATGCCCACCGCCGCACCCGGCGCTATGCACGCATGCTGGAATTCTTTACCGGCCGCGATGATGCGCAGCCGTCGGTGGAGCGCACCGTCATCGCCCAGGCGACCCTGCAAGCCTTCGACCAACTCAACGCCGAACAACGTGCGCTGCTGTTGTGGGTGTCGGTGGAGGGTTTGAGCTACAAGGAAGTCGCGCAAATACTCGAGGTGCCGATCGGCACCGTGATGTCGCGCCTGTCCCGGGCGCGCCAAGCGTTGCGTCAACTCAGCGATGGCGACATCGCCAGCCCTTCCCTGCGGATACTCAAATGATCAGCCTGCCCCCCAGCGAACGCGACCTGCATGCCTACGTCGATCACCAACTCCTGGACAGTGATCGCCGTGTGCTCGAAACCTACCTGGCCGCCCACCCCGAGGTCGCGGCCCAAGTGCAGGCGTGGCAGCAGGACGCGCAATTGCTGCGCGCGTCCTTGAGCGGCGCCCTGCAACAGCCGGCCAACCCGGCGCTGGACCCGGCGCTGATTCGCCAGCGCCTCAAGCACCAGACGCGCCGCCGCTTTGCCACCGCCGCAGTGCTGCTGATGGCCGTCAGCCTCGGTGGCCTCGGCGGCTGGCAGGCCCGTGAAGCCACGCAACCGCCGTTGCTGCCGATGGCCGATGCGATGCAAGCGTTCCGCCTGTTTGCCCAGGAGGGCATCATGCCCGCCGACTACAACGGCCAGGACCGCGGCACGATGCAGGCGTGGCTCGACCGCTACTTCAATCAAGCCCATCGCCTGCCGGACTTGAGCCAGGCGGGCTTCACGCCCGTCAGCGGGCGACTGCTCACTACCGATCAAGGCGCCGCCGCCATGGTGCTGTACCAGGACGCACAAGGTCGACGCCTCAGCTTCTACATCCGCCCACCTGGCCCGGACAACGGTTTCCTGCCCCGTGGCGAGCGCACGGCGGATGGGTTGCAAGCGCAATACTGGTCCGGCGGCGGCTACAACTATGCGGTGGTCAGCCCGGCCGGCCAGGCGACGCCACCCCTGCAGCCGTTCTAGATTGGTCAAATCGCCACCGGCGCCCTAAAGTAAGCGACCACCGCACTACAGAGTGACTCGCATTGGCCGTGCTCCCCCTTATCCGTCGTTTGCTCGGTAAAAAAACCGACACACTGGACGACACGCCCATCCAGACGTTCTTTCAGGACAAAGCCCGGCAACTGGGTTACACCCTCAGTGCAGGCCAAACCCAGGCCATCGCCGCGATGGCGCGCCAGACCCGGCACCTGCTCGCCAGCCAACCTACCCGCAGCCTGTACCTGCACGGCCCGGTGGGACGCGGCAAAAGCTGGCTGCTGGACGGTTTCTTCCAGGCGCTGCCCATCGCCGAGAAACAACGCGTGCATTTCCATGAGTTTTTCGCCCGACTGCACCGCGGTATGTTTACGCACCAGGCGACGGACGATGCCTTGGCCATGACCCTGGACGAACTACTCGACGGCTGTCGCGTGCTGTGTTTCGACGAGTTCCACGTGCACGACATCGGCGATGCCATGCTGATTACCCGGCTGTTCAAGGCCCTGTTCCAGCGTGGCGTGTGGGTGCTGGTTACCTCCAATTATCCACCCGAAGGGCTGTTGCCCAACCCGCTGTACCACGAGCGCTTCAAGCCGGTGATCGACTTGATTGCCGCGCGTATGGACGTGCTGGAAGTCAGTTCGCCCGAGGACTTTCGCAGCCTGCCCCAGGCCCATGCCGCGCAACGCTTTACCACCGGTTGTTACCTGTGGCCGGGCACGCAGGCCCAGCGTGCGGCGCTCGGCCTGCCGGTCAGCGGCGGCCCGCCGCAGACGCTGACGGTGGGCCACCGCACATTGATCTGCCGCCGGCATCAGGCCCGCACCATCGTATTCACCTTCAACGACCTGTGCGAACAGCTGACGGCGGTGATGGACTACCTGTTGCTGTGCGAGACGTTCGATCACTGGGTCATCGACGGCCTGCCCCGCCTGGCAGACTGCCCGATCGCCGTGCAGCAGCGGTTTATCAACCTGGTGGACGTGCTTTACGACAAGGACAAGCACCTGATCCTGATCGGCGAACAACCGCTGGCACAGGCCATGAGCGGGCAGGCCATCGACCTGGCGCGCACCGCCAGCCGCCTGAACCAATTGCAACAGGCCAACCCGCAACGGGTGCGCGACCCGGTATCATGAGCGCCATTTACGCCCCCTTGCCGAGTGACCGCGCCGTTCATGAATACCCTCGCCCAACTCAAGGCCGGCCACTTGGCCGGCATTACGCGCCTGGACCTGTCCTGCGGGCTCACCGAATTTCCTGAGGAAATCTTCGGGCTGGCCGACTCCCTGGAAATCCTCAACCTCAGCGGCAATGCCCTGAGCCGCCTGCCCGACGACCTGCACCGCCTGCCGCACCTGCGCGTGCTGTTCTGCTCGGACAACGCCTTTACCGAACTGCCGGAATGCCTGGGCCAATGCGCCAAACTGAGCATGATCGGCTTCAAGGCCAACCAGATCAGCCACCTGCCCGCCGCCGCGCTGCCACCGTTGCTGCGCTGGCTGATCCTCACCGACAACCGCATCAGCCAGTTACCCAGCGAGTTGGGCGAGCGGCCGCTGCTGCAGAAACTGATGCTCGCCGGGAACCAACTGACGCAGTTGCCGCAGAGCCTGGCCAACTGCAGCAACCTGGAGCTGATCCGCATTGCCTCCAACCGCCTCACGCGCCTGCCCGAGTGGCTGTTGACGCTGCCGAGCCTGACGTGGCTGGCCTACGCGGGCAACCCGGTGGAAATGGCCGTGGATGTGGCGGTAGACGACGCGACAGCGGCTATTCCCTGGACGGAACTGGAACTGGCCGAGGTGCTGGGCGAAGGTGCCTCGGGGGTTATTCGCAAGGCCCTGTGGACCCCCACGGCCAAGCCCGTCGCCGTCAAGCTGTACAAAGGCACGATCACCAGCGACGGCTCGCCGCTGCACGAAATGCAGGCCTGCATCGCCGCCGGGTTGCACCCTAACCTGATCAAGGTGCAAGGCCGCGTGGTGGGTGCCCCCGAGGATCAGGCCGCATTGGTCATGGACCTGATCGACCCGAGCTACCGCAACCTCGCCGCCCTGCCGAGCCTGGCCTCGTGCACCCGCGATGTCTACGACCCCGCCACTCGCTTCAGCCTCGACGTAGCCTTGCGCATGGCCCGGGGCATCGCCTCCGTGGCGGCGCATCTGCACCGGCACGGCATCACCCATGGCGACCTGTACGGGCACAATATCCTGTGGAATGAAGCGGGCGATTGTTTGCTTGGGGACTTTGGCGCGGCGTCGTTCCATGCCAAGGCAGACACCTTGGAAACACGAGCCTTGCAACGCATTGAAGTGCGCGCGTTCGGGGTGTTGCTGGGGGAATTGCTGGAGCGGGTTGAGGCGGGGTTGTTTGACGAGGTGCTGTTGGATTTGCAGAAAAGCTGTTGCCAGCCCGACGTGTTGGCACGGCCGAGCTTCGAAGAAATCAACGCCCTGCTGCAATCCATCCAACACCACTAAAAAATGTGGGAGGGGGTTTGCCCTAATGCCAGTCAGTTAAGCGTACATCGCCTCCTGTAGGAGCGAGCTTGCTCGCGAAAAACGTCAACGATAACGCGTGCTTCCTGAATGAACGCGGCGCCTGTGAGTTTTTCGCGAGCAAGCTCGCTCCTACAAAAAGCCTTAACTGACTGGCATTAAGGCTTGCCCCTCCCACATTTTGAATGCGTTTCTTCAGTTGATAAATCAGCCCGCCAGGCCGACGAACATATCCTGCACGTCATCATGGTTGTCCAGGCCTTCGAGGAAGGCTTCGACTTCAGCCATCTGCTCATCGGTCAGGCCGCTTACCGGGTTCTTCGAGATGTAGCCCAACTTGGCCGACAGCACGGTGAAACCCTGTTCCGGCAGGGCCTTTTGCACGGCGTCCAGGTCGGTGGTCTCGGTGATGAACAGGGTGGTGCCTTCTTCTTCGCCGTCTTCAAAGTCCTGCGCACCGGCTTCGATCGCGGCCATTTCCGCATCGGCATCCGGGGTGTCCGGCGAGGCTTCGATCAGGCCGACATGGTTGAAATCCCAGGCCACGGAGCCGGAAGCACCCAGCTGCCCCTTGCGGAACGCCACGCGGATTTCCGCCACGGTGCGGTTGATATTGTCGGTCACACACTCGACGATCAGCGGTACCTGATGCGGGGCGAACCCTTCGTAGGTCACGCGGTGGTATTGCACGGTTTCACCGAGCAGACCGGCGCCCTTCTTGATCGCGCGTTCCAGGGTTTCCTTGGGCATCGAGGCCTTTTTGGCCTGTTCCACCACCAGACGCAGGTGGGCGTTGGTCGCGGTGTCGGCACCGTTGCGGGCGGCGATGGTGATTTCTTTCACCAGCTTGCCGAAGATCTTGCCCTTGGCATTGGATGCCGCTTCTTTATGTTTGACTTTCCACTGTGCGCCCATGACTCACTCTCTTCTATACATCGCGCCGAAACGTCTACTGGCCGGCGCTTTGGGGGCAGAGTTTATAGGGCAAAAACGCTCTGATCCACCAAAAAACCGGCCATACCCCTCAGGTTCGCAAGGGTTTGATCGCCCCACGGCGGTCCGGCACGAAATCCCCGACCTGGGCCAGCACGGCCGGCCTGGCGTTCCAGTAGGGCATCAGCACCAGCGAGGAAAACAGCGCGGCACCGGCAAACACGATAAACACCGTCACCGTATCGAAGTAACCCGGCAGCAACCCGCCGAGGATCGCCCCCACCGAACCGCAACCGTTCACAAAGCCTGCGGCCGTCGCCCCCGCCTTGGCGGTGCCGAAGTCGATGGCGGCGGTGCTGCTGATCATCGAGTCCGGCCCGTAGAGGGTCAGGCCCATGACAAACAGCAACGCCATCACCAGCACCACGCTGCCGGTGTGTAGTGCGCCCATGAACAGCGCCAGGGCCACGGTCAGGGCCAGCAGGCTGAGCACGCAGGCCGGCATGCGGCGGGCGCCGAACAGTTTGTCGGACGCCAGCCCGATCAGCACTGGCCCCAGCAAACCGGCCAGTTCGAACGCCGTCGGCACGATGGCCGCGCCGACCTTGCCCACCGACGGCATCTGCTCATACACAATCACCGGCCCCCACAACAGGATTGCGTAGCGCGCCGGTTTCAGCAGGAAGTACGCCAGCCCCAGGGTCAAGACAGTGCGGTTACGCAAAATCGCCCGCAGCGGTTCCAGCACGCTGATGCGCTTCTCGGCGGCGGCCTCCTCGGCGCTCAACAGCGGCTCCGGTTCCACGGCCGGCAAGCCCACGTCCTGGGGCGTGTTGCGCTGGAAGAGAAAGAACAGCAGCGCCACACACGCCACCACCGCCGCACTGGAGATAAACGCCGCATGCCAGCTGCCGATCAGGGTGTAGGCCCACCACCCGGCAAAGGGCGACGCCACCAGGCCGCCGAAGGCGTAGCACGAACTCCATAGCCCCAACACTCGCCCGCGCTGCTGCGCCGGGAAGAAACTGCCGAGGTTCTTGCACAATCCCGACCAGCCGGTGGACTGCGCCAACCCCTGGATCAACATGCAGCTGATAAAGATCGGCAAGGTGGCGAACGTGCCCATCACCAGCGCCGCAGCGGCAGAAATCAGTAACCCTCCAAGCACCACGACACGCGGCCCGAAGCGATCAGCCAGCATGCCCCAGGTAAACTGCCCGACGGCATAGGCCGCCAGGTAAATGCCATCCAGGTTGGCCATCATCATTTTGTCGAGGGGGAAACTCGGGTCGTCGACGATCCCCAGCTTCGCCACGGAAAACGCTTTGCGAGTGAAATAGAACGCTGCGTACGCCAGCCAGGTGATGGCGAAAATCTGCACGCGCCAACGCTTGATGCTACCCATAGGGATATTCATGGTGGTTCTGACCTCAGGTGAGTGTGCCGGCAGAATCGAGAAGCGAATGCCTGTTGTTTTTATGGTTGAGCACTGCAATGCCGAGCCGTGGATGGCGCGGCATTGGTCAGATGGGTCCGGTGTCCAGGAGCCCATGGCCCCGTAGGTTGTAGGACTCAACCTACGGGGGTTGAGGCGTATCAAAGCAATGGCTGACTAATAGGTAAAATCGATTTATCGTATTTCAAATATAAGTTCAGCTTGTAAGAGGATTCGCGATGTCGGTGTCCCACACACAGCTCAAAGCGTTCCACGCCGTCGCCATCCACGGCAGTTTCACCCAGGCCGCCGAACGGTTGTTCCTGACGCAACCGGCGATTTCCGACCAGGTGCGCAAACTCGAAGAGCGCTTCGGCGTGCTGTTGTTTCATCGCAACAAGCGCTCGGTGCGCCTGACCGACCTGGGCGAACGCCTGCTGAGCATCACCCAGCGCCTGTTTGTGATCGAAGCCGAAGCCGAGGAACTGTTGCAGGACTCCCGCGCATTGCTTACCGGCACCCTCACCCTCGCCGTGGATGCCCCGGTGCATGTGCTGCCGCAGATCGCGCGCTTTTGCCAGCTGTACCCGGGGATCAGCGTGAAGATCGAAACCGGCAACACCGATGAATCGCTGTCTCGCCTGTACAACTACCAGGCCGACCTGGCCTTGCTGGGCCGCGACGTCGACGATGAGCGCCTGCTGTCGCTGCCGTTGCCCGACGACCAATTGCTCGCCTTTGTCGCACGCAACCACCCCTGGGCCGGGCGCGCGTCCATCTGCCTGGCCGACCTGGACGACACGCCGCTGGTGTTGCGCGAAATCGGCTCGGTCACCCGCCAGACCCTGGAGCAGGAAATGAGCCAGGCAGGCTTGCGCATTCGCCCGGCGATCCAGGTGGAGGGCCGCGAGGCCGCCCGTGAAGCGGTGGTGGTGGGCATCGGCGTGGGCGTGGTCTCGGCGGCGGAGTTCGGCGCCGACTCGCGGGTATACGCCATGCCGATCCGCGATTGCAGCCAGCGCATGAAAGAAACCCTGGTGTGCCTCAAGGAACAGAGTTCACGCCGGGTGGTGGCGACGTTCCTGGAGATCGTACGCGACAGCCTTCAGCCCGGCGCCAACTCGAAAACCGCCTGAATCAGGCGCAACGAGCGGCGCCGCTCCATGCAACCGAGCAGGTGCCGGTTGACCAGCCCCTCGCCCTGAATCGGCACCGCCTGCACCCGTGGGTCGGGGCTGACTTCCATGGACGAGACCACGCCCACCCCCAGCTCAGCGGCGACGGCTTCGGTCACCGCCTCGCGGCTGTCCAGCTCCAGCAGCACCTTGGGCTGCACATTCGCGGCCATGCAGGCCTCATCGAAGGTACGCCGGGTGATGGAACTGGGCTCGCGCAGCACCATGATCACCTCGTTGAGTTGCTCAAGGCGAATACCCTCGGGTTGCTGCGCCCACGCATGGCTGGCCGGCACCAATGCGCACATCCGCGACTCGCTCAACGGTTGCAGGTGCAGACCGTTGCGCGGTTCCACTTCGGTGAGTACCGCCACATCCGCATGCTCGGACAACAGCGCGGCAAGGGTTTCCTGGGCATTGCCCAGGCGCAGGTTGACGGTAATCCCGGGGTAGCGCGCGCGCAGGCTGGCAATCATCGGCATCACCAGGTGCGGGCCGTCCGCCGCGACTTCCAGGCGCCCGCTCAGCAGTTGGCGGTTGGCCTCCAGCATCGTCTGGGCTTCGTCCACCAGGCCAAAGATCGCTCGTGTGATCGCCGCCAGCCGCGCGCCCTCTTCGGTCAACTCCACCCGCCGTGCGGTGCGGCGCAGCAAAGGGATCTGGTAGTGCTCCTCCAGGGCCTTGATATGCCCGGTCACCGCCGGTTGGCTGATGAACAGCCGCGCGGCAGCACGGGTAAAACTGCCCTCACGGGCCACGGCGTCGAACGCGCGCAGTTGGAACAGGTTCATGGCTATCGGCCTCACTGATAGCTCGCATAACAACAAACAATTTGATTGATGACAAGCCAAACTGCAATTTAGGCGCCGTAGCTTCACCCCCCGATGCCTTGCGAGGACTTGAGATGACCACTGCCGCGCCGATCCTGCTGACCCCCGGCCCCCTGACCACATCGAACCGCACCCGCCGGGCCATGATGGTGGACTGGGGTTCATGGGATGACCGCTTCAACCAACTCACCGCCAGCGTCTGCGCGCAATTGCTGGCGATCCTCCACGGCGAAGGCAGCCACCATTGCGTGCCGTTGCAAGGCAGCGGCACCTTTGCGGTCGAGGCCGCCATCGGCACCCTGGTACCGCGTGACGGCAAGGTGCTGGTGCTGATCAACGGCGCCTACGGCAAGCGCCTGGCCAGGATCTGCGAAGTGCTCGGCCGTGATGTCAGCACCTTTGAGACCGCCGAAGACCAGCCCACCACCGCGGCCGATGTGGACCGCCTGCTGGCGGCAGACAGCGCCATCACCCACGTTGCGTTGATCCACTGCGAAACCAGCACCGGCATTCTCAACCCGCTGCCGCAGATCGCCGAGGTCGTCAAACACCACGGCAAGCGCCTGATCATCGACGCCATGAGCTCCTTCGGTGCGCTGCCGATCGATGCCCGCGAAGTGCCGTTCGACGCACTGATCGCCGCCTCCGGCAAGTGCCTGGAAGGCGTGCCGGGCATGGGCTTCGTCTTCGCGAACAAACAGGCGCTGGCCGCCGCCCAGGGCAACTGCCATTCCCTGGCGATGGACCTGTTCGACCAGCACAGCTACATGACCAAGACCGGCCAATGGCGCTTTACCCCGCCGACCCATGTGGTCGCCGCCCTGCACGAAGCGCTGCTGCAATACCAGGAAGAAGGCGGCCTGCCCGCGCGCCACCGACGCTATGCCGACAACTGCCAGGCATTGCTCGACGGCATGGCCGCACTGGGCCTGCGCAGCTTCCTGCCGGCGGCGATCCAGGCCCCGATCATCGTGACCTTTCACGCACCGCAGGACCCGCGCTACCAGTTCAAGGACTTCTACGAACGGGTCAAGGCCAAGGGTTTCATTCTGTACCCCGGCAAATTGACCCAGGTGGAGACGTTCCGCGTGGGCTGCATCGGCCATGTCGATGCGCAAGGGATGCGCGCAGCGGTCAAGGCGATCGCCGAGGTGCTGGAAGAAATGGAAGTGTCGGACATCTGATTGCCCCTTACCCACAGGATCTGAACCATGAACTATCAAAACCCCAACACCCTCCAGGCCGTCATCCTCGACTGGGCCGGCACCGTGGTCGACTTCGGCTCTTTCGCCCCCACGCAGATTTTCGTCGAGGCCTTCGCCGAATTCGATGTGCAGGTTTCCATCGAAGAAGCCCGTGGCCCGATGGGCATGGGCAAGTGGGACCATATCCGCACCCTGTGCGACCAGCCGCAAGTCGCCGAGCGCTACCGCCAGGCGTTCGGCCGCACGCCCACCGATGACGACGTGACCGCCATCTACCAGCGCTTCATGCCGTTGCAGATCGAGAAAATCGCCGAGCACTCGGCGCTGATCCCCGGTGCCCTCGAGACCATCGGCCAGCTGCGCGGGCAAGGCATCAAGATCGGCTCCTGCTCGGGCTATCCCAAGCAAGTCATGGATAAAGTGGTCGCCCTGGCCGCCACCAACGGCTACGTCGCCGACCACGTGGTCGCCACCGACGAAGTGCCCAACGGCCGCCCATGGCCAGCCCAGGCACTCGCCAACGTGATCGCCCTGGGCATCGACGATGTGGCGGCGTGCGTCAAGGTCGACGACACCGTGCCGGGTATCCTCGAAGGCCGTCGCGCCGGGATGTGGACCGTGGCCCTGACCT
The DNA here is from genome assembly GCF_001702295.1 of Pseudomonas sp. S3E12. Taxonomy (NCBI): domain Bacteria; kingdom Pseudomonadati; phylum Pseudomonadota; class Gammaproteobacteria; order Pseudomonadales; family Pseudomonadaceae; genus Pseudomonas; species Pseudomonas sp. S3E12. The sequence goes on from NZ_MBDT01000021.1 coordinate 194,562, forward strand.
GCTCCGGCAACGCCCTGGGCCTGACCTACGCGCAGTTTCGCGCCCTCGACGCCGCGACGCTGGCCAGCGAACGCACTCGTATCGAAGCGATGTTCGCAGGCTCGCGCCCCCATTACCTGATCGACACCATTACCGACCTGCCGGCCGTCATCGCCGACATCAACCAGCGCCTGGCCCGTGGCGAAATGCCGCAAACCAACTGATAGAGGTCAAGACAACGACATCGCACCGGGCAAACCGCGCAAAACAGGCTTACAGTAAAAGGACTTCGTCGCCAAAGAACGAAGGTTCGCCCTGATGAGTGAGGAACCCAGCGATGCCGTGGAAAAATTCCGATACGCGCTACAGCACCATGTCGATTGCGCTGCACTGGTTGATGGTGGTGCTACTGGCGGTGGTCTACGCCTGCATTGAGTTACGCGGACAGTTCCCCAAAGGCAGCGGTGCACGCACGTTGATCGTCGAGATGCACTTCATGTTCGGCCTCACCGTGTTTGTACTGGTGTGGCTGCGCCTGTTCGCGCGCAGCCTGGGGGTTGCCCCCAAGATCGTCCCCGCCCCGCCACAATGGCAAAGCCTGCTGGCCACGCTGATGCACTTCGCGCTGTACGCCTTGATGATCGGCATGCCGATTGCCGGTTGGCTGATCGTCAGTGCCGAGGGGCATTCGGTGATGTTCTATGGGATCGAGCTGCCGCCGCTGATCGCCGAAAACAAGGCGCTGGCCAAAGAGATTGAAGGCTGGCATGTGTGGTTCGGCAAGGTCGGTTACTGGCTGATCGGGCTGCATGCGGTGGCGGGGATCTTTCATCATTATGTGATGCGTGATAACACGGCGTTGCGGATGATGCCGGGCAGGCGTGGCGGGTCCTTCACCCAGTCGACTGACTGATCCTTTAGCAAATAGCCAAAGCCCGCAGGGTCTTCCATGCGGGCTGCGGAGGCGTCTCGGTCTATAACAAAGCAATTGACTCACGGCTGACGGCGCGTGCCTGTTCGTCCTTGTCCAGAATATCCTCCAGTGAATCAAGCGTTGTTGCGGTAACGCGCTGCAAGGTATGGCGAATAACCCTTTCGATATCCGTAAAACGAATGCGTGAAGACAAAAAGGCGTCCACCGCTACTTCATTGGAAGCATTTAATATAACGCTGGCCTCTGGATGCTCATTAATCACCGCCATTGCCAACTCAAGACAGGGAAACCGTTGCAGATCAGGCTCTTCAAACGTCAACCCGGATAATTGGGTCAAATCCAACGAGGGCACGCCAGACAGCACGCGATGGGGATAGCCCAATGCATGGGCAATGGGAGTGCGCATATCCGGGCGACCCAACTGAGCCAACACGGACTGATCTCGAAATACCACCATGGAGTGAACGATACTCTGGGGGTGTATCAAGGCTTCTATGCGGGATGGCGCAATGTCAAACAGCCAACGAGCCTCAATGATCTCCAGGCCTTTGTTAATCATCGTCGCCGAATCAACGGAAATCTTACGGCCCATCACCCAATTGGGATGCGCACAGGCTTCTTTTGGCGTGACGTCCTTCAGAGAGGCAACGGAGCGCGTCCTGAACGGGCCTCCCGACGCCGTGAGGATCAAACGATCCACCCCGACCAGGCCATCACGGCTGCCTTGCAGGCATTGGAAAATTGCATTGTGTTCGCTGTCGATTGGCAAGATAAGCGCGCCTGACTCACGGGACGTGTCCATGAACAATGCGCCTGACATAACCAGCGCTTCCTTGTTCGCCAGCAGTATTTTTTTACCGGCCCTGGCCGCACTCAATGTGGGCAGGAGCCCGGCCGCCCCGACAATCGCAGCGACCACCGTATCGCACTCTCCGGCGCTGGCGGCACATAAGGCGTCCAGGCCACATCCGACCTCTGTGGGCAATTGCGCCGCTTGAAGATGGGCCTGAAGCTCAATGGCGTGATGCGGCTCACTGACAATTGCCAGCGCGGGCTTATACCTCAAACACTGCTTAAACAACTTTTCGATATTGCGATGCGCACTTAACGCATACACGACAAATGCATCCGGATTACCTGCGACTACCGCTAAAGTACTGTCGCCAATGGCCCCGGTAGAACCGAGAATACAAAGGCGCTGCAACATAGCTCCACCCTCTAGTCTCTTTACACGCAAAACTCACCCTTTCGATTTTGGCACCTGCACCTTAACCGCCTATAAAATTTAGCTATATATTTTCATATAAAAAACAATAAACCCGTCACTCAACGCGCACAACACCATATATAACAACTCGCAATTACTTAAGAAAAACACAGCAAATCCATTCTAAAAAAACGCTTGAAAAGTAAAACCCCACCCACTAAGTTTCGCCCTACCCGTGTACCTGTCTGCTGTTCACTACATTATCTTTCCCGCCGTAACCCTGTAGCGAAGACACAATGGATGGAGCCTTCGTTATGAGCGAGTTACTGATTCTGGTCGATCGACACGACCGTAAAAAAGGCTGTGCCCCCAAATTGGAGGCCCATCGCACAGGCCAGTTGCATCGAGCGTTTTCGGTGTTCATCTTCGATGACGCAGGCCGTTTGTTGCTGCAACAACGGGCATTCGGCAAATACCACTCTCAAGGCTTGTGGACCAACACCTGCTGCGGTCACCCCCGCCCCGGCGAACGGACCAAGACGGCGGCAGAACGCCGCCTGCGGGAAGAGATGGGAATAACCTGCTCCCTGCGCAAAGTCTCCACCCTGCTTTATCGCGAGCCGGTTTCAAACCAGCTCATTGAGCATGAGTTCGATCACATCTTCGTTGGCGTCAACCCTGGCGATCCAATTGCCAATCCCAACGAAGCCCATGCGTGGCAATGGACGACGCTTGCACAGATCCATGCACGCATCAACGCCGCTCCCGGCACCTTCACTGTCTGGTTCCAACGGATATTCGAGTCCATTGGACTGGCGGGCATGCACGCCTGGAAAGAGCTGGCGCCCGCCAATCGTTAGGGCTAACTGGCGCCAACCGGAGTGTTCACCATGTTCGAACTACTCAATACCATCGACATACCCGAAGATTTACGGGCGCTGCACCCCAATGCGCTTGGGCCTCTGGCCGATGAGCTGCGGGCCTTCATACTGCATAGCGTTGCAAAGACCGGCGGCCATCTGTCCGCGAATCTGGGCACCGTCGAATTGAGCATCGCCTTGCATTATGTGTTCGACACCCCCACGGACCGGCTTGTATGGGATGTGGGGCATCAGGCCTACGCGCATAAAATCCTCACCGGTCGCCGTGAAGCCATGGCCGGCATCCGTCAGTCGGGTGGCATCTCGGGGTTCCCGAGGCGCAGCGAATCGCGCTATGACGCCTTTGGCACCGCACATTCCAGCACTTCGATTTCGGCGACCCTGGGCATGGCATTGGCCGCCCACCTCAAAGGTGAGCCTCACCACTGCATTGCAGTGATCGGCGATGGCGCCCTGTCAGGCGGCATGGCGTTCGAAGCCATGAACAATGCCGGGCTGTACAGGGAATTGCCGTTACTGGTGATCCTCAATGACAACGCCATGTCGATTTCACCTGCCGTCGGCGCCCTGTGTTCTCACCTGGGCCAACTCCGGTTCAACCGCTGCGCCATCAAGCTCGAAGGGCTCGCTGCTCCGGCACCGATGTTCGAGGCGCTGGGATTCCAGTATCACGGTCCCATCAACGGGCATGATCTGGACGAATTGCTGCCCGCCCTGTCAGCCATGCGTAACCTGCGCGGGCCGCAACTGCTGCATATCATCACGGAAAAGGGCCACGGCTATTCACCGGCCGCCACTGACCCGGTGCTCTATCACGGCCCCGGAAAGTTCGAACCGGCTCAAGGCATCCTTCCCGGCACGCCAGGCAGCCCCACCTATACACAGGTATTTGGCCAATGGCTGTGTGACGAGGCGCAAAACGATCCGCGCGTCGTCGCCATTACTCCCGCCATGCGCGAAGGTTCGGGGCTGGTTGAATTTGAACGACGTTTCCCGGATCGCTACTTCGATGTCGGCATCGCCGAGCAACACGCCCTGACCTTCGCCGCCGGGCTTGCTGCCGAAGGCATGAAGCCAGTAGTCGCGATCTACTCGACCTTCCTGCAACGCGCCTATGACCAGTTGATTCACGACATCGCCATTCAAAATCTGCCGGTGGTATTCGCCATCGACCGGGCAGGTATCGTCGGTGCCGACGGCGCCACCCACAACGGGGCCTTTGATATTGCTTATCTGCGCTGTGTGCCCAACCTGACGATCATGGCGCCTGCCGATGAAAATGAATGTCGACAGATGTTGCATACCGCGTTGCTCCTGAAGGGGCCGAGTGCTGTGCGCTATCCACGAGGAACAGGTTGCGGTGCGACTGCGGCAATAGCACTGCAGACAGTGCCGGTGGGGAAAGGTGAGATCCGCAGAACATCCACTCAACCAGAGGGGTACCGCATCGCTTTCCTGACGTTCGGCTCACTGTTGTCGCCGGCTCTTGAAGCCGCCGATACGTTCGATGCGACGGTGGCCAACATGCGTTTTATCAAGCCCATTGACACTGACCTGATTAAACGCCTGGCGTTTACCCATGACTGGCTTGTAACCCTTGAAGAAGGTTGCGTGACAGGGGGGGCCGGCTCGGCGTGTATTGAGCAATGGGTGAGCGCGGGCCACTCACCCCCCGTGCTGCAATTAGGGCTCCACGATCACTTCATCGAGCATGGCCCCCCCGAAAAAGTGCTTGGCCTATGCGGACTGGATACGCCCGGAATCATCCATGCGGTAGAGGCGTTTCTGAAGCCGCACGGAATAGCGTTTTCCAACAACCGCGCGATAACAGGCCACGTTTCAGTCTTGGCAACAGCCTGAACGCCTGCCCCAAGGAGGCACCCTGTGAACAAGCACACAGCAAGTACCCTAGCCGAGGCTGAGCGCCCTTATAAAATCATACGGGGCCCCAGTATCAATCCCTATCAAGAGCGAGTCGTACGCGCCTATGGCGACAGTCCTGATGATTGGCGCAAGGCGATTGGCAATGCCTTGTGGTTCCAGTTTGGCGTCTACGATGACACATGTTCCGCGCCACCTCTTACGCTTGATGAGTCAGGCAAACGGTACTTCGAAAGACAATTGAAACTGGCCGGCCTTGCACCAACTGAAAAACCGACTATCAACCGTATTCTCGATGTTGGCTGCGGCTGGGGTACCGCTTTGAGGTATATGGCTGAACACTTCCCCGATTGCCAGCACTTGGACGGCGTCAATATCAGCGGGCGCCAGCTGCAGCACAGTGCCAAACTGCATATAAAACAGGGATTATCCAAGCGTATTCATTTATATCAATGCAACGCACATGACATCGATTTATTACCCGATTTGGATAGCCTCTATGACGTGGTGATTATGCGTGGTGTTATCTCTCACTTCCCCAATGATTTATACGAAACCGTCATGAAAAAGTTATGGCAGCGCATGGCCACGGGCGGCACGATCATTATTTCCGACAACCTCTACAACGTAGCATTGGATAAATATACCTCTGACATACCTGATCTGGTTGACAGGCTCGCCTGCCAACACCGCAAAACAGCTGATTATTTTTCGAGCGTACTGGAGCGCAGCAAATTCACCATCCAGGACATACGCGTACTGCCCAGCAATGCTGACGCCGTACATTGGCTGCTCGATATAAAGTCAAATATCGAACAGCACTTTCCGAACGGAATCACCGGTGCGCTGGAAGAGCTACACGTGATGTGCGAGAGCCTGGCGGTTGCCCTCGTCAAAAACAAACTTTCAATCTATAGCACGATCGCAAAGCGGTTCTAGTACAGCCATATCACCCAACAACGGCTATAGAGGAGTGAATCATGCAGCGCTCGCCCAACTTCGTATCCCACTTAGCCAACCTCCCGAAACTGGGAGACACCCTTTATCACCCTGACTTCAACTTAACCCTCAAGCCTATGTGGCATCCGGCTCATGCGGAAACGGATAGGCTGGTCGCCCTCACAGATAGCCCCTATATGCTGGCCCACTACGGTAGCCAGAAAGCCGTTGACCACTATTTATCTATGGAAATGACGGCCTATGGCGGTCTCGCGTACCCGCATACTAAAAACGACAGGATCTATAATCTGGAAAGAATGATGAGTATCACCACACTCATCGACGACACGACCACACGGCCTGAAATCCTTGGTAACCATGCACTGCAAGCTGAACTTCGCCAACATTACTTCGACGCAATTGCCGGCATTAAGCCTCCCGCAAAATTTCCTATCGCTCAACTGCTGTATGAGGGGCTGATCCCCATCAAGAAACAGCTGTTATCCAAACCACAAGTATGGAAACGCATGGAGGACTCGCTCAATACCCTCATTAGCCGACAGACCCACTCGCTGGCGTTAGAGATGAACACACTCACCTTCGAACGTTATCTGGAACTACGACGCGTTGATAATTATGGTGAGTGGGCAGCGATGATGACTGAATATGCTATCGACGTAGACATGACCGAAGCATTGGCAATCGATGAATCACTCGTTACGGTAAGAACAGCCGCTATCGACTCGATCACACTGGTGAACGACCCCTATTCGTTCCGCAAAGAATTACACATCACGGACTCTGTCAATTCCGTCTGGTTGTTCATGCACCTTGAGGGGCTCACGCTTCAGCAAGCGATCGACAAACTGGCTGGCATTGTTCAGGACAATGAGAAGAAACTCATTGCAGCTCGCGACAAGGTGCTTGCCGGGCCGCTCGGCAATCGCAGCGACGTACGAGAATACCTCACGGAACTGGAGCATCTGGCCTCGGGCAATGCTGAGTTCCATGCAGTCAGCACGCGTTACCACGGGAGCGATTTCAAAGGAAAACGATTTATCTGCGGGCAAGTGACCATCAGGCCGCTTCCCTCTACCGATGAAATCGCCGCTGCAGATATTGCAGAACAACAGGCCAATCGTACGAAACAGTGACGTCAATGCTTGGGCGGGAAAGTTGGGCTCCGCCGGAAGCGGATCGACTCGCTGCGGGCAGCGCCCCATTGTCCACGCCTTGTAACCCACTGGTGACCAAGGTGCACAATCACGGCCTTCAATACGCCGCCCAGGGCAACCCGCAGATCGTCGGTCCCGATACCCGGGACATCTGTTATGCCGTACAGAATCGCCAGAGGAGCCGAATCGATGAACAGTGCACGCCCCCGACGCCGCACTACACAAGTCACTGTAGGCCCGGTGACACTCGGCAGCGATAATCCGATCGTCGTGCAAGCCATGACCAATACCGACACCGCAGACGCCCAAGCTACAGCGCGTCAGGTCGAGAACCTGGCGTTGGCCGGTGCCGAAATGGTGCGGATCACGGTCAACAGTCATGACGCCGCCGCTCAGGTAGCAAACATTCGAGAGCTGCTAGACCGCCGCAACGTCAGCGTACCGCTGGTGGGTGACTTCCACTTCAATGGTCATCGCCTGCTCGCAGCCTACCCTGAATGCGCCGAGGCGTTGGGCAAGTACCGAATCAACCCAGGCAATGTCGGCAAAGGCGCCAAGCGCGACGAGCAGTTTTGCCAGATGATCGAGATCGCCTGCCGCTACGACAAACCTGTAAGGATCGGGGTCAACTGGGGCAGTCTCGATCCCGACTTGCTGGCGCGCATGATGGACACCAATGCGGCGCTCGCCCAACCCCAGAACGCCGGCGCGGTGATGCGCGAGGCTTTGGTGGAATCGGCATTGGAAAGCGCCCGGCGCGCGATTGAAGTCGGCCTGCCGGCAAATCACATCGTGTTGTCGGCCAAGGTCAGTCAGGTGCAGGACTTGATCACGGTGTATCGCGACCTGGCCGGCCGCTGCGAGTTTCCGCTGCATCTGGGGCTGACCGAAGCAGGCATGGGCTCCAAGGGTATCGTCGCCTCTTCCACCGCATTGGCGGTACTGTTGCAGGAGGGTATCGGGGACACACTGCGCATATCCCTTACCCCAGAACCCAACGGTGAGCGCACACGGGAAGTGCTGGTTGCACAACACATCCTGCAGGCCATGGGCTTGCGGGCGTTCACTCCGACGGTAGTCGCATGCCCTGGCTGCGGGCGTACAACGAGCAGCTTCTTTCAGACGCTGGCGCAAGACATCGAGGGCTTTATTCTGACTCGAATGCCGGACTGGAAAGCCCGGTTTCCCGGCGCGGAGCACCTGCATGTCGCCGTCATGGGGTGTGTTGTGAATGGGCCAGGCGAGAGCCGCCTCGCCGACATCGGCATCTCGCTTCCGGGCGCAGGGGAACACCCCAGCGCCCCGGTCTATATCGACGGCGAGCGGGTAGCGACGCTAAAGGGCAACAGCATTGCCGCGGAATTCACTCACCTCCTTGAGGTGTATGTCGCGACACGATACGGTGAGAATCCCCAAGACAGATCCAAACTGCTGGAGCTGTTGAGGCCATCCGATTTGATCAAGCACGATTAAAAACCTCGGCGGCCCTGCAAGCCGCCGGTATGCACGAAGATCAGGCGAGTGCCGGGCACGAAACGCCCGGCCTCGATCTGCTGCTTCAACGCCAGCAGCGCCTTGCCGGTATAGAGCGGCTCCAGCGGTACACCGCAGGCCTGTTCGGTGGTGTCGATAAACTCGAGCAACAGCGAATCAACCTTTCCAAAGCCACCCCGGCTGGCGTCCAGCAATTCATAACCGCCCTGCACCAGGGCACTCACGTTCTGCGCCACGCCATGATCATCCGGTACCGCCATGGCGCCATACACCGGATGTGCGCCCGCCTCTGCCAGGACCAAACCCGCCAACGTCGTACCGGTACCTGTCGCCAACCACCATGCGTCGTAATCGGCCCAGCCCACGGTGTTCAGTTGCCGGCGTGCCTGCTCGACCAAGACCCCGCAACCCAATGCCCCGGCCATCCCGCCGCCGCCTTCGGGCACGGGGTAAAAATCGGGATAGTGCGCGCGCCACGGCAGCCAGAAATCCTCCGCGTGGCGCGCGCGGTAGCCGGCATAGCCCAGCCAATGCAACTGCATGCCAAAAGCTTTCAGGTCGAGGACGGTGGGGGTGTCTTGAGGGTGACCACGCAACAGGCCGACAGTGGGGAAACCAAAACGCTTGCCCGCCGCTGCCAGCGCATGCAGATGGTTGGAGTACGCCCCGCCAAGGCTGATGACGCCGCTGGCACCGGCCTGTCGTGCCTGGGCCAAATGTTCGGTGAGCTTGAACCACTTGTTGCCGCTGATCAGCGGGTCGATGCGGTCCAGGCGCAGCACGGCCAGTTCGACGCCATTGAGCCAATCGAGCCGCATGGCTTCAAGGGGCGCGTGGGGAAGCCAGTCAAAGGGACCCATCGGGCGGCATCTGCATGGAAAAAGAGGCGGTAGTCTAACACCGCCCCTTGCGTCGTCTTACAGCTCGGCGGCGAGGCGCGAGCCTTGGTTGATCGCGCGCTTGGCATCCAGCTCGGCCGCCACATCGGCGCCGCCGATCAGGTGCACGTTCTGCCCGGCGGCGACCAGGCCGTCCTGCAACTCGCGCAGCGGGTCTTGCCCGGCGCAGATGACGATGTTGTCCACGGCCAGCAGCTGCGGCTCACCTTCGGCACCGATGCGGATATGCAGGCCCTCATCGTCGATCTTCAGGTACTCGACGCTGTTGAGCATCTGCACGCGCTTGTTCTTCAAGCCGGTACGGTGGATCCAGCCGGTGGTCTTGCCCAGGCCGTCGCCGACCTTCGAAGCCTTGCGTTGCAACAGGAACACTTCACGGGCCGGGGCATGGGGCTGAGGCTTGATCCCGGCCACGCCGCCACGGGCTTGCAACTGGGTGTCGATGCCCCACTCCTTCCAGAACGCTTCGCGGTCGAGGCTGGTAGACACGCCTTCATGCACGAGGAATTCCGACACGTCAAAACCAATGCCGCCGGCGCCGATCACCGCGACGCGCTTGCCCACCGGCTTGCGCTCGAGGATCACGTCCAGGTAGCTCAGCACCTTGGGGTTTTCAACGCCCGGAATCGCCGGCGTGCGCGGCGCAATGCCGGTGGCCAGGATGATCTCGTCGTAACCGCCCGCCACCAGTTGTGCGGTGTCGACCCGGGTGTTGAGGCACAGCTCGACGTGGGTGGTCTGCAACTTGCGATTGAAGTAGCGCAGGGTCTCGAAAAACTCTTCTTTGCCCGGTACGCGCTTGGCGATATTGAATTGGCCACCGATCTCGCTGGCCGAGTCGAACAGTGTCACCTGGTGGCCGCGCTCAGCCGCCACGGTGGCGGCGGCCAGGCCTGCGGGGCCGGCACCGACCACGGCGATTTTCTTGATCTGCTTGACCGGCAGGTAGTTGAGTTCGGTCTCGTAGCACGCGCGTGGGTTGACCAGGCAGGTGGTCAACTTGCCGCCAAAGGTGTGGTCCAGGCAGGCCTGGTTGCAGCCGATGCAGGTGTTGATTTCATCGGCGCGGCCGGCAGCGGCCTTGTTGACGAACTCCGGGTCGGCGAGGAACGGCCGCGCCATCGAGACCATGTCGGCATCGCCTTCGGCGAGGATCTGCTCGGCGATTTCCGGGGTGTTGATGCGGTTGGTGGTGATCAACGGGATCCGCACCGCACCGCGCAATTTGGCCGTGACTTTGCTGAACGCGCCACGGGGTACTTTGGTGGCGATGGTCGGGATACGCGCTTCGTGCCAACCGATGCCGGTGTTGATGATGGTCGCTCCGGCCTGCTCGATGGCCTTGGCCAACTGCACGATTTCTTCCCAGGTGCTGCCGCCTTCCACCAGGTCGAGCATCGACAGGCGGAAGATAATGATGAAGTTCGGGCCAACGGCTTCGCGCACCCGGCGCACGATTTCCACCGCCAGGCGCATGCGGTTTTCGTAGCTGCCGCCCCAACGGTCGGTGCGGTGGTTGGTGTGGGCGGCGAGGAACTGGTTGATGAAGTAACCTTCGGAGCCCATGATTTCCACGCCGTCGTACTCGGCGACCTGGGCCAGCAGCGAGCAGGTGACGAAATCCTGGATCTGCTTCTCGATGCCCTCCTCGTCCAGCTCCTTGGGCTTGAACGGGTTGATCGGCGCCTGGATCGCACTCGGCGCGACCTGTTTGGGGCTGTAGGCATAACGGCCGGCGTGGAGGATCTGCATGCAGATCTTGCCGCCCGCCTCATGCACGGCCTGCGTGACGATCCTGTGCTTCTGCGCTTCCTCTTCGGTGGTGAGCTTGGCCGCGCCGGAATACACCCCGCCTTCATCATTCGGGCCAATGCCGCCGGTGACCATCAGGCCCACACCGCCACGGGCGCGCTCGGCAAAGTACGCCGCCATGCGCTCGAAACCACCGGGCTTTTCTTCCAGGCCCGTGTGCATCGAGCCCATCAGGGTGCGGTTGCGCAAGGTGGTAAAACCCAGGTCCAACGGGGCCAGCAGGTGCGGGTAGGCAGCAGCGGTCATGGTACAGCTCCACAACGGATCATCACGGGACGTGAGGGGCTCGAATGGCACCTCATCGGTTTATGTCCCACAGACTAAGAGGCGGTGGACGACGGCTCAATGACTGAAACTGACAAGTTATTGATCCAAATGCACAGCGCCCCTTGGCAAGCCGTTGCAGGGGCCCTACCCTAGTCGCGAACCCTGCACCCGGTCTGTTGTCTGTTGCCCCATGCGTAAACTTCTCGCTTTTACCGTCTCCATGGCCCTGGTTGCCGCCGTCGCCGCGTATCTGGTCTGGACCCAGGAGCGCCCCGTGGCGCATTACCTGTCGGACCTGCGCATCACCCTCGCCGTCAACGAAGGCCTGCCCGCCGATCGCGGCAACCTCCTGGGCATCCAGCCGGAGCTGTTTCCCGCCGATTACCAGAGCCTGGAACGTCTGCACCTGAAGCTCGCGGCCTACCTGCAAAAGGCCCGGGACCAGGGATTGATCAACGAAAAAACCATTGTGGTGCTGCCCGAACATATCGGCACCTGGCTGATGTTGACCGGCGAAAAAAACGAGGTGTACCAGGCGCTGCACGTGAAGGATGCGATGAACTGGCTGTCGGTCAGCAACCCGCTGCTGTTTGCCCGTGCCTGGATCAGCGCAACCGGCGATAACCGCACCGATGACGCCTACCTGCGCATGAAAGCCTCCGGCATGGCGCGGGACTATCAGGTGCTGTTCGGCGGCCTGGCCAAGGAGTTTGGCGTAACGCTGGTGGCCGGCTCCATCACGCTGCCGAACCCGAGTGTCAGCCAGGGCCAATTGCAGGTCGGCCATGGCGCCTTGTACAACGCCAGCGTGGTGTTCGCGGCGGACGGCTTGCCCCTCGGCGATCCCCAGCGCCAGCTTTATCCGATCTACGATGAACGCGGTTTTATCGAACCCGGTGACGAAAACATCGTCAGCGTGGTCGACACCCCGGCCGGGCGCCTCGGCGTGTTGGTCGGCAGTGACAGCTGGTACCCGGACAACTATCGCAAGCTCAACGAGCAAGGTGCGCAATTGATTGCGGTGCCGGCCTTTGTGCTCGGTCGCGATACCTGGGATCGACCATGGCGCGGCTTCAAGAGCGTGTCCACGCCGCCGGAAATCAGCCTCAAGCCTGAAGAGCTCAGCGAAGGTGAGGCTTGGCGACGCCTGACGCTGATCAGCCAGCAACCCGTCAGCCAGGCAACCGCGGGCATGAGCGTATTCCTGCGTGGGCAGTTCTGGGACCTGGGCACCGCCGGGCACAGCTTTCTCAGCAGCAACGGGCAGATCAGCGCCGACGGCGACGCCCGTGGCGCGCGCCTGCTGAATATCTGGCTGTAACCCCGTGAAGCCGGTGCGCCTGGGTGATTTGTCGGTGGGCTTCGTGCACACCCTGGCCGACGCGATCCACAGCCACGGCCTCGACCCGCAACCGCTGCTGCTGCAATACGGCCTCGACCCCGCGCGCCTCGCCGAAGCGGGTGCACGCTTGTCGATCCCCCGTTATATGCGCCTGGGCCATGCGGCCATCCAACTCACCGGCGACCCCGGCCTGGGCCTGCGCATGGGCCAGCTCAGCCGCCTGAGCCAGGCCGGGCTGGCCGGGGTCACCGCCGCCCAGGCGCCCAACGTACGTGAGGCGGCGCGCACCCTGACCCGCTTCGAGGCGCTGTACGGCTCCAACTATCGCGGGCAATCGAGTTTTCACGAGGACGCCGAAGGCGCCTGGCTACGGTTCTATTCCATCAGCCCCTATAACGCCTACAACCGCTTCGTGGTGGACTCGATCATCGCCGGCTGGCTGCAGCAACTGTCGAGCCTGGCCCAGCAACCGGTGCAGGCGCAGCGGATTGAAATCGAATTTGCAGCGCCGGACTACAGCGAACAGTACGCGGTGCTGGGCGATGGCCCGATCCAGTTCGGCGCCGACGCCAATCAACTGCGCCTGAGCCAGCAAACCCTGGCCCTGCGCAACCCGCAGCATTGTCCGAGTACCTGGCAGCTGTTGCTGCAACTGTGTGAACGGGAGCTGGAGCAGTTGACCCGCACCCGCAGCCTGCGCGAGCGCATTACCCGCTTGCTCGGGCCAATGCTCAATGGCGGCCGGGAACCCGACCTGGAAGAAGTGGCGGCGCGCTTGAAGCTGCCGACCTGGACACTGCGCCGCAAACTGGCCGAAGAAGGCACACAGTTTCGCGCGATTCTCAACGATACCCGCCGCGACCTGGCCATGACCTACATTCGCGATACGGAACTGGCATTCGGCGAAATCGCCTACTTGCTCGGTTTTGCCTCGGCCCAGGCGTTTCAACGGGCGTTCAGGCGATGGAACAACCAGACCCCAGGGGAATTTCGCCGCAGTCAGCGGCATTCCGCCTGAAGTCGGTCTTACAGCTCGGTGGCGTCATCGGCCGGATCCAGAGGATCCAGTTCAAAGGCCTGGTACTCCAGCAGTTCTTCCTGATATTCGTCCATGGTGGGCTCCTTGTTTTGAATTAAAAGCGGCTGCAGATAAATGACCTGCACAGCCAGCCTAAAGTGCCGTGATGACGAAAAAATGTCGACGTCATGACGTTCCTGCACTCCAGGATTAAACGTAGCAGCGTAATGCGGATTTAGCACCGGGGTTTTGAGGCGCGATTGCAATCAGGGATGCACTGAAATGGGCGGGAATGCATTCCATTGTGGGAGGGGGCTTGCCCCCGATAGCTGGGTGTCAGTCAACACATCTGTCACTGACCCACCGCTATCGGGAGCAAGCCCCCTCCCACATTCGATCTGCATCAAGTTTCAGACTTGCGTCGACCACGGGTTTGGACACCCGCCTCCACCGCCATCCCGGCGGTACGCTCCAACGCCTCGGCAAACGCCTGGCGCTGCTGCGGTTCGATCTGCGACAGGAACAACTCGTCCACCGTACTTTCGTAGATCTTCCACATTTTTTTACGCAACGCCCGGCCGGCATCGGTGATAGATGCAAAGGCCGCGCGGCCATCGCCGTCGGAGCGTGAACGCAGCACCAGGCCGTCCTTTTCCAGGCGGTCTACCAGGCGCGTGAGGTTATAGCGCTCGATGGCCAGTACATCGGCCAATTCGTGCATGCGGCGGGTGCCTTCGGGGCCGCTTTCCAGGCCCCATAAAGCGTCGTACCAGGCGTAAGGCGGCAAGTCGGCGGCCGCCAGGCGGCGCTCGATTTCGCGGATGACCGTCCTGTGGGCCCTGACAAAACGGAACCATACATCGGGCTCTTTCGACGACATGCAACACCATCCGGCGGATTTCAAGAAGGTTGCAATAGTAGCTCATCCCGCGCTAGATTCGGCCATGTAGTTGCAATTGCAACAACTTTGACGACGCTCCCACAAGGAGCCCGTCACTTGAAATCCGCCTACCCTGGAGCCTCACATGACCTCGAATAACGCAGTCGGACGCGACGTCGATCCACAGGAAACCCGCGAGTGGCTGGAGTCCATCGAATCGGTGCTGTCCACCGAAGGCCGCCCGCGCGCCCATTACCTGATCGATCAGTTGCTGGATTTCGACGTGGCGCGGCATGGCGACTTCTACGGGCGGGTGACCACCCCTTACGTCAACACCATCCCGGTGGAACGCCAGTTGCCCTACCCCGGCAACCTGGTCATCGAACGCCGTATCAACGCGTTTATCCGCTGGAACGCCATGGCCATGGTATTGCGTGCAGGCAAACACTCCGGTGTGGGTGGGCATATCGCCACTTATGCGTCAGCCGCTGTGCTGTACGACGTAGGTTTCGACCACTTCTTCCGTGGCCGCACCGACAGTTTCGACGGCGACTTGGTGTACATCCAGGGTCACTCTTCGCCGGGCATCTACGGTCGCGCCTACCTCGAAGGCCGCATCAGCGAAGCACAACTGGATAACTTCCGCCGCGAAGCCGGTGGCGAGGGCATTTCGTCCTACCCCCACCCCCGGCTGATGCCGGACTTCTGGCAGTTTCCTACGGTGTCCATGGGCCTCGGGCCAATCACGGCAGCCTATCAGGCGCGTTTTATGCGCTATCTGGAGTTTCGTAATCTCAAGCAACACCAGGGCCGCAAGGTCTGGGCATTCCTCGGTGATGGCGAAATGGACCAACCGGAATCCCTGGCCGCCATTTCCCTGGCCGGACGCGAGAAACTCGACAACCTGATCTTCGTGGTCAACTGCAACCTGCAACGTCTGGACGGCCCGGTACGCGGCAATGCCAAGGTGATCCAGGAGTTCGAAAGCCTGTACCGCGCCGCCGGCTGGAATGTGATCAAGGTGATCTGGGGCGGTGGCTGGGATGCACTGCTGGAAAAAGACACCAGTGGCCTGCTGCGCCAGCGCATGATGGAGTGCGTGGACGGCGACTACCAGAACTACAAATCCCAGAACGGCGCCTACGTGCGCGAACATTTCTTCGGCAAATACCCGGAGTTGCTGGCACTGGTTGCAGACCTGTCCGACGACGATATCTGGAAACTCTCACGGGGCGGCCATGACCCGGACAAGGTCTACAACGCCTATGCCGCCGCCGTGCGCCACAGCGGCCAACCGACGGTGATCCTGGCAAAAACCGTCAAGGGCTTTGGCATGGGCGAAGCCGGCGAAGGCCAGAACATCAACCACCAATTGAAGAAGATGGGCGCCGACGCCGTCAAAGCCTTCCGCGACCGCTTCGGCCTGGAAGTGCCCGATGAGCAACTCGCTGAAATTCCGTACCTCAAGCCCACCGCCGACAGCGAAGAAGCCCGTTACTTCGCCGCGCGTCGCCAGGCCCTGGGCGGCTATGTGCCCGCGCGCCACACGGCGGTCGAACCGTTGCAGATCCCCGAACTGAGCGCCTTCGCCACTCAGCTCAAGGACACCGGCGAGCGCGCGATATCAACCACCATGGCCTTCGTGCGCATCCTCGGTACGCTGCTGAAAGACCCGCACCTGGGCAAGCTGATCGTGCCCATCGTGCCGGATGAATCACGCACCTTCGGCATGGAAAGCCTGTTCCGTCAGATCGGCATCCACTCTGCCGTCGGCCAGCTCTACACCCCACAGGACTCCGGGCAACTGAGCTATTACAAGGAGAGCAAGGACGGACAGATCATGCAGGAAGGCCTGAATGAATCCGGCGCCATTTCCTCGTGGATCGCAGCAAGTACGTCCTACAGCAACCACGGCCTGATGACCGTGCCGTTCTATATCTTCTATTCGATGTTCGGCTTCCAGCGCGTCGGCGACCTGGCTTGGGCGGCGGGCGATGCACGCGCGCGTGGTTTCCTGCTGGGTGCCACCGCCGGGCGCACCACGTTGATGGGCGAAGGCCTGCAGCATGACGATGGCCATAGCCATATCCTGTCATCGGTGATTCCGTGCTGCGTGTCCTACGACCCGACCTTTGCCTACGAACTGGCGGTGATTATTCGCGAAGGCATGCGGCGTATGTATGTCGAACAGGAGGATATTTACTACTACATCACCCTGCTCAACGAAAACTACCCGCACCCGGCGATGCCCGAAGGTGTGGAGGATGGCATTGTTAAAGGCATGTACCGCCTGAGCGGCAGCCAGCACGCCAAGGTGCAACTGATGGGCAGTGGTTCGATCCTGCGCGAAGTGATCGCCGCCGCCGACCTGCTCGCCAACGACTTTGCCGTGCAATGCAATGTATGGAGCGTGACCAGCCTGACCGAGTTACGCCGTGACGGGCACGCGGTGGAGCGCTGGAACCTGCTGCACCCCGAGCGTGAGCCGCGCGAGAGCTACGTCGAGCGATGCCTGGCCGGGCAAACGGGACCGGTGGTGGTGGCGACGGACTACGTGAAGCTGTTCGCCGATCAGATTCGTCCGTTTGTGCCGGGCCGACGCTTTATCGCACTGGGCACTGATGGCTTCGGGCAATCAGACACCCGGGAAGCCTTGCGCGCGTTCTTTGAGGTGGATCGCCACTTCATCGCCCTGGCTGCCCTGAAGGCACTGGCGGATGACGGCGTGATCGGTCGCGACAAGGTCAGTGAAGCGATCAAACGCTACGGGATCAACGTCGACAAGGCCGACCCCGTAGCGGTTTGATTTACTGCGCAGGCGTCGGCAGGGGCGGAATCGCTTCTGTCGGCGGCGGCAGGTCCGGCGTGGTGGCAGCGGGTGCGGGTTCGGCCTGCGGCGCAATCGGTGCAGCCTCAGGCGCGGGCACAACCGGCTCCGAGGCAGCCGGTGCGGCAGGCTCTTCCTTCGGCGCCTCGACTTTCTCTGCAGCCGGTGCGGCCTTCGGCTCCGGTACACCGAGGTCGGCCTTTGGCTGCTCGGGGATATGCTCAGCCTTCTTCACTTCCTGGGGCAGGAACACATCCACCAACGCAAAGTAACGGTCGTAGAACTTCGGCGCGGACACTGTCTCACTGGCCACCTTCACCATCGAGTCATCGGTGGAGCCGATCGGCATCGACACCGACCCCAGCACGCCCACACCCAGGCTCGCGGAGTTATTGACCTTCTTCAGTGCATAACGATCCTGCAGGGCATTGGCAAACATTGTCGAGTGGTTCTTACCTTTGCCATCATCGGCGCACACCACGTTGAAGCTGATCTGCAGGTGCGTTTCGCCGGTCTGCTGGAAGCTCTTGTTACCCACGACCAGTTTCGGATCGCTGCTGGTGATGATGTAGCCCTGGCTCAGCAAGGCACGCCGCGCGGCCTCGCACGCCGCTACATCGGTAACCGGGTAATCCCGGGAAAATGTACCGGAGTCGTCGAAGTTCTCATGTTCATAAATAGCGGTCTTGGGTGACGAGCAGCCCGCGGCGCCCGCCAGCACCAGCGCCAGCCCGAAGCTACGCAAGTGGAATGATGTCGACATTGAAAATCCTGAGGAAAACGGTCTGGGCGGTATTGTGCAACAGAACGAGGCCTTGGCGCGCGCATTCCTGTCGGTAAAACGTCACAGGGCTAAGCACCGGGGCCTGCCGGGAAAAGCCCGGCGCACATATGATCAATAAATACGCGGAGCTTGGCCGATGTATGGCGACCGGGCCACAACATCCAGAAACTGCCCCGATGCTCCAGGTATTCATCCAGCACCCGTTGCAAGCGCCCCTCGTCCACGGCCTGGTTGACCATGTAGTCCGGCAGGCAGGCAATGCCCAAGCCCTCGAGCACCACATGGTTCAGAGACTCGATGGTGGTACTGACCAACGGCGTACGTAACAGCGGTTCCGCAGCCCCCGGGGCAAGGCGCAACGGCCAGGGCTCGAGCTTGCCCGTGGCGCAGAACTTGTGGCGCAGGCAGGCGTGGCCATTGAGGTCCTGTGGTTGCTGCGGCGTGCCGTGTTGGGCGAAGTAGCCCGGTGTGGCGACGAGTACCAACTGGTAGTGGCCCAGATGACGCGCCATCAAACGCGAATCTTCCGGCTTGCCGGTGCGAATCACCGCATCGAAACCTTCCTCGATCACGTCCACCATGCGGTCGGAAAAATCCACGTCCAGCTCGATCTCCGGGTAGGTACGCATAAAGTCACTGAGCACCGGCATCAACAAGCCGCGCACCTGCGGCACACTGATGCGCAACTTGCCCCGTGGCGTTGCAGCGGCGTCCGTCAGCTCCTGCTCGGCCGCTTCCACCTCAGCGAGAATCCGCCGCGAGCGCTCAAGGAACAGTGCACCTTCACTGGTCAAGGTGATACTGCGCGTGCTGCGGTGAAACAGCCGCACGCCCAGGCGCTCTTCCATCCGCGCAATGCTTTTGCCCACGGCCGACGACGACACCCCCAGCACGCGGCCGGCGGCGGTGAAGCTGAGCGTCTGCGCCACCTGCACAAATACCGACAGGCTGCCCAAGCTGTCCATGATCTGCCTCCAGCGATTGCGGACACCGGCGTCCGATAAGTTCGGAACCTTAGCCTGTTTTTCCGTCAGTCACAGCCCCCTACTCTGCCTGCTTGCCCTTTTACCTGGATAAAACGTCATGAGCAGCAGCCCTTCACTCACCGCATCAGGCCAGCGGGATTCTTTACCCCTGGGCGGTTTACTGGCCCTGGCCAGCGCCGGCTTTATCACCATCCTCACCGAAGCCATGCCCGCCGGGCTTCTGCCGCAGATGGGCGAGGGCCTGGGCGTGTCGCCCGCCTTGGTCGGCCAATTGGTTACCCTCTACGCCCTTGGCTCCCTGCTGGCAGCCATCCCGCTGACGCTGCTGACCCGCGGCTGGCGCAGGCGGCCCTTGCTGCTGCTGGCCATTGGCGGGTTTGCCTTGGTCAACAGCGTAACCGCGCTGTCCAGCCATTACGGGTTGACCCTGGTGGCGCGCTTTTTTGCCGGGGTCTTCGCCGGGTTGCTGTGGGCGTTGCTGGCGGGGTACGCGAGCCGAATGGTGGCGCCACACCTGCAAGGTCGCGCCATTGCCGTGGCGATGCTGGGTGCACCGCTGGCGCTGTCGCTGGGTGTACCCGCGGGTACCTTCCTCGGCACCGCCGTTGGCTGGCGCTTGAGCTTTGCGATCATGACCGGGCTGACCCTGGTACTGCTCGCCTGGGCACGCTGGCAACTGCCGGACTTTGCCGGCGAACGGGCGGATAAACGCCTGGGGCTGCGCCAGGTGCTGAACCTGCCGGGCGTTCGTCCGGTGCTATGGGTGACGTTTACCTACGTGCTGGCCCATAACATTCTGTACACCTACATCGCCCCGTTGCTGGTGCCCGCCGGGGTTGAGGCAGACGTTGACCGAGTGCTGCTGGTGTTCGGCCTCTCGGCGGTGCTGAGCATCTGGCTGGCAGGTGTATTGATTGACCGGTGGCTGCGCGCCTTGCTGCTGATCAGCTGTGCGCTGTTTGGCCTGATCGCCCTGGCGCTGGCGTTGTGGATCAATGTGCCGGCAGTCATCTATATCGTCGTGGCGTTATGGGGCCTGGCGTTCGGCGGTTTGCCGGCATTGCTGCAAACCGCACTGGCCCAATCGGCGGGCGAGTCGGCGGATGCCGCACAATCCATGCTGGTGACCGTGTGGAACCTGGGGATAGCCGGCGGCGGCCTGGCGGGTGGCGTATTGCTTCAAGGTTGGGGCGTTGCGGCCTTTCCATGGGCGGTTGTGCTTCTGATGCTATTGGCGTGGGCCGGCGCATTGCAGACGGCCGCGCAGGCTTCAGTCATTTGCGCCACTCGCCGGAGCGACGCCGACCAGGGCTCAGTGCCCCATTGATGGTTATTGCCCGTGCCGACTAACCAAGTGATTACCTCGTCGAACACCCGCAGCACGGCAGGAACATCCGCCACACTGGCAAAAGTCATCCGGCAGCGCCTGGAAAAATGTCCCGTGACTCATGTGAGGGCGGGATCACATCCATTCATATAACTACCACCCCAACTCCGGAACCTCCTCACCTCTGTAGCCACCCAACTAGACCTCTGCTGAAAACACCCTCTTAGGCAACACGAGAAGTCTAGACCATGAGAAGCATCGACACCCTACGCAATATTGCTCCACAAACTGCTGCTGCCACATTGCGAGAGATGCGGCAGGAAGAAACAGACTCTCGGCATGCCTCGGAGGCGAACGATCTGACGCCCCGCGCCCAAGCCGACAGAGACCTCGCCATCACTTACGCCACAGCACTGCGCAAATACGCAAACGAACTGCCCGTCGCGATCTCCAGCAGTGACTCTATCGACAATATTTCCACCGACTCGCTGTACGGCCAATGGCGCACTCATCTGAATAAGCTATTGCAACTTCCGGCGTTAAAGGTGTGGGCGCTTGCCAATGGTATCGATCTGACAAAAGGTATCAGCATTGATCCATCGAAAAACGCCATAGGGCAGGTTAAGGCGGACGGAACAATCAAGAGCCTCTCGGCCTTTGAAGCGATGAGAACGGTTCCGGATGAGTGGCGTCTGCTGATGAATGCGGCCCAAGTACTGGCGAGCGACAGTGGAGCTATCAGCGCTGGGCACACGACGGTCGGGGTGCTTGAAATATCCCGGTTTTTTCGTGATCACGGGACATTAGCATCAACCAAAGCGGCGTTCGAACAGCGTGCCCTTGAACTGGACAACAATCAGGGCGCGCTCAATCTTGACCTTTCCGACCCACGGAGTGAGGATCAACTCAACACCCAGAAGCAAGCTCTGGAAACGTTCATCAAGCGCAAAGCTATCACTCTCGACGAAACTCAAAGCCCCGACTTATCCCCCCCTGCGATTAGCCCCCGTAGCGCCGGGGACGGTGCATTGGCCGTGCTCTTTCACCAGAAACTATTAAGTTATCGCCATTATCCTGGCTTTCAACCACTTGAAAACATCCCAAAAGACTCATTGTTCGGACAATGGCGAGCGCACTTCAGAAAGATCCTCGATAGCACGGACGTCAAAGAGTGGGCCTCCAAGGAGGGGATCGACCTCAAGCAGTTTCGGGTCCACGTCACACCATCCGGAGGCTTAGGTGCGATCTCGTACCCAAAGAATGGCGATACGGAGCAGATTACCTACCATCAAAATCCTCCACAGTGGTGGTCTTTGTTGATAAGCGCAGCTAAAGCGCTGGGAGCCCATTATTATCAGATGGATGATGACTGGGAAAGCACAGCCCCCCTGTATGAAGTAGGTAGGTTTTATCGTCACGACGTCGAAAAAACGGGCGACTTTCATGCTTTGGATACTCACTTGAGCAGTACCAACGGCGCATTGACACTGAGCCCTACCGATCCACGCAGCGAGGAAACCCTGGCGACGGCCAAGACCACTTTTGGCAACGTAGCCAATCAACGAGAATTGATCAAAGCACTCGACTCCATTGCCTCCCTTCTGAGCCCTGACGCTGGATCAACTCATTCTCTCGACTCGCAGTTGATCGGGCCGACGGCACAACGTATTCCTATCGATCCAGACAGCACGTATAGCCAATGGACGGCGAATGCCGGCGAGACCGCAAGTGTCGGAGATTTCATCAAAGCTCACGGGTGGCCCCTTCCAGTCGACAGAGAAGCCGTTGTCGCGTTGTCCGAGCGGTTGGGCTCCATCAAGATGGTTGACGGCACTGCGCGGGAAATCGGTGACAGCGAGTTGGCACAGCTTTACGCAAATGAGCTGGACGAATACGCAGCGAGTAAACCCCCTGCTGATCTTCGTAAACTTGTTATCAAAAACATTCCACGGCACTCGACGCTCGGGCAATGGAAGGCTCACCTTCACTCGCTGCTCAACAATGCCGAGCTTAAAAGCTGGGCAGGCCTCAACGGGGTGGACCTGTCGAAGCCATTCGAGATCACCGATGACGGCGAGCTGAAATGCTACGTCAACGGCAATTCTAAAGTGTTTAGCGGGCAAGACTTAGAGTCGTTGCCTCTGACCTGGCCGCTGATCCTCGCCGCCGCCGCCCAAGTACCGACTCCGGACGCCTTGCTGTCCGACAGCCCCGAAGACGCCACTCTCGAAGACATCGCGGCGTTTTACGATGAGCCATCTGTGTGGTCAAAGACCACCTTGGAGCAGCGGGTTGCGATACTTCGCAAGATCAATGCCTTCCCCGCTCAGCAAAACCTCTCTTCGCGTGCAGCCTCCCCATCAAAGTCGCTAGCAACCATTGAAGTGGCACAGAGGCGCTTGGGTGCCATTCTGAATGAACACTCCCTGGCCACTCAGCTGAGTGCCATCGGCGATGCTCAGACTGAGCTGACCAATGCACTGAAAACCACCAGGATCACACTTGCACCCGGTTCGTTCCTGGCATCAGAGGAGGATTTGGCTGAGAAATCCGTCACCCTGGAAGAATTCATCCGTATGAACGGTTGGCTTCAACCGAAAAATACTGAAGAACTGATCAATCTGATCGGTCATCTCAAGCGCCAACCGTTGACCTCTGCGCGGCATGGCAATTTAGGCGGTGCCCTGTCCTGGCCCATCCCTCTAGACGATAAGGCTCGCGCAAGTCTGGTAACCTCCCTGAGATTATCCAAGGATTACGACGCCTCGAAAGGATTGCTGGGCAGCCTGGGCTCAACTGTCAGCCTCTCCGCCTATGAGGGCGGTCCCGAGATAACACTGGACAATGCCCGACAGTGGCTCGGTAAAGTGCTCAACACACCTCGCGCCAAGGCGCTGGGAGTAACACTTCAAAATGAATATCAAGGCATCGCCTCCGCGTCGACTGCCAATGACTTGGTCCTGGCGGCGCTCAGTGCCGAGCTTGAGCATCAGGCCAGCCCGCTTAACCCCGCCTCCCCGGCGAGAACAACCATTGCGGGTTTTGACCTGACCAAGAGTCAGTACTGGCACACGCCTCCTTCTGTCGTGGTCAAGGACTTGACCGATCACTTGGTCAAAAACGCTAGAGTCCCTCGGAACATGGCCTGCGCCGCGGCGCTCTTGTTATTGTCACACAAGGCCCCGGCTCTACTGGTCAAAGATATTCCCGAAACCGTGACCATGGGCTCACATACCTGGGTCACCTTTACAACAGCCGTCGCCCGTGTCGAGGCACAAGCGCCGGGTGCCTCGGCGAAAATGACGTTTGCCCAAATCATGGCCTACGCAGACCTGGCCCCAATTACCCAGTCGGCACAAGGTATCGAGCAAGCTGCCAGAAAATCGGCATTGAAAGATTGGGGAGTTGCCCAGGGACTTCTTAAGGTTAACGCTCGGGACGCGTATAGCGATCAGCAACTGAACACCGTTCTCGAAGCGTTTAACAACCAAATCACCGAATTGAAAGCCGCATCTACAGCCTTGCATGTCGACATGCCGAACCGAAAGGCAATGGCATTGGCCGAACTGAAAAGGGTCTTCGGTGAACAGATCCCTTTTGAAGAAAAATGCATCAATGTGGCCTCACCTCATCGGGACTATAAGGGGCCTTACTCGTTTCTGGATCTGTATATGGCGGACAAATTGGGGACGCCCGCCGGTATTCTCAAACCTACGGAAACTGTTGTAAACGGGACGCTTGGCACAGGGTCCAGCACGAGCAATCGATTGAAGCTTAACTACTGGGTATCTTCCAACAGCAAGGTCGACCTCCGCAGCCTGCTCGCCAGGCAAGGGGAACTTCCCGATATAACCAGTAAATTCGAGCAAGCCTTTTCTGCTTACAGGCCCAAGCTAAAACAACACTTGCCGACTGTCGTCAAACACCTGATTTCAAAAATGCCCCTGGAGGACCGCAAGCACTTGGAGTTAGGGAAGCTGGAGCTATTTAAAGTAATAGATGCCAAAAAAAAAGGGGCTCTTGGCATCTCATCCGCGCCGACCTATGCCTATACGCCAAACCCGGACCGTCTCATCATAAAAACCACGCTTGGGGGAGATCCCAAGACCTTTGAGTTTGACTTGAAAGAGGCCAGCGTTCGCCATCGGAGTGATCTTGATAATGTCAAGGCCGGGATTGTCAGCGAGTCCCAGATCGACACTGAGTACATGCAACCCCTTACTCCCTCGAATACACAGCAGCACCTGCTCCAGGAGCAAGCCGACACCGACACCACGCCCAAAAGTTACTTCAGCGACAGAACGACCCTTATTGCCGGTGCCGCGATCCAGGACGCTGCCATCGACAGACTGCAAGCCCAGGCAAAAGGTGTGACAACCTTCGAGACCGAATTCAACACCGATAAGTTCTTACATGAAGTAGTGATGAACCTCATTCCCCTCAGGTCAGCGATTGTCAATTTCCAACAAGGCAAGATTGGCGCAGGTCTCGTCGACTTGGGCTTAGATATCCTGGGCGTTGTGATGGCGTTTGCGACTGGAGGTGCTTCTGCCGGCCTAAAAGCCGCAGCTTCCGGCGCCTCGACAGCCGCTCGCGTGCTCCAGGGGGCAAGGGTCATCGGTCGACTGACACTCAGTGCCCTCAACCCGGCGAGCGGTATTGATGATCTGGGTCGACTGATTGTAAACGGTGGTCAAAGGCTGATCCATGCAGGAGGCCATTTGGCCTCGAAACTGGGAGGAACCATCGGCGACCTGGCAGGTACCAGACGATTGCTTGGGTCAATGAATAGTTTTGATCTGGTGGCAGCCAGCAAGCGCTTCGATGCTGCCGCCACCGGTACGTTCAAGATCATGGACGAGGTCTTCGAAGGGACTGCAGTTTTCTTCAAGGGCAAATGGTACCCCTATAGCCTGACGAACAACGCTCCCTATGGAAAACCGCTGGCTTTTTTTAATCCAAATAGCATCGCGATGGGCGGCGAGATTAAAAACGTCAGGGTGTTGGATGAAGGGCTTGTTTTATTTGAGGACATTCATGGCGGAGCCAAACGGCTCACTCTGGATGCTCATGGCGTCGTGAATCCAATGGATGGTTCCACCAGTATATTAGTGAACGGTGAGCACCTGGCGCCCAGAGAGTTCCTCGACCATTTAAAACGTACTAGGGTAAAGATTGAAGACTATGACGAAATTCGCCTGACTGTATGCAATTCTGCTAACGGCGGTGCCAATTCATTCGCTGCGCAGTTTGCAAAACTCACGAAAAAACCGGTGAAAGGCTATGAAGGAACAATGTACGTGCAGCCTAATGTGGAATCCATGCATCTGAATAACTTTCCCCACAGGGCTGCTCGCAGGGATTATCTGGATGACCGGTTTCTGGGCGTTAAACGACAAGTAGAAAACAAATATGTTGAGATAGGCCAGTTGGATAACGGCGTCATGAAGTACTACCCGGACCCAAGCTACAAACCCGTGAAATTTTCTGCCCAAGGGGTTGCTCAACCCTCTACCCCAAAAACTCCGCGACCAATGACACAGGCTGAAATTGAACAACACAACAAACGGGTCGCGGATGCCCAACGTGCCCAAGATGATGCCACCCACAACAATGCCGATTTGAGTGATTACGAAGATTTTACCTAGGCCCTGTATAAAACCATCTGCAACTCATGGGAACCCAGTGAGCATAGGGACTTATTACAGTCCGCTCCATCAACGGCGCGCTCTGCTGAGGCTTCCTCTGGAACCATAAAAAAGCCCCCGGTCTTTTCAGGCCGGGGGCTTCTTGTTCAAACCGTCATCAGTACTTCTTGATATCGGCCTTGGTTTCCAACTGCTTGCGGTACGCGGCGAAGTCCTGTTGGCCAACACGGGAAGCGAGGAAGCGGCGGTACTGCGCCTTTTCTTCGTCCGTTGGGGCAGCCGCCTCGTTGACGCCGTTCAAGCGCACGATCACCAGGCTGCCATCAGCCAGTGCCACGGTGGTGAAGGTCGGCTTGTCCTTGGCCGCAGGCTTGGGCATGCGGAACAGGGCTTGCAGCACGGCCGGGTCAATCGCTTCCTGGCTACGGGTAGCCGCTTCAGTGACTTTCCAGGCCTGGCCGTCGACCGGCTGGTTCAGCGGGGTCTTGCCATCACGCAGGCTGGCGATCAGCTCATCAGCGTGAGTCTTGGCAGCCGCGCTGGCGCGCTCCTTGGCCATCTGTGTGCGGATCGCCGCTGCAACGCTTTCCAGCGGCAATTGCGCCGGTTTGCGGTGCTCTTTGGCACGCAGCACGATGATGGTTTCCGGGTCCAGCTCGATGGCGCTGCTGTTGGCCCCCTCATCCAGCACTTCCGGGCTGAACGCAGCGGTGACCACGGCGCGGTTGGCCGCAACACCGTCACCGCCCTCACGGCCAAACGGCGCGGAGGTGTGTACGGTCAGTTTCAGGTCAGACGCCGGTTGAGCCAGATCGGAGGCTTCGAATGCCGCATCTTCCAATTGCTTGGTTGCTTCGACAAAACGCTGCTCGACCTGCTGGGTCTTGAGCTCGCGGGTCAGCTTGTCTTTCAGGCTGGCGAACGTCGGCACTTGCGGTGCCTCAACGCCCAACAGCTTGATCAAGTGCCAACCGAAGGTACTGCGCACCGGTGCAGATACCTGGTCCTTGTTCAAGGCGTACAAGGCGGTTTCGAAGTCCGGGTCGTAGACGCCAGGGCCGGCAAAGCCGAGGTCACCGCCATTGTTGGCCGAGCCTGGATCCTGGGAGAACTCCTTGGCCAAGGCCTCGAACTTCTCACCCTTGGCCAGGCGCGCCTGGATTTCTTCGATCTTGGCCTTGGCTTGCGCGTCGGTGACCTTGTCGTTGACTTCAATCAGGATGTGCGCTGCACGACGCTGTTCAGCGAGATTGGCGGTTTCTTTCTGATAGGCCGCCTGCAGTTCATCGTCCTTGACGCTGACCTGGTCGAAGAAGGAAGACTTCTTCAGTTCCAGATAGTCGATGACCACCTGGTCCGGGGTCATGAACTCCTTGGCGTGCTGGTCGTAGTAGGCCTTGACCTCGTCGTCGGTGAGTTTCACCGCCGCAGGGTTGGCCTTGATATTGACGGTGGCGAAATCGCGGGTCTGCTTTTCCAAACGGGCAAATGCCAGCACTTCGGCGTCGGTCACGAAACCGCTGCCGGCGATGCCTGCGCGAACCTGGCCGATCAACATTTCCTGGGTCAGCATCTGACGGAACTGCAGACGGCTGTAGCCCAACTGACGGATCACCTGGTCAAAGCGTTCGGCGTTGAACTTGCCGTCCACCTGGAATTCCGGCGTCTGCAGGATCACCTGGTCCAGCGCAGCCTCAGAGAAGCCAAACTTGGAGTCCGCGGCGCCTTGCAGCAGCAGCTTGCGATCGATCAGGCCCTTGAGGGCTGCTTCGCGCAGCAATTTTTCGTCCAGCAGTGAAGCATCGAAATCCTTGCCCAGCTGTTGCATCAGCTGGCGACGTTGCATATCGACGGCCTGGCTCAGTTCAGTCTGGGTGATTTCTTCACCGTTGACCTTGGCCACGTCCTGCTTGGTGTTGGTCGAAGCCTGGAAAATGGCCTCGATACCGGTGAACGCCATCAATGCGACGATGATCCCGATAATGGTCTTGGCAATCCAGCCTTGTGAATTGTCCCTGATATTTTGCAGCATGCGTCCCCCAGAAACGGTTGAACTTCAAAAATTGGCAACCGTGGAGCGTGGGTAGAGTCCGGATAGAAGAAAGGCGCATCCGAGGATGCGCCTTCTCGTAACTGGCGGAGCGGACGGGGGGTTGAATCTACACCCCGGCTTGGCGACCCGATGGATACTTGGGTCAGCTGTCGCTCCGCTGCCAGGCCAGACCTGCGTCCGACCCGGGTAGCAAAGGCTTGATCGAAGCTTAGTTAACCGCTTCTTTCAGGGCTTTACCGGCTTTGAAACCTGGTTTCTTGGCAGCAGCGATTTGCAGTGCTTTGCCAGTCTGTGGGTTACGGCCAGTGCGAGCTGGGCGGTCAGTCACAGAGAAAGTACCGAAGCCTACCAGTACCACGGAGTCGCCGGCCTTCAGAGCGCCAGTGACGGATTCGATTACTGCATCCAGCGCACGGCCGGCAGCAGCTTTCGGGATATCAGCGGATGCAGCGATAGCATCAATCAGTTCCGACTTGTTCACTCTAAGTCCCCTTATATATCTATTGAGTATGATTCTAAGTTTTTTGGTAAACAGCAAAAACCAGTGCTGAATGGCCTACAGACACTTAAGAGCCGCTTTATAACAAGGGCTCTAAAAAGCTGTCAAGGAAGCCCCCAGGCTTATTCACATTAATGCGTGCTAATTCTTTCCTTGGAATCAGACTCTCGCTTTTCGTCCTTTGCGACTATCTCCGGAGCCACATCCGGCAAGGGCTCCGGCGCGTATTGCAGCGCAATTTGCAGGACCTCGTCAATCCATTTAACCGGTTTAATCTGAAGATCCTGCTTGATATTGTCAGGAATTTCCTTCAAGTCGCGAACATTCTCTTCAGGAATGATCACGGTCTTGATGCCACCGCGGTGTGCCGCCAGCAATTTCTCTTTAAGGCCACCAATGGCCAATACCTGGCCACGCAGGGTGATTTCCCCGGTCATCGCGACATCGGCGCGCACCGGTATGCCGGTCAATGCCGAAACCAGGGCCGTGCACATGCCTACGCCAGCGCTGGGGCCATCCTTCGGTGTAGCCCCTTCCGGCATGTGGATGTGGGTGTCGTGCTTCTCGTGGAAGTCCAGGGGGATCCCCAGGCTCCTGGCGCGGCTGCGCACCACGGTCTGCGCGGCGGTAATGGATTCGACCATCACGTCACCGAGGGAGCCGGTCTTGATCAACTGGCCCTTGCCGGGGATCACCGCAGCTTCGATGGTCAGCAATTCGCCGCCCACCTGAGTCCACGCCAGGCCAGTGACCTGCCCTACCTGATCCTGCTGTTCTGCCAGGCCGTAACGGAATTTACGCACACCCAGGAAGTGCTCAAGAGCGTCGGCCGTGACCTTCACCGAGAAGCGTTTTTCCAGCGCGTGCTCCTTGACCGCCTTGCGGCAAATCTTCGCGATCTGGCGCTCAAGTCCCCGTACACCGGCCTCGCGGGTGTAGTAGCGCACGATGTCGCGGATCGACTCGACGTCGAATTCGATCTCGCCCTTCTTCAGGCCATTGGCCGAAATCTGTTTGGGCGCGAGGTATTTGACGGCGATGTTGATCTTCTCGTCTTCGGTGTAACCCGGCAGACGAATCACCTCCATCCGGTCCAGCAATGCCGGCGGAATATTCATGGAGTTGGAGGTGCACAGGAACATTACGTCGGACAGGTCGTAGTCGACCTCCAGGTAATGGTCATTGAAATTGTGGTTCTGCTCAGGGTCGAGCACTTCCAGCAAGGCCGATGCCGGATCGCCACGCATGTCGCTGCCCATTTTGTCGATTTCATCGAGCAGGAACAGCGGGTTGCGCACACCCACCTTTGTCATTTTTTGAATCAATCTTCCTGGCATCGAACCGATGTAAGTCCGGCGATGACCACGAATTTCCGCCTCATCACGCACGCCACCGAGGGCCATGCGCACGAATTTACGGTTGGTGGCATTGGCGATGGACTCGGCCAGGGAGGTTTTACCTACCCCAGGCGGGCCAACCAGGCACAACACCGGGCCACGAATCTTCTTCACGCGTTTTTGCACGGCGAGGTATTCGAGGATGCGCTCTTTGACTTCTTCAAGGCCATAATGGTCGGCATCGAGAATGTCTTCAGCGCGCGCCAGATCCAGGCGTACCTTGGTCTGAGCCTTCCACGGCACCTGCACCAGCCAGTCGATGTACGAGCGCACCACGGTGGCTTCAGCCGACATCGGCGACATCTGCTTGAGCTTGTTCAACTCGGCGGTGGCTTTGGTCAGGGCGTCTTTCGGCAGACCGGCAGCATCGATGCGCTTTTTCAGCTCTTCGATTTCGTTGTGGCCTTCCTCGCTGTCGCCGAGCTCCTTCTGAATGGCCTTCATCTGCTCATTCAGGTAGTACTCGCGCTGGCTGCGCTCCATTTGTTTTTTGACACGACCACGGATGCGCTTCTCGACCTGGAGCAGATCGATTTCGGCATCCAGCAACGCCAGCACGTGTTCGACACGGGCCGACAGGTCGATGATTTCGAGGATGTCCTGCTTCTGCTCGATCTTCAGCGCCATGTGCGCGGCCATGGTGTCGACCAGGCGGCTTGGCTCATCGATGCTATTGAGGGAAGACAACACTTCAGCCGGGACTTTCTTGCCCAACTGCACGTACTGCTCAAACTGCGAGAGCAGGCTGCGCACAAACACTTCGGACTCGCGCTCAGGGGCCTCGACTTCGTCGATCAGCACCACTTCAGCGCGCAGGTGGCCGTCCACCTCCATGAAACGCTCTACCGCACCGCGCTGCTCGCCTTCCACCAGCACCTTGACGGTGCCATCGGGCAGCTTGAGCAGCTGCAGGACAGTGGCAATGGTGCCGACGCGATACAAGGCATCTTCGCCCGGATCATCATCGGCAGGATTTTTCTGGGCCAACAGCAGGATCTGCTTGTCGCCCGTCATCGCGGCCTCGAGGGCTTCGATAGACTTCTCGCGCCCCACGAACAGCGGGATAACCATGTGCGGATAGACGACGACATCACGCAACGGCAGGAGAGGCAATTCGATGGTTGTCTTCATGATTTCGCCTCTATGACAGTTGAAAAATAAGCTTGAAACCAAGATGGGGGCTGCGTGTAAAAAAAACAAGCTCAATGCTGGCAGTTACACGCAGTAAAAATCCTTATGAAAAACAAAGGAGCCCCTAGAGGCCCCTTCGTTTGTACCAAAACTGCGAAACGCTTACGCGTCTGGCGCAGCCTTGGCAGTCGGCTCACTGTTTTCGTAGATATACAGTGGCTTGGACTTGCCTTCTATAACGCTTTCGTCGATCACCACTTTACTCACCTCGGACTGCGAGGGGATTTCGTACATGGTGTCGAGCAATACACCTTCGAGGATCGAACGCAGGCCACGTGCACCGGTCTTGCGCTCCAGTGCCCGCTTGGCCACCGATTTGAGCGCGTCGGTACGGAATTCGAGGTCCACACCTTCCATCTCGAACAGCTTGGCGTATTGCTTGGTCAGGGCGTTTTTCGGTTCGGTGAGGATCTGAATCAGAGCCGCCTCATCCAACTCGTCCAACGTGGCCAGGACCGGCAAACGGCCAACGAATTCCGGGATCAGACCGAACTTGACCAGATCGTCAGGCTCGACTTCACGCAGGGACTCGCCCACCTTCTTGCCTTCTTCCTTGCTGCGCACTTCTGCACTGAAACCGATGCCGCCACGGGTAGACCGTTGCTGAATAACCTTCTCCAGGCCGGAGAATGCACCGCCACAGATAAACAGGATGTTGCGCGTATCAACCTGAAGGAATTCCTGCTGCGGGTGCTTGCGGCCGCCTTGTGGCGGTACGGAAGCGACCGTGCCTTCGATCAGTTTCAACAGGGCCTGCTGCACGCCTTCACCGGAAACGTCCCGGGTGATCGACGGGTTGTCGGACTTGCGCGAGATCTTGTCGATTTCGTCGATGTAGACAATACCCATCTGGGCCTTCTCTACGTCGTAGTCGCACTTCTGCAGCAATTTCTGAATGATGTTCTCGACATCTTCGCCCACGTAGCCAGCCTCGGTGAGGGTGGTGGCGTCGGCGATGGTGAACGGAACGTTCAGCAGGCGAGCGAGGGTCTCTGCAAGCAGGGTCTTACCCGAGCCTGTAGGACCGATCAGCAAGATGTTGCTCTTGCCGAGTTCGACTTCGTCGCCTTTCTTGTCACGCTGGTTCAAGCGCTTGTAGTGGTTGTATACCGCTACGGCCAGAACCTTCTTTGCACGCTCTTGACCAATCACATACTGATCAAGGATGCCGCTGATTTCTTTAGGCGAAGGCAATTTATGCGCGCTGCTTTCGGCCTGGGCTTCCTGCACCTCCTCACGGATGATGTCATTGCACAGGTCGACGCACTCGTCGCAGATAAAGACCGAGGGGCCGGCAATCAATTTGCGCACTTCATGCTGGCTTTTGCCACAGAAGGAGCAATAGAGCAGCTTGCCGTTGTCCTCGCCGTTGCGGGTGTCAGTCATTCGTTCGATCCAAATCCGATAGGCTTGCAACACAAGATGAAGGCTTATGCGGGCTTTTTCAAGCCCGCAGGTGATCGGGAAACCCAACCAGCCCTATTTTGAGCGGCTTATATTAAGCGGGGCGCTTTTCGATCACTGCGTCGATCAACCCATATTCACGTGCAGCTTCGGCGCTCATGAAGTTGTCACGGTTGGTGTCGCGCTCGATTTCTTCCAGGGTGTGCCCGCTGTGCTTGGCCATCAGCGTGTTGAGACGTTCGCGGATGAAGAGGATTTCCTTGGCGTGAATTTCGATGTCCGACGCCTGGCCCTGGAAACCGCCCAGTGGCTGGTGAATCATCACGCGCGAGTTCGGCAGGCAGTAACGCTTGCCCTCGGCACCTGCGGTCAGCAGGAACGCGCCCATGCTGCAGGCCTGGCCAATGCAGGTAGTGGATACGTTCGGCTTG
Source organism: Pseudomonas sp. S3E12 (assembly GCF_001702295.1). Lineage (NCBI taxonomy): Bacteria > Pseudomonadati > Pseudomonadota > Gammaproteobacteria > Pseudomonadales > Pseudomonadaceae > Pseudomonas > Pseudomonas sp. S3E12. The sequence goes on from NZ_MBDT01000021.1 coordinate 227,817, forward strand.
ATGAACTGCATGGTGTCGTAGATCGACATGCCCGCAGTCACCGAACCGCCCGGTGAGTTGATGTAGAGATGGATGTCCTTGTCCGGGTTTTCCGCTTCAAGGAACAGCAGTTGCGCACAGATCAGGTTGGCCATGTAGTCCTCTACCGGGCCCACCAGAAAGATCACTCGCTCCTTGAGCAGGCGCGAGTAGATGTCGTAGGCGCGTTCGCCACGAGCGGACTGCTCGACAACCATCGGGACCAGGCCGCCTGCGGCCTGGATATCAGAGTTCTGCTGAATATAGGAATTACGGAACATGCTCTGCAGTTACTCCCAAATAGTCATGTCTTGAAAACGCATAAGCCAGCGCGAGGCTGGCTTATGGTTGAATTTCCAACGAGTTGGACAATCAGTCGGCTTGTGCTGCTTCCGCCGGCTTGACTGCTTCTTCGTAAGAGACCGCTTTATCGGTCACCTTAGCCTTCTGCAGAACAGTATCCACAACTTGTTCTTCCAGCACAACCGAACGTACTTCGTTCAGCTGCTGGTCGTTCTTGTAGTACCAAGCCACGACCTGCTCAGGCTCCTGGTAGGCCGAGGCCATTTCCTGGATCATTTCGCGGACGCGATCTTCGTCAGGCTTGAGGTCGAACTGCTTGACCACTTCAGCCACGATCAGGCCCAGCACCACACGGCGCTTGGCTTGCTCTTCGAACAGCTCGGCCGGCAGTTGGTCTGGCTTGATGTTGCCGCCGAACTGCTGGACAGCCTGTACGCGCAGGCGATCCACTTCGTTGGACAGCAGGGCCTTAGGCACTTCGATCGGGTTGGAGGCCAGCAGACCGTCCATGACCTGGTTCTTGACCTTGGACTTGATAGCCTGGCGCAGCTCGCGCTCCATGTTCTTGCGAACTTCGGTGCGGAAGCCTTCGATGCCGGTTTCCTTGATGCCGAACTGATTGAAGAATTCTTCGTTCAGTTCTGGCAGCTTAGGCTCGGAAACGCTGTTGACGGTCACGGTGAACTCGGCGGCTTTGCCAGCCAGGTCCAGGTTCTGGTAGTCAGCAGGGAATTCCAGGTTCAGGACACGCTCTTCGCCGGCCTTGGCGCCAACCAGGCCGTCCTCGAAGCCAGGAATCATGCGGTTGGAACCCAGCACCAGCTGAGTACCCTTGGCGGAGCCGCCAGCGAATGCTTCGCCGTCAACCTTGCCAACGAAATCGATGTTCAGCTGGTCTTCGTTCTGGGCAGCACGGCCGACCACTTCGAAACGGGTGTTCTGCTTGCGCAGGATTTCCAGCATGTTGTCCAGGTCCGAATCAGCCACTTCGGCGCTCAGGCGCTCGATAGCGATACCGTCGAAACCGGCCACTTCGAACTCGGGGAACACTTCGAATACGGCAACGTATTCCAGGTCCTTGCCCGCTTCCAGGGACTTGGGCTCGATCGAAGGCGAACCAGCCGGGTTCAGCTTTTGCTCAACCACTGCTTCGTAGAAAGAAGCCTGGATCACGTCACCGACGGCTTCATTGCGTGCATCAGCACCAAAACGGCGCTTGATTTCGCTCATTGGCACTTTGCCTGGACGGAAACCAGCGATCTTGGCCTTTTGGGCAGTCTGCTGCAGACGCTTGTTGACCGCAGTCTCGATGCGCTCAGCCGGCACGGTGATGCTCATGCGGCGCTCGAGAGCAGTAGTATTTTCAACAGAAACTTGCATGGATATTCCTCGTTGCACAGACGTTAGCCGGCCATTTCCGACCCCAATCAAGGGCATGCATTCTAGTGGGTCAAACTCAAGAAGTCACCCTACTGGAAATACGCCCGTAAACAGCCGGCAATTTATCGGTACGAAGGCACTGTCGCGCCCCGCCCCGGTGACAAATAAAGCCAATCACGCCAGGGCTCTGCGCCGCCCCTCTATATATAGAAGGGATCGTCGCCCATCTCCCTGACGGCCTACCTCGCAATGAAGGCAGATAACAATGCAGTATCATCGAGACACATAAATACGATGAAACGCATCACCATCGCGACCCACAACCCGCAGCCACGAAAAACCGAACCGCCAAAACCAAAAAAGGCGCCAGACTGTTAAATCTGGCGCCTTTCGAATATGGGGTGGACGAAGGGGATCGAACCCTCGACAACGGGAGTCACAATCCCGTGCTCTACCAACTGAGCTACGCCCACCATATTGCGTTAACAAAGAAACCAAACTACTTCTTTGTCTAACCCCACCCTGCATGCAAACCGAGTAAGGCCTTATTTGGTGCGGATGAAGAGACTCGAACTCTTACGCCTCGCGGCGCTGGAACCTAAATCCAGTGTGTCTACCAATTCCACCACATCCGCGCTTGAAGCTCTTAAAGCAAAGGCGCCAGACGGTTAATCTGGCGCCTTTCAAAATATGGGGTGGACGAAGGGGATCGAACCCTCGACAACGGGAGTCACAATCCCGTGCTCTACCAACTGAGCTACGCCCACCATATAGCGCTACTTGTGCCAAAGCTGCCTAATGGCGCACCCGGCAGGACTCGAACCTGCGACCATCCGCTTAGAAGGCGGATGCTCTATCCAGCTGAGCTACGGGCGCCTTATTAATCTGTACTCTTGGAGGATTACAAACTAAGTGCTTCCAGCCTTGCAGAACAACGATTCTGCTCGACCTTCTTAACCAGTGCTAGGCTGTGCCCGACAAGTGCGACGAATAGTATAGAGGGCCTGGAAACCCGTCAAATCTTTTTTGAAAAAAATTCATTTTATTTAAGGGGTTAGGCCAATTTGCGGACCAAGCGCCTTTGCCCTCACGCCGTGGCGTGCGAGAATGCGCGCACTTTTCCTCCCCCTCTCGATGGTTAATCACGCGTAATGACTGCACAACTTATCGACGGCAAATCAATCGCCGCCAGCCTGCGCCAGCAGATCGCCAAACGAGTCGCCGAGCGCAGCCAGCAAGGCTTGCGCACGCCTGGCCTCGCGGTGATTCTGGTCGGCAGCGATCCTGCCTCTCAGGTTTATGTCTCGCACAAGCGTAAAGACTGTGAAGAGGTCGGCTTTATTTCCAAGGCCTACGACCTGCCTGCCGACACCACCCAGCAGGCCCTGACCGACCTGATCGACAGCCTCAACGACGACCCGGCGATGGACGGCATCCTCCTGCAATTGCCGTTGCCCGCGCACCTGGACGCGTCCAAGCTGCTCGAACGCATCCGCCCTGACAAAGACGTCGACGGTTTCCATCCTTATAACGTCGGCCGCCTGGCCCAGCGTATCCCACTGCTGCGCCCGTGCACGCCCAAAGGCATCATGACCCTGCTGGAAAGCACCGGTGTCGACCTGTACGGCCTCGATGCCGTCGTCGTCGGCGCATCCAACATCGTGGGCCGCCCAATGGCCATGGAGTTGCTGCTGGCCGGGTGCAGCGTCACCGTGACCCACCGCTTCACCAAAGACCTGGCCGGCCACGTTGGCCGTGCCGACCTGGTTGTCGTGGCCGCCGGCAAGCCGGGCCTGGTCAAGGGTGAATGGATCAAGGAAGGCGCCATCGTCATCGACGTGGGCATCAACCGCCAGGAAGACGGCAAGCTGGTCGGCGACGTGGTGTATGAAACCGCCCTGCCCCGCGCCGGCTGGATCACCCCGGTGCCGGGTGGCGTTGGCCCGATGACCCGTGCCTGCCTGCTGGAAAATACCCTGTACGCCGCAGAAACCCTGCACGGTTAATAACCAGTCGTACTGAAAAAGCCCTGCCTTATCGCAGGGCTTTTTATTGCCCGGAAGAAAACCTGTTTTTTCTTAGTTTTTAAGCACTTTCGTCTGGTTTTAGAAGAACATTCGACAGTCTGTCGTCCATACTCCTAAAATGTAACGCCATTTGTCACAAAACCCGTTTCCCAACGGTATTTCTTACTTTTTTAGCGAGTTCATCCGCGTGAAAATTCGTCTTTCCATTGTCAGCCTGTTTTTTGCGTTCAGCGGCACCTTTGCGCACGCTGCCGACTCCGCCCTGGCGCCGCGGGATCCATCCAAACTGCAGATCGCTTCCGGCAGCGCCATGCTGGTGGACCTGCAAACCAACAAGGTCATCTACGCCAGCAACCCCGACGTGGTGGTGCCTATCGCCTCGGTGAGCAAGCTGATGACGGGCCTGATCGTGCTTGAAGCCAAGCAGAACATGGACGAGTACATCGACATCAACATCACCGACACGCCGGAGATGAAAGGCGTGTTCTCCCGCGTGAAGATCGGCAGCCAGATGCCGCGCAAGGAGATGTTGCTGATTGCCCTGATGTCCTCGGAAAACCGCGCCGCCGCGAGCCTGGCGCACCACTATCCGGGCGGCTACGCGGCCTTTATTGCCGCGATGAACGCCAAGGCCAAGGCCCTGGGCATGACCAGCACCCATTATGTCGAGCCCACCGGCCTGTCGATCCACAACGTGTCCACCGCCCGCGACTTGAGCAAGCTGCTGGCCTACGCGCAAAAATTTCCGATGCTGAGCCAGTTGAGCACCACCAAGGAAAAGACCGTAGCGTTCCGCAAGCCCAACTACACCCTGGGTTTCTCCAACACCGACCACCTGATCAACCGCGCCAACTGGGATATCAAGCTGACCAAGACCGGTTTCACCAACCAGGCCGGTCATTGCCTGGTGCTGGTCACCCGCATGGGTAATCGTCCGGTGTCGCTGGTGATCCTGGATGCTTTCGGCAAATTCACCCACTTTGCCGATGCCAGCCGTATCCGTAGCTGGGTCGAGACCGGCAAGGGCGGCTCGGTGCCGGACGTCGCGCTGCGCTACAAGGCTGACAAGAACCTGAAGAACCGCGCGAATGCCGCCGAAGTCCGCCGTTAAGGAACACCGAGAACGCACTTAGGAGGGGCTCGCCCCTCCCATTTTATTTGTGTTCCGCCAACACCTTGAGCGCCTGCGCCGCCGCCCGCTCCTGCCCGGCCTGGGCCGTTGCGTTCGCCGAATCCCGCCAGCGCTGCGCATCCACATTGGCCGGCAATTGGCTCGGGCGCTGGGTGACGATTGCCCAGTGCCCGGCACTGCTCCACTTCGACTCAAAGTCGCTGAAGCTCATCAGCAGGCGTCGGTCCATGCCTGAACGCAACAGCACCGTGCTTTTCTGCTGGTTGAAACCCACCACCACCACGTAGCGCGCGTCAGACAACAGGCCGCCGCCAATCCGCGCCATCACCGGATAACCCGCCGCCACCTGCGCCAGTACCGCGGTCAGCTTGGCATCCAGGGGGTACACCATCAGCCCGTACTCACGGGCCAGCACCTGCATGTTGCGCTCCAGGTCCGCTTCACCGCCCGGCAAATGCAACGGCTTATCCAACAAGCCCGGTGTCATCACAATGCCTTGTTGCGACAGCATGCTGGCTAATGCCGTAGGACCGCTCTGATAAGCCTCGCTGCGAAAGGTCGGCACACCATTGAGTTCGACACGTTCCGGCAGGCCCGGAAGTTTCGACGGCTGCCCGGAACAGGCCGCGAGCCCCAGGGCACAGGCCAGCAACAAGGATGTTTTAAGGTTCGACCGTAACCGCAATTTTTTTACTCTCTTGATCAACTGCCGGTGAGGGCCCTGATCATAGGACGCTCTGCCACGCGGGTATAGCCCATAGGCTCAGTAAAGCGTCGCGGTTAGAGCAAACGAGTTGGACGAACACGACCATTGGTCAATAGCAGGCAACCGCCGGGTAGCTAGACTGTCCATTGAGAAGACTGTGTGTGCCCCCTGCGGGGCGAAAGGAGGCCAAAATGAGCCTTGCAACAACGATTTTCCTGTTGATCTGCGGTTGGCTGGCGGTAGCCGGCGCCATGTTGTGGGGGGTGTTGCGCATTACTCGCCGGCACCATCACCCCCACGTCAAACCTGCGGCACCCGCCAAGCCCCATAGAGCGGCGGTGCACCACGCCTAGCCAGGCATGCAATTGAAATCCTGAGTCGCCGCGACCTCCTTACCGTGCCCGTCCATCAGGGATGCGCGCACGGTGGTGCCCAGGCTCGACTCCACCAGGGTGTAATGCTCACCCGCCTTGAAATCCTTGTACTCGACCCGACCCTCGCAGTCCTGCTGGTTGTCGTCGCCGGCTTCTTCCTCGAACAACGTCACGTCCAGGCGATGATCCCCGGGGGGCACTTCGAAAAAGCGCCCGTCGTCGACACGCTTGCCGTCCACACGTTCAGCCATCAGATCGTTCGGCGCTTCTTCTTTCAAGCCGATCCAGGCTTCGCTGGGGTCCGCCTTGGGAATCGGGCCGGCACAGGCTGACAACAACAAAACAGCCCCCAGGGCGGGGATCAACAATAAAGGTTTGAGTGACATGGCAGGGCTCCAAAGAACATCAGTAAAAAGACAAGTCGTCCGATGGGGTGCAAGCTTGGGCAGCCACGCCCTGTAGAACAAATGAATCCATATGAAACGATCTTCAGCCCTTACCTAAATGTTCCTTCACCTGGCTGAAAGGCGCGTGTTAGGTGGGTCGGGCAAGACTGCCGGGGTTTGCAATCCTGCTCCCTCGGAGGTTCACGCATGCTCGGGCTGGTAAAGACCGCACTGCAAAAGCCGTACACGTTTATCGTGTTGGCCATATTCATCTGCATCATCGGGCCGATGGCGGCCCTGCGAACCCCCACCGACGTGTTTCCCGATATCGGCATCCCTGTGGTCGCCGTGGTCTGGCAGTACAACGGCCTGTCGCCGGACGCCATGGCCGGCCGGGTGATCTACACCTACGAACGCTCCCTGAGCACCACCGTCAACGACATCGAACATATCGAGTCACAATCCCTGCCCGGCATGGGCATCGTGAAGATTTTCTTCCAGCCCGGCGTCGACATCCGCACCGCCAACGCCCAAGTGACCGCCGTATCACAAACGGTGCTCAAGCAGATGCCACCGGGTATCACGCCACCGCTGATCCTCAACTACAGCGCCTCCACGGTGCCGATCCTGCAAATGGCGTTCTCCAGCCCGACGCTGTCGGAAGCCAAAATTCGCGACCTGGTGCAGAACAATATCCGCCTACCCCTCAGCGCCCTGCCCGGCCTGGCCATGCCCACGCCGATGGGTGGCAAGCAGCGGCAGATCACCCTCGACCTCGACCCCCAGGCGTTGGCGGCCAAGGGCTTATCGGCCCAGGATGTGGGCAATGCCCTGGCGCTGCAGAACCAGATCATCCCGGTGGGCACCGCCAAACTTGGCCCCAACGAATACACGATCCTGCTCAACAACAGCCCCAAGGCCATCGATGAGCTCAACGACCTGCCGATCAAGACCGTCGACGGCGCTCTGATCACCATCGGCCAGGTCGCCCACGTGCGCGACGGCTCGCCGCCGCAAACCAACATCGTGCGCGTCGACGGCCATCGCGCGGTGCTGATGCCGGCGTTGAAAAACGGCAGCATTTCCACCTTGTCGATCATCGACGGTATCCGCCAGATGCTGCCGCGCATCAACGAAACCCTGCCGCCGTCACTGAAGACCTCGTTGCTGGGCGACGCCTCGGTATTCGTCAAGCAATCGGTGGGCAGCGTGGCCCAGGAAGGCATCATCGCCGCGCTGCTGACCAGTGCGATGATACTGCTGTTCCTCGGCAGCTGGCGCTCCACGATCATTATCGCGGCGTCAATTCCCCTGGCGGTGCTGTCGGCCATTGCGCTGCTGGCGGTCAGCGGGCAGACCCTCAACGTCATGACCCTCGGCGGGCTGGCGCTGGCCGTAGGGATCCTGGTGGACGACGCCACGGTGACCATCGAAAACATCAACTGGCACCTGGAGCAAGGCAAGGCGGTGAAGACCGCGATCCTCGACGGTGCCGCGCAAATTGTCGGCCCGGCGTTCGTCTCGCTGCTGTGCATCTGCATCGTGTTCGTGCCGATGTTCCTGCTGCAGGGCATCGCCGGTTATCTGTTCCGGCCGATGGCGCTGGCGGTGATCTTCGCCATGGCCAGCTCATTCATTCTTTCGCGCACCCTGGTGCCGACGCTGGCGATGTTCCTGCTCAAGCCGCACACGCCGGAGCCAGGCGTGGGGCACCATCCCGAAGATGCATTCATCAACCACCATGAGGGCGAGCAGCACCCGAAACCGCGCAATGCCGCACTGCAAACGGTGCTGAATTTCCAGCAGGGTTTCGAGCGTCACTTCTCGAATATCCGCGACACCTACCACGGCCTGCTGACCTTGGCCCTGGGCAATCGCAAGGGTTTTATCGTCGGTTTCCTGGCCTGCGTGCTCGCCTCATTCCTGCTGTTGCCAAGCCTGGGCCAGGACTTTTTCCCGGCGACGGATGCCGGTGCGCTGGCCCTGCATGTGCGCCTGCCCCTGGGCACGCGTATCGAAGAAAGCGCCGCCGCCTTCGACCGCATCGAAGCGCGGATCCGTGAAGTGATCCCCGCCGAAGAACTGGACACCATCGTCGATAACATTGGCATTCCGCTCAGCGGCATCGACATGGCCTACAGCAGCAGCGGCACCATCGGCCCGCAGGATGGCGACATCCAGGTCAGCCTGAAAAAGGGCCATGCGCCCACCGCCGACTACGTGAAGAAACTGCGTGAAGCGCTGCCGCAAAGTTTCCCAGGCAGCCACTTCGCGTTCCTGCCGGCGGACATCAGCAGCCAGATCCTCAACTTCGGCGCACCGGCGCCTCTGGACGTGAAAATCTCCGGGCGCAGCGATGCAGAAAACCGCGCCTATGCCGTCGAGTTGGAACGTCGCCTGCAACACGTGCCCGGCATCGCCGACCTGCGCATCCAGCAGTCCACCGGCTACCCGTCGCTGCAGGTGAATGTCGACCGCATGCGCGCCAACGGCCTGGGCATCACCGAGCGGGACGTGACCAACAGCATGGTGGCGTCGCTGGCCGGCAGTTCACAGACCGCGCCGACCTTCTGGCTCAACCCGGCCAACGGCGTGTCCTATTCCATTGTCGCCGCCACCCCGCAATACCGACTCGACAGCCTGCCGTCACTGGAAGCGCTGCCGGTCACCGGCGCCAATGGGCAGTCACAGATCCTCGGTGGCGTGGCCACCATCTCCCGCGTGCAAAGCCCGGCGGTGGTGACCCACTACAACATCGAACCGACCCTGGACCTGTACGCCAACGTGCAGGGCCGCGACCTCGGCGGCGTAGCCCGCGACGTGCAAAAGGTGCTGGATGACACCGCGCATCTGCGCCCCAAAGGCGCGACGATCAGCCTGCACGGGCAGATCGATGCGCTGCATGAGGCCTTCAGCGGCTTGAGCCTTGGCCTGCTGGGTGCGGTGGTGCTGATCTACCTGCTGATCGTGATCAACTTCCAGTCGTGGGCCGACCCGTTCGTCATCATCACCGCGTTGCCGGCGGCGCTCGCAGGCATCGTGTGGATGCTGTTCCTCAGCGGCACCTCCTTGTCGGTGCCGGCGCTCACCGGCGCCATCCTGTGCATGGGCGTCGCCACGGCCAACTCGATCCTGGTGGTGAGCTTCTGCCGTGAGCGCCTGGCCGAACATGGTGATGCGTTGAAAGCCGCCATGGAGGCCGGTTACACGCGCTTCCGCCCGGTGTGCATGACCGCCCTGGCGATGATCATCGGCATGTTGCCCCTGGCAATTTCCGAGGAGCAGAACGCCCCGCTCGGGCGCGCCGTCATCGGCGGTTTGATCTTCGCCACCCTCGCCACATTGTTGTTTGTTCCCGTGGTCTTCAGCCTGGTCCACGGTCGTCACCCTACTCGCGCAGTTGCAGGAGAAACCCCACATGTCGTCTGATCACAAACCCTCGCGCAAGCGTCTGATGCTCATGGGTGTCGGCGGCCTGACCCTGGCCGCTCTGTTGGTCGCCAACGGCCTGCATGCCCGTACGCTGCACGAACAATCGGTCACGGCCTGGACCGAGACCGCCGCCATCCCGCACGTGATGGTGTTCCAGCCCCGGCAGAATGTGGCCGGCGATACCTTGCGCCTGCCGGCGCACCTGGAAGCCTGGAGCAAGGCGCCGATCCACGCCCGGGTCAGCGGTTACCTGAAGGATTGGAAAGTCGATATCGGCAGCCGGGTCAAGGCCGGGCAAGTCCTCGCGGAAATCGACAGCCCCGACCTGGATCAACAGCTGGCGCAGACCCATGCACGCCTGGTGCAGGAACAGGCCAACACACGCCTGGCCGAAACCACCGCCACGCGCTGGCAAAACCTGCTGGCCAGCCATTCGGTATCGCGCCAGGAGGCCGATGAAAAAACCTCCAATGCCGCTGCCGCCAAGGCCAACGCCGAGGCCGCCGCTGCCGACTACGCCCGGCTGTCGGCGCTGGAAAACTACAAGACCCTTCGCGCCCCGTTCGCCGGCACCATCACCGCGCGCAACACCGATATCGGCCAGCTGATCAAGGCCGACACCGACAGCGATCCGGAACTGTTCAACATTGCCGACACCCATCAATTGCGCCTCTACGTACCGGTGCCGCAGAACTACGCAGCGGTCATCCATCCGGGCCTTGAAGCCGAACTGACCGTGCCCGAGCACCCCGGCAAGCATTTCAAGGCGCGCCTGATCGGTGACTCCACCGCCATCGACCGCCGCTCCGGCACCCTGCTCGCCCAGTTCGTCGCCGACAACCCCAACGGCGAGCTGCTGCCCGGTGATTATGCCGAAGCCACCCTGCCGATTCCGGCCGATACCCATGGCGTGAGCATCCCGGCCAGCGCCCTGATCTTCCGCGCCCAGGGCACCCAGGTGGCGGTGTTGGACGGGCAGAACCATGTGCACCTGCAGGCCATCCATATCGGCCTCGACCTGGGCGAACGCCTGGTGATCGACCAGGGCTTGAAACCCGCCGACCGCATCGTCGACAACCCGCCCGATGCGCTGCGCGAAGGTGATCCCGTGCAACTCGCCGATGCCTCCGGAGGTGCACATGCGCATAAAGCTTAAACCGCTCGCTGCATTGACGCTGCTGGTCTTGCAGGGTTGCTCGATGGCGCCGACCTACAAGGTGCCGGCGATCGACCTGCCGGCCCACTACCGCGAACAGACCAGCGATGGGCCCTGGCACAGCGCGCAGCCGTCCGACCAACTGGCGCCCGAATGGTGGAAGCTCTACAACGATTCGCGCCTGAATGACCTGCAACAGCAGCTGCTCAAGGCCAACCCGGACCTGGCGGCGGCGCTGGCGCACTTTGATGCTTCCCAAGCGTATGCCAGCCAACTGCACGCAGGCCTGTTCCCGCAGATCACCGCCAGCGCGCAACCGCTGCGCCAGCGGCAATCGGATTCGCGACCGTTGCGGGGGGATACGCAACCGTCGGTGTACAACAGCAACATCGCGGGGTTTTCCTTGAGCTATGACATGGACCTGTGGGGCAAAATCCGCAACCAGGTCGCGGCCGGCGATGCCCAGGCGCAAGCGTCCGGGGATGACCTGGCGGTGGCGCGCCTGAGTTTGCAGCGTCAGTTGGCCACCTTGTACGTGCAGCTCAATGGGCTGGATGCACAGAGCCGGATTCTCACTCGCTCGCTGGATGATTTCAGCCAGGCATTGCAATTGACCCGCAGCCGCTACGAGGGCCAGATAGCCTCGGAGCTGGACCTGACCCGTGCGCAAAATCAACTGGCGCAGGCCAGGGCGCAATTGGATGAAGTGCGCGGCCAACGCAACCTCACCGAGCACGCCATCGGCGAGTTGGTGGGTGTGGCAGCCAGCGACTTTACCTTGCCGCCCGGCCAGCAACTGATCGCCCTGCCGGGAATTCCGTCACAGTTACCAAGCCACCTTTTGCAACGTCGCCCGGATATTGCAGCGGCAGAGCGACGGGTGTTTGCGGCCAACGCAAATATCGGCGTGGCCAAGGCGGCGTGGTATCCGGACTTCAGCTTGACCGGGTTGATCGGCGGGCAGACGCAGGGCGTCGGCAATCTGCTGTCGGCGGGCAATCGGTATTGGGCACTGGGCCCGTTGGTGAACCTGCCGATCTTCGACGGTGGCCGCTTGAGCGCCAATGAACGCCAGGCCAAGGCCGAGTTTGAAGAGGCGTCGGCGCAGTACCGCAGCCAGGTGCTGAAGGCCGTGCGCGAGGTGGAAGATAACCTGGCGCAACTACGGGATTTGCAACAGGAGGCGCAGGATGAACAGGCAGCGGCGGATGCGGCACAACACACGCAATCGCTGGCGATGAACAGCTATCAAGCGGGTGCGGTGAGTTACCTGGATGTGGTGACCGCACAGACGGCGGCGCTGCAGGCGCAGCGGACATTGCAGGCGGTGCAGACGCGGCAGTTGCAGGCCAGTGTAGGACTCATGACCGCACTCGGCGGCGGCTGGCAACCTGGCGCCTGACATCACCCCAAGGCACAGTGATAGCGGTGGAACAGCCAGTTTATCCGTAGCTGAGCCACCGCCATCGGGGCAAGCCCCCTCCCACACGGGTCCTGCGTCAGACACATAATGTATAAGCGCCGCTGAGCCAATGTGGGAGGGGGCTTGCCCCCGATTGCGACCGTCCAGACACATCCTGCCAAGAGCCCGCCCATCAACCTCCTGCTCGCCAATCTAGCCTCTCTAAGCACATCTAGAGAGGGCCAGGGAATGGCAGATTTACCCGCTTCACACCGCCTGCGCATCGGTCGATTCAGCGAACCCAACCGTATCTACCTCATCACCACCAACACCCACGAACGCATACCGATATTCAACAATTTCCATCTCGGTCGCCTGGTGGTCTGGCAATTTCGGTTAGCCCAGTACCAAGGGCTGGCCAACTCCCTGGCATGGGTCATCATGCCGGACCATTTCCATTGGCTGCTTGAACTGAAAAAAGGCTCACTGGCGGACTTGATGTGCCAGGTGAAGTCAAAAAGCACCAGGACCGTCAATGGCGTGAGTGGTCGCAAGGGACGGCTTTGGCAAGAAAGCTTTCATGACCGGGCCCTGCGCAAGGAAGATGACTTGGTGAAAATGGCCCGGTATGTGGTGGCTAATCCATTGCGAGCGGGTCTGGTCGAGCGGATTGGCGACTACCCACTATGGGATGCCATCTGGGTTTAACGTCATACACAGTCCAAATGTGGGAGGGGGCTTGCTCCCGATTGCGGTAGGTCAGTCAGCTTATCTGTAACTGATACACCGCTATCGGGAGCAAGCCCCCTCCCACTTTTTTTACCCGCACTTCAAGCCGCGAGTTTGCCGCTGGCGATGGCTGCCGATGCAGCCACCATGGCCCGCAACAACACCGCACACCCCGCCGCCAGGTCATCCGGTGCGGCGTTCTCGATTTCATTGTGGCTGATGCCACCCTCACACGGCACAAAGATCATCCCCGCCGGCCCCAACTCGGCGACGAAAATCGCGTCGTGCCCTGCCCCGCTGACGATGTCCATGTTCGACAAGCCCAGCCCATTGGCCGCATCGCGCACGGCGTCCACACAGCCTTTGTCGAAGTACAGCGGCGGGAAGTCAGCCGTGGGTTCCATTTCAAAACTCAGCCCATGCCTGGCACAGGTCTCGTCAATCACCTGGCGCACCTGGGCAATCATCGAATCCAACCGCGCCGGCTCCAAGTGCCGGAAGTCCAGGGTCATGCGCACTTCGCCCGGAATCACATTGCGTGAACCGGGATACGCCTGCAGGCAACCGACGGTCCCGCACGCATGGGGCTGATGCCCCAACGCCGCGGCATTGACCGCCGCCACCACCGCCGCTGCGCCTACCAGGGCGTCCTTGCGCAGGTGCATCGGCGTCGGCCCCGCATGGGCCTCGACACCGCGCAGTTTCAGGTCGAACCACTTCTGCCCGAGGGCGCCGAGCACCACTCCGATGGTCTTTTTCTCATCCTCCAGAATCGGCCCTTGTTCGATATGCGCCTCGAAATACGCACCGACCTTGTGCCCACTCTCAGGACGGGTTCCCGCGTAGCCGATCGCATTTAGCGCATCACCCACGCTGACCCCGTCCGCATCGACCTTGGCCAGGGTATCCGCCAGGGTGAACTTCCTGGCAAACACACCCGAGCCCATCATGCACGGCGGGAAGCGCGAGCCTTCCTCGTTGGTCCACACCACCACTTCCAAGGGCGCCTCGGTTTCGATCTTGAGGTCATTGAGCGTACGCAGCACCTCCACTCCCGCCAGCACGCCAAAGCAGCCATCGAACTTGCCACCTGTGGGCTGGGTGTCGATATGGCTGCCAGTCATCACCGGCGGCAGGTCGGGATTACGCCCAGGGCGGCGCGCGAAGATATTGCCGATGCCGTCGACGGTCACGGTGCAACCGGCGTCTTCGCACCATTGCACAAACAGGTCGCGGGCCTTGCGGTCGAGGTCGGTGAGAGCCAGGCGGCACACGCCACCCTTGGGGGTGGCGCCGAGTTTGGCCAGGTCCATCAGCGACTGCCACAAGCGGTCGCGGTTGATGTGCTGGTGGGTCGATTGCAGAACGTCGAGGGCAGCGTTCATGGGGATCTCCTCAGGCTTGTATTTCTTATGAATTGACAACCACCGGGCTGGCTCCACGCCTGGCATTCAGGCCGTAATACAACAACCCGCCCAACGCCGAACCGGTAAACCAGCCGTAGCTGTAGAACCAGCTGAACGCATCACTGCCCAGGGACAGCAAGGTCAGCACCACCGGCACACCGAAGGCGATAAAACCGCTCCAGTTCCACGCCGGGTACACGTCGTCGCGGTACAGGCCAGCCAGGTCCAGTTGCTGTTTGCGGGTGATGAAGTAGTCCACCACCATGATCCCGGCGATCGGGCCCAGCAGGCTTGAGTAGCCCAGCAACCAGTTGGAATACACGGTTTCCAGGCTCACATCCGAGACGATCAAGCCGAGTTTTTTCAGCAGTTCGTGGCCCATCAACGCCAAGCCCACCAACCCGGTGAGGATCACCGCCGTGGTGCGGTTGATCAGCTTGGGCGCGATGTTCTGGAAGTCGTTGGTGGGCGAGACGATGTTTGCAGCGGTGTTGGTGGACAACGTGGCGACGATGATCAGCGCCATGGCCACGGCCACCCACACCGGGCTCTGGATATGGCCGATCAGGGTCACCGGGTCGGATACGCTGACGCCCACCAGTTTCACCGAGGCGGCGGTCATGATCACGCCGAGGGCGGCGAACAGGAACATGGTCAGCGGCAGACCGAAAATCTGCCCGAGGATCTGGTCCTTCTGGCTTTTGGCGTAGCGGCTGAAGTCGGGAATATTCAGCGACAAGGTGGCCCAGAACCCCACCATCGCGGTAAGGCCGGCCATGAAGTAACCGGTCAGGCTCGCGCCTTCGGGACGCTTGGGCGGGATCGCCATCAACTCGCTGATCGATACGTTGGGCATCGCCCATACCAGCAGGCCGATGCCCACCGCCACCAGCAACGGCGCCGAGAGGGTTTCCAGGCGCTTGATCGACTCGGCACCGCGCAGCACCACCCACAGATTCAGGCACCAGAAAATCATGAAGCCGATCACTTCACCGGTGCCGCCGAGGGACTTCCATCCCTCGAAAATCGAGCCCAGGAACAGATGGATCGCCAGCCCGCCGAACATCGTCTGGATCCCGAACCAGCCGCACGCCACCAGCGCGCGGATCAGGCACGGCACGTTGGAACCGAGGATGCCGAAGGACGAACGCAGCAACACCGGAAACGGAATGCCGTACTTGGTGCCGGGGAAGGCATTGAGGGTCAGCGGGATCAGCACCACGATATTGGCCAGCAAGATCGCCATCAGTGCCTCACCCACCGACAGGCCGAAATACGCGGTGAGCACCCCGCCCAGGGTGTAGGTGGGCACGCAGATCGACATGCCGACCCACAGCGCGGTGATGTGCCACTTGTTCCAGGTGCGTTCGTGCACCTTGGTCGGTGCCATGTCGTGGTTGTAGCGAGGGCTGTCGAGGACGTCGGGGCCGGCGTCGAGTTCGTACAGGCCGTTGCGCTCAATGACTTGCGATCTGTTCTGTTGCATGGCCGCTCCACGGTTTTTTCGAATTATTGTTGCTCACCCCGCGCTGAACGCAGGGTGGCCGGAGTACCTCGTAAACAACATGACATCACGGGCCCGGCCAGCCATCACTGCACTCAATAACCGTGCCGACAACTGCCCTTGAACCCGCACCGCTTATATAACTCGCTGATGTTAATCAGCTTTCCGATTGTGCCTACGGTACTTGCCGCGTGACTCAGGCTAAATAACGCGCAAGTTATCCGAACTGTCAGGACTCAATCTGGTGCACCACAATTATTTTTATTTACCGACCCCGTCAAGAGGCATCTCTCAAGCGTCTGATTTGCAATAAGAAATGTTGCTCATATTGGTAACCTGTCAAGTGCGTCAAAATGGTGAGAGGCCGCTGCATTTTGGTGATTTATTATTTTTATCCTTATAAATCAACAACTTAAATTCAATATAAGCTTATAAAAAATCTTCTTGCCCAATCGAAAAACTCGGGCTAGTTTCTATTCCTGTCACCGATGACAGGAATTAACCAAGCATCGGCGCGTAGCCATACAACACTTAGAACTGGCACAAGCCGGTCAAGCCTGTGAGGAACTCGACATGTCGCTGTTGATCCGTGGCGCCACCGTTATTACCCATGATGAAAGTTACCGCGCCGATGTTTTATGCGCAGGCGGTCTGATTCGCGCCATTGGCACGGACCTGGATATTCCCGCCGGCACTGAACAACTCGATGGCAGCGGACAATATTTGATGCCCGGCGGCATCGATCCCCATACCCATATGCAACTGCCCTTCATGGGCACCGTGGCCAGTGAAGATTTCTTCAGCGGCACGGCGGCGGGTTTGGCGGGGGGCACTACGTCGATTATCGACTTCGTGATTCCCAACCCGCAGCAATCGCTGATGGAAGCGTTTCATCAATGGCGGGGCTGGGCGGAAAAGTCCGCGTCCGACTACGGCTTCCACGTGGCGATCACCTGGTGGAGCGAACAGGTGCGCGAGGAAATGGCCGAGCTGGTCAGCCACCACGGCATCAACAGCTTCAAGCATTTCATGGCCTACAAGAACGCGATCATGGCGGCCGACGATACCCTGGTGGCCAGCTTCGAACGCTGCCTGGAACTCGGCGCCGTGCCCACCGTGCATGCGGAAAACGGCGAGCTGGTGTACCACCTGCAACGCAAGCTGATGGCCCAGGGCATCACCGGGCCGGAAGCGCACCCGCTGTCGCGCCCGTCCCAGGTGGAAGGCGAAGCGGCCAGCCGCGCGATCCGTATCGCCGAAACCATCGGCACGCCGCTGTACCTGGTGCACGTGTCCACCCGGGAAGCGCTAGATGAAATCACCTACGCCCGGGGCAAGGGCCAGGCGGTCTACGGCGAAGTGCTCGCCGGCCACCTGCTGCTGGACGACAGCGTCTACCAGCACCCCGACTGGCAAACCGCCGCCGGCTATGTGATGAGCCCGCCGTTCCGCCCGCGCGGGCATCAGGAAGCGCTGTGGCATGGCCTGCAATCGGGCAACCTGCACACCACCGCCACCGACCACTGCTGCTTCTGCGCCGAGCAAAAAGCCGCCGGGCGTGACGACTTCAGCAAGATCCCCAACGGCACCGCCGGTATCGAAGACCGCATGGCGCTGCTGTGGCACGAAGGGGTCAACACCGGGCGCCTGTCGATGCAGGAATTCGTCGCACTGACCTCCACCAACACCGCGAAGATCTTCAACCTCTACCCGCGCAAAGGCGCGATCCGCGTGGGTGCGGATGCCGATCTGGTGCTGTGGGATCCCGAAGGCACGCGGACCATTTCCGCCAAGACTCACCATCAGAAGGTCGACTTCAACATCTTCGAAGGCAAGACCGTGCGCGGCGTGCCGAGCCACACCATCAGCCAGGGCAAGCTGGTCTGGGCCGATGGCGACCTGCGCGCCGAGCGCGGGGCCGGGCGCTATGTGGAACGGCCGGCGTATCCGTCGGTGTTCGAGCAGTTGAGCAAGCGGGCGGAGCATTCCAGGCCGGTTGCTGTGAAGCGCTGAGACCGCTATCGGGGGCAAGCCCCCTCCCACACTTGACCGCATTCATTCAGATACAACTCGGTCGAATGTGGGAGGGGGCTTGCCCCCGATGAGGCCCGAACAAGCAACAAAAATGCCCACTTAGAGGCAATCCAAAAAAAACCGTGAGGCCCACACCGTGATCCAGACCCTGACCCACCTCCCCCATCCCCATGAAGACGGCGCCACCCTCGCCAGCCATTTCACCGACCTGGCGCCGCCCCTCAATGCGCGCCAGGCCCAACTGGAAGCCTCGCGCTGTCTGTACTGCTACGACGCCCCGTGCGTGAACGCATGCCCCAGCGAAATCGATATCCCGTCGTTCATCCGCAATATCCACACCGACAACGTCCAGGGCGCAGCGCAGAAAATCCTCTCGGCCAACATCCTCGGCGGCAGCTGCGCGCGGGTCTGCCCGACGGAGATCCTCTGCCAGCAAGCCTGCGTGCGCAACAACGCCGAAGAATGCGCGCCGGTGCTGATCGGTCTGTTGCAACGCTACGCCATCGATAACGCCCACTTCAGCGAACACCCGTTCCAGCGCGCCGTACCGACCGGCAAGCGCATCGCCGTGGTCGGCGCAGGTCCCGCAGGGCTGGCCTGTGCCCATCGTGCCGCCCTGCACGGGCATGACGTGGTGATCTTCGAAGCGCGGGAAAAAGCCGGCGGCCTGAATGAATACGGAATCGCCAAGTACAAGCTGGTGGACGACTTCGCCCAGAAGGAACTGGACTTCCTCCTGCAGATCGGCGGCATCGAAATCCGCCACGGCCAGCGCCTGGGTGACAACCTGACCCTGAGCGAACTGCACCAGCAATTCGATTCGGTATTCCTCGGCCTGGGCCTGGCGGCCAGCAAGCAACTCGGCTTACCCCATGAGGACGCACCCGGCCTGCTCGCTGCCACCGACTATATCCGTGAACTGCGCCAGGCCGACGACCTGACCCAACTGCCCCTGGCCGACCGCTGCATCGTGCTCGGCGCTGGCAATACCGCCATCGACATGGCCGTGCAAATGGCCCGGCTCGGTGCCCGTGATGTAAACCTCGTCTACCGCCGTGGTCTGGCCGATATGGGCGCCACCCAGCATGAGCAGGACATCGCCAAGGCCAATCAGGTGCGCCTGCTGACCTGGGCCCAACCCGAAGCAGTCCTGCTCGACGGCCAGGGCCACGTACGTGGCATGCGCTTCGCCCGCACCCGCCTGGAAAACGGCCGCCTGCAATCCACCGGAGAAACCTTCGAACTGGCCGCCGATGCCGTCTTCAAGGCCATCGGCCAGGGCTTCGACAACGACGCCTTGCACGACCCCCTGGCGCAACAGCTGCATCGCGTCGGCGAGCGTATCTTCGTCGACGAACAGCTGCGCACCAGCATCCCTGGGGTCTACGCCGGCGGTGACTGCGTCAGCCTCGGCCAGGACCTCACCGTGCAGGCGGTGCAACACGGCAAGCTGGCCGCCGAAGCCATGCACGCCCAACTCATGCTGAATGTGGAGGCTGCGTAATGGCCGATCTCTCGATTGTGTTCGCCGGTATCAAGGCCCCCAACCCGTTCTGGCTGGCCTCCGCGCCGCCCACCGACAAGGCCTACAACGTGGTCCGCGCATTTGAAGCCGGCTGGGGCGGCGTGGTGTGGAAAACCCTGGGTGAAGACCCGGCGGCGGTCAACGTGTCATCGCGCTACTCGGCGCACTACGGCGCCAACCGTGAAGTGCTGGGCATCAACAATATCGAATTGATCACCGACCGCTCCCTGGAGATCAACCTGCGGGAAATCACCCAGGTCAAAAAGGACTGGCCCGACCGCGCGCTGATCGTGTCGCTGATGGTGCCCTGCGTGGAGGAATCCTGGAAAAACATCCTGCCCCTGGTGGAAGCCACCGGCTGCGACGGTATCGAGCTGAACTTCGGCTGCCCCCACGGCATGCCCGAACGCGGCATGGGCGCGGCGGTGGGCCAGGTGCCGGAGTACGTGGAACAGGTGACGCGCTGGTGCAAGACCTATTGCTCGCTGCCGGTGATCGTCAAGCTCACGCCGAATATCACCGACATCCGCGTGGCGGCGCGGGCGGCGTATCGCGGCGGTGCGGATGCGGTGTCGCTGATCAACACCATCAACTCCATCACCAGCGTGGACCTGGAACGCATGGTCGCCCTGCCGATGGTTGGCACCCAGAGCACCCACGGCGGTTACTGCGGTTCGGCGGTCAAGCCGATTGCCCTGAACATGGTTGCCGAAATCGCCCGTGACCCGCAGACCCAGGGCCTGCCGATCTGCGGGATCGGCGGCATCGGCAACTGGCGCGACGCCGCGGAATTCGTCGCCCTCGGTTGCGGCGCGGTGCAGGTGTGCACGGCGGCGATGCTGCATGGTTTTCGCATCGTGGAAGAGATGAAGGATGGGCTGTCGCGGTGGATGGACAGCCAGGGCTACACCAGCCTGCAAGAATTTTCCGGGCGTGCGGTGGGCAACACCACGGACTGGAAGTACCTGGACATCAATTACCAGGTGATCGCCAGGATCGACCAAGCGGCGTGCATTGGCTGTGGGCGTTGCCATATTGCCTGTGAGGACACCTCGCACCAGGCCATCGCCAGTCTGAAACAGGCGGACGGCACGCATAAATACGAAGTGATCGATGATGAATGCGTGGGCTGCAACCTGTGCCAGATCACCTGCCCGGTGGCGGATTGCATCGAGATGGTGCCGATCGACACGGGCAAGCCGTTTTTGAATTGGACGCAGGATCCGAGGAATCCGTACCGGGAAGCGGTGTAGGCCTGCAGGCCGCTATCGGGGGCTTGCCCCCGATAGCGGCCCTCAGCCCCACCACAACAACTCAAGGCTCCAACCCAATCCCACGCAAAATCACACTGGTCACCGTCTGGATCGCCTTCTCGAATTGCATATCCGACAATGGCTGGTGATCATTCAAAATCTTCACCTGGTGATCAAAGTCGGCATAGTGCTGGGTCGACGCCCAGATCATGTACAGCAGGCTCGACGGCTCCACCGGCAGGATGCGCTTGTCTTCCACCCACTGGCGAATTTTCGCTTCCTTCATCTTGGCCCAGTCGTACAGGCTTTCATCCAACGCCTCACCGAGTGTCGGCGCGCCGTGGATGATCTCGTTGGCCCAGACCTTGGAGCCATAGGGCCGCGTGCGCGAGCGCTGCATCTTGGCGCGGATATAGCTGCTGAGCACCACCCGGGGGTCATCGAAGGTTTCGAAGCTGAGGGCGTCCTGCTTCCACACTTCCAGCAGGTCGAACAGCACCGCGCTGTACAGCTCGCTCTTGGTGGTGAAGTAGTAATGCAGGTTGGAGCGAGGCAGTTGTACTTCTTCGGCGATATCGGCCATGGCAGTGCTGCCGTAGCCCTTTTCGGCGAAGATTTTCTCCGCCGCCAGCAGGATTTTCTCGACGTTGACCCGACGAATTCCGCTCTTGTGATTGCCCATAAGGGCTCCCTGACAAAGACATGCCCCAAAGACTACCACCGCTCTAGATCGGGGCGACAGGCGCAGCCGAAACTTCGTACACTGCCCGCTCCTAACCATTGATGGGTATTGCACCATGTTGATCAAGAAAACCCTGACCACTGTCGCCCTGCTCGCCTCCCTGCTGGGTGCCTCCGCAGCATTTGCCCATGCTCATCTGAAAAGTGCCACGCCTGCGGCAGACAGCAGCGTCACCGCGCCCAAAGACCTGCGCCTGACCTTCAGCGAAGGCGTCGAAGCCACCTTCACCAAAGTCTCCTTGAGCAAGGACGGCACCGAAATCGCCATCAAAGGCCTGGAAACCCCGGACGCCGACAAGAAAACCCTGGTGGTGACACCGGCCGCCCCACTTGCGGCGGGCACCTACAAG
This sequence comes from Pseudomonas sp. S3E12, assembly GCF_001702295.1. Taxonomy (NCBI): domain Bacteria; kingdom Pseudomonadati; phylum Pseudomonadota; class Gammaproteobacteria; order Pseudomonadales; family Pseudomonadaceae; genus Pseudomonas; species Pseudomonas sp. S3E12. The sequence goes on from NZ_MBDT01000021.1 coordinate 249,675, forward strand.
GTGGTGTGGAATGCGGTGTCGGTGGACACCCACAAGAGCAACGGTGAATACAGCTTCAAGGTCGGCCAATAACCCATGGCAACGCTGCTGGTGCTGTGCCGGTTCGTGCATTTCATCGTCGTGCTGTTGATGTTCGGGGCCAGTGTATTCAGGCCCTGGCTCCTCGGCGCTGAACCGCAGCCGGTGCTGGACCGGCAATTGCTGCGCATCACCCGTGGGCTGGCATGGACGGCCCTCGCGTCGGGGCTGATCTGGCTGGGGTTGATTACCGCCAGCATGGCCGGTTCATGGCCGGCGGCACTGGAGCTGTCGACCGTGCAGTTGGTGTTGGGCAAGACCTTTTTTGGCCAGGTGTGGACCTGGCACCTGATCGTCAATGGCTTGCTGGTCATCGCCCTGATGACCCCGTGGAAAACCCCGCGCCTGCCATTGCTCACACTGCTGCTGATGACCCTCGCCCCGGTCGGGCATGGCGCCATGCTCGATGGGCTGAGCGGGCAGTTGTTGATCCTCAACCAGGTGGTGCACCTGATATGCGTCGGCGCATGGCTGGGTGGGTTACTGCTGCTGGTATTGATCCTCAGGCAGCCACAGCGCCTTGAACTGGCGCCTGTCCTGCGTCGTTTCAGCGGCGTGGGTTATGGCCTGGTCACCGGCCTGCTGGTGACCGGCCTGATCAATGTGCGCGTACTTACCGGGCAGCTGTGGCCCACGCCGTTGTTCAGTGGTTTTGCCCTGATTCTGCTGATCAAGGTGATGCTGGTGCTGGGCATGTTGGCGCTGGCATTGTTGAACCGGTTGCGCCTGGATAGCGGCGAACAGCGGTTGGGCAGCTTGAAGGCCAGCGTGATGCTGGAATGGCTGCTCGGTATTTGTGCAGTCGCGGCCGTTTCACTCCTTGGCACTTTGCCGCCGATGGTCCTGGCGGGCTGAATGTGGAAGGGGCAAGTCGAATCGTCGCACCGCCCCTCCCACATTGACCCTGTGCGCTCTGGATCAACCCACACCTAGTCATCGTATAACTTCTGCTTGACACCCCACGAAAACCCCGCAAATATCCGCCCCAACGTTGTACGACGACGTATAACAAATAATAAAAACAACAAATGAAAGGGAGCGTCACTGTGAGTCCATTCGCCCGCAATTCGTCCGCGCGTCTCAGTGTTATCGGCCTGTTTACCCTGCCCCTCGTCGCCCACGCCGACGGTTTCGTCGACGACGCCAAGGCCACGCTCAACCTGCGCAACGCCTACTTCAACCGCAACTTCACCAACCCGAGCAACCCCCAGGGCAAGGCTGAAGAGTGGACGCAGAGTTTTATTCTCGACGCCAAGTCCGGCTTCACCCAGGGCACCGTGGGGTTCGGCATTGATGTGCTGGGGCTGTATTCCCAGAAGCTCGATGGCGGCAAAGGCACCGGCGGTACCCAACTGTTGCCGATCCACGACGACGGCCGCCCCGCCGACAACTTCGGGCGCCTGGGCGTGGCGCTGAAAACCAGGCTGTCGAAGACCGAATTGAAGGTCGGCGAATGGATGCCGGTGCTGCCGATCCTGCGCTCCGACGATGGCCGCTCGCTGCCCCAGACCTTTCGCGGCGGCCAGGTGACGTCCAGCGAAATCGCCGGCCTGACCCTCTACGGCGGCCAGTTTCGCGGCAACAGCCCGCGCAACGACGCGAGCATGGAAGACATGTTCATGAACGGCAAAGCGGCGTTCACCTCCGATCGTTTCAACTTCGGCGGCGGCGAATACACCTTCAACGACAAGCGCACCCAGGTCGGCGTGTGGTACGCCGAGCTGGCCGATATCTACCAGCAGCAGTACCTCAACCTGACCCACAGCCAGCCCGTGGGCGACTGGACCTTGGGGGCCAACCTCGGCTTCTTCAACGGCAAGGAAGACGGCAGCGCCCTAGCCGGCGACCTCGACAACAAGACCGTGTTTGCCCTGCTCTCGGCCAAATACAACGGCAACACCTTCTACGTGGGCCTGCAAAAACTCACCGGCGACAGCGTGTGGATGCGCGTCAACGGCACCAGTGGCGGCACCCTGGCCAACGACAGCTACAACGCCAGCTACGACAACGCCAAGGAAAAATCCTGGCAGGTGCGGCATGACTTCAACTTCGTGGTACTCGGCGTGCCGGGGCTGACCTTGATGAACCGTTATATCAGCGGCAGTAACGTACACACCGGGGCGATCACCGATGGCAAGGAATGGGGGCGCGAATCGGAACTGGCCTACACCGTGCAGAGCGGTGCGTTGAAGAACCTCAACGTTAAGTGGCGGAATTCCACCATGCGTCGGGATTTCAGCAACAACGAGTTCGACGAAAACCGGATCTTTATCAGCTATCCACTCTCCCTGCTGTAGAACCTAGTCTCCCAGCCCCAGGAAATCCCCTGTGGGAGGGGGCTTGCTCCCGATGGCGGTGGGTCAGTAACAGATGCATTCACTGGCATGCCCTCATCGAGGGCAAACCCTCTCCCACATTTTGCTCCGCACTCTATCCGCAAGAACGTTGACAACCTGGGGGATCCCTAACAATACTTCGGCATAGTCATACGACAACCTACAACAAAAATTTGGAATCCCCATGACCACGACCACCCTCGCTCCCTTCAACCGCCTGCTGCTCACCGGTGCCGCCGGTGGCCTCGGCAAAGTCCTGCGCGAACGCCTGCGTCCCTACACCCAGGTGCTGCGCCTGTCGGACATCGCCAGCATGGCCCCGCCGGTGGATGCCTCGGAAGAAGTCCAGGCCTGTGACCTCGCCGACAAACAAGCGGTGCACCACCTGGTGGAAGGCGTCGACGCCATCCTGCACTTCGGCGGTGTATCGGTAGAGCGTCCGTTTGAAGAAATCCTCGGCGCCAATATCAGCGGCACCTTCCATATCTACGAAGCCGCGCGCCGCCATGGGGTCAAGCGCGTGGTCTTCGCCAGCTCCAACCATGTGATCGGTTTCCACAAGCAGGGTGAAAAACTCGACGCCCACTCCCCACGCCGTCCCGACAGCTACTACGGCCTGTCCAAGTCCTACGGTGAAGACATGGCGAGTTTCTACTTCGACCGCTACGGCATCGAGACCGTGAGCATCCGTATCGGCTCCTCGTTCCCCGAGCCGCAGAACCGCCGGATGATGCACACCTGGCTGAGCTTCGACGACCTGACCCAACTGCTCGAACGCGCGCTGTATACGCCGAACGTCGGCCACACGGTGGTCTACGGCATGTCGGATAACCTCGACACCTGGTGGGACAACCGCTACGCCGCGCACCTGGGCTACGCCCCGAAAGACAGCTCCGAAGTCTTCCGTGCCCAGGTCGAAGCCCAGCCACCGATGGCCGCCGATGACCCGGCCAAGGTCTATCAGGGTGGGGCGTTCTGCGCCGCCGGGCCGTTCGGTGACTGAGTTCACACCAACCCAAGGGAATGAGTGGCCATGACTGCTGAATTGATTGTCGACGCCCGCAATGCCGTGGGCGAATGCCCGGTGTGGGTGCCCGAAGAAAACGCCCTGTACTGGGTGGATATCCCCAACGGCGGCCTGCAAAAATGGAGCGCCGCCACCGGCCACGTTGCCGCCTGGAAAGCCCCGCAGATGCTCGCCTGCATTGCCCGCACCAGCGCGGGCAACTGGGTCGCCGGGATGGAAACCGGCTTCTTCCAACTCACGCCGCACAACGACGCCAGCCTCGATACCACGCCGTTGGCCAGTGTCGAGCATCCACGCCCGGACATGCGCCTGAACGACGGCCGTTGCGACCGCCAGGGCCGTTTCTGGGCCGGCAGCATGGTGCTGAACATGGGCGCGAATGCGGCCGAAGGTATCCTCTATCGCTATGCATCGGGTTCAGCCCCCCACGCCCAGCTGGACGGTTTTATCACCCTCAACGGCCTGGCCTTCAGCCCCGATGGTCGCACGATGTATGCCTCGGATTCGCACCCGCTGGTCCAGCAGATCTGGGCCTTCGACTACGACATCGACACCGGCACGCCGTCCAACCGTCGCGTGTTCGTCGACATGCACAACTTCCTCGGCCGCCCCGACGGCGCCGCCGTGGACGCCGATGGCTGCTACTGGATCTGCGCCAACGACGCCGGCCTGATCCACCGCTTCACCCCCGATGGACGCCTGGACCGTTCCCTGAGCGTGCCGGTGAAAAAACCCACCATGTGCGCCTTCGGCGGCAGCCGCCTGGACACCCTGTTTGTCACCTCGATCCGGGACGACCAGAGTGCCCAGTCAGTGTCCGGCGGCGTGTTCGCCCTCAACCCCGGCGTCACCGGATTGCCGGAGCCCCACTTCATCCTCTAGCTGCATCGCTGTGCCTTGAATACAACAATAACAACACAGGAGTGACCTCCCATGGACTTCAAACGCACCTTGCTCGCCGCCGCAGTCTTTACCCTCAGCAGCGCCGCCCATGCGCTGGAAATCAAATTCGCCGACATCCACCCCGCCGGCTACCCCACCGTCGTCGCCGAAGAAAACATGGGCAAGGCCCTGACCAAGGAAAGCAACGGCGAACTGACCTTCAAGTACTTCCCCGGCGGCGTGCTGGGCTCCGAGAAGGAAGTGGTCGAACAGGCCCAGGTCGGCGCCGTGCAGATGACCCGCGTCAGCCTCGGCATCGTCGGGCCGGTAGTACCGGACGTGAACGTGTTCAACCTGCCGTTCGTGTTCCGCGACCAGGCGCATATGCGCAAGGTCATCGATGGCGAGATCGGCGATGAAATCCTCGCCAAGATCACCGACTCCGAGTTCGGCCTGGTGGCCCTGGCCTGGATGGACGGCGGCACGCGCAACCTCTACACCAAGAAACCGGTGCGCAACATCGAAGACCTCAAGGGCATGAAGATCCGCGTGCAAGGCAACCCGCTGTTCATCGATGCGTTCAACGCGATGGGCGCCAACGGGATTGCCATGGACACCGGCGAGATCTTCAGCGCCTTGCAGACGGGGGTGATCGACGGCGCGGAGAACAACCCGCCGACCCTGCTGGAACACAATCACTTCCAGAACGCCAAGTACTACACCCTCACCGAGCACCTGATCCTGCCCGAGCCCATCGTGATGTCGAAAATCACCTGGAATAAGCTCACCCCGGCGCAACAGGTCATGGTCAAAAACGCCGCCAAGGCCGCCCAGGCCGATGAGCGCGCGCTGTGGGATGCCAAGTCCGCCAGCAGTGAGGAAAAACTCAAAAAGGCCGGCGTCGAGTTCATCACCGTCGACAAAAAGCCCTTCTATGACGCCACCGCAGCGGTTCGCGCCAAGTACGGCGCGCCTTACGCCGACATCATCGCGCGCATCGACGCCGTTCAATAACCTCCCCTGCCTCTCGCACAAGGCCCGGCGCGGTCTGCACCGACGCGCCCGGTTACGGTGAACGCCATGAAGAATCTACTGCTGCGCATCAACGACCGCATCTACATGACCTGCATCTGGGTCGCCGGCCTTTCGGTTCTCGGCGTCGCGCTGATCATTCCCTGGGGCATCTTCGCCCGCTACGTCCTCGGCACCGGCTCCAGCTGGCCGGAGCCCACCGCCATCCTGCTGATGCTGGTGTTCACCTTTATCGGTGCCGCCGCCAGCTACCGCGCCGGCGCGCATATGTCGGTGGCCATGGTCACGGACCGCCTGCCGCCCGCCCAGCGCCGCATCGTCGGCATCCTGTCGCAACTGTTGATGGGCACCATCTGCCTGTTCATGGCGATCTGGGGCACCAAGCTGTGCCTATCCACCTGGAACCAGTTCATGAGTGCCATCCCGACCCTGCGCGTGGGCATCACCTATATGCCGATCCCGATTGGCGGGCTGCTGACCCTGATCTTCGTGGTGGAAAAACTCCTGCTCGGTGACCAGAGCAACCGGCGCGTGGTGCGCTTCGACCTGGTGGAAGAAAGCGAAGGGGCTGCCTGATATGGACGCATTGATTCTGCTGGGCAGCTTTATCGCCTTGATCCTGATCGGCATGCCGGTGGCCTACGCCCTGGGCTTGTCGGCGCTGATTGGCGCATGGTGGATCGACATCCCGTTCCAGGCCCTGATGATTCAGGTGGCAGGCGGGGTAAACAAATTCTCGCTGATGGCGATTCCGTTCTTCGTGCTGGCAGGGGCGATCATGGCCGAGGGCGGCATGTCGCGGCGCTTGGTGGCATTTGCCGGGGTGCTGGTGGGGTTTGTACGCGGCGGCCTGTCGCTGGTGAACATCATGGCCTCGACGTTTTTTGGCGCCATCTCCGGCTCGTCGGTGGCCGACACCGCCTCGGTGGGCTCGGTGCTGATCCCGGAAATGGAGCGCCGTGGCTACCCACGGGAATTTGCCACCGCCGTCACCGTCAGCGGTTCGGTGCAGGCGCTGCTGACCCCGCCCAGCCATAACTCGGTGCTCTACTCCCTGGCGGCGGGCGGCACGGTGTCCATCGCCTCGCTGTTCATGGCCGGCGTGGTGCCTGGGTTGTTGATGAGCGCGTGCCTGATGGTGCTGTGCCTGATCTTCGCGAAAAAACGCAACTACCCCAAGGGCGAAGTGATCCCGCTCAAGCAGGCGCTGAAAATCTGCGCCGACGCGCTCTGGGGCCTGATGGCCATGGTGATCATCCTCGGCGGCATCCTCTCGGGCATCTTCACCGCCACCGAGTCCGCCGCGATTGCCGTGCTGTGGGCGTTCTTCGTGACCATGTTCATCTACCGCGACTACAAATGGAGCGAGCTGCCCAAGCTGATGCACCGCACGGTGCGCACCATTTCCATCGTGATGATCCTGATCGCCTTCGCGGCCAGCTTCGGCTACATCATGACCCTGATGCAGATCCCGGCGAAGATCACCACGCTGTTCCTGACCCTGTCGGACAACCGCTACGTGATCCTGATGTGCATCAACGCCATGCTGCTGTTGCTCGGCACGGTGATGGACATGGCGCCGCTGATCCTGATCCTCACGCCAATCCTGCTGCCGGTAATCCTCGGTATCGGCGTCGACCCGGTGCACTTCGGCATGATCATGCTGGTCAACCTCGGCATCGGCCTGATCACCCCGCCGGTGGGTGCGGTGCTGTTCGTGGGGGCGGCGGTGGGCAAGGTCAGTATCGAGAAGACCGTGAAGGCGCTGCTGCCGTTTTATGCCGTGCTGTTCCTGGTGCTGATGGCGGTGACGTACATTCCGGCGCTGTCGTTGTGGCTGCCGAGCGTGGTGCTGTGATGATTGAACTCGAAGATAACCTGACCCACCTCACCCTGAACCCGGCCGTGGGCGGCAGCCTGGTCAACTGGACGGTGCGCGCCACCGGCCAGCCGTTGTTGCGCCATAACGATGAGCAGGCGATCCATACCGGTTTGCCGGGCAAGCTGGGGTGCTATCCATTGGTGCCCTGGTCCAACCGCATTGCCCACGGCGGTTTCGACAACCCCGACGGTTGGCTCGCGCTCACGCCCAACAGCCTCACCGATCCGCTGCCGATCCATGGCTCGGCCTGGCAACAGGCGTGGCGGGTGGTCAGCCACACGGCGGATGAAGTGGTGCTGGAGGTGCTGTGCGAGACGCCGTTTGCCTATCGCGCCGAGCAGCGGATTCGCTTGAGCGAAGGAGCGTTGAGTATTGAACTGCGGGTGACCCATCTGGCCGAAACAGCCGCATGGCATGGCGTGGGCTTGCATCCGTACTTTCCGCGCCGGCCGGGTACCCGGTTGCAGGCCAGGGCCGCACAGGTGTGGATGAGTGACGCATCCAAGCTGCCGACGGGGTTGGCGCCAGTGCCGGGCGAGTGGGACTTCCAGGCATTGAAGCCCCTGCCCGAAGGCCTGGTGGACAACGGCTTCTGTCAGTGGGATGGCTATTGCCGGATCGAACAGCCGGACCTGGGCTATGCGCTGGAATGCCAGGCCAGCGGGGCCGATTACTTCCTGCTGTACTGCCCGCCGGGGCTGGGGTTCTTTTGCATCGAGCCGGTGAGCCATCCGGTGAATGCTCATCACCTGGCGGGACGGCCGGGCCTGAAACTGCTGGAACAGAATCAGTCGGTCCAGCTCAATTTCAACCTGAAATACACCCCCCTGTAGGAGCGAGCTTGCTCGCGAAGAACCTCAGGGCAACGCGGGGCATCAGGCGCCCCGCGTTATCGTTGACGATCTTCGCGAGCAAGCTCGCTCCTACGGGGATCAGCGCCATGCTCAAGGTGGGGAGTTTTTGAGGCGGCCGGCGGTATCGATACTCACCACCACCGACAACCCCGGCCGCAACCGCTCGCTCTCAGCCTGATCCGGGTCCACCGTAATCCTGACCGGCACGCGCTGGGCAATCTTCACAAAGTTGCCCGTCGCGTTGTCCGCCTGCAACAGGCTGAACTCCGAGCCCGTGGCCGGGGAAATATGCTGCACCGTGCCGTGAAACCTGCGGTGGTTCAGCGCATCCACGGTGAAGGTTACCGGCTGGCCGACCTGCACATTGTCCATCTGGGTTTCCTTCATGTTGGCGATCACCCACAGCTGCTTCGGCACCAGCGCCATCAACTGCGCGCCGGAGTTGACGTAGGCCCCCAGGCGCACGCCAATCTGCCCCAACTGCCCGTCACGCGGCGCCGTAATGCGGGTGTTGGACAGGTCGATCCGCGCCAGCTCCACCGCCGCCTCGGCACTGGCCACCGCCGCTTCCAGGGAGCCGCGATTGACGATCACCGTCTGCAAATCCTGCCGCGCGATTTCCAGGCTGGCCTGGGCCTGGGCCACCGCCGCGATGGTCTGGGCATTGGCGGCGCGGGTCACGTCCAGCTCGCGCTTGGACACCGAACCGTCGCTGATCAGCTCTTCGTTGCGGCGCAGGTCGGCGGTGCTTTTGCGCGCCTGGGCCTGGCTGTCCACCAGTGCGGCCTGGCGCAGCTTGATGGTGGCTTCGGCACTGTTGCGTTGCTGCACCACATTGGCCAGCGCGGCCTTCTGCACCGCCAGTTGCGCCAGGGCCTGGTCGAGGCGCTGCTTGTAGATGCGGTCATCCAGGCGCACCAGCAGGTCGCCGGCCTTGACGTACTGGAAGTCCTGCACCGGCACCTCGAACACATAGCCGCTGAGCTGCGGGCCGATAATGGTCACCTGGCCGCGCACCAGGGCGTTCTCGGTGGTTTCCACCGCGCTGCTGAACGGCGGCAATTGCCAGGCATACAGCACGATCAGCACGCCGACGATGGCAATCGCGGCAAAGCCCAGGGACGAGAGAATGCGCACGCGCAATGAGCGCGGCTCGGTGACCGTGGCGCCGGGCGGCGTGGTGCCTTCCGGGGTGGCGGCGATGGCGTTGGTGGTCGTGGTGGTCGGTTCGGTCATGAAGTAGCGCCGCTGGGTTGAACGGGAGTGGCTGTTTTAGTGGTGCTCATCAGCCACAGACTGCGGATAAAGATCCAGATCATGGTCAGGATCGCGACAATCGCGATCAGCATGAACACATCGTTGTAGGCCATGACATTGGCCTCGCGGGTCGCCGCGGTGGCCAGGCTACGGATGCCCATGAGGTTCCGCAGTTCCGGGTCGGCGACGATACCGCCATAGGCCGAGCCGCCGCCCTGCACCCGCGCGGCCACACGCGGGTCGAGCAGCGTCAAGTGCTCGACGATCATGCTGGAATGATACTTCTCGCGCACGATCTGGAAGGTCCCGAGCAAAGCCGCGCCGATCAGGCCGCCGAGGTTCTGGCAGATCCCGAACATCACCGAAAAGCTCACCAGGTTACGCGGGTTGGCCAGCACGTTTTTGGTCCCCAGCACCATGGTCGGCCCCAGGAAGAAGGTGCCACCGAAGCCTAGCAGGAACTGACTGATGTACAGGTTCTGCGGACGCGTGAGGTTGCTGGAGAAACTGTCCATCACCGAGCCGGTGGCCATCAACGCCAGGGAAATCACCAGCGGCATCAGCAGGTGCGCCGGGTTGATCGTCAGCGCACTGACCGCCAGCCCGCTGATCGCGCCGGCCAGCATCACCACGTACAGCGTATGCATCTGCTGGTAGCTCATGTTCAGCATCTGCATGAACCCCACCGCACCGGTGGACTGCTCGGACAGCACCATGCGAATCAGGATCACCGCCAACGCCAGGCGGATCATGGTGCCGCTGCCCAGCCAGCGGGTCATCAGCATCGGGTTGGCGCGGTTATGCTCGATGGCCAGGCCGGCCATGATCAGCACCAGGGAACAGGCCGAGGCCACGCCGATCCACGGCGCTTCCAGCCACCAGTCGATACGCCCCAGGGACAGCACCGCACACAGCAGCGCGACACCGCTGGCGAGAATGGCGAAGGTGACGAAGTCGAGTTTTTCAAAGGTCTTGAAGCGGTCGCCGGGGGGCAGTTTGAGCAGGAATACACAACCCAGGCAGATCAGCGCCAGGCCCAGTTCGAACAGGTAAAGCCCGCGCCATTCGGCGATCTGCAACAAGTCCTCGGAGAACAGCCGCGCCAGGGGCAAGGCCAACTGCGCAGTGCCCAGCCCCAGCACCAGGGATTTCAACCGCCACTTGGCCGGGAACGCCTGGATCATGTAGTACAAGCCCAACGAACTCAGCGCCGCACCCACCATGCCATGGGCCGCCCGTACGGCGATGGCCGAGTTGAGGTCGTTGACGAACAAGTGGCCGAAGGTCACCAGCGCATACAGCACCAGGAACACCTCGGTAAACGCCCGCAGGCCGAATTGCTGGCGGAACTTCACCAGCAGCAGGTTCATGCATACGTTGGTCATCACATAGGCGGCGGGCAGCCAGGCCATTTCCGCAGTGGTCGCACCGAGGGCGCCTTGCAGGTATTGCAGGTTGGCGATGACCAGCGCGTTGCCCAGGCCACCGGTGATTGCCACCAGCACGCCGACCATCGCAAACAGCCAGCGCTTGTGCGTCGGATGCAACGGCGTCGACGGCGAGCCCGGCAGGCTCGGGCGCTCGTGGGGTTCCCAGGGGCGGGGGGTGTATTTGTCCATTCGATGACCTAGATGAGCCGACGGGTGACGTCGGTAAAACCACTACTCAGAGACAGTAAACCTGAGCGGAGTTCATCTTGCCATCTTGGGCGCATCGTTCAGCGCCTATTCAGTCACTCCTACAGCGCTTTCTTTAGTCGAGGGCAATGCCGCGATGATCTCGGCGCGGCAGGTTTCCAGTATTTCATCCGCGAGCGGCGAGTCATCCGGACACGCCCGCGACAGCATGACCGCACCGATTGCATGGGCCAGCAGGTCGATCATCTTCGCGCGTGCCTCTTGCCTGGTGACATCCACCGCCTGCGCGTACTTGTCCCCAAGGGCTGCAAGCGTATTTTCAACGCCACTGGCAAAGGTCGCCTTCAGATCACCGGGCTGGCGGGCGGCGTCACCGCACAGGGCTGCCAGGGTACACCCCGCTGCCCTGCCGTCGCGGTGATCCCTGGACACGTACAGGTCGACAAATCCCGGCACGTCGAGATCGCAGGTACTCGACAGGGATTTGGCCAGGCTGTTTTCGGCCGCTTCGGCCATCAGATCGGCCTTGGAGCCAAAGTGTTTGTAGAAGCCTCCCTGGGTAAAACCCGCAGTAGCCATAAGCTCTGCCACACCCACACCGTCATAGCCACGCTCACGAAACAGCTCTGACGCCGTCTCCACAATATGAGCTCGATTGGCGAGTGATTGCGTCTTGGTGATCTTCATTTCGCGGCCCTTACGACTCCTGAACAATGACCTGATCATACTCTGATGTCGGTCATAATCAAAACCATTGACAGCTTTGATTATGATCGACATCATAAAACCACCCGCACCTATCCCTGCGGCTGTGTGGCGCCGATCGCCGTACCTGATCATCCTGAACACTCAAGAGCATCCACTTATGAGCACTCCCGAAACCGTACTGATCACTGGCGCCTCCACAGGCATTGGCGCGACCTACGCCGAGCGTTTTGCCCAACGTGGGCACAACCTGGTGCTGGTTGCCCGCGATAAAGGCCGGCTGGACGCACTGGCCTCGCAGTTGCGTGAGAAACACGCGGTGTCCATTGACGTGATCCAGGCCGACCTGACTCAAACCGGTGACCTGGCCCGCGTCGAAGCACGCCTGCGTGACGACGCCAGTATCGGCATCCTGGTGAACAACGCGGGCGCCGCCCTCTCCGGCAGCTTCATCGAACAATCCATCGACAGCGTTACCAACCTGGTCGCGCTCAACACCACCGCCCTGATGCGACTCGCCAGCGCCATCGCGCCACGCCTGGTACACGCCGGTAACGGCGCGATTATCAACATTGGCTCGGTGGTGGGGCTGGCACCGGAATTCGGCATGAGCGTCTACGGTGCAACCAAGGCGTTCGTGCTGTTTCTATCCCAAGGGCTGAGCCTCGAACTCTCGCCCAAAGGCGTCTACGTGCAAGCCGTTCTTCCAGCCGCCACCCGCACGGAAATCTGGGATCGCGCAGGCATCGACATCAATACCCTGAGCGAAATCATGAGCGTGGACGAGTTGGTCGATGCTGCGCTGGTCGGTTTTGATCGTCGCGAGCCGGTGACCATTCCGCCCTTGCAAGACGCCGCCCGCTGGGATGCCCTGCAAGCCGCCCGCCAGGGTTTGCTGTCAGACATTCGCCAGTCGGTCGTCGCCGAGCGCTATCAAGCCAAGGCGTGATTGTCACGTATAGCCATGGGAACTGAACGATGAAAGCCTTCCTGATCGACCGTTACGGCAAGCATCAAGGACGCCTTGCCGAGGTACCGGACCCGGAACCGGGCATCCACGACGTACTGGTCAAGGTACATGCCAGCAGCGTCAACCAGCTGGATTCGAAGATCAGCAAGGGTGAATTCAAACTGATCCTGCCCTACACATTCCCGCTGATCATGGGCAACGACGTGGCCGGCGTCGTCGTTCGCGTAGGGTCAGGCGTGCGCACCTTCAAGCCCGGTGACGAGGTCTACGCGCGCCCGCCCGACGCGCGCATCGGTGGCTTTGCCGAGCTGATCGCGATTGAGGAAAGTGCCCTCGCACTGAAACCCAAAAACACCAGCATGGAACAAGCCGCCGCCCTGCCCCTGGTTGCACTGACCGCCTGGCAGGTGCTGGTTGAAACAGCCCGCGTGAAGAAGGGACAAAAAGTCTTTATCCAAGCGGGCTCCGGTGGTGTCGGCAGCATTGCCATCCAGCTGGCAAAACACCTGGGGGCTTTCGTTGCCACCACGACCAGCACCGCCAACGTGGAGTGGGTCAAGGCGTTGGGAGCAGACGTGGTCATCGACTACACGCAGCAAAACGTCGAAAACGTGTTGCGTGACTACGACGTCGTCTTGAACAGCCTCGGCCCCGCCGAACTGGAAAAATCCCTGCGCATTCTCAAGCCGGGTGGGCAGCTCATCTCCATCTCGGGACCACCGACCGCCGAGTTCGCACGCGAGCAAAAGCTGTCCTGGGGACTCGGTTGGATCATGCGCCTGTTAAGCAGCGGCATACGCAGAAAAGCCCGCAGGCAGGGCGTCGACTATGGGTTCGTGTTCATGCGTGCGAGCGGTGCGCAATTGCAGAAAATCACCGCGCTCGTCGAGTCCGGCGCTATCACACCGGTGATCGACCGAACCTTCCCTCTCGAGGCAACGGCTGAGGCCTTGAGCTACGTCGAACGGGGCAGAGCCAAGGGCAAGGTGGTGATCAAGGTCCTATGACTAAGCCCACCCAACGCTCAAGCTGATGGCGATGCAGACTTGTCCCCCGTGAGGGTGCGAAGCGCCCCCAATGAAGGACGAATGGGGTGTACCCGATATTGCGCAGTGGCTGGTTTTGGGGCTGCCGAGCAGCCCAGCGCGGGACAAGCCCGCTCACCACATCCACAGTGGATCCCATGGGCATCCACAAGCGCATTTCAAATCAGATCCAACCGAGCCAGCTCCAGTAAGTCGCCGCAAACACCAACATCAACCCATACCCGATCAACGTCACCAAAATCCCCACCTTGGCAAACTGCCGCGCCGTAAACGTCCCGGTCCCCAAACACACCATGTTCTGCGGCGCATTGATCGGCAGGATAAACCCGTAGCTCATCACAAACCCCAACAGCATGGTCATGCCCAAGCGGTTGAACTCCCCCGGCAAGGTCTGCAGCACCGCAATCAATATCGGCAACAACGCCGAGGTCAACGCCGTGGCGCTGGCAAAGCCCAGGTGGATCACAATCAGAAACGCCCCCAGGATCGCAAACACCCCCAACGGCCCGACCTGATCCAGGCCGGTGTGCGCCACCACCTGGGACCCCAGCCATTGCCCGGCCTGGGTGGTCAGCAATGCGGTACCGAGGCTGATGCCCACGCCAAACACGATCACCGTGCCCCACGGAATGCGCGATTGCACATCCTTCCAGGTCATCACCCCGATGCCCGGCAGCAGCAGGAACACCAACCCGGCGTAGGTGGTCGAGGTGGTGTCGAACGGGTGCAGGCGCCCTTCCGTGGCCCATGCCAACAGCAGCAGCACCGACACCGTCAGCAAGCGTTTCTGCGGGCCGGTCATCGGGCCGATGTCCACCAGGGACTGGGCCACGGCCTCCTTGCCACCGGGGATGCTGTCGGTTTCCGGCGGCAGCAGCTTGATCACCAGGAACAGCAACACCGCCGACATGATCACCGCCCACGGTGCGCCGGCGATCAGCCAGTCGATCCACGACACGCGCTGGCCGAGCATCTTGTCCATAAAGCCCACGGTCAGCAGGTTTTGCGCGGCGGCGGTCTGGATGCCGACGTTCCAGATGCTGGTGCCCTGGGCCACCACGATCATCAGGCCGGCGGCGATGTTGGAGCGCTTGTCCACGCCAAACGCAGCAACCACGCCCATCATGATCGGCACCACACAGGCGCTGCGCGCCGTGGCGCTGGGGACGACGAGGCTGAGCAGGATGGTCACCGCAATCGCCCCCAGTAGAATGCCCCGCGTGCTGGTGCCGACGCGGGTCAGGGTCACCAGGGCGATACGCCGGTCCAGGCCGGTGTGGGTCATGGCCGCCGCAATGAACAACGCGCCCGCCACCAGGGCCAGTGCCGGGTTGGAAAAGCCGGTAAGCGCCATGCTGATGGCCGGGCTGGAGCCGATCAGGTGCGTGGGGTCTTGCAGCGACGGCGCGGTGCCGAGCAAAAACGCCATGAGCGAGGTGATCATGATCGCGCTGGCTTCATAGGACACCGCCTCGGTGATCCACACCACCACCGCAAACGCGAGGATCGCCAGCATGCGCTGCCCGGCCACCGGCAGGTCGGCGGGCAGCGGCAACAGCAGCACGCCGACCATCACCAGTACGCCGATCACCAGGCCCAGGGGCAACTTGAAAGAGGCTGCGGTTGTTGCGGGGGCGTTCATGGCGGGCTCCGTCGGGCGCTGAATCAGAGCCCGCATCATGGGGCAAAGCGCCGCAACAGGTGTTGACGGGTATCAACCCTAGGTCAACAACTGGCTTAATACCGCCCGCAACTTGCCGGGCTTGAGCGGTTTGTTCAGCAACGGTGCGTCCAGGCGGCGCAGCGCGCGGCGGCACTGGTCGGTGCGGTCGGCGGTGATGATCACAGCGGGGATGTTCTGCGCGAAATGCTCGCGCAGGTGCTTGACCACCGCACAACCCACCACCCCATGGTCGAGGTGGTAGTCGGCGAGGATCAGCTCCGGCGCCCTGCCCTGCAGCGCCAGCAACGCCCCGGCCTGGTCGGTGGCGGTAATTACCTCGCAGCCCCACTGCGCCAGCAGCGCACGCATGCTGTCGAGGATGCTCACCTCGTTGTCGATCACCAGCAGGCGTCTTCCCGGCAGCGGGTTGCCCGTGGTCGGTAGCACCGGCAGTTGGCTGATCGCCAGGGGCATCTCTTCGCTGATGGGCACCTCGATACTGAACATTGAGCCGCGCCCGGGCCACGAACGGACCGCCACCGGGTAGCCGAGGATCTCGGCGATGCGCTCGACAATCGCCAGGCCCAGCCCTACGCCTTTGCGGTCCGAGGCACGGCCGACGTCGAGCTGGTTGAATTCAAGGAAGATCGCGTCGAGGCGGTCGGCCGCGATGCCGCGCCCGGTGTCCCACACCTCCAGGCGCAGGCGATCGCCACGGCGGCGCGCGCCGAGCAGGATGCAGCCCTCGTCGGTGTAGCGGCAGGCGTTGCTGAGGAAGTTACGCAGGATCCGCGTCACCAGGCGCAGGTCGGTGCGAATCGCATAATGGCCGGTACGCGCGCGCAGGTTCAGCCCGGCCGCCAGCGCCACCGACTGGAACTCCGAGACCAGCGGCGCAAACAGCTCATCCAGGCGATACAGCGCCACATCGGGCTTGACCGCCGCCTGGTCGAGCCGCGAGATATCCAGCAGGTCGGTGAGCAAATCCTCGGCGCCTTCCAGGGCCTGGTGCGTACGTTCCACCAGCACCTGTTCGACGCTGGGCAGGTTGCGCTCGCGCAGGGTGGAGATCAGCAGTCGCGCGGCGTTGAGTGGCTGCAACAGGTCATGGCTGGCGGCGGCGAGGTATTTGTCCTTGCTGCGGTTGGCGGCCTCGGCGGCATCGCGGGCATCACGCAGCTCCTGCTCGACCTGCTCGCGCTGGGCGATCTGCTGTTGCAGGTTGCGGTTGGCTTCCAGCAGTTCATCGGTGCGCGCCGCCACGCGCTGCTCCAGCTCATCGTTGAGACGGATATAGCGGTTGCGCTCGGCCTCCAGCTCGTCGAGACGCGCGGTGAGCTCCGGGTAGTGGCTCTTGCGCGCCGAGTGATTGCCCAGGCCCAACAGACCGGCGAGGGCCTGTTGCTGGTCATCAGAGCGCTTCGCCATACACCACCTCGACATCACGCTGGCTGGACTCGCGCGGGTTGGTGAGGATGCACGGGTCGTGCATCGCATGCTGGGACAGGAACGGAATGTCCGCCACACGCACGCCATGCAGGCCGAGGGTTTCATGGAAGCCGATGGCGTGTTTCAGGGCAATCAGGTGTTCCACCAGGCGCCCACAGATCTGTCGGTGGTTGAGGCCACGGCAATCGATGCCGAAGGTCTCGGCAATCACCTTGAAGCGCTCCGGCGCCGAGTTGTAGTTGAACGCCACCACGTGTTCCACCAGGACCGCGTTGCACAAGCCATGGGGCAGGTCGAGAAACCCGCCGAGGCTGTGGGACATGGCATGCACCGCGCCGAGGATCGCATTGGAGAACGCCAACCCCGCCTGCATGCTGCCGAGCATGATCTTCTCGCGCAGGGCAATGTCACCGGGGTTGGCGATCATCTGCACCAGGTTGCCGTTGATCAGGCGCATGGCCTCCAGCGCATGGGGGTCGGTCAGCGGGCCATGGCCGGTGGACACGAACGCCTCGATCGCATGCACCAGCGCGTCGATGCCGGTACAGGCGGACAGGAACGGGTCCATGCTCGCCGTGGTTTCCGGGTCGATCAGCGACACATCCGGCACCACCGCCTTGCTGACGATGGAGAACTTCATGCGTTCCTGCTGGTTGGAAATGATCACGAACTGCGAGACATCCGCCGAGGTGCCGGCGGTGGTGGGGATCAGGATCAGCGGCGGGCTCGGCACGCGGATGGTGTCCACGCCTTCGAACTCGAGGATGCAGCGCCCATGGGCGACCACAATGCCGATGGCCTTGCCGCAGTCCATGGGGCTGCCGCCGCCGATGGCCACGATCACGTCGCAATGGTTTTCCCGGTACACCTCGGCACCGAGCATCACTTCCTCGACGCGCGGGTTGGGCGACACGGCGCTGTACAGGCAGTAGTCGATGCCGATGGCCTGCAGGCTGGCTTCCACATCGGCGACCCATCCGGCGGCGATCACACCGGGGTCGCTGACCACCAGGACCTTGCGCGCACCAAAGGTCTTGGCGTAGTTGCCGACGTTGTGCCGACAGCCGGCACCGAAGATGATTTCAGGCGAGACGAATTTACGCAGGAGGCTCAGATTGGGGCTCATTGGAAAGCCTGTTGTTATTATTTTTGGGAGATGCGCTCCACACTAACCCATTCCCAGGCGTTTGCAATCAGACCAAAGGGTCATTCCCAATAGGACACCGGCCAGCGCGAGGCTGGCCGGAGATGGATCAGCGGCTGGCGAAGTACATGGTCACTTCGAAGCCGATACGCAGGTCGGTGAAGGCGGGTTTGGTCCACATGGGGAGAGTCCTCTTGTTGTGCCGGAAGATTCCGGTGAAGGCATTAATGCATGGGGGGATGGGGGTGCGAATGCTACTTTCGAAGTAAATGCCGCACTGCATTAGTCGCGAATGTACAGGGAGCAAAATGTGGGAGGGGGCTTGCTCCCGATGGCGGTGGATCAGCCACATCACTGTTGACTGACCCACCGCTATCGGGAGCAAGCCCCCTCCCACACCTGATTGCATTTCAAGTTGGAATCAGAAGAAACCCAATGGATTGATGTCGTAGCTCACCAGCAAATTCTTGGTCTGCTGGTAGTGATCGAGCATCATCTTGTGGTTCTCACGTCCCACGCCCGACTTCTTGTAGCCGCCAAACGCCGCATGCGCCGGGTACAGGTGATAACAGTTGGTCCATACGCGACCGGCCTTGATCGCCCGGCCCATGCGGTAGGCGCGGTTGATGTCGCGGGTCCACAGCCCGGCGCCGAGGCCGAATTCGCTGTCGTTGGCAATCGCCAGGGCTTCGGCTTCGTCCTTGAAGGTGGTGATACCCACCACCGGGCCGAAGATTTCTTCCTGGAACACGCGCATCTTGTTGTGGCCCTTGAGCAGGGTCGGCTGGATGTAGTAACCGCTGGACAGGTCGCCCTCCAGGCGCTCGGCCGCGCCGCCGGTGAGCAGTTCGGCGCCCTCTTCCTGGGCGATCTTGAGGTAGGAGAGGATCTTGTCGTATTGCTGCTCGGACGCCTGGGCGCCGACCATGGTCTCGGTGTCCAGCGGGTTGCCGCGCTTGATCTTGACGATCTTCTTCATCACCACTTTCATGAAGTCGTCGTAGATCGACGCCTGCACCAGCGCCCGCGACGGGCAGGTGCACACTTCGCCCTGGTTGAAGAACGCCAGCACCAGGCCTTCGGCGGCTTTTTCGATGAACTGCGGCTCAGCCTGCATGATGTCTTCGAAGAAGATGTTCGGCGACTTGCCGCCCAGTTCCACGGTGGAGGGAATGAGGTTCTCGGCGGCCGCATGCATGATGTGCGCACCGATGGGGGTCGAGCCGGTAAAGGCGATCTTGGCGATGCGCTTGCTGGTGGCCAGCGCCTCCCCGGCTTCGCGGCCAAAGCCCTGGACGATATTCAGCACGCCCGGTGGCAGCAGGTCATTGATCAACTCGGCAAACACCATGATCGACAGCGGCGTCTGCTCGGCCGGCTTGAGCACGATGCAGTTACCGGCGGCCAGGGCCGGGGCGAGTTTCCAGGCGGCCATCAGCAGCGGGAAGTTCCACGGAATGATCTGCCCGACCACGCCCAAGGGCTCATGGAAGTGATAGGCCGCGGTGTGTTCGTTGATCTCGGCGGCGCCGCCTTCCTGGGCGCGGATGCAGCCGGCGAAGTAACGGAAGTGGTCGGCGGCCAGGGGCACGTCGGCGTTGAGGGTTTCGCGCACGGCCTTGCCGTTGTCCCAGCTTTCGGTCACGGCCAGCACTTCGAGGTGCTGCTCGATACGGTCGGCGATTTTCAGCAGCACCAGGGAGCGATCCTGGGGCGAAGTCTTGCCCCAGGCGTCGGCGGCGGCATGGGCAGCGTCGAGGGCCTTGTCGATATCGGCGGCGTTGGAACGCGGGAATTCGGCGATCGCTTCACCGGTCACCGGCGAGGTGTTGGTGAAGTACTCACCGCTGAGCGGGGCGACGAACTCGCCGCCGATGTAATTGCCGTAGCGCTGCTTGAAGCTGACGATGGCGCCAGGGGTGCCAGGTTGTGCGTAGATCATGTTAAAGCCTCTGTCTGGGTCCGGGCCTGTCGGTCAACAGGCGATGACCCGATAGTAAAGAGCCCCCGCTGGCGGGCGAATGCGCCGTTGGCAGGGGGGCACTTGTCATTTGGTCGTAGTTTCAGTGCTTGGCGACCAGCTCTTTGGGCAGCTTGAAGGTCCAGAGCATGCCGCCCTGGTTGAAGTCCTTGATGCGCTTGGCCACTTCACCGCCCCACAACGGCACGGCGCCGCCCCAGCCGGAGAGCACCGAGACGTACTGTTCGCCGTCCATTTCCCAGGTCACAGGCGAGCCGAGCACGCCGGAGCCGGTCTGGAATTCCCAGACCTTCTCGCCGGTCTTGGCGTTGAACGCCTGCAGGAAGCCTTCCGGCGTGCCGGTGAACACCAGGTTGCCCTTGGTGGTCAGCACCCCGCCCCACAGCGGCGCAAAGTTCTTGTGGCGCCAGACTTCCTTGCCGGTCTTCGGGTCGATGGCGCGCAGTACGCCGATGTAGTCTTCGTTCAGCGGCTTGATGGTGAAGCCGGCGCCAAGGAACGCCGCGCCCTTCTTGTAGGCGATGCCTTCGTTCCAGATGTCCATGCCCCACTCGTTGGACGGCACATAGAACAGCCCGGTGTCGCGGTTATAGGCCATCGGCATCCAGTTCTTCGCACCGAGGAACGCCGGCGCGACAAACACCGAGGTGCCCTTGGTTTCGCTGCCCGGCGCGCCTGGGCGGCTGGCTTCGTTGTAGATCGGCCGACCGTCCTTATCCAGGCCGCTGGCCCAGGTGATCTTGTCGACAAACGGGAAGCCACGGATGAACTTGCCGTTGGTGCGGTCGAGCACGTAGAAGAAGCCGTTGCGGTCGGCGGTGGCTGCCGCTTTGATTTCCTTGCCGCCTTCGGTGTAGTTGAAGGCGATCAGCTCGTTGACGCCGTCATAGTCCCAGCCGTCGTGGGGCGTGCTCTGGAAGTGCCACTTGATGGTGCCGTCGTCCGGGTTCAGCGCCAGGCGCGAGGACGAGTAGAGGTTGTCGCCGGGGCGCAGGTGCGAGTTCCACGGCGCCGGGTTGCCGGTGCCGAACAGCAGCAGGTTGGTTTCCGGGTCGTAGTAGCCGCCCAGCCACGGTGCGGCGCCGCCGGTTTTCCACAGGTCGCCCGGCCAGGTCTTGCCCGCCTCGCCACCGGAAATGCCGTTTTCCACGGCTTTGCCATCCTTGTAGACATAACCCATATGACCTTCGACCGTCGGGCGGCTCCACAGCAGCTCGCCGTTTTTCGGGTCATAGGCCTGGATCTTGCCAACCACGCCGAATTCGCCACCGGCCACGCCGGTGATCAGCTTACCGTTGACCACCAGGGGCGCGGCGCTGATCGAGTAGCCTTCCTTGTGGTCGGCGACCTGCTTGCTCCACACCACTTTGCCGGTGTCTTTGTTCAGCGCCACCAGCTTGGCGTCGAGGGTGCCGAAGAACACCAGGTCGCCGTACAGCGCCACGCCACGGTTGATCACGTCACAGCACGGGCGGATGTCATCGGGCAGACGCGCATCGTACTGCCAGAGCTTCTTGCCGGTGCGCGCATCCACCGCGAACACCCGCGAGTAGGAACCGGTGAGGTACATCACCCCGTCCTTGATCATCGGCTGCGCCTGTTGCCCACGCTGCTTCTCGCCGCCAAAGGAAAACGCCCAGACCGGGCGCAGGTCCTTGACGTTGTCGACGTTCAGGGTATCGAGGGGGCTGTAGCGCTGGCCCTGCACGCCGAGGCCGTTGGTGACGATCTGCCCGGGGTTTTTCGGGTCCTGGAGGATGTCCTCATCGGTGACCGAGGCCATGGCCTGGCCGGATAACAGGATGGCACCGAGCAACACACTCAAGGCGAAGGGTTGGCGACGTGCGGGTTGGGTCATGACGGCTACCTCTGCGGTTTTTTGTTATACCCGGGAAATTTTCCCGGTCTGGTGCAGATTCTTGGGCGCAGGGGCCGTTGTCACAATTGACCGCAGTATCGAGTTTGCTAGTTCCTTAGTAGCGGGTCAGCGCGGCGAATCCACGCGTTGCATCTGTTCGCGCTCGTACCGCGGGTACAGGTGGCTGACGCTGCGGATCAGTTCATAGCGGCTCAGGCTGATCGCCGCGAAGCGTGCGGGGATTGGGCTGCGGATCATCTCGGCCATGTCGCTGCCCTGGGCCGCGCCGTCACGCAAAAGTTGATCGAGCCAGGTCAGGTAGTCACGCATCTGTATAAAGGGTTGCGCGTCGCTGGCCACCGGGCCATGGCCGGGCACGATCAGGGTCCAGGGCAAGGCTTGCAGGGTGCCGAGGTCCGCCAGCCACACCGCCAGCCCCGGGCTGTTGGGGGTGGTGAGGGCGCGCTGGTAAAACACCAGGTCGCCGGCAAACAGCACGCCGGTGCTCTGGTCGAAGATCGCCAGGTCGGCGCCGGTGTGACCGCTGAGCGCGAGCAGGCGCAAGTCGTGGCGGCCGACGCTCAGTACATCGGGCTCCAGCACTTGGGTGGGCAACACCACCTCGGTGCCGCGCATCCAGTCGCCGACCATGCGGTAGAGGTTTTCCGCCATGCCGTCGCCTTGCTCATGCAGCAGGCGCGCGGTCTCGGCCAGGGCGCCGATGGGCACGTCCTTGAAGGCCTGGTTGCCCAGCGCATGGTCGGGGTGATGATGGGTAATCAGCACCTGGATCACCGGTTTGGGGGTGACACGGGCGATGGCCTCGCGCATGGCTTCGCCGTAGCGCCGCGACGGTCCGGTGTCGATCACCACCACACCGGCCTCGGTGACGATGAAGGCGGTGTTGACGATATTGCCGCCGTTGGCCTTGGCAAAATTGTCGGTGCTGCCTTCGAGCAGCCAGGTGTCGTCGGCGATCAGCCGGGGCTTGAGGGCGTAGTCGAGGTCCGCCAGGGCGGGCAGGCTCAGGCCCAGGCATAACAATAGAATCCAGCGCATACCGCGCTCCTTCTGGTCAGGGGATGGCCGCGTCGAACTCATTGCCGCTGTTGTCGCGCAGCACCAGGCGGGTGGGGCCCGGCGCGGCGATATCAAAGGCCAGGTTGGGGTTTTCGCTGACCGCCGGGAACAGCTCAAGATCAGCCAGCACCTGGCCGTCCTGGCCGCGCAGTTGCGCATGGTTGATAAAAAACTCGGGGATGCCGCTGACCATGCCGTTGTCCATCGGGTGCGCCACCTGCACACGCACGCGGCTGAACTCGCCACGCGGGTAACGGCCGCCGAGCACTTCGCCGATGTGCTCTTCCCAGCCCGACTGGGTGCGTACCACGCTGGGCGCGGTGCAGCCGCCACCGGCCGCGTCGATCAAGGTCGAGCCCACGTGCCACAAGCCGTCATCGGTGAGCACCGCCGCCCGCAACGGGGTGGCCTGCTCGATACGAATCCGCAGCGACAGCCATGGCAGCACCCCGGCCTTGGGCTGGAAGTCGACGATTTTCGGCAACGGGTTGAGCTCGGCCCAGGTGAGGATCTTCACCACATGGCCGCTGAAGGCCCGTGCATCGATTTCCAGCGGCACCTGACGCGCATCTTCGGCGAACGGCGGCGCGAGGAGCTTGACTCGGTCGTCGAACACGAACGGCGCCTGCGCCAGGAACTGCTTGTGATAGAAGGCCCACATCACCGACGGCACCGGATCGACCTCCACGGCGTGCGCCGCCAGCGGCAGCCAGCACGCCAGGATGCAGCTCAGTCGCCAGTTCATCGCCTGCTCCTATTGATACATCTCGGGGACTTCGTACTGCAGGCCGTAACGGGCATAGATGGCTTGCACCGCGCCGTCGCGGATCAGGCCTTCCAGCGCCTCTTCCACCGCGTAAGCCAACTGGCGATTGCTCTCGTGCACCGCCATGCCGATCTCCCAGCGTTGTTTGCCCATGTTCGGGTAGGCGTTTTCGGCCAGGGCCAGTTGCGGGTCGTGGGCTTCATGCACCTGCCAATCGACTTCGCCGCGCATCGCCATCACCGCATCGACCTCACCGGCTTTCATCGCCGCAAAGGCCTGGGGTACGTCGGGGTAGTGATGGGTCTTGGCGGCGAGCATGCCGTTGAACACCGAGGTGAGGTAGAACGACGGCACACTGTCGACTTCGACGCCAATCGGGTGCTGCTCGAACACCGCCACGCTGGCGACCGTGTCCAGGCGCCGACGATCGTAGGCCACCTGCCATTGTTCGTTCTGGTACGGCCCGAACATCACCACATGGCCGTTTTCCAGTTCGCCCTGGTCGTTGCGCTTTTGTGCGTAATCGCGGTCGTAGGGCGCGCGCATCATCAGGTCGGCCAGTTGCTGGTTGTGCAACGGGCTGCCGCGCCAGATGTAGTCGCGCAGGTCATCGTCGAGCTTCTCGCCGGCCGGCGCCCAGATCAACGTGAGCCGTACCCCCAGCGCCGTGGCCAGGGCCTGGGCCAGTTCCACGTCGACCCCGCGCGCGGTGGCGCCGTCTTCGAAACTGTAGGGGGCAAAGTCCTTGTACACCGCCACGTTGATTTCGCCGGCGGCGATCATCTGGTCATAGCTGCGCACCTGCGCCTGTGCCGGCTGGCAACACAGCAGGGCCAGGCCAAGCACATAAGCGAACAGGCGCATGGCTTACTCCTCGACGTGCACGCTGTCCAGGTAGGTGCGCACGGCCCACAAGGCTTCCTGGCTCAAGTAGTCGGCCATTTTCGGCATGTACACGCGACCGTCACGCACCGCGCCATGGCGCACGCGCTCGACGAACCACTCATCACCGGCTTCGCCCACATCGAGCATGCGCAGGTCGGGGGCGATGCCGCCGGACTTGGCTTCCAGGCCGTGGCAGGCGGCGCAGTTCTGGTTGTAGGCGGACGAGCCGATTTCCACGGCGCGGTCGTGTTCAGGCGAGGTGCGGTATGGGTTGACCGCCGCCCAGCCGTCTTCGTTGACCGGCACACCGGCGTCCTTGATCGAGGTCAGGCCCTTGGTTTCCACCGCTTGCGGGACCACGTTGCCATGGGCCCAGGCGGAGCCCCCGGCGATCACACCGACCAACAGCCCGGCGACGAGCAAGGCATTGTGTTTTGTTGTCATTATTTTTGCCCTCAGGATTGCACGCAAAACCTCATTGCAGAGGCTATGGCAACCATCTTAGAAACCCCGGGGCATGGGCCGTATGCTGCTTTGGTGGCCGCCCTCTCCTCCCTTGGTAGTAGGGCTTGTGGGGCACGCCTAAAACAGCGGCGCCTCGGGAAGTCTTCCCGGCCACAGCGGGAGTTTTTCCGTATCCGCCCGGCGCCCCGGCGTTCCACCCTGTGCAGGCCAAAACCTCCACTGGGAACTGCAACCATGACAATAAGATCGCTACCCGCCCGCTCACCTTTAAGCCTTGCCGTGCAAGCCTTTTTGCTGGTGGGCAGCCTGTCCCTCAGTGCGGCAACGTTCGCGGCCGCCGAACCCGCCAAGCCGACGCACAATGTCACCTGGGAAGACATCGCCAACGACCACCTGACCACCCAGGACGTGCTGCAATACGGCATGGGCACCAACGCCCAGCGCTGGAGCCCGCTGGCCCAGGTCAACGACAAGAACGTGTTCAAGCTCACCCCGGCCTGGTCCTATTCGTTCGGCGATGAGAAGCAACGCGGCCAGGAATCCCAGGCCATCGTCAGCGACGGCGTGGTCTACGTCACCGGCTCCTATTCCCGCGTGTTCGCCCTCGACGCCAAGACCGGCAAGCGCCTGTGGACCTACAACCACCGCCTGCCCGACAACATTCGCCCATGCTGCGACGTGGTCAACCGCGGTGCGGCGATTTTCGGCGACAAGATCTACTTCGGCACCCTCGACGCGCGCCTGATCGCCCTCGACAAGCACACCGGCAAAGTGGTGTGGAACAAGAAGTTCGGCGACCACGCCGCCGGCTACACCATGACCGGCGCCCCGGTGCTGATCAAAGACAAGGTCAGCGGCAAGGTGCTGCTGATCCACGGCAGCTCCGGCGATGAATTCGGCGTGGTCGGCCAGCTGTTTGCCCGCGACCCGGACACCGGGGAAGAAGTGTGGATGCGCCCGTTCGTGGAAGGCCATATGGGCCGCCTCAACGGCAAGGACAGCACCACCACCGGCGACGTCAAGGCGCCTTCGTGGCCGGATGACCCGACCACCCCAACCGGCAAGGTCGAGGCCTGGAGCCACGGCGGCGGCGCCCCTTGGCAGAGCGCGAGCTTCGATGCCGAGACCAACACGATCATCGTCGGCGCCGGCAACCCCGGCCCGTGGAACACCTGGGCGCGCACCGCCAAGGACGGCAACCCCCACGACTTCGACAGCCTCTACACCTCCGGCCAGGTCGGCGTCGACCCGAGCACCGGCGAAGTGAAGTGGTTCTACCAGCACACCCCGAACGATGCCTGGGACTTCTCCGGCAACAACGAGCTGGTGCTGTTCGACTACAAGGACAAGGACGGCAAGGTGCTCAAGGCCACCGGCCACGCTGACCGCAACGGCTTTTTCTATGTGGTGGACCGCAACAACGGCAAGCTGCAGAACGCCTTCCCGTTCGTCGACAACATCACCTGGGCGAGCCATATCGACCTGAAGACCGGGCGTCCGGTGGAGAACGAAGGCCAGCGTCCGGCCAAGCCCTTGCCGGGTGAAACCAAAGGCAAGCCGGTGGAAGTCTCGCCGCCGTTCCTGGGGGGCAAGAACTGGAACCCCATGGCCTACAGCCAGGACACCGGCCTGTTCTACATCCCGGGCAACCAGTGGAAAGAGGAATACTGGACCGAAGAGGTCAACTACAAGAAGGGCTCGGCGTACCTGGGCATGGGTTTTCGCATCAAGCGCATGTATGACGACCACGTCGGCACCCTGCGGGCAATGAACCCGACTACCGGCAAGGTGGTGTGGGAGCACAAGGAAGCCTTGCCGCTGTGGGCCGGCGTGTTGGCGACCAAGGGCAACCTGGTGTTCACCGGCACCGGCGACGGCTTCTTCAAGGCCTTCGACGCGAAAACCGGCAAGGAGCTGTGGAAGTTCCAGACCGGCAGCGGCATCGTCTCGCCGCCGATCACCTGGGAGCAGGATGGCGAGCAGTATGTCGGCGTCACCGTCGGCTACGGCGGCGCGGTGCCGTTGTGGGGCGGCGACATGGCCGAGCTGACCAAGCCGGTGGCGCAAGGCGGGTCGTTCTGGGTGTTCAAGATTCCGAGCTGGGATCAGAAGACCGCGCAAAAATAACCTCCGCGAGAATGCCGGGCCGCTTTTTGCAGCAAGCGGCTTCTTCCCTTGTGGTGAGCGGGCTTGCCCAGCGCTGGGCTGCGAAGCGGCCCTGGCATTCCTCCAGCACCTCCGTGCGCTCAGGTTCTGCGACTGCTGCGCAGCCGAGCGCGGGGCAAGCCCGCTCACCACAGCAAGCCCACTCACCACAGCAAGGCCCTCACCACAGCAAGCCCGCTCACCACAGGATCCCCAGAGGTCGCACGATGAACTACCTGCCCTTGTTACTCCTGCTCTGCCTGCCCGTGGCCCACGCCGACGATGGCGACGATGCGCCGCTGATCATCAACGGCTGCACCATCGCCGCACACAGCCAATGCCCCGGCGCCAACCTCAAGGGCGCCAACCTGCGCAACCAGGACTTGAGCAAGATGAACCTGGCCGGCGCCGACCTGCGCGAGGCGGATCTGCGCCATGCCAACCTCGACCTGGCCAACCTGGAAAAAGCCCGACTGCAAGGCGCCAACCTGACCCGCGCCAGCCTGCAACAAAGCAACCTGCGCCTGGCCGACTTCAGCGGCGCCACGTTGATGGCGATCCAGGGTTGGGGCCTGTTCGCCCAGGGTGCGCAGTTCGAAAACGCCAACCTCAGCGCGGCCTACCTGCAATTTGCGCGGCTGTCGGGGGCGAAAATGCACAAGGCCAACCTGCGTGCGGCCGACCTGGAAATGACCTGGCTGAGCAAGGCCGACCTGCAAGGGGCCGACCTCAGCGATGCCAACCTGCAGGAAGCCAAGTTCGGCGAGAGCAACCTGGAACAGGCCACCCTCACCGGCAGCCGCCAGCACTACGCGAACTTACAGGATGCCAATATGGAAGGCTGCATCGACTGCCCCACCACCTGGGATCGCTAGCCCCCCCGCGCATACGCTGTTATCCAACCACCCGCACCACGCCCATGTCGATCCCCAGGTGCACCAGCTCGGCATGGGAACTCACCTGCAATTTGCTCTTGAGCAACGTCAGGTGATTGGACACGGTCTTGCTGCTGATATTCAGCTGGTCGGCAATCGCTCGGGTCGGCGTGCCCTTGGCCAGCATCAGGAAGATTTCCAGCTCGCGCGGGGTCATGCCCTGCAAGCGTTGATCACCGGGCGTATAGGCCAGTTCGGTGGCCAGGGCCTGTTCGATGTAGGCGTGGCCGTCGAGGATGCGCCGCACCGCTTCGATCAACACCTCGGGTGCCGAGGTTTTGGTCAGGTAGCCCGAGGCGCCCGCCTCCAGGGCCTGGCGCACCAGGGGCAACTCGTCGTGCATGCTGAAAAACAGCACGCGCAGGTGCGGCAGGCGCTGGCGCAGGCGCCGGGTGGTTTCCAGGCCGCTGATGCCCGGCAGGCCGAAGTCCATGATCACCAGGTGCGGCAGCGCTTCCTGGACCCGGCTCAACGCCTCTTCGCCACTGGCCGCCTCGCGCACTTCAACGGCCGGCAGCAGCGCACGCAACAGGCTGGCATAGCCTTGGCGTACCACCGCGTGGTCATCCACCAACAGAATATTCATGAGGCCTCCAACGGCATGTTCAACGCCAACGCCCAGCCGGCGCCGGGGTGGCTGATGATCTTCAATTCGCCGCCCAGGCAACGGGCGCGTTCGGCCATTGAATACAGGCCCACGCCGGGCCGCTGGGGCGTGTCTGCACCGCGACCGTTATCGCGCACCCACAGGCGCAGGCGCGAACCGCGATGTTGCAGGCGCACGTGCACCTGGCTGGCGTCGGCATGCCGCAGGATGTTGGTCAGGGCTTCCTGGAGCAGGCGGTACAGATGGGTCTTGCTGGCGCCGGGCAACAGCGGCAGGTCGGTGCTGACCTGCAGGTGGCAGGGAATGCCGTGGCTGGCCTGCCACTGGGTGACCAGCAGCGCAAACGCCTCGGCCATCGGCAGGTGTTGCAGGGCCACCGGATAAAGGTCGTGGACCAATGCCCGGAAGCCTTGCTGCAAGTGCTCGCAGTGATCCTCGAGTTGCGCCACCGTGGGCGCCAGCAGGTGCGGCTGGTCGGTGACCAGGCGCAACAGGCAGGCCTGGGCGCGAATGCCGGCCAGGTATTGGCCGAGGTCATCGTGCAGGGTCTGGGCCAGGTGGGTGCGTTCCTGCTCCTGCACCGCCAGCAGGGTTTGGGTAAGCCGGGTGTTATCGGTGCGCGCCTGCTCCAGGGCGTCGGTCATGCGGTTGAAGTGCAGCGCCAGTTGGCGTGCTTCCGGCGCGCCTTGGCTGCCCAGGCGCACATTGAGCTGGCCGGCGCACACCTGTTGCAGCGCGCGCAGCAATTCATCCAGCACGCCCATACCCCGGCGCACCGCCCAGCGGATGGTCAACAGGCTCAGGGCCAGAGCCAGGGCGCACAGGCCCAGCAGTTGTTGCAGGGAGTCCCAGACCTCGTCGATTTCATCCCGTGGGTCGACAGCGATGGACACGCGCCGGCCGTCCGGCAAGTCCAGCACCTGGGCACTGCGCCGCGCCTCGGCAAACAACAGGCGCCCGAGCCAGGCGTCCAGCCCGTCCGCGTCCGGCGCTTGCACGGTGTCGCCGCTCGCCAGCCAGTGCACGCGAACATGGCGCAAACTCGCGGTGAGGTGGGGTTGCAGGCTGGCCGGGTCGCGCGCGGCGGTTTCGCTCAGGTAGTGCACCACCGCTTCGGCCGATTGCAGCTCGCGCCCCACATCGGCCAGGGCCTGGTGCAGCAACAGCGCGGTGCAGGCGCAGGTCACCAGGATGAAGAAGCCGAACACCCATAGGTTGATGCGCCACAAGGCCGACAAGACGCGCATGCTGGTGTCACTCCTGTGGATAGAGCCCGTGGTGCTCCATGCTAAAACCACACGGCGCGCCCGGGGCTACTACCTTGGTACTGCCCCAGCGCTACTTTCTGCATATTTGCAGCGACGTTCAGGGTTCCTATGCTGGCGCTACCTGTCATGGAGTGCCTTATGCGCCAGCTCGCCCCCTACGCCGTGATCTGCCTGCTGGCGATCGCCTGGGCCGCCACCGGCCAGGCCGCCGAAGCGCCCTTGCAGGTGCAGATCGGCTACCTGGGTTATCGGCCCGATCCGGGCCCGCTGCTGTCGAATGTGATTCCCGAGCCTGCCGATGCCGGGCAGCGCGGTGCTGAACTGGCGATCATCGACAGCAACAGCACCGGCGCCTTTCTCAACCAGCGCTACAGCCTGACCAGCGCCACGGTGGACACTCCGGACGCTCTGCTCGCCGCCGCCCAGGCCCAGCATGCCCAGGGCCTGCGCCTGTTCGTGATCAACGCACCCGCCGCCAGCCTGCGCCAACTCAGCGCGGCGTTGCCCGACAGCCTGCTGTTCAACGCCGGCAGCCCGGATGACCGCCTGCGCAGCAGCGACTGCCTGGGCAACGTGCTGCATACCCTGCCCAGCCGCGCGATGCTCGCCGATGCGCTGGCGCAGTTCCTGGTAGTGCGCAAATGGCAGAAGGCACTGCTGATCGTCGGCCCCACCGAGGATGACCAGGCCTACGCCGCCGCCCTGCGGCGCGCCGCCAAGCGCTTCGGCGTGCAGCTGGTGGCGGAAAAGGCCTGGCGCTTCGATAACGACCAGCGCCGCAGCGCCCAGGCGGATATGCCGCTGTTCACCCAGACCGCCGAATACGACGTGGTGCTGGTGGCCGACGAGCGCGGCGACTTCGGCGAGTACGTGCCCTACCAGACCTGGTACCCGCGCCCCGTCGCCGGCACCCAGGGCCTGACGCCCACCGGCTGGCACAAAACCGTCGAGACCTACGGCGCCGCCCAATTGCAGAAACGCTTCGAGGCCCTGGCCGGGCGTTGGATGAACGACCGCGACTTCGCCGCCTGGATGGCCGTGCGCAGCGTCGCCAGTGCAGTGAGCAAGTTGCGCCAGGTCGAGCCCATGGCGATCCGCCAAGTGGAAATCAGCGAGCAACTGCCCCTGGACGGGTTCAAGGGCCGCAAGCTCAGTTACCGCCCCTGGAACGGCCAACTGCGCCAGCCGATTCCTATCGTGCAGCCCCGCGCGCTGGTCAGCACCTCGCCCCAGGACGGTTTCCTGCACCCCACCAACGAAATGGACAGCCTGGGCTATGACAAACCCGAGGTGACCTGCCGCTTCCCTTGATCACCTACCCACAATAATAAGGAATCCGCCATGCGCCGCACCCTGCTCCCATGCGCCCTGCTGCTTGCCGCCGGGCACGCCGTGGCCAGTACCGCCTGGGTCTCCAACGAGAAAGACAACAGCCTGAGCCTGATCGACATGCAGACCCTGCAAGTCACCGACACCCTCAAGGTCGGCCAGCGCCCGCGAGGCTTGCTGCTGTCCCATGACAACAAGCTGCTGTACATCTGCGCCAGCGACTCGGACCGCGTCCAGGTGATGGACGTGGCCACGCGCAGGATCATCAAGGAACTGCCCTCCGGCAAAGACCCCGAGCAGTTCGCCCTGCACCCCAATAACCGCTGGCTGTACGTGTCCAACGAAGACGACGCGCTGGTCACCGTGATCGACACCGAGACCTCCAAGGTGCTCGGCCAGATCAACGTCGGCGTCGAGCCCGAAGGCATGGCCGTGAGCCCGGATGGCAAGTGGGCGGTGAACACCAGCGAAACCACCAACATGCTGCACTGGATCGACACCAGCACCCAGACCCTGGCCGACAGCACCCTGGTGGACCAGCGCCCGCGCTTCGTCGAGTTCAACCACGATGGCTCGCAGCTGTGGGCCTCGGCGGAAATCGGCGGCACCGTGACCATCCTCGACGTGGCCAGCCGCGCGATCCTCAAGACCCTGACCTTCAAGATCAAGGGCGTACACCCGGATAAGGTGCAGCCGGTCGGCATCAAGCTCAGCGCCGATGGCAAGTACGGCTTTGTCGCCCTTGGCCCGGCCAACCATGTGGCGGTGATCGACGCCAGGACCTTCGAGGTCCTCGACTACCTGTTGGTGGGCCGCCGCGTGTGGCAGATGGCATTTACCCCGGACGAGAAACAGTTGCTGGCCACCAATGGCGTGAGCGGCGATGTGTCGGTGATCGATGTGGACAGTCTCAAGGTGATCAAGTCGGTGAAAGTCGGGCGTTATCCGTGGGGCGTGGTGGTCACGCCATGAACGCCCTGGAGGTACGCGACCTGAGCTTCGCCTACGGCGCACGGCAGGCTTTGTGCGAGGTAAGTTTCAGCCTGGCGCCAGGGCGCTTTGCGGCGCTGCTGGGGCCCAATGGCGCCGGCAAATCCACCTTGATCGCCCTGCTCACGCGGCTGTATGACCTGCAAAGCGGCGACATTCGCGTGGGCGGTCATTCCCTGCGTGAGGCGCCGCGTGCGGCCCTTACACAACTGGGTGTGGTGTTCCAGCAAAGCACCCTGGACCTGGATTTGAGCGTGGAACAGAACCTGCGTTACCACGCTGCGTTGCATGGTTTGTCGCGGCGCCAGACCGACCTGCGCGTCGCCGTCGAACTGGCCCGCCAGGCCCTCACCGAACGGCGCCGGGAAAAAGTCCGCGAACTGAACGGCGGACATCGGCGCCGCGTGGAAATCGCCCGGGCGTTGCTGCATGAGCCGCGCCTGCTGCTGTTGGATGAAGCCAGCGTCGGCCTCGACCCGGCCAGCCGCCTGGCCCTGAACCAGCACGTGCGCAGCCTGTGCCGCGAACAGGGCATCAGCGTGCTGTGGACCACCCACCTGCTCGACGAAGTACAGGCCGACGATGCCTTGATGATCCTGCACCAGGGCCGCCTGGTGGCCAGTGGGCAAGTCGCTGCCTTGATCGAGCAACAAGGCGGCGATCTGGGCAGCGTGTTCGCGCGCTTGACGCGCCCCACCACGACGGGAGCGGCGGCATGAACGCTTACTGGCAATGCCTGCGCGGCATCGTGCTGCGCGAGTGGCTGCGCTTTGTGTTGCAGCGCACGCGGTTTCTCAGTGCGCTGGTGCGCCCATTACTGTGGCTGCTGGTGTTCGCCGCCGGGTTCCGCGCCGCGTTGGGCATCTCGGTGATCGAACCCTACGACACCTACATCCCCTACGAGGTGTACATCGTCCCGGGGCTGGCCTGCATGATCCTACTATTCAACGGCATGCAAGGCTCGCTCTCGATGGTCTACGACCGCGAGATGGGCAGCATGCGCGTGCTGCTGACCAGCCCGTTGCCGCGCACGTTTTTGCTGTGCAGCAAGCTGTTGGCCACTGCGCTGATTTCGCTGTTGCAGGTGTATGGGTTCCTGGCAATCGCCTGGGTGTACGGCGTGCAACCGCCGGCCATGGGGCTGTTGATCGCCCTGCCGGCGTTGCTGCTGGTGGCCTTGATGTTGAGTGCCCTGGGCTTGCTGCTGTCGAATGCGATTCGCCAGCTGGAGAACTTTGCCGGGGTGATGAACTTCGTGATCTTCCCGCTGTTTTTCCTGTCGTCGGCGCTGTACCCGTTGTGGAAGATGCGCGACTCCAGCGAATGGCTGTACTGGCTGTGCGCGGTCAACCCGTTTACCCACGCCGTGGAGCTGGTGCGCTTTGCCCTGTACCAACGCTTCGCCGGCCTGGCCCTGGCGGTGTGCCTGGGCTTGACCGTACTGTTCGCAGTGTTGGCGGTGCTGACCTTCAATCCCCAGCATGCGGCGTTGCGCAAAAAAGGCTGAGGGTGGCAAAACTACTACTTTGGTACTGGTTTTCCTGTCTATCGTCGCATTCCCAAGGGCTCGGGACTCACGTGTAATGCGCGCATAACGATAAGGATTGCCCTGCCATGCTGCCTGCCCGACTGCCTCTATTGGCGCTGCTGTGCCTGTTCGTCGCCAACGTCCAGGCCGACACCCCGCTGTTTTCCGCCGAGGGCTACCGCATCAGCCTGTACCGCAGCCCCACGCCCGACCACCTGCCAGGCGCCACGATTGTCGACACCGCGGCCCTGCAAACCCTGCTCAATCAAAGCCCGGCACCAGTGCTGATCGACGTGTACCGCCGCCAATGGCTGCAAGGCCGCTTCATCGAAGACCAGCCCCACGCCAACCTGCCCGGCAGCCACTGGCTGGCCAATACCGGCGACGGCGACCTGAC
This sequence comes from Pseudomonas sp. S3E12, assembly GCF_001702295.1. Taxonomy (NCBI): domain Bacteria; kingdom Pseudomonadati; phylum Pseudomonadota; class Gammaproteobacteria; order Pseudomonadales; family Pseudomonadaceae; genus Pseudomonas; species Pseudomonas sp. S3E12. Next base: position 283,871 of record NZ_MBDT01000021.1, read on the forward strand.
GCCGGAGTGGCAAAGCTATTTCGTGCGCCACTTGTATGCCTACAGCGGCGGCGACCTCAAGCGACCGTTGGTCTTCTATTGCCGCTCCGATTGCTGGCTGAGTTGGAACGCGGTAAAACGTGCCGCCAACCTCGGCTATACCTCTGTGTACTGGTATCGCGACGGCCTGGATGCCTGGGAAGCGGCGAAGCTGCCGGTAACGGTCGCCCAACCCGAGCCATTTCAAACCTCACAATAAGAAAGGTGAACGGCCATGTACAAAATCCTGATTGCCGACGATCACCCACTGTTTCGCGAAGCGATCCATAACGTCATCAGCGACGGCTTCCCCGGCAGCGAAGTGATGGAAACCGCCGACCTCGACAGCGCCCTGGCGCTGACCCAGGAACACGACGACCTCGACCTGATCCTGCTCGACCTGAACATGCCCGGCATGCATGGCCTCAATGGCCTGATCAACCTGCGCAACGAGGCGCCGACCATTCCGGTGGTGATCGTCTCGGCCGAGCAGGACAAGCAGGTCGTGCTGCAAGCCATCACCTATGGTGCCGTGGGCTTTATCACCAAATCCTCGCCGCGCCTGCAAATGACCGAGGCGATCCAGCAGATTCTCAACGGCAACGTGTACCTGCCGCCGGACATCATCCGCACCCAGAAGCCCGGCACCCACCGACGCCTCAACGAAAACCCCGGCTTCGCCCCCGAACTGCTGCAAGCCCTGACGCGCAAGCAGTTGCTGGTGCTGGAGCGCATGACCAAGGGCGAGTCGAACAAGCAGATCGCCTACACCCTGGAGATTGCCGAGACCACGGTGAAGGCCCACGTGTCGGCGATATTGCGCAAGTTGAATGTGCATAACCGAGTGCAGGCAATCCTCAGTGCCGGGGATATCGACTTCGGCTCGTACCTGCGCCGCTGACCCATCTGACACAACACAAATCAAATGCGGGAGGGGGCTTGCTCCCGATGGCTGTGGACCAGTCAACACCTTCTTGGCTGAACCACCGCCATCGGGGCAAGCCCTACTGCCTGCGTACGCCTCCTGTAGGAGCGAGCTTGCTCGCGAAAAACGTCAACGATAACGCGTGCTTCCTGAATGAACGCGACGCCTGTAAGTTTTTCGCGAGCAAGCTCGCTCCTACAAAAAGCCTTAACTGACTGGCATTAGGGCTTGCCCCCTCCCACACTGGTTCTGCGTTTTCAGGGCCGGCCGAGCAGGTGGCTCATGGCGGTCTTGAGTTTCATGGGGCGTACCGGCTTGTGCATCAGCGTGTGCCCCAACTCGCGAATTTGCAGCTTGAGTTCATTGCTGTAGTTGGCGGTGATCATCAGCGCCGGGATCGCGCGGCCGCGGCGTCCATTGATGCGGGCGACGGCGTCGACGCCGTTCTGGTCGTCGTCGAGATGGTAGTCGGCGATCAGCAGGTCGGCTTCGGCATGGTAGTTGTCCACCTGCCGCGCCAGGTCCTGCTCCGACAACGCGGTGATCACCTGGCAGCCCCAGCCTTCGAGCAAGGTGCGCATGCCCGCGCAGATCGCCGCGTCGTTATCCAGCACCCACACCCGCGCGCCTTGCAGGCGTTCGAGCATCGGTTCGCTCATGGCCAGCTGCGGCAGCGACTTGGGTGCGGTGGCGCTCAACGGCACCTCCACCGAGAACATCGAGCCCTTGCCCGGCCAGGATCTGACGCTGATGCGATGCCCCAGGATCCCGGCGATCTTTTCCACGATCGCCAGCCCCAGGCCCAGCCCACGGTCCTGGTCGGGCCGTTGCACATCGCCGCGCTTGAATTCCTGGAAAATCTCCTCCAACCGCTCCTCGGCGATGCCCATGCCGCTGTCCCACACTTGGATCGACAAACGCTGATGCTGGCGGCGACAGCCCAGCACCACCCGTCCCTTGTAGGTGTAGCGAAGCGCATTGCTCAGCAGGTTGCGCAGGATCCGCGCCAGCAACTGGATATCGCTGCGCACCAGCGCCGAACAGCCGACAAAATGCAATTCCAGGCCCTCGCTGCGGGCCAATTCGGTGTACTCGGCGGCCAGGTTATCCAGCAGTTCGCTCAGGGCAAACGGCGCGATGTCGGCCTTGATCACCCCGGCATCCAGCTTGGAAATATCCACCAGAGTGCCCAGCAGGTTTTCCACGTCTTCCAGGGAATTGCTCACGTTGCGCACCAGGGTTTCGCTGGGCCGCTCCAGCAGTGCGCTGGTGAACAGGCGCGCCGCATTCAAAGGTTGCAGCAGGTCATGGCTGACGGCGGCGAGGAATTTGGTTTTCGACAGGTTGGCCTGCTCGGCCTCGAGCTTGGCTTCGCGCAGGCGCGCCTCCATGCGCCGGCGCTCGTCGATCTCTTGCAATAACTGGTCGTTAAGCGCGGTGAGTTCTGAGGTGCGCTGGGCCACGCGCTGCTCCAGGTGCTGATAGGCCTGGTGCAGGGCTTCGGCGGTACGGCGGCGTTCGGTGATGTCGCGGATCAGCACGAAGATCCCCACCACTTCGCCGCTGGCCAGCATATTCGGCACATAGGAGCGCAGCATGTAGCGCTCCTGGTTATTGATATTGGTCTCGGCGAACTCGAAGGTCACGCTCTCCCCGGCCAGGGCGCGGGCGACGTAGGCGTCCAGGCGCTGGCAATGCTGCTCGCTGTGGACTTCGCGCAGGCTCTGGCCGAGCATCATGCCGCGCGGCCAGCAATACCATTCTTCATAGACTTTATTGGTGAACTCGTAGACCAGGTCGGCATTCAGGTAGCCGATCAGGGCCGGGACGTTATCGGTGATCAGACGAATCCAGCGTTCGCTTTCCTGGGCCTTTTGCGCCGCCGCCTGTTCGCCGCGCAGGGTTTCGGCGCGCAGCCGGGCGTTGATCAGCAAGTGGTTGCTGGCCTTGAGTTCGGCCATCGCCTGGTTCAGCGCGTCGGTGCGTTCGCGCACCTGCTCGGCCAGCACCACCGAATGCTGGAAGGTGGTGTAGGGGTTATTGCCCTGGGCCATGCCGGACTCGATGCGCTCGATCAGCGCCGCGTTGATCCGTGCCAGCTTGTGGTTGTCCTGCTGCAGCTGGGCAACCTGGGCGAGCAGTTCAGCGCCGGCCTCGGGCAATGGCGACCCCGGTGAAGGTCTGGTTGATATGCATGCCATTGAACTGTTCTCCGTAGGTGTTGAAACCCATCACCCGCTGGTCGCGCAGGAAGCCGCCGATCTGTTCCAAATTGTCGCTGTCTTCCAACTCCAGGCGGCGCAGGAAGCAGTCGCAGCCGATGGTCAACAGCAGATCGCCAAGGCGCGCTTGCAGGCCGTCGAACAGGGTTTGCAGGTTTGGCAGGATCGGCCCAGGCTTCATCACGGTAAGGACGATGCCGTTTTCCACCGCGCAGTAGAAACTCAGGCTCAGGTCGTCGTGCACTTGCTGGATCGCGCGCACGTAGTACTGGTCGTGGATGCGCACCGCCAACGGGTGCGCGGCGAAGACGCGGTGGTCGAGGTCGGCCACGGCCACGCCGATATGCCGCGCGTACTCTTCGGCGGCGGGTTCGGCGTTGAGCTCGAAGACCCGGCGTGACGGACTGTCGGCGCCGGTCACCACCAGCTTTTCACTGCGCGGCAGGATGTGGTGGGTGGTGAACACCTCGAAATCCAGCCAGGTATTGACCAGCACCACCACCGCCGCGCCGCTGTGGAAGGCGCCGTTGAAGTACACGTGGGTGTGGGTGAGGAAGTTGTCGTCGCCGGCCGAACCGCCGAAATGCGGAATGTCGCCGAGCGCCGCGCTGAGGGCGGCGAGCACCACTTCTTCGCGGCTGGACAGGCCATCGAGCAGGGTCAGGGCGAAGGTGTTGCCCTTGATCGGTGCCAGGGTATTGCTGCGGCAACCGCCGACCAGACGTTCGACCATCTGCTGGGCGTCGATCAGGCTGAAGTGTTCCACCTGGTCGATCAGTTCCGTGGCGATGGAAAAGTGCGCATGGTTGAAGCCCATCGCCGTAATGCAATTGCGGCCATAGCCCTGGGGCGTTATCTCGCCGGCGCTGGTGCAGCCCACCACGCGCACGTTGCCGAAACACTCCTGCAGGGCGCGGCCCAGGGCCTGCAGGTCGTAGGACGCCGAGCAGAAAAACAGCACGAAGCCCAGGTACGGATGCAACAGTTGCCGCGCCAACTCCTCGGCGGCCTGCCCGGCATCGGTGGCCTGGGACATGGCACTGACTACGCCTTCACTGTTGTGCATCGTTGCCTCCCCCTCTGAAGCATGAGTGTACGAAGGGCGGGGGACGGGACCTATGCTACTTGGGTACTGGGTGGGGGGATGCGATGGGATGAAGTGCTCAAAAACAAGGGAGATTCAACTGTTGGACTGCATTTCAAATTCACAGCAAAGCGTTCACAAGCATTCCAGCTGCAACCACCACACACAGGCTGGCAAACCCCACCTGCAAGGTGCGTGCGGCAATCACCGAGCACAGGCGCCGGCCGATCAGCATGCCGACGATACTCGCCGCGATGAACACCCAGCCCACGGGTTCGATGCGCACGCCGGCATGGAACGCGCCAGCCACGCCGATCAGCGAAATCAGGCTGATCACCATCAGCGACGTGGCGACGATGCCGCGCATCTGCACGTCGGTCAGTTGCTTGAACGCCGGCACGATCAGAAAGCCGCCGCCCACCCCGAGCAACCCCGAGACTGCCCCCGTCACCGCGCCCAGTGCGGCCAGGGTGGCGCTGCATTTGGCGGTCCAGGCCAGGCGCCCGGTCTGCTGGTTGAGCATGCAGTTCTTCTGGCCCCAGGACGCCGCGCCGTGATCGCTCGGCCCGGCCTCGATCTTTTCGCGCTGCAACATGCGCCAGGCCACCAGCACCATCAAGGCGCTGAACAGCCCCATCAATACGGGCTCCGGCATTTGGTGGGCGAGAAACACCCCGACCGGCGAAAACAGTGCGCCGAGCAACGCGATCAACAGCGCGGCGCGGTAACGCACCAGGCCGTGGCGCAAGCCCTCGATCGCACCGACGGCCGCGGCCGCGCCCACGGCCAGCAAGGACACCGGTGCCGCCTGGGTCATCGTCAAGCCCAGCCCCAGCACCAGCGCCGGCACCCCGAGGATGCCGCCGCCCGCGCCGGTCAGGCCCATGACCAGGCCCATCAACACGCCTAAAACGCTCGCCAGCAGCATTCAGTCCACCTTGCTCAGACGGGTCAGCCACTCGCGGCCCTTGAGCATGCCGTTCCAGTAGAACCACGGCAGCCAGGTGGCCTTGAGGAACCACATCGAACGGCGTGCCCGGGTCGGGTCGAGGGGAAAGGTCGGCAGCAGCTTGCCGCCGTAGCCGAACTCGGCCAGCACCACCTTGCCCTTCTCCACCGTCAGCGGGCACGAACCATAGCCGTCGTACTTGAGCGGCAGCGGCGCCTGTTTGCGCAGGGCCAGCAGGTTTTCGGCGACCACCACGATTTGCTTGCGCACGGCGGCGGCGGTCTTGGCATTGGTGGTGCCGCACACATCGCCCAGGCCGAAGATGTGCAGGTAGCGCAGGTGTTGCAGGCTGTGGGGGTTCACCTCGCACCAGCCGGCGGCGTCGGCCAACGGGCTGTGGCGAATGAAATCCGGCGCGACTTGCGGCGGCACCACGTGCAGCAGGTCAAAGGTTTTTTCCTCCAGGGTGACGTTGCCCTCGGCGCCCTTCACCTCGAACCAGGCCTTGCGCGCCGGGCCGTCGACCTTGACCAGGTTGGCGTTGAACGCCAGACGCGCGTGGTATTTCTCCACGTACTTCATCAACGGCGGCACAAAGGTCGCCACGCCGAACAGCGCCGCGCCGGCCAGGTTGAATTCGACGTCGATGTGCTTGAGGTCGCCCTGCCTGAGCCAGTGATCGCAGGACAGGTACATGGCCTTTTGCGGCGCACCCGCGCATTTGATCGGCATGGCCGGCTGGGTAAAGATCGCCTTGCCGCGCTTCAACTGCTGCACCAACTGCCAGGTATACGCCGCGTGCTCATAGCTGTAGTTGGACGTGACCCCGTTGCGGCCCAACGTGTCTTCCAGGCCCTCGACTTTCTCCCAGGCCAGGCGCAGGCCGGGGCAGACGATCAGGTTGTTCCAGGTCACCCGCTGGCCGCTGTCGAGCACCAGGGTGTGCTCGTCCGGCAGCAGTTCGGTGACGGCGGCCTGCACCCAGGTGACGCCATTGGGCAGCACATCGGCCAGGGGTCGTCGGGTCTTTTTCAGGTCGTAGGCACCGCCGCCGACCAGGGTCCAGGCCGGCTGGTAGCAGTGATGGTCGCGGGGTTCGATGAGGGTGATGTTCAGGTCGGGGTCGCGCTTGAGCAGGCTGGCCAGCAGGCCGATGCCTGCCGAACCGCCGCCGATGACGACGATATCGCCACTGATGGTTGGCCCCCAGTGTTGGTCGGTCATGGTCTATTGCCTTTTATCGTCAATGCACACAAGGGTCGCTGCCGTATGGCGTCACGCCCAGCTTTTTATCACCGCGCCGCAGTAAAGGCCGGACAGTGTCTTCATCACTTGGATCACTTCATGGCTGGCCAGCCCGTAGAAGATGTACTTGCCTTCGCGACGGGTGGCGACCAGCCCTTCGTCACGCAGGATGCCCAACTGCTGTGACAGCGTGGGCTGGCGTACACCGGTCATGGTTTCCAGCTCGCCGACGTTGCGTTCGCCCTGGGTCAGTTGGCACAGAATCAACAAACGATCCTCATTGGCCAGGGCCTTGAGCAAGGCACAGGCCTTGGATGCCGACGCGCGCAACTGGGCGACTTCGCCTTCACTCAGAGTAGATTCCATTTGCCTCGGGTCCTTTGCGTCACTTAAGCTCAAAACATTATGTGTAAATGTAAAGTGATTGTAATCACTTTTTTCAACATCAGGGGCAGCCGTCATGTCAGCGTTGATTCATTCCTTTCTGGACGAGGCGTCGTCGACCTACACCTACGTCGTCTATGAAACGCACGGCGGCCCGTGTGCCATCGTCGATTCGGTGCTCAACTACGACCCGGCCTCCGGGCGCACCGACACCGCCCAGGCCGACAAGGTCATTGCCTTTGTGCGTGAGCACGGCTTGCAAGTGCAATGGCTGCTGGAAACTCACGCCCATGCCGACCACCTGTCGGCCGCGCCGTACCTGCGCCGCACCCTGGGCGGCAAGATTGCCATCGGCCAGGCGATCAGCAAGGTGCAGGACGTGTTCAAGCACCTGTTCAACCTGGAGCCGGAATTTCGCGTCGACGGCTCGCAGTTCGACCACCTGTTCGCGCCGGATGAAATCTTCCACATCGGCACCATCAAGGCCCAGGCCCTGCACGTGCCCGGGCATACCCCGGCGGACATGGCCTACCTGATCGACGACCGCTTGATCCTGGTGGGCGACACCCTGTTCATGCCCGATGTCGGCACCGCCCGCTGCGACTTCCCCGGCGGCGATGCGCGCCAGTTGTATGCGTCAATGCGCAAGCTCTTGGCCTTTGCCCCCGATACCCAACTGTACGTGTGCCATGACTACCCGCCCGAAGGCCGCGAGGCCAAATGCCTGACCAGCGTGGCGGAACAACGCGCGGGCAATATTCATGTGCATGACGGGGTGGATGAAGCGGCGTTCGTGGCCATGCGCACCCAACGCGATGCCGGGCTGGGGATGCCCACGCTGTTGTTGCCGGCGATCCAGGTGAATGTGCGGGCCGGTCATATGCCGCCAGCGGAGGAGAACGGGGTGGTGTACTTGAAGATTCCGTTGAACCAGCTCTAAAGCCGTCCTGCCTGGCGTCCATGCCATTCCATGCTCCGGGGGTGCTGCACAGGTGTGATCAGGCTACGGCAAATTTCGACACGATCTGCTTGAGGTCCACCGCCAGCCTCGACAGTTCCTGGCTGGCAATCGAGGTCTGGCCGGCCGCCGAAGAACTCTGGATGGAAAGATCACGGATGCTGATCAGGTTCTGGTCCACCGAACGGGCCACGTGGGCCTGTTCCTCGGAGGCCGTGGCGATCAACAGGTTACGGTCATTGATATCGGTAATGGCTTCGGTGATCTGAGTAATTGCCAGGCCCGCTTCATGGGCGATCTTCAAGGAGTCCACCGCTTCGTTGCGGTTGAGGGCCATGGAAGACACCGCTTCACTGGAGCACGTCTGGATTTTCGCGATCATCTGCTCGATTTCCTGGGTCGAGGTCTGCGTTCTGTGGGCCAGTGCCCGCACTTCGTCGGCCACCACCGCAAAGCCCCGGCCCTGCTCCCCTGCCCTGGCAGCTTCAATGGCCGCGTTCAAGGCCAGCAGGTTGGTTTGCTCGGCAATCGAGCGGATCACTTCAACCACCCGAGCAATATCCTGGGCCTGCCTGGCCAGCCCTTCGACTTCGACGCCGGTCTGCTGCACCGTGGCGCTGAGTTTCTCGATGGAGGCGATGGTTTGCGTCACACGCTCCTGCCCCACTTTGGCCGAGCGTTGGGAGTCCTGGGTGGACTGGGACGCCGACACCGCATTGCGCGCCACTTCTTCAACTGCTGCCGTCATTTGGTTAACCGCCGTGGCGGCCTGATCGGTTTCCATGCTTTGGCGTTCAATACCGGCACTGGACTCGCGGGTGATGGCGCTCATCTCCTCCGCCGCCGAAGCCAATTGCCCGGACGCCTCGGAGATGTGCTGCAAGGTACTTTTCAGGTTCATTTGCATGGACGCGGTAGACCGTTGCAACGCGGTCAACTCGTCATTGCCATTGATGGCAATCGCCACGCGCAGATCGCCGTCGGCAATCTTGCCGGTCGATACCAGCAACTCACGCACCGGAGTAATGATGCTGCGGGTAAACAGGCTTGCTACCACGACGGTGATCAGCAAGGAGGCGGCCATCAATATCCAGGTGAACAGACGCGCCGCGTCATATTCGCTGGAAGCCACCTGCACCGCCGCCTTGGAGCCCCGTTCATTCAATGCGATCAACTCGCTGATGGAACGCTGCACATCCAGGGCAATCGGCCCGTTGACTTCGCGCAGGTAGGTCGACATCTGTTCAGCGGACAAGGTGGAGGCTTGTGCGAGGAACTCATCCATCTTCTGGCTGTAGTTCTTGATGCTGGCTAATGCTTCGTTGTACTTGGCTTGCTCTTCGGGGCCTGAGACTAACGGCCCATAGCGTTCGGCAATATCGAGGGCTTCGGTACGTGTCGCCTTGAGTTTTTCCAGGGAGGCCGGATCCTGTCGGCTGATATCCATGGCATAACGACGTAGATCGAGACGAAGTTTATAAAACGCCGAATCTATTTCACCCGCCAACCGAATACTGGGGAGCCAGTTAGTTTCGATTTCAACCGTCGACGAATAGACCTTATCGACTTTTATCAGGGTCATTGCCCCTTGTATCAGCAGCAAAAGGCACACCAAGCCAAAACACAGTGTGGTACGGAAGTTCAACTTCAAGGCTCTCATGGACATCGCGGCTTACCCCTTTCCTGGGCCGCGAACTTCACGGCCTGATGGGGCCAATGTGTTGAAATGCGTGTGAAAAATACGTGACCGCTGATGCAATTTTTCATTAACCAAAAATAAAAAGCCCGCCCTGATTATTACTTGGCTAACTATCAGGATCAGCGGTGCAGCCCCCTATTGAGATCAAACCATTAATCCACCCGGCGGCAATGGCAGCGCCGTCTTGTAGCGCACTTGCTTGAGGGCAAAGCTCGAGCGGATGTTGGCGACACCCGGCACCTTGGTCAGGAAGTCCATCATGAAACGCTCCAGCGACTGGATCGTCGGCACCAACACCCGGATCAAATAGTCCGGGTCGCCAGCCATCAAGTAGCACTCCATCACCTCGGGCCGGTCGGAAATCGCGCCTTCGAACTGCTGCAACGCCAGCTCGTTCTGCTTTTCCAGGCTCACATGGATAAACACGTTGACGTGCAGCCCCAGCAGATCGGCGTCGAGCAGGGTGACCTGCTCGCGAATCAAGCCCAGTTCTTCCATGGCCTTGACCCGGTTGAAACAGGGTGTGGGCGACAGGTTGACCGAGCGGGCCAGGTCGGCGTTGGTAATCCGCGCATTCTCCTGCAGGGCGTTGAGAATGCCGATATCGGTACGGTCCAGTTTGCGCATGAGACAAAATCACCTGTTTATTATGTTTATGCAGGTTTTTTATCCGCAATTGATCGCGGGCGCAATGAAACACAGATAAATATTCTTCTACGCCACGCCTATGATTGTTGTAGGACAAGATTTCTCTTACCCGGAGACTGACTGTCAGCTAGCGCGCCCACTACAAGAAATTCACAAGATAGAGCGTAGAAAGCCATGACCCAGCAGTACGAACCCCTTCGCCTGCACGTGCCCGAACCCTCGGGCCGCCCAGGCTGCAAGACCGACTTTACCTACCTGCGCCTGACCGACGCAGGCCTGGTGCGCAAACCCGCCATCGACGTAGAACCCGCCGACACCGCCGACCTGGCCAAGGGCCTGATCCGCGTGCTCGACGACCAGGGCCAGGCCTTGGGGCCATGGGCCGAAGGGGTTCCCGTTGAAGTCCTGCGCAAAGGCATGCGTGCCATGCTCAAGACGCGGATCTTCGACAACCGCATGGTGGTCGCCCAGCGTCAGAAAAAAATGTCGTTCTACATGCAGAGCCTTGGCGAAGAAGCCATTGGCAGCGCCCAGGCCCTGGCCTTGAACATCGACGACATGTGCTTCCCCACCTACCGCCAGCAAAGCATCCTGATGGCCCGCGACGTGCCGCTGGTGGACCTGATCTGCCAGTTGCTGTCCAACGAGCGCGACCCGCTCAAGGGCCGCCAGTTGCCGATCATGTACTCGGTAAAAGACGCAGGCTTCTTCACCATTTCCGGCAACCTCGCCACCCAATTCGTACAGGGTGTGGGCTGGGGCATGGCCTCGGCGATCAAGGGCGATACCAAGATCGCCTCGGCCTGGATCGGTGACGGCGCCACCGCCGAATCCGACTTTCACACCGCCCTCACCTTCGCACACGTGTACCGCGCCCCGGTGATTCTCAACGTGGTCAACAACCAGTGGGCCATCTCCACCTTCCAGGCCATCGCCGGTGGTGAAGCCACCACCTTCGCCGGACGCGGCGTCGGCTGCGGCATCGCCTCCCTGCGCGTGGACGGCAACGACTTTATCGCGGTGTACGCTGCCTCCGCCTGGGCCGCCGAGCGTGCGCGCCGCAACCTCGGGCCGAGCCTGATCGAATGGGTCACCTACCGCGCCGGCCCGCACTCCACCTCGGACGATCCGTCCAAATACCGCCCCGCCGACGACTGGAGCCACTTCCCGCTGGGCGACCCGATTGCCCGCCTCAAGCAGCACCTGATCAGGATTGGCCAGTGGTCCGAAGAGGAGCACGCGGCGGTCAGTGCCGAACTGGAAGCCGAGGTGATCGCCGCGCAGAAACAGGCCGAACAGTACGGCACCCTGGCCGGTGGCCAGATCCCAAGCGCCGCGACCATGTTCGAAGACGTCTATAAAGAGATGCCGGAGCACTTGAAGCGCCAGCGTCAAGAGTTGGGGATCTGACATGAACGATCACAACAACAGCATCGAATTGGAAACCGCCATGACCACCACCACCATGACCATGATCCAGGCCCTGCGCTCGGCCATGGATGTGATGCTTGAACGTGACGACAACGTGGTGGTGTTCGGCCAGGACGTCGGCTATTTCGGCGGCGTGTTCCGCTGCACCGAAGGCTTGCAGACCAAGTACGGCAGCTCGCGGGTGTTCGACGCACCGATCTCCGAAAGCGGCATTATCGGCGTGGCGGTGGGCATGGGTGCCTACGGCCTGCGCCCGGTGGCCGAGATCCAGTTCGCCGACTACGTTTACCCCGCCACCGACCAGATCATCTCCGAAGCGGCGCGCCTGCGTTATCGCTCGGCCGGCCAGTTCACCGCGCCCTTGACCATGCGCATGCCCTGCGGCGGCGGCATCTACGGCGGCCAGACCCACAGCCAGAGCATCGAAGCGGTGTTCACCCAGGTCTGCGGCCTGCGTACGGTGATGCCGTCCAACCCCTATGACGCCAAGGGCCTGCTGATCGCCTCGATCGAAAACGACGATCCGGTGATCTTCCTTGAGCCCAAACGCCTGTACAACGGCCCGTTCGACGGCCACCACGACCGCCCGGTAACACCGTGGTCGAAACACCCGCAAGCGCAAGTGCCGGACGGTTACTACACCGTGCCGCTGGACGTGGCCGCCATCGTGCGTCCGGGCTCGGCCGTCACTGTGCTGACCTACGGCACCACCGTGTATGTCTCGCAGGTCGCCGCCGAAGAAACCAGCATCGACGCCGAAGTCATCGACCTGCGCAGCCTGTGGCCGCTGGACCTGGACACCATCGTCAAATCCGTGAAGAAGACCGGCCGTTGCGTGGTGGTGCATGAAGCCACCCGCACCTGCGGCTTTGGCGCCGAGCTGGTGGCGCTGGTGCAGGAGCATTGCTTCCACCACCTGGAAGCGCCGATCGAACGCGTCACCGGTTGGGACACTCCCTACCCGCACGCGCAGGAGTGGGCGTATTTCCCAGGCCCGTCTCGAGTGGGCGCGGCGTTGAAACGGGTCATGGAGGTCTGAATGGGCACGCACGTTATCAAGATGCCGGACATTGGCGAAGGCATCGCGGAAGTTGAACTGTCGGTCTGGCATGTGAAGGTCGGCGACATGGTCGTCGAAGACCAGGTGCTGGCGGATGTGATGACCGACAAAGCGATGGTGGACATTCCCTCGCCGGTCCACGGCAAGGTGATTGCCCTCGGCGGCGAGCCGGGTGAAGTCATGGCGGTGGGCAGTATTCTGATCAGCATTGAAGTGGAAGGTGCGGGTAACGCCAAAGACGTGCCGGTGGCGAAAGAAGCGCCCAAGGCTGCGCCCGTCGTCGAGGCCAAACCGGCACCGGTGGTTGAGAGCAAGCCCGCGCCCGTCGTGACCGCACAGGCCCCCGTGACTCGCGAAGCCGACGAACGCCCCCTGGCCTCCCCCGCTGTACGCAAGCACGCGCTGGATGCCGGTATCCAACTGCGCCTGGTCCAGGGCTCCGGCCCCGCCGGGCGGATCCTGCATGAAGACCTCGACGCCTACCTGCAACAAGGCGCGTCAAAAGCTTCGACGGCAGCCAACCCTTACGCCGAGCGCAACGACGAAGAACAGATCCCGGTGATCGGCATGCGCCGCAAGATCGCCCAGCGCATGCAGGACGCCACTCGGCGTGCCGCGCATTTCAGCTATGTGGAAGAGATCGACGTCACCGCCCTCGACGAGCTGCGCGTGCACCTCAACGACAAGCACAGCGCCACGCGCGGCAAGCTGACGTTGCTGCCATTTATCGTGCGCGCCATGGTCGTGGCGCTACGGGAGTTCCCGCAGATCAACGCGCGCTACGACGACGAAGCCCAGGTCATCACCCGCCTCGGCGCAGTGCATGTGGGCGTCGCCACCCAGAGCGACGTGGGCCTGATGGTGCCGGTGGTGCGTCACGCCGAAGCCCGCAGCCTGTGGGGCAACGCCGAGGAAATCGCGCGCTTGGCCACTGCTGCACGCAATGGCAAGGCCAGCCGCGATGAGCTGTCCGGTTCGAGCATTACCCTGACCAGCCTGGGCGCCCTGGGCGGTATCGTCAGCACCCCGGTGCTGAACCTGCCGGAGGTGGCCATCGTCGGCGTCAACCGTATCGTCGAGCGGCCGATGGTGATCAAGGGCCAGATCGTGATCCGCAAGATGATGAACCTCTCCAGTTCCTTCGATCACCGCGTGGTCGATGGCATGGACGCGGCGCAATTCATCCAGGCCATTCGCGGCCTGCTCGAACAACCCGCCAGCCTGTTCCTGGAGTAAGGGCATGACCCAGACATTGCATACCACGCTGCTGATTATCGGCGGCGGCCCTGGCGGTTATGTGGCTGCCATTCGTGCCGGCCAGCTGGGCATCCCGACGATCCTGGTGGAAGGCCAGGCGTTGGGCGGCACCTGCCTGAACATCGGCTGCATTCCGTCCAAGGCCTTGATTCATGTGGCCGAGCAGTTCCAGCAAACCGTGCACCACAGCCAGGGTTCCCGGTTGGGAATCGAGGTGGATGTGCCGACCCTGGACATCCGCAAAAGCGTGGAATGGAAAGACGGCATCGTCGACCGCCTGACCACGGGTGTCGCCGCACTGCTTAAAAAGCACAAAGTGCAGGTGATCCATGGCTGGGCCAAAGTGGTAGACGGCAAGACCGTCGACGTCGGCGACCAGCGCATCCAGTGCGAACACCTGCTGCTGGCCACCGGTTCGACAAGCGTCAACCTGCCGATGCTGCCAATTGGCGGGCCGATCATCTCGTCCACCGAAGCCCTGGCGCCGACCCGCGTGCCCAAGCGCTTGATTGTGGTGGGCGGCGGCTACATCGGTCTGGAGCTGGGGATTGCGTATCGCAAGCTCGGCGCCGACGTGAGTGTGGTCGAGGCCCAGGACCGCATCCTGCCGGCCTACGACGCCGAGCTGACGCAGCCGGTGCACGAATCCCTCAAGCAATTGGGCGTGAAGCTGTACCTCAAGCACAGCGTCACGGGTTTTGCCGATGGCAGCCTGCAAGTACGCGACCCGAATGGCGACATCCTGTCGCTGACAACCGATCAGGTGCTGGTTGCCGTTGGTCGCAAACCCAACACCCAGGGTTGGAACCTTGAGGCGCTGAACCTGGAGATGAACGGCGCGGCGATCAGGATCGACAGCCGCTGCCAGACCAGCATGCGCAACGTGTATGCCATCGGCGACCTGAGCGGCGAGCCGATGCTGGCGCATCGCGCCATGGCCCAGGGCGAAATGGTCGCCGAACTGATCAGCGGCCGACACCGCGAATTCAACCCGGCAGCGATCCCGGCGGTGTGCTTTACCGACCCGGAACTGGTGGTGGTCGGCAAGACGCCCGACGACGCCAAGGCCGCCGGCCTGGACTGCATCGTGTCGAGTTTCCCGTTCGCCGCCAACGGCCGCGCGATGACCCTGGAGTCGAAAACCGGCTTCGTGCGGGTGGTGGCGCGACGGGACAATCACCTGATTGTCGGCTGGCAAGCAGTCGGCGCCGGCGTGTCCGAGCTGTCCACCGCCTTCGGCCTGAGCCTGGAAATGGGCGCACGCCTGGAAGACGTGGCCGGCACCATCCACGCCCATCCGACGCTTGGCGAGGCGGTGCAGGAAGCTGCGCTGCGGGCCCTGGGCCACGCCTTGCACCTATAGCGTTTGTGGCGAGGGCGCTACAGGGGATGCGAACGGGCCCGGGAATGAAGTATTGTTGCGCCCATTCAGAAAAAAACCGACTTGACCAAAGATAGAGGGTGTCATGGGTAACGAAAGCATCAATTGGGACAAGCTGGGTTTTGACTACATCAAGACCGACAAGCGGTTTCTCCAAGTCTGGAAAAACGGCGAATGGCAAACCGGCACCCTGACCGACGACAACGTGCTGCACATCAGCGAGGGCTCTACCGCCCTGCACTACGGCCAACAGTGCTTCGAAGGCCTCAAGGCCTACCGCTGCAAGGACGGCTCGATCAACCTGTTCCGCCCGGACCAGAACGCCGCGCGCATGCAGCGCAGCTGCGCCCGCCTGCTGATGCCCCACGTCCCGACCGACGCGTTCATCGACGCGTGCAAGCAAGTGGTCAAGGCCAACGAGCGGTTCATCCCGCCGTACGGCAGCGGCGGCGCGCTGTACCTGCGCCCGTTCGTGATCGGCACCGGTGACAACATCGGCGTGCGCACCGCGCCGGAGTTCATCTTCTCGGTGTTTTGCATCCCGGTCGGCGCCTACTTCAAGGGCGGCCTGGTGCCGCACAACTTCCAGATCTCCACCTTCGACCGCGCCGCGCCACAGGGCACCGGTGCCGCCAAGGTCGGTGGCAACTACGCCGCCAGCCTGATGCCGGGCTCGGAAGCAAAGAAATCCGGTTTCGCCGATGCGATCTACCTGGACCCGATGACCCACTCGAAAATCGAAGAAGTCGGCTCGGCCAACTTCTTCGGGATCACCCACGACAACCAGTTCATCACACCGAAGTCACCTTCGGTGCTGCCAGGCATCACCCGCCTGTCGCTGATCGAACTGGCCCAGACCCGCCTGGGCCTGGAAGTGGTCGAAGGCGAGGTATTCATCGACAAGCTGGATCAGTTCAAGGAAGCCGGTGCCTGCGGCACTGCCGCGGTAATCTCGCCGATCGGCGGTATCCAGTACAACGGCCAGTTGCATGTGTTCCACAGCGAGACCGAAGTCGGCCCGATCACCCAGAAGCTCTACAAAGAGCTGACCGGCGTGCAGACCGGCGACGTCGAAGCGCCAGCGGGTTGGATCGTAAAAGTCTAAGCCAGTAACACCGCAAAACCCTGTGGGAGGGGGCAAGCCCCCTCCCACATTTGCTCTCCGGTGTATTCAAGAATCCTTCGGGATATTCTCGGCAATCTTCTTGCCCATGCTGATCCTCGGCTCCACCCCATACCCCAGCGCCTCATAGAACCCCACCACCGCCTCATTGCCAGCGGTGATCTGCAGGTTGATCTTCATGCAGCCCAGGGCCGTCAGGGCCTGTTCCGCATGCCGCACCAGCGAGGAACCGAGGCCATGACGCCGATAGCCAGGGTGCACGGCCACCGAGTACAACCAGCCGCGATGACCGTCGTAGCCGGCAAGCACCGTTCCGATGACAGTCTTTTTGTCCGTCGCCACAAAAAACAGCCCGTCATTGACCGCCAGTTTCTTATCGATCGCCAGGGTCGGCAGGTTATGCGCCGTGTCATACCCAAACGCCTCCTGCCATAACGCCACCACTTGCCCACGGTGCTGGCGGTCACGGTACGGCCCGATGGGATGGCGCGACAACAGCGCCTTTTCCATCACCAACGTGCGCTCATTGCCGTGGTAGACGTCGCGTACCGTGTGAAAACCCAGCTTGGTGTAGAACGGCTCGGCGGTCAGCGAAGACGGCACACTCAGCGTCGTCACGCCCGCTTCCCGCGCGCGCAGTTCGATTTCAATCATCAGCAACCGGCCAATGCCCTGCCCTTGCAGCGCCGGATTGACGAACACCGAGCGCACCACATTGGCATCCAGGGCCGCCGTGGCGACGATCACCCGGTCCTGGACCGCCACCAGCACCACACGGCGCTTGAGCAGGTCGAGCACCGCGTCCGGGGTGAAGTTGCTGGCCACCCGGGCAATCACATCCGCCGGATAGTCCCGCGCATTGCTGCTGTGCAAGGCCGCCAGGATGACCTGGCTGATCCCTTCGGCATCCTCGGATTGGGCAAGACGTACGACGGTAGACATGATTCCTCCTGGCTGACGGCGCGAATACAGTCGCCACTGTACCAATGTGGGAGGGGGCTTGCTCCCGATGGCGGTGTGCCAGTTGATGGATTGAGTGACTGATATACCGCAATCGGGGGCAAGCCCCCTCTCACATTTTGACCGCGCTCCAGCTCCAACAGCCGATTCGGCGGCCTCACCCCCCTTTTCAGCTTTCCCGGCTGGGCCGCCCCTTGGTTTCAGCCGGGATTCCCCTGCCACAGCGAACAAAATAGCCCCACTGCTCAACCCCATGGATTCGTGCCCCCATGCAAACCACCAATACCGTCCTGATGATTCGCCCGGCGCGCTTTGCCTTCAACCCGGATACCGCGATCAACAACCGTTTCCAACGCCCGCCCCTCGACCCGCTCAGTGCACAGCAGAAAGCGCTGGAAGAGTTCGACGGCTATGTCGACACCCTGCGCCGGCACGGCGTGGAAGTGCTGGTGGTGCAAGACACTCCGGCGCCCCACACACCCGACTCGATCTTCCCCAACAACTGGTGGAGCAGCCACGCCGACGGCAGCCTGGTGCTGTACCCGATGGAAGGCCAGAACCGACGACTGGAGCGCAACAAAGGCGTGCTGCAAGTGCTGGAGCAGCGCTTTGCGATCAAGGACACCATCGACCTCAGCCACCTCGAACAACAGAACATTTTCCTCGAAGGCACCGGCAGCATGGTCCTCGACCGCCAGCACCGCATCAGCTACGCCTGCCACTCCGGGCGCACCCACCACGACGCGTTGCGCCAGTTTGCCGAACGCCTCGACTACCGGCTCTGCGTGTTCCACGCCGTCGACCGCCACCACGCACCGATCTACCACAGCAACGTGATGATGAGCGTCGGCCGCGACCTCTCGGTGGTGTGCCTGCAAGCGCTGCCCGACGCCGACGAACGCCAGGTCCTGGAACGCTCGCTGCGTGACACAGGTAAAGACGTCCTCGGCCTCGACTTCGACCAGCTCGAAGCCTTCGCCGGCAACATGCTCGAAGTCCACGACCGCGACGGCCAGCCGCTGCTGGTGATGTCTGCCAGTGCCTGGGGCGCGCTGCAACCGGCGCAGCGCCGGCATGTGGAGCGCCACACCCGGCCGGTGGTGGTGAACATCGACAACATCGAACGCATCGGCGGCGGCAGTGCCCGCTGCATGCTGGCAGAAGTGCATCTGCCCGCCCGTCCCTCATTTCAATAAGGAGTCTTGCCATGACCCGCTATATCGACGTCAACGACCTCAGCTATCTGGTTTCGCAAAAGGGCCTGCACACCTGCATCACCGAGATGGCCGAGTACATCCGCGCCGACTACCTGCGCTGGCAGGATTTTGAAAAATGCGCACGCCTGGCCAACCACTCGCCGGATGGCGTGATCGAGTTGATGCCGGTGTCCGACGCCTCGCTGTACGCCTTCAAGTACGTCAACGGCCACCCGAAGAACACCTTGGCAGGCATGCTCACCGTGATGGCCTTTGGTGCCCTCGGTGACGTCGACACCGGCAAACCGGTGCTGCTGGCGGAAATGACCCTGACCACTGCCATTCGTACCGCCGCCACGTCGGCCCTGGTGGCCCGCTACCTGGCCCGCGCCAACAGCCGCAGCATGGCGTTGATCGGCAACGGCTCCCAGAGCGAATTCCAGGCCCTGGCCTTCCACGCCATGCTCGGCATCAACGAGATTCGCCTGTTCGACATCGACGCCAAGGCCACCGCCAAGCTGGCAGCCAACCTCAAGGCGTTCCCGGCAATCAAGGTGATCCTGGCCGGCAGCGTGGCCGAAGCGGTCAAGGGCGCAGACATCGTCACCACCGTCACCGCCGACAAGGCCTACGCAACCATCCTCACCGACGACATGATCGAGCCCGGCATGCACCTCAACGCCGTGGGCGGCGACTGCCCGGGCAAGACCGAACTGGACCGCCGCATCGTCGAGCGCGCCCGTGTGATCGTCGAGTACGAACCGCAAAGCCGCATCGAAGGTGAAATCCAGCACATGCCGGAAGACTCGCCGGTGACCGAGTTGTGGCAGGTCATCAACGGCCAGGTCGCCGGCCGCGAGCATGAGCGCCAGGTCACCCTGTTCGACTCGGTAGGCTTTGCCATCGAAGACTACTCGGCCCTGCGCTATGTGCTGGACGTGGCCAAGGCCCTGGATATCGGCAGCGAGCTGGAACTGGTGCCGGACCTGGCCGACCCGAAAGACCTGTTCGCACGCCTGGCCCAACAGCCTCGTGCACAGCACAAAAAGCGCGCCTGAGACCGCTCTGGCCTGCCCCTTTGCGCCAAGGGCAGGCCGGATTTCCAGGGCTGAAAAGCCGATTCAGCGGGTGCCACAGCCGATTCCGCTGCATTGCGTGTTTTAACAGCGCAATTTGCGCTTTGAGCACCGGGTAAACGACACAAAAAACGCACCATCATGAAGCATTCTGAGCCCGACCAAAGAGTCACCGAATGCATGCACGCTGCACCCTTTCTACTGCCCTGACATCAATTACAAAATATAGGGACCGACACATGACTCCACTGCGATCACTCTTCGCTGCATTGCTGTTGCCACTGTGCGCCGGCGCCGCCCACGCCCAGGATTGGAAAGAAATCCGCTTCGGCGTATTCCCCGAGTACCCCCCGTTTGAATCCGTGGCCGCCGACGGTAGCCTGCAAGGCTTCGATATCGAGTTGGGCAATGCCATCTGCGCCAAGCTCGAGGTCAAATGCACCTGGGTGCACAACGAATTCGACGGCATGATCCCGGCCCTGCGCGCGCGCAAGTTCGACGCGATCATGTCGTCCATGGCCGTGACCCCGGCGCGCGCGCGAGTCATCGACTTCACCGACCGCCTGTTCCTCAGCCCCACGTCGGTGATCACGCGCAAAAACGCCGACTTCGGCGACACCCCGGAATCGTTGAAAGGCAAACAGGTCGGCGTGCTGCAAGGTTCTTTGCAGGAAGCCTATGCCCGCGCGCACCTGGCCAAACTGGGCGCGCAGATCAAGGCGTACCAGTCCCAGGAGCAGAACTACGCCGACCTGCAGAACGGCCGTCTCGACGCTACCCTGACCGACAAGCTCGAAGCCCAGCTCAACTTCCTGTCCAAGCCTGAAGGCGCCGACTTCAAGACCGGCCCGGCCTTCAAGGACCCGACCCTGCCCCTGGACATCGCCGTGGGCCTGCGCAAGAACGACCAGGACTTGCGTGCGCTCATCAACAAAGGCATCGCCGCCGTCCAGGCCGATGGCACCTACGCACAGATCCAGAAGAAATACTTCGGCGATCAAGACATCTACAACGAATAAGCCAACACAATCCCTTGTGGGAAGGGGCTTGCTCCCGATAGCGATGGGTCAGTCAATACAGGTGTCGACTGGCACGCCCTCATCGGGAGCAAGCCCCCTCCCGCTGGGGTATGTCTGCGCCCTTTAGAGATTTCCCCATGAACGAACTCCTCAACCTGCAAGGCTACGGCCCGATGCTCGCCCAGGGTGCCTGGATGACGGTCAAGCTGGCGCTCCTGGCGCTGGCCCTGAGCCTCGCCATGGGCCTGATCGCCGCCGGCGCCAAACTGTCCAGCGCCCAATGGCTGCGGGTGCCGGCCACGCTGTACACCACGCTGATCCGCAGCGTGCCGGACCTGGTGCTGATCCTGCTGATTTTCTACAGCCTGCAACTGTGGCTCAACGACCTAAGCGACGTGTTCGGCTGGGACTACTTTGAAATCGACCCGTTTACCGCCGGGGTCATCACCCTGGGGTTTATCTACGGCGCGTATTTCACCGAGAACTTTCGCGGTGCGATCCTCAGTGTGCCGGTCGGCCAACTCGAAGCCGCCACCGCCTACGGCCTGAGCCGCTGGCAGCGTTTTCACCTGGTGCTGTTCCCGCAGCTGATGCGCTTTGCCCTGCCGGGCCTGGGCAATAACTGGCTGGTGCTGCTCAAGTCCACGGCGCTGGTGTCGATCATCGGCCTGTCGGACCTGGTCAAGGCTGCGCAGAACGCCGGCAAGACCACCAACGAGCCGTTGTACTTCCTGATCCTCGCAGGCCTGGTGTACCTGGTGATCACCACCCTCTCCAACCGCATCTTCAAGCGCCTCGAACGACGCTATAACCTCGGCATCAAGGGGATGGCACGATGATCGAACTGTTCCAGCAATACGGCCTGGCCTACCTGTTCAGCGATGGCACCGGGTTGTCCGGCGTTGCCATGACCTTGTGGCTGTTCATTATCTCGGTGGTGCTGGGGTTTTTCCTCTCGATCCCGCTGGCGCTGGCCCGCGTGTCGGAGCACTTCTGGCTGCGCTGGCCGGTGGAGGTCTACACCTACCTGTTCCGCGGCACGCCGTTGTATATCCAACTGTTGATCTGCTACACCGGGCTGTACAGCCTGGAGGTGGTGCAGGACAACGCCCTGCTCAACCAGTTTTTCCGCAATGCCCTCAACTGCACCCTGCTGGCCTTTGTGCTCAATACCTGCGCCTACACCGTAGAAATCTTCGCCGGGGCGATCCGCAACATTCCCCACGGCGAACTCGAAGCGGCCCGCGCCTATGGCCTGCACGGCTGGCGCCTCAACCTGTTTGTGGTAGTGCCTGCCGCACTGCGCCGCGCGCTGCCGGCCTACAGCAATGAAATGATCCTGATGCTGCACGCCACGTCGCTGGCGTTTACCGCCACCGTCGCCGACATCCTCAAGGTGGCGCGCGATGCCAATGCCGAGACGTTCCTGACGTTCCAGGCCTTCGGCATCGCCGCCCTGCTCTACATGCTGCTGTCCTTTGCACTGGTGGGCCTGTTCCGACTGGCCGAACGTCGCTGGATGCGTTTTCTTGTTCCTACCCGAGGCTAACCCATGAATCAGTCCGCGCAGGCCCTGGCCACTTATCCTGTCGATGTACCCGTTACCCAGGCGGCAACTGCTGCCGTCAAGCTGCAGGTCGAAGGCATCCATAAACGCTACGGCGAACACGAAGTGCTCAAGGGCGTGTCCCTCAACGCCCGCAATGGCGACGTGATCAGCCTGATCGGCGCCAGCGGCTCGGGCAAAAGCACCATGCTGCGCTGCATCAACTTTCTCGAACAGCCGGACGCCGGCGTCATCACCCTGGACGGCATCAGCATCGAAATGCGCCAGGGCCGCGCCGGCGCCCGTGCGCCGCACCAGGAACAATTGCAGAACCTGCGCACGCGCCTGGCCATGGTGTTCCAGCACTTCAACCTGTGGAGCCACATGACCGTGCTGGAAAACATCACCATGGCCCCGCGCCGGGTGCTGGGGGTAAGTGCCGCAGAAGCGGAAAAACGCGCGCGCATGTACCTCGACAAGGTCGGCCTGCCGGGCCGCGTGGCCGATCAGTACCCGGCGTTCCTGTCCGGCGGCCAGCAACAGCGCGTGGCCATCGCGCGGGCCCTGGCGATGGAGCCGGAAATCATTCTGTTCGATGAACCCACCTCCGCCCTCGACCCCGAACTTGTAGGAGAAGTCCTCAAAGTCATACAGACGTTGGCTGAGGAAGGTCGTACCATGCTGATGGTCACCCACGAAATGGGCTTTGCCCGCCAGGTGTCCAGCCAAGTGCTGTTCCTGCATCAGGGCCGAGTCGAGGAACAAGGCGGCGCCGAGATCCTCGACCACCCCAACAGCGAGCGCTTGCAGCAATTTCTTTCCAACCGTTTGAAGTGAAACCCATGGATACCAAGGCCAACGGACCCCATACCTCTCCTGCGCTGGATCGCATCGATGAGGCGATCATCGAAGTGCTGCGCCACCAGGGGCGTATCACCTATGAAAAGCTCTCGTCACTGGTGCACCTCACCCCCAGGCCCTGCCTGGAGCGGGTGCGCAAGCTGGAGCGACGCGGGGTAATTCGCGGGTACGGCGCGATCATCGATGTGCAGATGGTCTCGCCCGGGCTGTCGCTGCTGGTGCTGGTGGCCTTGTCCAACCAGAGCGGGCGCTCGGCGCAAAAGGCCTTCGAAGCCTGTATGAAGGCCTGCCCTCAGGTGTTCGAATGCCAGTTGATAAGCGGGCCGTTCGACTACAGCCTGCGCATGCGCTGCCGGGACATGGAGCACTACCGGGTGGTATCGGAGATCTGGCTGAACAATGATGAGCTGCACATCGATAAGTTGGTGGCGCATCCGGAGTTGGCGGTGGTGAAAAATACCGCCATCGAACTGGCCTAGATCCTCAAACACTGGAAATCCAATCTGGGAGGGGTTTGCCCCTCCCAGATTTTTAACCGCGCCCGCTTGAAATACGCTTGCCGAGCTTGGTGCCAATCATCTTCGCCTGCCCATCCTTCTGCTTCCCCGTACGCGCCTCGCTGATCAACCCCGGGATCAACCTGCCCTCCGGCAGATTCTTCCAGAACCGACTCGGCAAGTGCCCTTCCATCACCTTGGGGTTCAACCGCGCCGGGTTGAAGATATGGCTGTAGTACGTCAGCCACATCGCACTGTGGGGATCCTCGACGTTCTGCGCCAGCTGCTGCCAGGCCTCAGGGCATTGGCGTTGATGAATCAACTGTTCGCCATCGTAATAAACCCCATCCAACGGCGTGGCGATCATCCAGCGATGGCGCCCCATGCGCCCGACAAAATGCTGGCTGGCCGATTTGAGGATGTCATGGGCCGGTTCATGCCAGGCCACGTACTCCGGCAACTCGGGCCCTGCTTCTGCCGGCAAGGCGATAAAGCGCACAAACGCATGCAGGTGATGGGCCTCGCGACTCACCTGCTTGATGCGCCGCTGCAGCTCAGTGCCGAGTTTATCCCCCGCCAGCATCGCGGTGCGGTCGCCATGGCTGACGCGCCAGAGCACTTCGTACAACAGGCTCCAACGCTGGTCGCCGTGGTAACAGGCGGCTGACGCCAACAGCTCCAGCAGCGCCTTGGGAATACGCGCCTGGAACGGCCCCAAGCCCGCGGGGATCGGCTCATCAGTGGCAAACAGGTCCGCCGCCTGCACCTCGCCCCAGCTGACCTGGCTGGGGTCGACCTGATGGCTGAGCAGCCAGCGCGCCTGTTCGCGCCAGGTGCTGAAGAGGTTGTCGCATTCCAGGCTGATCATCCCCACAACCCCATCTGCTGCGGCTGCGGGCGGTCGCGCAGTTGTTCGCGCAGCAGCACGCTGGTGCTGTCCGCCTGTTGCGGGTGGTAGTCACTGGTGATGAAGAATGGCTTGGCCTTGGCCAGTACACAGCGCATGCGGGCCAGGTCTTCAAAGCGGATCTTGCGTTCGCGGCGCAGGTCCACCAGGCGCTGGGTCGTGCGCAGGCCGATGCCCGGGATGCGGGCGATCAAGGTCGGCTCGGCACGATTCAGGTCCAGGGGGAATACCTCGCGGTGCTCCAGGGCCCAGGCCAGCTTGGGGTCGATGTCCAGGGCCAGGTGGCCGGGGCCTTCGAACAATTCGTTGGCACTGAAGCCGTAGCTGCGCAGCAGGAAATCCGCCTGGTACAAGCGATGCTCGCGCATCAATGGCGGCGCGGCCAGGGGCACGCTTTTCGGGCTGTTGGGGATGGGGCTGAAGGCCGAGTAATACACGCGGCGCAGCTTAAAGTTGCCATACAGCGCCTCGGCACTGTGGAGGATGGTGCTGTCGTCGGTCTCGTCGGCGCCGACGATCATCTGGGTACTCTGCCCGGCCGGGGCGAAACGCGGTGCACGGGGTTCGTTGAAGACCGTCTGCTCGCCGGTGTAGATGGTCTGCATGGCCTGCTTGATCGAGACGATCTGTTTTTCCGGCGCCAGGGTTTGCAGGCTGGCATCGGTGGGCAGTTCGATATTCACGCTGAGGCGATCGGCGTAGCGCCCGGCCTCGGCAATCAGCGCCGGGTCGGCCTCGGGGATGGTCTTGAGGTGGATGTAACCGCGAAAGTCATGCTCTTCGCGCAGCAGCTTGGCCACCCGCACCAATTGCTCCATGGTGTAGTCGGCCGAACGAATGATGCCGGAACTGAGGAACAGCCCGCTGACGCAGTTGCGCTTGTAGAAATCCAGGGTCAGGGTGACCACCTCCTCCGGGCTGAAGCGTGCACGGGGCACGTCGCTGGAGCGGCGGTTGACGCAGTATTGGCAGTCGTAGAGACAGAAGTTGGTGAGCAACACCTTGAGCAAGGACACGCAGCGACCGTCCGGCGTGTAGCTGTGGCAGATGCCCATGCCATCGGTAGAGCCCAGCCCCGCCTTGCCTTCCGAGCTGCGCTTGGGCGCGCCGCTGCTGGCGCAGGAGGCGTCGTACTTGGCGGCGTCGGCGAGGATGCTGAGTTTTTCGATCAACTGCATGGAGGCTTACCGATACTGGTTTTTTGTACAGTATCAGCCAGCCCCCCGTGTCACAAGTGCAGCCTGTCAGCTGGCGGTGGCCAGGAGCAGATCCTGTACCGAACGCCCCTTGCCACGGCTACGGTCATTTTCAAACAGCGACGCCGCGATCTCATCCGCGCGAATCGGCAGTACCGACAGCAACGTATCGCTCAAGCCATGGCTGGCCTGGCTGAAGCCCTGGATGTAGATGCCGGCCTTGCAGCGCTCATCGGTGACGATGCGGTAGTCGCGCGCCACTTCAAAATCACCCAGATACTCCTCCAGCGGCGCCAGCAATGCGCGGTGGGTCTCGCGCTCGTAGCCAGTGGCAAGGATCACCGCGTCGTAATGGTTGACGCTGGTTTCGCCGCTGGCGTTGTTGCGCAGGGCCAGTTCGATGCCCAGGGGGCCGGGGGTGGCCTTCTCGACCACGGTCATGGTGCGGAAGGCCTGGCGGGCGATGCCGGAGACTTTCTGGCGGTAGAAAATCCCGTAGATGCGCTCGATCAGGTCGAGGTCGACCACCGAATAGTTGGTGTTCTGGTACTCGGCGACCAGGCGCTCGCGCTCGGCACCGACTTGCTGGAACACCAGGTCGGTGAAGGCCGGCGAGAACACTTCGTTGACGAACGGGCTGTCATCGGCGGGCTTGAGCGCCGAACCGCGCAGGATCATGTCGACCTGTACCGATGGGAAGCTGTCGTTCAGGTCGATAAAGGCTTCGGCCGCGCTCTGGCCACCGCCGATGATGGCGATGCGCATCGCCTTGCCGTCCACGCAAGGCTGGGCAGCCATGCGCTCCAGGTACTGGGAATGGTGGAACACCCGGCTGTCGCCCTTGAGGGCCTTGAAGGTTTCGGGAATGCGCGGTGTGCCGCCGGCGCTGACCACCACCGAACGGGTGGTGCGCACATGCTGCTCGCCCAGGGTATCGCGAGAGATCACGCGCAATGCCTCGACCTGTTGCTGGTGCAGGATCGGCTCGATGGCCAGTACTTCCTCGCCGTAGCGGGCCTGGGCCTGGAACTGCCCCGCGACCCAGCGCAGGTAATCGTTGAACTCCATGCGGCACGGGTAGAAAGTGCCCAGGTTGATGAAGTCCACCAGCCGGCCGTGGGTTTTCAGGTAATTGACGAAGGAGTACGGGCTGGTGGGGTTGCGCAGGGTCACCAGGTCCTTGAGGAACGAAATCTGCAATTCGCTCTGGGTCACCAGGGTATTGCCGTGCCAGCGATAGTCGGCCTGTTTGTCGAGAAACAGTACGTCCAGTTTGCCCTGGGCCTTTTCGCGCTCCTGCAGGGCGATGGCCAGCGCCAGGTTCGAAGGGCCAAAACCGATACCGATCAGGTCGTGAACCGCGGGCGAAGCAATTGCCTGTGTCATTCCAGTGTCCTCTGGATAAGCCCCTTGGCGGTGGGGCGGGAATACCTTCGAGACCTGCACAACAGGTCATGTGTTGATAGGAAACGAGGACAGTGAAAAAAAATTTAACCGATCGGTGATCAGTGCGCGTCCCACTCGCGCATCCGCACCCGGCAGTGCTTCATGGCGTTGACGATATGTTTTTCCACCAGGGTGCGGGAAATACCCAGGCGCTCGGCGATTTGCAGGTGGCTCAAGCCCTCGAGTTTGCGCAACAGGAAGCTGTCGCGGCAGGCCGCCGGCAGCTCGGCCAGGGCGCGCTCGAGCAAGGCCAGGCGTTGGCCGTAGTCATGAGTGGCATGGGGCGAACACGCGGCAAAGCGCTCCTCGCTGTCGAGTACCTCCAGGGGTTCGACCTGGCGCAGGGCATTGCGCCGGTGGCCGTCGATCACCAGGTTCAGCGCGGTGCGATACAAAAAGGCACGCGGCTGTTCGATGGGCGTCTCGCTGGACCGTTCCAGCACCCGGACATAAGCGTCATGCACCACATCCTCGGCCACCTGACGGTTGCCCAGCTTGGCGTTGAGGAAACACACCAGCTCGCGATAGTAGTTTTCCAACATGACTCCCGACCGCCGGGTGGCGGCATTAGGTCCTGTAGGAGCGAGCTTGCTCGCGAAGTACGTCAACGATAACGCGGGAAACCAGAGTGAACGCGGCGTCCTTGACCTCTTCGCGAGCAAGCTCGCTCCTACACAAATACAGGCCATTCAGTAATGGCAGTTTGGGTAGGTGCAATTTATAGTAATTCTCATCTACTTTTAAACAAGACTTGCACCTACAGGCCGTTTTTTTTCTCCACAAGACCTGTAACCACTTATGTAACAGCCTAAATCCTCGGGCAATTCTCTCGTTTAACTGTCAGCTCTGCGCAACTGCGCTCCGAACTTTCCCGGCTGGAACCTAAGCATGAAACGCCCTCGACCTGCCCGACGCGCCTTGCTCGCTATCGCGTGCCTGATTCCCATCATCGCCGTCGCCGCCTGGCAGGTGTTGCCGCCGGGGCGTGACAACCTGACCACCGTCACCGTCACCCGCGGCACTATCGAAAACAGCGTCACGGCCCTGGGCACCCTGCAACCACGCCGGTATGTCGACGTGGGCGCCCAGGCGTCCGGGCAGATTCGCAAGATCCACGTTGAAGCGGGCGACCAGGTGCAGGAGGGCCAATTGCTGGTGGAGATCGACCCCTCGACGCAAAAAGCCAAGCTCGATGCCAGCCGCTACGCCATCGAAAACCTCAAGGCCCAGTTGCAGGAGCAAAAGGCCCAGCACGCCCTCGCCCGCCAGAAGTACCAGCGCCAGCAGCGCCTGGCCGCCGGCAACGCCACCCGCGAGGAAGACGTGCAAACCGCCAAGGCCGAACTGAGCGCCACCCAGGCCCGGATGGACATGTTCCAGGCGCAGATTCTCCAGGCCCAGGCCAGCCTGCGCAGCGATGAAGCGGAGCTGGGCTATACGCGCATCTACGCACCGATGACCGGCACCGTGGTCGCGGTGGACGCGCGCGTCGGCCAGACCCTAAATGCCCAGCAGCAGACGCCGCTGATCCTGCGGATCGCCAAGTTGTCGCCGATGACCGTGTGGGCGGAAGTCTCGGAAGCCGACATCGGCCACGTCAAACCGGGCATGACCGCCTACTTCACCACCCTCAGCGGCGGCAACCGGCGCTGGACCAGTACCGTGCGGCAGATCCTGCCGATCCCGCCCAAGCCGCTGAATGAAACCCAGGGCAGCGGCAGCCCCAACAGTTCCAGCAAGAGCGGCAGCGGGCGCGTGGTGCTGTACACCGTGCTGCTGGACGTGGACAACAGCGACAACGCGTTGATGGCCGAAATGACCGCCCAGGTATTTTTCGTCGCCAGCCAGGTCAAGGATGTCCTCACCGCACCGGTGGCCGCGCTGCTGGGCACCTCAAGTACCGACAAGCAGATCGCCCGCGTGGTCGCCACCAACGGCCGCATCGAAGAACGTGAAGTGCGCCTGGGCATCAGCGATCGCTTGCGGGTCGAAGTGCTCGACGGCCTGCACGAAGGCGATCACCTGCTGATCGGCCCGGCCGACGGCAACGGGGGTTGAGGTGACCACGCCCCTGATCGAACTCAAGAACATCCGCAAATCCTACGGCGGTGGCGACAGCCCGCAGGTCGACGTGTTGCGCGGCATCGACCTGTCGATCCATGCCGGGGAATTCGTCGCCATCGTCGGGGCTTCCGGTTCCGGCAAGTCCACGTTGATGAATATCCTCGGTTGCCTCGACCGCCCAAGCCTGGGCGAGTACCTGTTCGCGGGGGAAAACGTCGCCCACCTGGACAGCGACGAATTGGCCTGGCTGCGCCGCGAGGCCTTTGGCTTCGTGTTCCAGGGCTACCATTTGATCCCCTCGGGCTCGGCCCAGGAGAACGTCGAGATGCCGGCGATCTACGCCGGCATCAGCGCCGCCGAACGCCATGCCCGCGCCCACGCCCTGCTCACGCGCCTCGGCCTGGCCGAGCGCACCGGCAACCGTCCGCACCAGCTGTCCGGCGGCCAGCAACAGCGTGTCTCGATCGCTCGGGCGCTGATGAACGGCGGGCACATCGTCCTTGCCGATGAACCCACCGGTGCCCTCGACAGCCACAGCGGTGCCGAGGTAATGACCCTGCTGGACGAACTGGCCAGCCAGGGCCATGTGGTGATCCTGATCACCCACGACCGTGAAGTCGCGGCGCGGGCCAACCGCATCATCGAGATTCGCGATGGCCTGATCATCAGTGACTCGGCCGATGACGGCGCCGCTCCCCTACCGGCCACCAGCGGCGCGCTGCAAGCCGTGGACCTGCGCCAGCGCCTGGCCGACGGCGCCGAACACAATGGCGCCTGGAAAGCCGAATTGCTGGACGCGGTCCAGGCCGCCTGGCGGGTGATGTGGATCAACCGTTTTCGCACCGCGCTGACCCTGCTGGGGATCATCATCGGCGTGGCCTCGGTGGTGGTGATGCTGGCCGTGGGCGAAGGCAGCAAACGCCAGGTCATGGCGCAGATGGGCGCGTTCGGCTCCAACATCCTCTACCTCAGCGGCTCATCGCCCAACCCGCGCACGCCGCTGGGTATCGTCACCCTCAACGACGTCGCGGCGCTGGCGGCGCTGCCCCAGATCAAGCGCATCATGCCGGTCAACGGCACCGAAGCCGGCGTGCGCTATGGCAACGTCGACTACATGGCCTATGTGGGCGGCAATGACACCAATTTCCCGGACATTTTCAATTGGCCGGTGGTCGAGGGCAGTTACTTCACGGCGGCCGACGAGCGTGCGGCCGCCACCGTGGCCGTGATCGGCCATCGCGTGCGGGAAAAGCTGTTCAAGGGAGAGGTCGACCCCATCGGCCAATACATCCTGATCGAAAACGTACCATTCCAGGTGATCGGCGTGCTGGCGGAAAAAGGCGCCAGCTCCGGCAACAAAGACAGTGATGACCGTATCGCCATCCCTTACTCCGCCGCCAGCGTGCGCCTGTTCGGCAGCTACAACCCCGAATACGTGGTGATTGCCGCAGCCGATGCGCGCAAGGTCCACGAGGCCGAAGTGGCCATCGACCAGTTGATGCAAAAGCTGCACAACGGCAAGCGCGACTACGAGCTGACCAACAACGCGGCGATGATCCAGGCCGAGGCGCGCACCCAGAACACCCTGTCGCTGATGCTCGGCTCGATTGCCGCGATTTCTCTGCTGGTGGGCGGCATTGGCGTGATGAACATCATGCTGATGACCGTGCGCGAACGCACCCGCGAGATCGGCATTCGCATGGCCACCGGCGCGCGCCAGCGCGACATCCTGCGCCAGTTCCTGACCGAGGCGGTGATGCTGTCGGTGGTCGGTGGCCTGTGCGGCATTGCCCTGGCCCTGCTGGTGGGTGGTGTGCTGGTGCTGGCCAAGGTGGCGGTGCAGTTTTCCCTGGTGGCGGTGCTTGGCGCATTCGGTTGCGCGCTGGTCACCGGCGTCGTATTCGGCTTCATGCCGGCCCGTAAAGCTGCCCGGCTCGATCCGGTTAAGGCGTTGACCAGTGAATAAACGATCCATCCCCCCGTACCTGCCCGCACTTGGCCTGTGCCTGCTGCTCACGGCCTGCGCCGGTGACCCGCCCAGCGTGGACAGCGCTATTGCGCCGCCGGCCGCCTGGCAGTTCGCCGAACGCGACGCCGCCCGGGCCACCAACCAGCGCTGGTGGACGCAGTTCGGCAGCGCGCAGTTGAACCGCCTGGTCGACCAGGCCCGGCGTGACAGCTTCGACGTGGCCGCCGCCATGGCCCGCGTGCGCCAGGCCCAGGCCACGGCGGTGATTGCCGGGGCGCCACTGCTGCCCGAGGTGAAGTTCAACCTTGCCGCCAGCCACCAGAAGTTGTTGCACGGCACGGGCGGGCCGGACCTTGACGCCTCACAAAGCGATGACGACGTGAACAATTTCGGCGCCAACCTCACCGCCAGCTACGAAGTGGATTTCTGGGGTGGCCGCGCCGCCGCCCGTGACAGCGCCCTGCACAGCCTGCGGGCCAGCGAGTTCGACCAGGCCACCGTGGAGCTGACCCTGCTCAGCAACGTCGCCGACCGTTATGCGCAAACCCTCGCCGCCCGCCAACGCCAGCAGATCGCCGAGTTGAACCTGGCCAATGCGCGTAACGTCCTCGACCTGGTGCAGACCCGTTACGACGCAGGCTCCGCCACGGCCCTGGAACTGGCCCAGCAGAACAGCCTGGTGGCCAGCCAGCAACGCCAGCTGCCATTGATTCAACAACTGGCCGAAGAATCCCAGATCACCCTGGCCGCCCTTCTCGGCCAGCCGGTCCAGGCCCTGGACCTGGGCGCCGAACCCTTCCAGGCGCTGGCCTGGCCAACCATCGGCGCCGGCCTGCCCAGCCAGCTGCTCAGCCGCCGCCCGGACATTGCCAAGGCCGAGGCCGAACTGGCGGCAGCCCAGGCGGACGTCACCGTGGCCCGTGCCGCCATGCTGCCGGCCCTGACCCTCGGCGCCACGCTCGGCTCCGATGCCTACAAAGCCGTGGACGTCCTGCGCAGCCCCTACTACACGCTGACGGCCGGCCTGGTCGGGCCGATCTTCAACAACGGCCGTTTAAGCGCCGAGCGCGACAAGGCCCGCGCGCGCCAGGATGAGCTGTTGCAAACCTACCGCGGCGCGATCATCAACGGCTTTGCCGATGTGGAAAAAGCCCTCAGCAGCATCACGCGCCTGGACCAGCAACGCCACTGGCAAACCCAAGAACTGCAACAGGCCCAAACCGCCTTCCAGATCGCCGAAAGCCGCTACCAGGCGGGCGCTGAAGACCTGCTCACCGTACTGGAAACCCAGCGCACCCTGTACGCGGCCCAAGACTTGAATGTGCAGTTACGGCTGTCACGCCTGCAGGCCAGCATTGCGTTGTACAAAGCATTGGGTGGCGGCTGGAAGACTGATATCTGATAAACGAAACTCTTATTTCCTACGCAATCCGTTTTCTCAACCTACATTCTTCGACCTCAGGTCCTTGGTAAAACAGCCGCCATCCCACGGCTGACCCGGACCTCTCGATGACTGCTGCAAACTCCCTGGCGTGCGCCTGTCTCTGGCTGCTGGCGAGCCTTGGCCATGCCGAGCCCCTGATCAAGCCCACCGCCATCGACTGGTTGCTGGACTGCCCGCTGCCCCACGTTGAGGGCCTGGACCCCGAGGTGCTCGCGCGCACCCAGTGCGGCATCGTGACCGTACCGCGCAATTACGCTGCGCCGCGTCAAGGCAGCATGCGTCTCTACCTGACCCGTGTGGGCGCCCGCGAGCCGCTGAACCGCGCCGGCCTGGTCTTTGCCCAGGCCGGCAACGCCTCGAGAAGCAACACCGGCGGCACCTTCGCCATTCAGTTGGCCAGCCGCTGGGGCGACTACTCCACTCAGGCTTACCGCAGGCTGCTCAATTACTATGACGTCATCGAACTCAGCCACCGCGACCTCAAGCACGACAAAAGCGTCGAACACGCCGCTCGGGACATGGAGTTCGTACGTGCCCAGCTGGGCGATGCACAACTGCTTTACCTGGGCAATGCTGACGCCACGCGGCTGGGCAACCACTACGGGACGCTGTATCCGGAACGCGTCGCGCGCATGGTGCTGGTCAATGCTCCCTACGGAGAAAAGGCTGCGCCCCTGGTCGAGCAGCTGCGCCTCAAGGAGCCCGCTCAGACGACGGCCAGCGGCTGCGTCAACCGATGGGTCGGCGACTTCCTGGCCTATGGCAGGCAACCGCCCCCGTCCACCCGCTGCCTGGATTCGGGCAATTGGGAGTAGCGCGTCGTTTACGACCTGTTGCCGCCGAAAACGACACCCTGCGTTGACGCTCCGCCGCAATCGTTATTAAGTGCTATTTATCCGCATTAATACGATAAATCGAACCCATGCTGACTCGCCCGCTACGCCGCAAACGCCAGAAGCTGTCCGACGTGATTGTCGAGTCGGTCAAGCGCTCCATCGTCACCGACGCCTTGAAGCCCGGCGACCGCCTGCCCACCGAGCGTGAGCTGATGGAGAGCTTCCAGTGCTCCAAGGGCTCGGCCCGTGAAGCGCTCAAGGCCCTGGAGGTCGAGGGGCTGGTGAGTACACGCACCGGCCCCAGCGGCGGTGCCTACCTGAACCAGGCCGGCACCGAACCCGCCAGCCGCGCGCTGCGTAACTACCTGCACTTCCAGCACCTGGACGGCGAGCAGGTGTACCAGTTGCGCAAGGTCATCGAAGTGGAACTGGCGGTGTCGGTGCTCGGGCGCCTGAGTGAGGACGACTACCGGGCATTGCAGGACAACGTGGATTTCTGCAGCGCCCCCGAAGACAGCGAAGCCGGCCAGCGCGAGCAACGCCTGGCGGAACTGGAGTTCCACAACCTGCTGGCCAAGGCCTGCCCCAACCCGTTGCTGAGCTTTATGGCGCAATTTCTCAACGACCTGCTGCGCGACCTGGTGGTGCTGAAAAAAGCCTACAAGCCCAAGCGCAAGCAGTTCGACGCCGCCAACCTCGACTATCACAAACAGCTGCTGAACGCCTTTCGCGCCGGGGATGAAGGCGCGGTACGCAGCCTGATGCATGAACATATGTGCGACGCCGAACACCATATGACTGCGCTGGAAGGCCAGGTCAGCCCGCACTTTCTACTGGAGTTCGACCACAACCACTGAAAACACCCCGCCCACAGTTGACTGCATTCACTGCGTTATCCCAATAACAGGCCTGCCCACAGGCCCTGCTCCACCGTATCGCCCTTGCTACTCCTGCCAATAACTAAACCAGGGAGTCACCCCATGCAGCGTCGTACGTTATTGAAAGCCAGTCTTACCGCGGCCGCCGCCCTCAGTCTTCCACTGAGCGTGCGTTCGGCATTCGCCGCCGAGCCCTTTACCTTTTACGGCCTCAAGTCCATGTCCGGCGCCTTTGCCAGCTATGGCAAGTTTGCCGACATGGGTTCGCGCCTGGCGGTGGCACAACACACCGAGCTGCTGGGCCGGCCCTTGAACTACAAGGTCATCGACACCGAGGGCAACGCCGGCAAGGCCGTGCGCAAGGTGCAGGAAGCGATCCAGCAGGACGGCGCGCGGTTCTTCCAGGGCTGCACGCTGTCGTCGTCGGCACTCGCGGTGGCCAAGGAAGTCGACAAAGTCGGCGGCGTGTTCATGACCCCGGTGGGTGCCGATGAAGTCACCGGCAAAGACTGCAACCACGCCACGTTCCGCTGGTCGGTGCCCACCTACGGCGCGATCCGCGAAACCATGGTGCCGCTGATCAAGCTGCTGCCGGATGCCAAACGCTGGTACACCATCACGCCGCAATATGTGTTCGGCGAAGCGCTGCTCGAAGGCGCCAGAAACGTACTCAAGGAACATGGCCTGGAGCACGTCGGCAACAGCTACCACTCGCTGCAGGAGCAGGAATTCTCCGGCTACCTGACCAATGCCATTTCCACCAAGCCGGATGTGCTGGTGTTGCTCAACTTTGGCAGCCAATCGTCCAACACCCTGCGCCAGGCGGTGAACTTCGGCATCAAGGAGCGCATGAAAGTGCTGCTGGTGTGGTCCGCCGGCCTCGACCAGTTCCAGGAACTGGGCAGCGATATCCTCGACGGCGTATACCTCGGTGCGCAGTACTGGCATCAGGTCGACACCCCGCTCAACCGCGAACTGGTCAAGCTGACCCAGGCCAAGTACGGCATCAACCCCACCTACCCGTTGGCCGCCGACTACATCAGCACCAAAGTCATGCTCGACACCATCATCGCCACCGGCAGCTTCGACGGGCCGACCGTGGCCAAGGCCATGCAGGGCCTGAGTTTCGAAGGCCCCACCGGCAAGGAGTCGATCCGCGCCGGCGACCACCAGGTGATCAAGGACTACTACCTGCTGATCGGCAAGGCCGCCGGCGACATGGCCGACAAGGATGACCTGGCCAAGGTGCTCAGCGCCGGCCAGTCATTCCCGACGGTGGAAGCCACGGGCTGCACGCTCGCCTGATCCGCTAAAACACCACCGTTGTACACGGCAGGGCCGCCCGGGCGGCCAGCTGTTCGAGGGTTTCTGCATGCTTAATCTTTACCTGTTCCAGATACTCAACGGCCTTGGATTGGGAATGATCTACTTCCTGATCGCGGTCGGGCTGACGATCATTTTCGGCCTGCTCAACTTCGTCAACTTCGCCCACGGCGCGTTCTTCCTGCTGGGCGCCTACATCTGCTACACCGCCGTGAGCCTCACCGGCAACTTCTGGCTGGCGCTGTTGATTGCGCCGCTGGTGGTGGCCGCGTTGGCCTGGGTGATCGAGCGGCTGTTGATCCAGCGGATCTATCACTTGCCGCACATGTTCCAGATCCTGGTCACCCTGGGCATCGCGCTGATCATCCAGGAAGCCAGCGTGATGATCTGGGGCCCGGTGGGCAAAAGCGTCGCCGTGCCGGAACTGCTGCGCGGCGTGCTGGTGGTGGGTGATTTCGTCTACCCCTACTACCGCCTGTTCCTCATCGTGTTTTCCGGGCTGGTGGGCCTGGGCCTGTGGCTGCTGCTGGAACGCACGCGCTTCGGTGCCCTGGTGCGCGCCGGCAGTGAAAGCACCGAGACCGTGTCGCTGCTCGGCACGAATATCTTCCGCCTGTTTTCCATGACCTTCGCCCTCGGCGTGGGCCTGGCCGGCATGGCCGGGGTGCTGTTCGCGCCGTTGCGCGGTGCGCAGCCGTTCGTTGGCCCGGAGATTCTCGGCATCGCCTTCGTGGTGGTGGTGATCGGCGGCATGGGCTCGTTCAGCGGTGCGCTGGTCGGCGGTTTGCTGGTGGGCGTGGTGCAAAGCCTGATGACCACACTCTGGCCCCAAGGCGCGAGCCTGATGATCTACGGCGCCATGGCCGTGGTGATTCTGGTGCGGCCTTACGGCCTGTTTGGGAGAGCCTGACATGAGCGAGAAAAATCCCCTGCCGTTTGCCAAAACCCAATCGCGCGCCATGTTGTTGTGGGTCGTGGCGGTGCTGATCGGCCTGCCCTTGATATTGCCTTCGGCGACCCTGGCCAGCGAGATCCTGATCTTTGCCATGGCCGCCCTGGCCTGCAACCTGTTGCTGGGCTACACCGGGCTGCTGTCGTTCGGCCAAGGCATCTTCTTTGGTGCCGGCGCCTACTGCGCGGCGCTGCTGATGATCCACCTGCAACTGGGGTTGTTCGCCGCGCTGCTGGGCGCCGCCATCGCCGGTGGCTTCCTGGCCTTGCTGGTGGGCGCCCTGGCGATCCGGCGCACCGGCATTTACTTCGTGATGCTCACATTGGCCTTCAGCCAGATGGCGTACTTTGTCGCCTACACCTTGAGCGACTGGACCGGTGGCGACAACGGCCTGCTCAGCGTACCGCGCCCCGAGATTCGCCTGGGTGACACCGTGCTGCTGTCCCTGGCCGACGCCCGTGCGTTCTATGGTTTTGTCGCGGTGCTGTTTCTGTTGATCTTTATCGGCGCACGCCGGGTGATCGCCTCGCCGTTCGGCAGCACGCTGATGGCGATCCGCGAAAACGAAACCCGCGCCTCGGCCATCGGCTACGACACGCGGCACTTCAAGATCCTGGTGTTCGTGCTGTCCGGCGCAGTCACCGGGATTGCCGGGGCGCTGTACGCCATGCTGCTGCACTTTGTGCCGCTGTCGAATATCGACCTGGCGATGTCCGAGAACATCCTGATCATGACCATTATCGGCGGCACCGGCTCGCTGTTCGGTTCGTTGCTGGGCGCCGGGTCCATCGTGCTGCTGGGGGATTTTCTCTCCGACCTGTGGCCCCGTTGGCTGATGCTGCTGGGGGTGATCCTGATCCTGGTGGTGATCTTCATGCGCGGCGGTTTGTGGGGCGGCCTGGCCGCGTTGTTCGAGCGCGTGCGCGGCCGTCCCAAGGTCGTCGTCGCCAAGGAGGAAGGACTATGAGCATCCTGTTGGAAACCCGGGACCTGGAACTGGCCTATGGCGCGTTCCGTGCGGTGAACGGCGTGAACCTCAAGGTCGAAGCCGGCACCATCCACACCATCATCGGCCCCAACGGCGCGGGCAAGACCAGCCTGTTCCACTGCCTGACCGGTGAACGCCAGGCCACGGCCGGAGCGATTCATTTCGACGGCAGGAACCTGATGCGCAAGCCGGCCCACGCGCGCGTCGGCCTGGGCATGGCGCGCTCGTTCCAGCTCACCAGCCTGTTCCAGAACCTCAGCGTGCGCGAAAACCTGCGCCTCGCCGCCCAGGGCCGCGACGGCGCACGTGCGCTGAATTTCTGGCGCCGCGTGGACAGCAAGCGCGAACACCTGGAGATGGCCGACCAGGTGCTCGAACGCCTGCAACTCAGCGCCCGTGCCGAGACCCTGGCCGGCGAGTTGTCCCACGGCCAGCAACGGGTGTTGGAGGTGGGCATGTCGATCTGCTCCAAGCCCAAACTGTTGATGCTCGACGAGCCCACCTCGGGCATGGGCATCGATGACATCCCGATCATGACCCAGTTGATCAGCGACCTCGGCCGCGACCACACGGTGCTGTTGATCGAACACAACATGAGCATCGTCATGTCCATCAGCCAGCGCATCACGGTGATGAGCCACGGGCAGATCCTGGTGGAAGGCACGCCGGAGTTCGTGCGTGCCGATGAACGCGTGCGCAGTGCTTATCTTGGGGAGGCTGCCTGATGCTGATCGTTGACAACATCCATTCCTACTACGACAAGAGCCACGTGCTCGAAGGCGTGTCGCTGAGGGTCAACCCCGGCGAACTGGTGACCCTGCTCGGGCGCAACGGTGCCGGCAAGACCACCACCCTGCGCAGCATCCTCGGCATCATCTGCCCGCGCCAAGGCCAGATCCACTTCAACGGCCAGGCGCTGGTGGGGCAGAAAATCTTTGAAATCGCGCGCCAGGGCCTGGCGCTGGTGCCGGAGAATCGCGGGATCTTCCGCCTGCTGACCGTCGAGGAAAACCTGCGCATCGCCGTGCGCAAGACCAGCCGCTGGCAGCTTGAAGACGTGTACGGCATGTTCCCGCGCCTCAAGGAGCGGCGCAGGAACGCCGGCCATGCGCTCTCCGGCGGCGAGCAACAGATGCTCGCCATCGCCCGCGCCCTGCTCAACGATCCGCAGTTGCTGATCCTCGACGAACCCACCGAAGGCCTGGCCCCGGTGATCGTCGACGAACTGGTGAAGATCCTGCGCAAGGTCAAGGACGACGGCCTGCCGGTGCTGCTGGTGGAACAGAACCTGATGGTCTGCGACAAGCTCGCCGACCGCCATTACGTCCTCGAACAGGGCCGCGTGGTCTACGAGGGCAGCGCCGCCGCCTTCCGCGCCGACCCGACCATCAAGAACCGCTACCTGGCGCTGAGCGCCTGACGGGAGAATGCAGATGAACAGTTTTGCGCAACCGCTCCAGGGCAACGCCCCGCTGATCAACCGCGACCGCCTGTGGCAATCGCTGATGGACCTGGCGCAACTGGGCGCCACGGTCAAGGGCGGCGTGTGCCGCCTGGCCCTCACCGACCTGGACCGTCAGGCCCGTGACCTGTTTGTACAGTGGTGCGAAGCCGCCGGGTGCAGCGTCAGTGTCGACGCCATCGGCAATATCTTCGCCCGCCGCCCTGGGCGTAATCCGGCCCTGCCGCCGGTGATGACTGGCAGCCACATCGACACCCAGCCCACCGGCGGCAAGTTCGACGGCTGCTACGGGGTGATGGCCGGCCTGGAAGTGATCCGCACCCTCAACGATTTGAAGATCGAGACCCAGGCGCCGCTCGAAGTGGTGGTATGGACCAACGAAGAAGGCTCGCGCTTCCCGCCGTGCATGATGGGCTCCGGGGTATTTGCCGGTAAGTTCGACTTGCAGGACACCCTCGACAAACGCGACGACCAGGGCCTGTCGGTGGGCGCTGAATTGCAGCGCATCGGCTATGCCGGTTCGCGTGCGGTGTCGGGCCACCCGGTCGGCGCGTATTTCGAAGCGCATATCGAGCAAGGCCCGGTGCTGGAAGACCAGGCCACCACCATTGGCGTGGTCATGGGCTGCCTGGGCCAGAAGTGGTTCGACCTGACCCTCACCGGCGTCGAAGCCCACGCCGGGCCGACGCCCATGCACCTGCGCAAGGACGCCCTGGTCGGCGCCGCCGAGGTGGTCAGCGCGGTCAACCGTATCGCCCATCAGCAGCAACCTCACGCCTGCGGCACGGTCGGCTGCCTGAGCCTGCATCCGGGTTCGCGCAATGTGATTCCCGGCCAGGTGCACATGACCCTCGACCTGCGCCACCTGCATGCCGACAAGCTGCAGGCCATGGTCGATGAAGTACGTGGCGTGATCGAAGCCACCGCAGCCCGGCACGGGTTGACCTTCGAACTGACGCCCACCGCCGACTTCCCGCCCCTGGACTTCCACCCGGCCTGCGTCAACGCCGTGCGCGATGCGGCGGGTGCCTTGGGCCTGAGCCATATGGACATCGTCAGCGGCGCCGGGCATGACGCGATTTTCGTCGCCGAGCTGGGCCCAGCCGGGATGATCTTTGTGCCGTGCGAAGGCGGCATCAGCCATAACGAAATCGAAAACGCCGCGCCGGATGACCTGGCGGCCGGGTGCGCCGTGTTGTTGCGCGCCATGGTCAACGCGGCGCAGGGAGACAGGGCATGAGTGAGATGGGCCAACTGACAGCGGTGCAACTGCTGGAGCATTTCCGTAACAAGACCTTATCGCCGGTGGACGTCACCGAAGA
The DNA here is from genome assembly GCF_001702295.1 of Pseudomonas sp. S3E12. Taxonomy (NCBI): domain Bacteria; kingdom Pseudomonadati; phylum Pseudomonadota; class Gammaproteobacteria; order Pseudomonadales; family Pseudomonadaceae; genus Pseudomonas; species Pseudomonas sp. S3E12. The sequence continues at coordinate 324,197 of NZ_MBDT01000021.1, forward strand.
TGCGCTGCTGCGTATCGAGCGCTACAACCCGGTGGTCAACGCCTACTGCCATGTCGACCCCGAGGGTGCGCTGCACGCGGCGCGGGCGTCGGAAGCACGCTGGTTGAAGGGGGAGCCCTGCGGTGCCCTGGATGGCGTGCCCGCCTCGATCAAGGACCTCACGCTGACGCTCGGCATGCCCACCCGCAAGGGCTCGCGCACCTCGTCGGCCGAGGGGCCGTGGGACGTCGACGCGCCCTTCCCGGCCTTTATGCGCCAGGCCGGCGCGGTGCTGCTGGGCAAGACCACCACCCCGGAATTCGGCTGGAAAGGCGTCACCGATAACCCGCTGTACGGCATCACGCGCAATCCGTGGGACACCCGCACCACCGCGGGCGGTTCGTCTGGCGGCGCGGGGGCGGCAGCGGCGCTGAACCTGGGCGTGCTGCACCAAGGCAGCGATGCCGGCGGCTCGATCCGCATCCCCTGCGCGTTTACCGGCACCTTCGGCATCAAGCCAACGTTCGGCTATGTGCCGCAGTGGCCGGCCAGTTCGATGACCATCCTCTCGCACCTGGGGCCGATGACCCGCACCGTGGAAGACAGCGTGTTGATGCTGCAAGCCGTCGCACAACCGGATGCGCGGGATGGCCTGATCGGTGCGCCGAGGACCACGCCATGGCTCACGCCGCACACGGATTTGAAAGGCCTGCGCGTGGCCTACAGCCCCACGTTTGGCTATGTGGATGTCGACCCGCAGGTGGCCAGGGTAGTCGCCCGGGCGGTTGAGGGCCTGGTGCAGTTGGGTGCCCATGTCGAGCAGATCGACCCCGGTTTCAGCGATCCGCTGGAAGTGTTCAGCACCTTGTGGGCAGCGGGCGCGGCACGCCTGACCGGGTCCATGAGCGACGCGCAGAAACAACTGCTGGACCCTGGGCTGCTGCGAATTGCCCAGCGTGGCGAGCAGTTGAGCCTGGATGACTTCACAGCAGCCCTGGAAGCGCGGGCGGCACTGGTGGCCCGGATGGCGGCATTCCACGAGCATTACGACGTGCTGGTCTCGCCGATGATGCCGATCACCGCGTTCGAGGCCGGGCACAACGTACCGCCCGGTTCCGGCATGCAGGAATGGACCGAGTGGACGCCGTTCACCTACCCCTTCAACCTCACCCAGCAGCCGGCGGCGTCGGTGCCGTGCGGCTTGGCGGCGAATGGCTTGCCGGTGGGGTTGCATGTGGTGGCGGCGCGGTTTGCCGATGAGCAGGTGTTGCGAGTGTGCCGGGTGTATGCCAAGGAGTTTCCAACCCGGCACTTACAGACACCGATCACCCCAACACCGTAGATCCAAATGTGGGAGGGGCGGTGCGACGATTCGACTTGCCTCTCCCACATTTTCTGAGCGCACTCCAATCCCCTGCCTCTACAATGTCCCCCATTCATCCCCGGGGGCTTCATGGACATCGAACTGGCACGCACTTTCCTGGAAATCACCCGCTGCGGCAGCCTGGCCGCCGCCGCCGAGAAACTGCACGTCACCCAGACCGCCATCACCGCACGCGTTAAAAACCTGGAAAGCCAGCTGGGCAGTACGCTGTTCGTGCGCAACCGTGCCGGTGCTCGCCTGACCGCCGACGGCGAGGCGTTTGTGGTGTACGCCAACCAGTTGCTGCAAACCTGGGAAGCCGCGCGGCGCGACCTGCCGTTGCCCGATGGCTATCGCAATGTGCTGCATATCGGCGGTGAGGTCAGCCTGTGCAACCCGTTGATGCTTGGCTGGGCCCGGGCCCTGCGCGAGCAGATTCCCGGGCATGCCCTGCGTACCGAAGTGCGTGAAGGTGAATACCTGCTGCGGCAACTGGAGCTCGGCGTACTCGATGCGGCGCTGGTGTTCCAGCCGCAGTACTGGCCGGGGTTGCAGGTGGAGCAGGTGCTGGAAGAAAAACTGATCCTGGTGCAGCTGGCGAGCAAACCGGCCCCGTACGTCTACATCGATTGGGGCCCGGGTTTCCGCCAGCAGCACGATGCTGCCCTGCCCGACAGGGCTCGCGCGGCGGTGAGTTTCAACCTCGGGCCGCTGGCATTGCAGTACATCCTCGAGAACGGCGGCGCCGGGTACTTCCGCACGCGGGTGGTCCAGAGCTACCTGGACAGCGGCGTGATGCAGCGCGTGCCCAAGGCCCCTGAGTTCAGCTTCCCGACGTTCCTGGTGTACTCGCGGGCACGGGATTCGGCGGTGTTGCAACAGGCCCTGGGGCTGCTGCGTGAAGTGGTCAAGGCCGAGAGTGACTGGTCGCAGCGCTGGGACCCGTTGATCTGAATCCCTTCCCCGGCGCAGCGCGCAAAACTCGCAGATTCCCGTGTACCAACTAAGCTCAGTCTCCAACAAAAAAACCTGAGCAGCCCGCCATGGTCCACCCTACCGAGACGTTTCGCAGCCGCTACCGCGCCGAGGTCAGCCCCCATTACAACCCCTGGCTGCACGTCGGCTTTGTGCTCGGCTATGGCGTGTGCTGCATCTCCCTGGCCGGGGCCTCCACCCACCGAGTTACGCCGTTCGAGTGGCTGACCGTGCCGCTGACCCTGGTGTTCTTCAACCTCTGTATCTACCTGGTGCATCGCCACCTCGGCCACCACAAGCACGCCTTGGCCCGCCTGTTCTATGCGCGCCACACCGGTGATCACCACAGCTTCTTTACCCCCGGCCACATGACCTACGACAGCCCGCGAGACTGGCGCGTCATTCTCTTTCCGGCGTGGCTGATCGTGCTGCACAGCCTGGTCATCACCCTCCCCGCCTGGTGGTTGCTCCAGCACCTGAACACCAATGTCGCCGGGCTGTTCGCCGGGAGCATGATCCTCGGTTACCTGCTCTACGAAGTGTTCCACGCCTGCGAGCACTTGCCCGCCGACCACCCGCTGGCGCGCCTGCCGTGGATTCGCCAGATGCACCGACTGCACGCCCTGCATCACCGCCGCGAGCTGATGCAGGGGCGCAATTTCAATATCGTCCTCCCGCTGATGGATTACCTGTTCGGCACCCTGTACTGGGAACCGAACCCCAACGACAACCAGGAATCGTCATGAGTACCCGTCGAAAGAAAATGCGTCATCTGCTGTTTGTGCTGCTGCTAGCGGTGATCGCTTTCCTGCTGTTGATGCCGACCAAAGTGCAACCGGTGAACTGGGCTCCGCCCAAGGCGCCATCGATGAAGGAAGGCGCCTATGCCGACAACCAACGCCTCAAGGCTGTGCAGAAAATCGGCGCCCAGGGCATCGCCGGCCCCGAGGCCTTGCTGCTCGATGCCAACGGGCTTCTGATCAGCGGGCTGCATGACGGCCGCATCATCCGCACGTCGCCCGACAGCCCCACCCTGGAAGTGCTGGCCAACACCGGTGGGCGGCCGCTGGGCATGGCACTGCACCCGGACGGGCGCTTGATCATTGCCGACGGGGTCAAGGGCTTGCTCGCGCTGGATCCCCAGCGCCAACTGACCGTCCTGAGCGCCAGCGCCAATGGCGTCCCCTTTGGCTTTACCAATGACGTGACCATCGATGCCGGCGGGCGCTATGCGTACTTCAGCGATGCTTCGAGCCGCTGGGGTTATGGCCAGGATGGCGAGGCGGTGATCGAGCATGGCGGCGATGGTCGCCTGCTGCGCTATGACTTTCGCAACGGCACCACCGAGGTGTTGCTGGACCAACTGCAATTCGCCAACGGCGTGGCCCTCGGCCCCGATGAAAATTACCTGCTGGTCAATGAAACCGGGGCGTATCGCATCAGCCGCTACTGGCTCAAGGGCGAACGTGCGGGCAACCACGACTTGTTTATCGACAACCTGCCCGGCCTCCCGGACAACCTCAGTTTCAACGGCCAGGACCGTTTCTGGGTGGCGCTGTACTCACCACGCAACCCGCTGCTGGACAGCTTTGCCGGCTACCCATTGCTGCGCAAGGTGATGGTCCGCGCGCTGATGGTGGTGCCCAAGCCCATTGAGCGCAAAGCCTTCGTGCTGGGGCTGGATACCGACGGCAAGGTCATCGCCAATTTGCAGGATGGCAGCGCCGGCAATTACTCACCCATCACCACGGCCCGGGAATATGGCGACTGGCTGTACCTGGGCTCATTGAAGAATACGAGCATGGCGCGCTTGCCGTTGAAGCTGGCGTTGGCGCAATAACGCAAAAAGGGCATACAGGCGCTTGGCCTGTATGCCCTGGGTACTACGGGTCAATCATGTTCAGCTCTTGGTGCTGCTCAGCAAGGTCTGTTTGCACAGGTGGCCGAAGCTGACGAACTCGACGTTGTCACCACCGACGCCGATACCGGGGTATTCCAGTACTTCCATGCGCCACACGCCATAGTTGAAATCGGTACGCCAGGTGTTCTTGTAACCCTGGGCGTAATCGACAAAGGTGGTCTGGAAATCACCGGAGCAGGTGCCCACATTGATCGTGCCAGACGCTTGCCCCGAACTGCCGGTCGCCGCCGAATACGCCTTGTAGACGATATCGCCGTTGGCCGGGTCGATCCGCTGGTCGAGATAGACGATCGGGTGCAGGCCCACCAGCGGTGCACCGGTGCTGTCCGACAGGCCCATGGTCCAGGTCAGGTCACGATAGGCTTGGGTGGTCATGTAGCCGTAGCCCACGTCGGAAGCCGAATACGGGATGCGCAACACGTTCGCCTCGCCCTTCACATCCGGGCTGTTCACCCGCGGGTTGGAACCGAACGACAAGTTGTACTTGCCGGTCGCGCTCCACGGCTCGTTCGGGTGCTGGTTCGGCCGCACACGCACCTTGACCACGCCACCGACACCCGGGCTCGTGATCGAGGTCGACACGACGTTGGCCCCCACGGTGACCCACTGGGCGCCATCGAAACGCTCGAGGATCCACTTGTTGCGCGTGCTGCCACTGGTCGCATCGGCCGTCAGCGCAATACCCACACTCTGGCCACGGACGGCGGTGAAATCGAAGTAATCGACATCATCCAGGCTGTCGGCGTTGCCGTTGATGTAGTTGAGGGTGTCCGGCAGTTGGAAGGCCGTGTCCGGGGTGTCATTGGGTTCGAACGCATCAAGGTTGGTATCGACCGCCACACCGAACTGGAAGCTCGAGCCCTGGACCGCCGCGTTGGCTTCCATGAACCAGTAGTAATCGCCGGCCGGCACCACGCCGCCAAGGCTTTCATCGCCCGTGCCGGGGTTATTGGAGGTGCCCAGGGGCAGCGGATTGCCCTGGCCATCGTCCTGGAACAGCGACAACGACATGTCGGTGCCTGCGGTCTGGTTGACCAGCAGAACATTGATCCGCGCCTTCTGCGGCAGGTTGAAGTGGTAGCACAGCAGGTCGCCGGTTTGCACGCCATCGATCGTGTAGAGCGAGTTGATGTCCAGCGTCTGCTCACAGCCCTGGACCAGCGCAGCCTGTACGGCAGGCGCCGACTGGGCCGTGGTTTTCTGCAGCTTGGTCACCCTGGCCGGCGCAGTGTTGTCTTCCACCACCGAGTCAGCCTTCGCCTTGGGGGCAAACAGGGGTTTCTTCTGCTGGGCACCCGCCAGCAATTGCTGCTTGAGGGCAGCCGTCGCCTTGTTGGCCTTGATCTTCGCAGCGTTTTTCAAGCCTTGCTTGACCGCAGGAGGCGCCGCTTGCGCAGCCAGGTGAGGGTATTGTTCAGCGAGGGCAAAGGCCGAGACAAAGCAGGTGGCCGCCATGGCCGCGCCGAGCATAAAGGCTTTTTTCGATTTCATTTTTTATCCATCCATAGTTAAAAACTGAAGGTCAGGTGACATCCGGTCACCTGGGATGGAATGTAGGATAAGACTGGATGGATGTACAGTATTTTTATGGAAAAATGCAGACTCTTTCAAATAGGGATGTCGGCCCATCTACGCCAAACAGTCCAAACGACTGTTGCGATAACCCAAATAAAGCCGACGTAATAGGGCCACAACACCCAACGTTTCAGTCCTAATGGAACAGACGCCAGCTCGGCCTCGGTCACAACGCCTGCTTTCACATAGCGAGCTGAGTCAGACAGGAAATCAAACATCAACAGCATGCGGTATTGCCTGTCGAGCCATCGGTTTCGTCTCCAAAATCGCTTATTGGCGCGAACCCTTTCGTTATGACTGAAATAACCTTCTACCTCGTCGAGTTTTGTATATTCGGCAAACAGCGCCAGCCCCAAAACGACAAACGCCCCCACAAAATGCACAATGGTGAAGGCAAGAAAAAACGACACGATTAAGCCCCCTCTGGCTCGAAGATCAAATCACCGTTGACCTCCAGGATCTTTCCACCCAATAACGCACCTTCATCACCTAGACCAGAGCCTACCGCCTGCCCACCCGCAGCGCCGCCAATAACTGCGCACGCAAGCGCACCTTGTCCCTTCATCGAAATACCCAAAAATAGGTGACAAGCACGAAGAGCGAAGGCTGCACCATACTTTCCCCCGACAGCAGCCCCAGCCACTCCCCCCACCAACCTCCCCGTCTCCACATACTTCGCCCTCCTGCACTGCGCCTCCCGTTCCGTCACACACGCCTCCTTGATCTCCAGCCCCGTCACGCCCACGTCCAGCGCGATCCCAATGAAAGTCCCGTTACCCAGCCACTTGGACATCTGCGCAATCTCGCGCATGCGCTGTGCATACCCCGCAATCTCGCCTTTATGCAGATAGCTTTTGGTCGAAATCCCCAGCACCTTCTTCAACGACTCATTGCCCTGCAACCCCGTGCCGCGCCTTGCAGTTGCAGATCCAAGCGCCGGAACAACGCCTGGCGCTGTTTGATAAAGCCATCCCGGTCCAACGCACCGTCCTTCAAGCGCTGATGCAACCGCTCGATGTCCTCCAGGGTCTGCGCCACCTCGTCCAGATGCCGTGACCAGGCCGATGTCGAACTGCCGATCCCAATAGAACCGTAGGCCATGAAGCTCTGCAGCAAGTCATAGTTGCCGATCAACTCCGTGCCCGCCGAGGTATTCATTTCCAGGTTGCGACGAACTGTTTCCGCATGACGCATTAACCAGGCTTCTTCGCCGGAACAGCTCACGCTGTAGGCATCGGGAATAATCACCAGTTGCCCCGGCGCGACCAGGCCGGGGCGCAGGTGCCGGTTCAGCACATCAAAATGATCGGAGCGTTGTCGGCTCGGGGCGCCCCCCATCAGGAGGGATTTCAAACTGGTGTAGTCCGTTGCGCGGTCGTTGATATAGCTCTGCGCCATGCCCTACATCCGAGATGCAAAGAATATGGCGTCGAAATATAAGCAAGCACCTACGCCCCGAACACAAGCGCAGGTGGTCTGAATTGCATTTGGGAAGTTGCCTACTTAACGAAGAAACAGCACCTACAGAAACAACCCTAATATCCGGTCATCTCCAGGTACCCCACCCCACCCTCAAACCGCACCGGCCCTTCCCAGTACGGAATACTCAGGTTCATCCAGGCCTTGGGGTTGACGGCCTGGGTGCTGATATCCAGCTGCTTGCCGGGAATCTTCAGCGACCAGCGTGTAGGAATCTGGCGGCCGTCGATCGTCGTGGTGTCCCGCGGTGCCAGTTGGATATCGGCGTTGTGCAGGGTCTGGGTGTGGCCTTCGCGGTCGATCCAGGTGCCGGTCAGGTAGGACGCGCCGTCGGTTTGCCGCACCCGAAACAGCATCAACTGCTCGCCACGGTCCAGGTGCAGGGAGAACCAGTCCCAGCCGGTCTGGCTGGCGGTCAGCGGTTGGCTGCTCCATTCGCGGTCGAGCCACGCCGGGCCGCTGACCTGATACGTCTTGCCGTCGATGCTGACGCTGCCCTCGGCGGTAAAAAACGGCTGGCTGTAGTAGTACGACGCCTGGCCCTGATCGGATTTTCGGCTGTAGCCATGGTCGCCTTGCAACACCAATGGCCGGCTGGAGGTGAGGCGCAGGTCGTAGGCAAATTGCGCACCGCTGGCCTTGAGTTGCATGTCCGCCAAGGCGCTCGCGGCACCGGGCTGGCTGGCGAAATTCCAGTCGTCGATCCAGGCGTTGAACGGCGCTGCCTGCGCCCCGGCCTGGCCGACGCCGCCGCGGGCGAAGCGTTCGGCAGCGTAGTGGCGAGTGGCGGAGGTGACGGCGGCGTGGCCGAGCCATACGGTCGAGTCGTGCCAGCCCGCTTGGGTCGGCCCGGCCTTGAGGGCGTTGCGAAACAGCGTCCATTGCACGCCGAACACATTGCCCTGGGCGTCCTTGAGGTTGGCGGTGACGTACCACCACTCGATCCGAAAGCCATCGTGGGGGCCATGGTCCTCGGGAAAGCTGAAGACCTTGCCGGGCAGCACCTGAGCAAAGTCGGCCGCGTCACTGCCCAGACCGGCGAAGCTTTCCGGCGGCGCAGGTTGTTGGTCGCACGCGCCTAGCAGCAACAGAAGAAGCCCTGTAGGAGCGAGCTTGCTCGCGAAAAACGTCAACGATAACGCGGGCATTCCGGATGCACGCGGCGCTCTCGGTTTTTTCGCGAGCAAGCTCGCTCCTACAGAGAGTACAGCCAGGAACAGGGGCTTAATCTTCATGGGCAAACGTCCTCAACAAATCCGCCGGACGGCTGCGGTACAGCTGCCACAGCGGCCAAGCCGACGCCAGCAACGTGGCCAACATCGCCAGCCCCAGCAATTGTGCGAGCTGCCACGGGAACACTTGCAACGGCAGGCGCCAGCCAAAGGCCTGCACGTTGATCACCGCATCCAGGCACCACGCCAGCAACAGCCCCAGGGGCAATGCCAGCAGCAGCGTGAGCCCCGCCAGCAGCCAGGTTTGTCCCAGGTTCAGCAGCATCAATTGCCTGCGCGTCACCCCCAATGCCCACAGCGGGGCGAGTTGGCCGAGGCGGCTCTGGCTCTGGGTCAGCAGGCTGATGAACAGCGCCACGCCGGCCACGCCCAGGGTCAGGCTGTTGAGCGCGGCGGTGGCGGCGAAGGTGCGCTCGAACACCTGGCTCGACCAGCCCTTGAGTTGCTGTTGATCGACGATACGGCTGTCTTCCAGGGCAAAGGCGCGCTGCACTTCACCCACCAGCGGCGCCACGTTTTCCGGCAACACCCGCAGGTTGAATCGCGCCGGCGTCAGTGTCGGCCAGTGGGCCAGCAGGTGGCGGGCGTTGACCAGCATATGGCCCTTGGGGTTGCCGTAATCGGCGTACACCCCCACTACGGTGGGCGACCACACCCCCTGGGGCGTGGGAATGCTCAGCGCATCACCCAGCGTAACCTCCAGCCGCCGCGCCAGCTGTTCGCTGAGCATCAGGGTATCGCCTTGCTGCAACTGGTCCCACGGCGCCCTCGCCGCTTCCAGCAACGGCCAGTGCTGGCGATAGGTCGGGTCGTCGACCACGCCAAACAGATCCGCCGGCCAGCCCTGCAATTGCACCGCGACCTGCCAGGTGGGCAACACGGTTTGCACCAACGGTTGCTGCGCCAGCCAGGCGCTGAGTTGCTCTGCCTGGGCCGGGGTTTGCGGGTTGAGGTACAGCTCGGCGGTAAGGCGTTGCTCCAGCCAGTTATTGAAGGTGTGGCGAAAGCCCGAGGTCATGGAGCCCGCGCCGATATTCGCGGCCAGGGCCAACAGCAGCGCCATCAATGCCAGGCTCAGGGCCGGCAATTGTTGGCGGCAGTCAGCCAGGAACCATTGGCCGAGGACCGAACGGCTGCGCCCCAATACGGCCTTCAACAGCCCATTGAGCACGACCGGCAACCCCAGGGCGGCGCCGAGCAGCAAGGCCGCCATCAACACAAAGCCCGCCGCCAGGCTGTCGCCCAGCCATAACGCCCACAACGCGATCAGCAAGGCCGTAGCCGCGACCCAGCCCTGGCGCCGCAACCAGCGCCCATGGGCCTCGTGCCAGGCCTGGGCGTTGGCCAGCGCCAGCAACGGCAGACGCGCCGCGCGCCACAGGCTGCTGGCGCCGGCAAGCAAGGCGCCGAGCAGGCTCAAGCCCAACCCTGCCGCCCACCACCAGGGACTCAAGCTCAATTGGCCCGGCACCTCGGCGCCATACAAGCCACGCAGGCTGGCGGCCACATCCGGCAGCAACAGGCTGGCCAGCAGATAACCGCTGGCGACGCCGAGCACGCCCCCCAACAGCGACAACGCCCCCAGCTCCACCCCCAGGCCGAGGATCAACATCCGCGCACTCACCCCACAGGCGCGCAACGTGCGCAACAACCCGCGCCGCTGCTCCAGGGCCAGGCCGATGGCCGCGTGCACGATAAACAGCCCCACCACAAACGACAGGAAGCCCAACGCATCAAGGTTCAGGTGAAAGCTCTCGGTCAGCCGCGCGAGGTTATTCTCCTCGCCCTGCTTGAGCTGCAGCCCGGCGGGCGGTGTGGGATGGCGAGCGGCGAAGGCCTTGTCCACCAGCAGGCGTGAGAGCTGGCCGGGCATTTCCAGCAGCGCCTGGGCAAACCCGATATCGGTGAGCAACAGGCCGGGCGCCATATCCGCCTGGACCTGCAACGGCGGCAGGCGCTGCCCAGTCAGCGTGAGCGGTTGCTGGCCCTCGCGCAGCCCCAGGGCCTGCAAGGTGTGCGGTGCAATCCAGGTACGCCCCGGCGGTTCAAAGAAGGCCAGCATCTGCGCCTGGCTCAGGCGCTGCCCCGCCACCGCGCCGCTGCCGGGCAACGACAGTGGTTCGATGCCCATCAATTGCAGGCGCACGTCCTCATGCCCCTTGAGTTGCAGCCGCCCCTGCACCACCGGCGACACCGGCCACCCGGCACGACGCAGTTCGGCAAAGCGCGTTTGCGCGAAACTGGCAGCGTCCGACGCACTGAGGCTGGCCTGGGGTTCGCCGCCGATCAATTGGCTGGCGCGCGCGTAGCTGTCGCGGGCCTGGCTGTTAAGGGCCTGCACCCCGGTCAGCAGCGCGGTGGCCAGCCACAGGCCGGTGAGCACGCTGAAGAACTGCACCGGATGGCGTCGCCAATGGCTGAGCAAGGCACGCAAGGTCCAGTAGAACACCCTCACGTCGGCATGACCTGTCCGTGATGCAGCACCACTTGCCGGTCCAGGCGGGCGGCGATGCGTGGGCTGTGGGTGACCATCAACAGGCTGGTGGGACTGTCGCGCAGCAGGTCCAACAGCAGTTGCAGCACCTCATCGCTGGTGGCTTCGTCGAGGTTGCCGGTGGGCTCGTCGGCCAACAGTAAACCTGGGCGCGAGGCCAACGCCCGCCCCACCGCCACCCGTTGCTGCTGGCCGCCCGAGAGTTGTTCCGGGTAACGCTTGAGCAAGTCCCCCAGGCCCAGGCGTTCGACCAATTGCGCCTGCCACTGCGGGTCAAAACGCCCCGCCAGGCGGGCCTGGAACGCCAGGTTGTCGTCGACGCGCAAGCTGCCGATCAGGTTGAACTGCTGGAACACCAGGCCGATTTCGGTACGCCGCCAGTGGGCCAGTTGCGCCTCGCTCATGCGGTCAAGGCGCTGCTCACCTACCAGGATGCTGCCGCCGTCCACCCGATCAAGCCCGGCAACCAAGTGCAGCAGCGTGCTCTTGCCGCTGCCGGACTCACCCATCAACGCCAGGCTGCTGCGCGCTCCCAGGTGCAAGTCGACCCCCGCCAACACCGCCAACGGGCCTTGGGGGGTGGCGTAGCTTTTGAAGACACCTTGCACCTGCAACATGGGAGCACTCATCGGATGGCTGGCAATCGAGAATAACGGCTGAGGATCAAGGCCACGCAAATTTTTCACATGCTTTTCACCGGCCGCCCACCCACCGCACTTTAAATTGCCGGCCATGCGTCACTCGTCGGCAACTTTTTAGTTGTCACGCCTGGCAACTTCTAACCGCAGCATGTTCAGCGAAAAGACAGCCACCCTGTGACAGCCTCGCGCTTCACTTCGGGCACTTGCCGACAAGTTGCGCCTAATTAATACAACACAGCCGATAGTGACCATGGTGAATGTAGTGGTTGACCTTACCCTGATTAAACCACGCTCGCGCCGAGCCTTTTTCAAGCGCCTCAAACCGCTTTGGCTCGGACTTGCCGTGCTCGCCGTGCTGCTCACTTGCGCGCTGTTCTGGCCGACTTCCCCGCGGGACCTTGGCGTCGGCAACCGCCTGCTGACCTCCCAGGTGCTGCCGCTGTGGCGCGACGGCGACCTGATCGTACTGGTGCGTCATGAAGAGCGCTGCGACCGTTCGAGCAACCCGTGCCTGGGCCCGGTGGAAGGCGTGACGATCAACGGCAGCCAACACGCCGAAAACCTGGGAAAAGCCTTTAAATCTCTGGGCATGGACGGCACCGACGTACTCTCAAGCCCCGCCATTCGCACGGCCCAGACCTCGCGTTTCATGTTCGGCAAAACCGACATGACCTCCAGCGAACAAGCCGTCTGCGGCAAGGCCATGGGCGAAGAACTGCTCAGCCACAAACAGGCTGGACGCAACCTCGTATTCGTCACCCACAGCGGTTGCATCGCCGACTTTGAAACCGCCCTGGGCTTCCCCCACGCCACGTTTTCCGAGTACGGCAGCGCGCTGTTCGTGCAGGTGCTGGCCAACGGCAAGTTCAAGGCCCTGGGCATCATGAAAAACCAGGACTGGCCTGCCGCGCTTAAACAAATCTAAGTCATTCCCTTCCCGCCGCTACGGCTTATGTTCAGCAAAAAGACAGCCCTGTTCTGGCATGTTTAGTTGCGTCCTTAATTAAGGTCGTTATGACTATTTCCTGTTATTTAGTGACCGCTGTGACGACTTTCGCCATTACTTCATTAGTTGAAAAAACCACCATCAGACGTCAAGGAGCGACGTTTTCATGACTCGCCTGAAACCCCTGCCGGTACTCTTGCTGGCCTTCGTCGCGTTTTATCTGTTGCCACTGGGCCTGCACGGTTTGTGGATACCGGATGAAACCCGCTACGCCCAGATCAGCCAGGAGATGCTCCTGAGCGGCAACTGGGTGGCACCGCATTTCATGGGCATCCGCTATTTCGAAAAACCGGCCGCCGGTTACTGGCTGATCGCCCTGGGCCAGGCCGTGTTTGGCCAGAACCTGTTCGGCGTGCGCATCGCCTCGGCCCTGACCACCGGCTTGAGCGTGCTGCTCGCTTACCTGATCGCCCGTCGCCTGTGGAACGACCCGCGAAAAAGCTTCGCCTGTGCCCTGCTCTACCTGAGCTTTGGCCTGGTGGCCGGGCAAGCGGGGTATTCCAACCTCGATCCGCAATTCACCTTGTGGGTCAACCTGAGCCTGGTGGCGCTGTGGTTTGCCCTCGACAGCAGCACCCTGCGCAACCGCCTGGGCGCTTGGGCCGTGTTGGGTTTTGCCTGTGCCATGGGGTTCATGACCAAGGGTTTCCTGGCGTGGGCGCTGCCGGTGCTGATTGCCGTGCCCTATATGCTCTGGCAGCGGCGCCTGGGCGAGTTGCTGCGGTATGGCCCGCTGGCCATCGGCGTGGCTGTGCTGGTGTGTTTGCCCTGGGTGCTGGCGATCCACACTCAGGAACCGGATTTCTGGCGCTTCTTTTTCTGGAATGAACACATCCGCCGCTTCAGCGCCGACAACGCGCAGCACGTGCGACCCTGGTGGTTCTTCCTGCCGATCATGGCGGTGGCTTGCCTGCCGTGGGCCGGGCTGCTGCCCAACACCCTGTACCAGGCCTGGAAAGAAAAGCGCCAACCGGCAATCGCCTTCCTGGCCCTGTGGTTGCTGCTGCCCCTGGGCTTGTTCAGCCTGAGCAACGGCAAGCTGCCGACCTACATCATGCCGTGCCTGCTGCCCCTCGCATTGCTGATGGGGCATACCCTGAGCGAGCTGGTCAGCCAGGGCAAAACCCGCACCCTGCGCCTCAATGGCCTGTTCAACTTCATGATCGGCATGGCCGCCATGGTCGGGCTGATCTACCTGCAAATCGCCCGGCCGCTGTACAGCAACAGCCATGCCGAGATGTTCAGCCTGTCCCTGGCGTTTATCGTGCTGCTGGGCTGGATCCTCACCAACCTGCTGCAAAGCGTGCGGCCGCTGACGCTGTGGGCGATGCCGGCCCTGGGCATCGGCCTGCTGGTGGTGCTGTTGCCGTCGAGCATGCCGGCCTGCATCGCCGATAACGAAATGCCCGACCAATTTGTGCTGGAACACCTGGATGAGCTGCAGCACACCCACGCGCTGCTGAGCAACGAACTAGGGAGCGCCAGCGCCCTGGCCTGGCGTCTGCAAAGACCCGACGTGGCGCTGTATGACACCGAAGGCGAGTTGCGCTACGGCTTGCGGTACGCCGGTGCGGTCACACGCAAAGTGGAGCTGGAACAGGTTCAGGGCTGGCTCAAAGAGGCGCGCCAGCACGGCTCGGTCGGCGTGCTGCTGCGGGTCAACAGCACCAGTGAAATGCGCGAGGCCGGGCAATTGCCGCCCGGAGGCAAACGCTATTACAAGGGCTACCTGGAACTTATCCTCTACCCGCAGGCGCCATGATGCCCGGTTATTTCAAGACCGAACGCGGCGCCCTGCTGCTGTTGCTCGGCGTCTCGGCCCTGCTGCTGCTCACCGGCCTGGGCGCACGTGACCTGTGGGGCCCGGAAACCCGCTGGGCGAATATCGCCTTGCAGATGCTGCAAAGCGGCGATTATTTCGACCCGTACCTCAAGGGCATGCCCTATTACGACAAACCCCTGCCCTCCTACTGGCTGATCACCGGCGCGGCCCACCTGGTGGGGGGCCTCGGCCCCTGGTCGTTGCGCCTGCCATCGGTGATCGGCGCGTGGTTGAGTGTGTGGCTGGTGTACCTGATCGGCGAACGCCTGTTCCGCAAGGGCACCGGGCTGATCGCCGGCTGGATGCTCGCCACCACGTTCTACTTCCTGTTCTGGGCCCGCGTGGCCACGGCGGATGTGCTCACCGTGTGCGGCGTGCTGGCGGCCGTCGCCTGGTATTGGCGCGGCCCCGACGACACACGGCTGTGGCGCTACACGGTGTTTTTCCTGTTGCTGGCCCTGACGTCGTTGTTCAAGGGCCTGATCGGCTTCGTGCTGCCCGGTCTGGTGCTGTTGCCGCACCTGCTCGGCGAACAGCGCTACAAGCGCCACCTCAACCTGCGCCTGCTGTTGGCCGTACTGATCGCCGCCGCGGTGTACGCCGTGCCCTTCGTGCTGTCGCACGTCTACGGCGCCCCGACCTATGGCGCGAGCGGCCTGGCCTTGGTATTCCGGGAAAACGTGGTGCGTTTCTTCGACCCCTTCGACCATATGGGGCCGATCTACACCTACCTGATCTACCTGCCCGCCTACACCCTGCCCTGGACCCCGTGCTGGCTGCTCGGCCTGTGGCTGGCCGTGCGGCACTGGCGTCACACCCCACCGAACGTGCGCTGGCTGGTGGGGGGCCTGGGCCTGCTGTTTGTGTTCTTTACCGCCAGCGGCAGCCGGCGCAGCTACTACGTACTGCCGCTGGTGCCGTTTGCCCAGTTGCTGGCGGCGTGGTGGCTGAGTGAACGCGTGTGGAAAAAGCCCGCCAGTTGGCCGTGCTGGCAGAAGGCTCTGGGGATCGCTGCCGCACTCATGCTGTTGATCCTCGGCGTGGCCTATCCCTGGTCCAACGGCAACGGCGGCGTGACCCGCTTCGCCGAGGATGTGCAAGCCGAGGCCGTGAAAAGCGCGCCCTGGAACCAATGGCAGATGGTGCTGGTGGAAGTCGACAACAAGGTTCCGATGTACCTGCAAAATGGCGGCAAGCCGTTCTACTACATCGCCGAAACCCAGGACTTTCCCCGCCAGGGTGACACCGCTGCCTTCATGGCCTGGCTGGAAAAAACCAGCGGCCAGGCCTTCGACCCGCACCGTACGATCATCGTCGCGCAGTTTTCCAAGGATGATCCGGCGCCGCTGGCATTCCTGGGTGCGGATCATCAGGTGATCAGCACCCAGCCGGCCAACGGCGAGCGGTTGTTTCAGAAGCGTGAGGATGGGAGTGTGGCGTTTATCCCGAGACCACGCCGACCGTAGGTGAGCGACGTGGGCAGCGGATACAACCGCCAGTAAAACCCGATTATTTTTGATTCAGGGCGGAATAACCTTCCTTGCTGAAGGTAACCAAGCGGTATACCTCGGATTTCTGATCCAGAGTTCCATCACCTGGCGACCTGCTCTGATGCCTGGATAGACTCGGATCGCTATCAATGTAGTTGACCGCATGCGCCAAGCGATAATTCGCATCGGCACGAGACTCAGGGTCTTGGTTGTCGGAGGTAAAGTCGCCTACCTGTTGCTTCAGATTGTTGGTCAGCCTATCTCGGCTCTCTCGCCCATTAGGGGTTGCATCGTCGCTTCCCGACAAAATTGTCCGGTTCAGGATAGGGTTATCGTATTGGATTTGCTGAGCGTTGCGCTGATCACCCTCGGGCCTACGCTCGTCACGGGTCGGCAGGCCTGGCATCTTCTCACCTGAGACAGCAGCTGCTGCGTAAGGGGAGGATTGAGAAACGGAGTTACCAATAGAAAGAGTCATATACACCTTTTTTATCAACATTAAATTGTGCCAACACGGTGCTCTTAACGCATACCGGGGCACGGCACCTTATTGGTGAACGCAAAGAAATGGTTCCGTAACAGGTGAGATTGACGTTCACTGCTTCGATGAGGACCTTCCAGTACGTCGTAGGCTGGATCGCCCAGACGAAGACAGTCCCCTTCCTCTTCCAATCGGTAATCGACCTGCTGACAGCCAGTTCCTGCAATGACCGCATTGCCGCTTTCAAATCCGCCGGCGGCGATTAAGTTGAGGGATCGCAGTGTCGGGCACGTCCACCCGCTTCACCTGCGTCACTGTACGCACCGCAAGCTGGGCCAACGTCGGGTGGCTGAACACGCTGCGCGCGTCCACCTCCAGCCCGGCCTTGCGCATTCGCGCCACCAGGTTCACCGCCAGCAGGGAATGCCCGCCCAATTCGAAGAAGTGGTCGTGGCGTCCTACCCGTTCCAGCCTCAAGACCTCCGCCCAAATACCGGCCATCAATGTTTCCACTTCGCCGACCGGCGCTTCGTAGCCACGGCTAAGCACCGCCGCCAGCCCCGGCTCCGGCAATGCCTTGCGGTCGAGTTTGCCGGCAGGATTGAGGGGCAACACCTCCAACTGCACGAAGGCTGCCGGCACCATGTATTCCGGCAACTGCTCCAGCACGTGCGCACGCAGGTCTTCGAGGCTCGGCGCCGGGCCGCGAAGGGTGAAGTACGCGAGCAGACGCTCATCGCGGATCAGCACCGCCACCTCACGCAAGGCCGGATGCGCGAGCAGGCGTGATTCAATTTCTCCCAGTTCCAGGCGCACGCCGCGCAATTTGACCTGGAAGTCGTTGCGCCCGAGGAACTCCAGGTTGCCGTCCGGCAGGTAGCGCACCAGATCCCCCGTGCGATACAGCCGGTCGCCGGTCACGAACGGGCTGTCGATAAAGCGCTCGGCCGTCATCTGCGGCAATCCCAGATAGCCCCGGGCCACGCCGACACCGCCGATATGCAGCTGGCCGCTGACGCCCATGGGCACCGGCGCATCGTGTTCGTCCAACACATACAGGCGGGTGTTGTTGATCGCCCGGCCAATCGGCAGTTGCAACGCGGGCACCGGTGCGCCCGGTTCCAGGGTCCAGGCGCTGCTGTCCACCGTGGCTTCAGTGGGGCCGTAGACGTTATGCAGGCGCACCTTGGGCAAGCGCGCCTGCACGCCACGGGCCAGGGCCTCGGTGAGTTCGCCGCCGCCGCACAGCACGTCGGTGAGGCTGGTGCACAGGGCGGACTCTGGCAGTTCGAGGAACTGCTGCAACATCGCCGGCACGAATTTGATCACGCTGATCTGTTGCTCGCGAATCACTTGAGCCAGGTAAGCCGGCTCGCGATGCCCATCAGGCCGCGCAAGAACCAGGCGCATGCCGCTGGCGAGCGGCCAGAACAGCTCCCAGACCGAGCCGTCGAAGCTGAACGGCGCCCGTTGCAACAGCGCACCGCCCTCGGCGTTGGGGCACAGCCGAGAGCCCCAGTGCATGAGGTTGCCCAGGCCACGATGCTCGATCATCACGCCTTTGGGCCTACCGGTGGAGCCGGAGGTGTACATCACGTAGGCCAGGTTGGCGACGGTCAGCCCCGGCACCGACGGGTTGCCATCCGGCGCGTGATGCCAGGCGCAGTGGTCGAAGTCGATCACCGGAATTGCCACCTCCCCCGGCAAGTCGCGGGTGGCCGCATGAACCAGCAGCGCGACAGGTTGGCTGTCCTGAAGCATGTACGCGAGGCGTTCGCGGGGGTAGCCGGGGTCCAACGGCACATAGGCGCCGCCCGCCTTGAGGATGGCCAACAATCCCACCACCAGGTCCAGGCCGCGTTCGACGCACAGCGCCACGCGAGCGTCCGGCTGCACACCGCGTTCGCGCAGGTGGTAAGCCAGCCGGTTGGCGCGCTCGTTCAGTTCCTGGTAAGTCAGCTGCACCGCCCCGGCCTGCACGGCCACGCCATGGGGAACGCGCCGCGCCTGGGCCTCAAAGAGCGCCTGGACGGTGAGGCTTGCGGGGTAATCAATTGCGGTGGCGTTGAAAGCCTGCAGCAGGGTGTGCAGTTCGCTGGCGGGCAGCACCTGCACCTCACGCAACGGCATGTGCGGGGCGTTTTCCAACCCATCCGCCAGGTTGACCAGGGTGGTTTCCAGGTAGTCCAGCACGCGCTCGGCGCCTACCTTGCGCGGGGCCTTGGCCTTGAGCTGAAAAGCACCGGGGCTGTCGTCCACGGTGAGCATCAACGGATAACTGAGGACGTCTTCGGCGCTGACCAGAGCAATGCCCGGCACCAGGTTGAAGTCACGCTCGGCGTCGGTGTGCCGGTAATTCAACAGGCTGTTGAACAGCGGCGCCACGCTGCAGCAGCGCTGCGCCAAAGCCAGCGACGCCTGCTCATGGGCGAGCAACGCGCTGAGACGGGCATGGGTGTCGCGCAGCGCATCGGCCACGTTGCGTCCGGCCAGGTGCAGGCGCAGTGGCAGGGTGTTGATGAACATGCCCAAGGCGCGGTCGGCGCCCTCGCCGGCCTGCAAACGGCCGAGCAGGACGGTGCCGAACACCCCGTCATCGCGGCCCGCCACGCGGCTGAGGACCTGGGCCCAGGCCAGGTGAAACAGGCTGGCGGCGCTGACGCCCACGCCACGCGCCTGGGCACGCAGGCGCAGCGTGAGGGCGGCGTTCAGGGTGCGGACCGCTTCTTCGGTGTCCGCCCGGTTGGCCTGGCGCGCCTGCACGCCGAAGGCCAGGGTCGGCTCGTCGACATCCCCCAACTGCTCGCGAAAAAACGCCTCGTGGGCGGCCTGACGTGTCGTTGAACGAGACTGCGCCAGCGCATTGCGGTAAGGCACCGGCGCCGGTAATTGCCCCTGTTGGCCGAGCAGATGAGCGCGGATTTCCTGCATCAGAATCGTGGTTGACGTCGCGTCGTTCACCAGGTGATGAAAGCGCAGCCGGGCGACCCATCGCGTGGGTTCTTCGGCATACTCCAGCGCCATCAACGGTGCCTGGCGCAGATCCAGCGGCGCAGCGCCTTCGTTCCAGGGAAGCACGGGCAGGCGCGCCTCGCGCCACACCACCTGCATTGGCTGCTCCAACGCCTCCCAGGCCAGGCTGGTGCGCAGGATGTCGTGGCGGTCGATCACCTGTTGCAGGGCATGGGCAAAGGCGTCCAGTTGCTCGCGCTGTTCGAAGCTGAACAGCGCCTGTTGCTGGTACGGGTCGTGGTCGTCGGTGAGATGGTGGTAGAGCAAGCCTTCCTGCAACGGCGCCAGGGGGTAGATCTCCTGCACATTGGCCGCACCGCCGGGAATGTCGGCAACGATGCGATCAATGCCGGCCTGATCCAGCTCGGCCAGGGCCAGCAGGTCCGGGGTGATATGGCTGCACTGCGCCGGTATGCGATTGGCCGGCACGTCTATGTCGCTGCCGGTACTCACCGCGGCCAGGGCCGCCAGTGTCGGCTGGCCGAACAGCACCTGCACATCTGCGTGCAGGCCGGTCTGGCGCATGCGCTGCACCAGGTGCACCGCCAATAAGGAATGCCCGCCCAGTTCGAAGAAATGATCGTGGCGCCCCACTTGCTTCACCTGCAACAGCTCGGCCCAGATCTGCGCCAGCAGCGTTTCCGCCCCCTCTCGCGGCGCTTCGAACACGCGCGTCACGAACGCCGCCTGGGTCGGCGCCGGCAGGGCCTTGCGGTCGAGCTTGCCGTTGGCAGTCAGGGGCCACGCCTGCAGTGGCATGTACGCCGCTGGCAGCATGTAGTCGGGCAACGAGGCTTGCAGATGGGTGCGCAGGGTCTCGATGGCCACGGCCTGGCGTGGAATGAACCAGGCGAACAATTGCCCCTGGCGAGACAGCACCACGGCCTCCTGAACGTCCGGGTGGGTGGCCAGGGCGGCTTCGATTTCACCCAATTCGATGCGCACACCGCGGATTTTGACCTGGTCATCATTGCGGCCCAGATACTCAAGCTGGCCCTCGGGCAACCAGCGCGCCAGGTCGCCGGTGCGGTACATGCGCCCCGGCGCGAAGGGGTTGTCGAGAAAGCGTTCGGCGCTCAGGTCCGGGCGGTTCAGGTAACCCCGTGCCACACCTTTGCCGCCAACGTACACCTCCCCCACCACGCCGATGGGCACCGGCCGTTGCTGCGCATCCAACAGGTACACCGTGGTATTTGCGACGGGCGCGCCGATGTGCAACGGCCGGCCCACGTCGACGCGGCCGGAGGTGGCGACTACCGTGGCTTCGGTGGGGCCGTAGTTGTTGATCACCGCAAAGGGTTGCGCACGGGTGAAGCTGCGCAGACGGTCACCGCCGATCAGCAAGGTATGCAGGGTGGGGTGAACCAGGTCCTGGCTGAAGGCGTATTCGGCCACGGGCGTCGGCAGGAAGCACACATCCAACGGCTGCGCGCGCCACCAACCGAGCAGCGCATCAATGTCTTCCGCGCCGTCGTGAGCCGGTGGCAGGTGCAAGGTCGCGCCCACGCATAACGCCGGCCAGACCTCCCAGGCCATCGCGTCAAAGCCAAATCCGGCAACGCTGGCGGTGTGGCTGCCCGCGTGCAGGTTAAAGGCCTGGCAGTGCCAATCCACCAGGTTGACGACGCTGTGGTGCTCGACCATCACACCTTTAGGCAAGCCGGTGGAGCCGGAGGTGTAAATCACGTAGGCGAGGTTCGACGGTTCGACCCTCACGCCAGGGTTGTTGCCAGGGCGAACAACCGGCCGATCCAGCGCAATCACCGGTATCGCCAACGCCGGCAGGCGTGGCAACAGCGCCTGCTGGGTCAACACCGCCACCGGCGCGCTGTCCTGCAGCAGGTAGTTCAAGCGTTCGTCGGGATGGGCCGGGTCGATCGGCACATAGCAGGCGCCGGACTTGAGAATCCCCAGCAGCCCTGCCAGGGTCTCCAACCCGCGCCGGGCCAGTACAGCCACGCGATCATCCGGGCGAACACCGTGCTCGATCAGTTGATGGGCCAGGGCATTGGCCTGCTGGTTGAGCTGGGCGTAAGTCAGCTGGCGATTCTGGTAAATCGCAGCGACCGCAT
Organism: Pseudomonas sp. S3E12; assembly: GCF_001702295.1. Taxonomy (NCBI): domain Bacteria; kingdom Pseudomonadati; phylum Pseudomonadota; class Gammaproteobacteria; order Pseudomonadales; family Pseudomonadaceae; genus Pseudomonas; species Pseudomonas sp. S3E12. The sequence goes on from NZ_MBDT01000021.1 coordinate 345,739, forward strand.
CCGGCGTGCGTAGTGCCTGGGCTTCGATCCGCCCGTGCAGGGTGTGTGGCTGTGCGTTGGGCTGGACGGTCGCGTTCCACTGTTGCAACCGGGCCTGTTCGGCAGGCGTGACCAGGGAGAACGCGCCAATCTGCAACGCGCTATTCTCCAGCCCCTGCTCCAGCAATCCGCTCAGCCGCTGCGCCAATGCGCGCACGTCGTCGTGCTGGAAGTATGCCTCGTTGTACACGCAATGCAGGCACGCGGTGCCCTGGTGACGGTTACTGCGCAGGTGGATGGCCAATGGCAGCGGTTCGTGGAGGTTGGAGACTTTGATTGCACGGGCCTGGATGGCGCCGTAGCGCAGCTCATGGTCGTCCTGCTCGAAGGACACCGACACGTCAAAGAGTTGGCCGCGCTGCGAACGGTGCAAGCCCAGTTCACGGTTCATCTCGCTCAAGGGGAAACGCTGGTGGCGCATATCCTCCTTGAGCCGGTCGCGCACCCCGCGCACCAAGGCACCGAACGGCAACTGTTCATCGAACTGCAACTGCACGGCACTGACCTGGGCAAACAGCCCCACAGTCGCCCGAAACCGCGCGTTGGAGCGGTTGAGTATCGGCAGGCCCACCACCCAATCCTGACGCTGGGCGGTGCGGGTGAAATACACATACAGCGCCGCCAGCAGCACATGAAACGCCGAGGCCTGGTAACGGTTGCCCACCTGTTCCATGCGGGTGAGCAAGGCCATGGGAAAGCCTTGCACCAGGGTGTTGCTGCCGGCCTTGGCGTTGTGCCGGGGCGTGAGCAGCGGCTCCGGTAATACCGGGTATCTGTCCAACCAATAGGCGCGGTCGCGGGCGAAGCGTGCCGAGGCGTGATAGCGCTGGTCGGCGTCGATGAATTCGACATAGGACGGTGCCGGCGGCTCCGGTGGCCGGCCTTGCTCCAGCGCGGTGTACAGGTGCGCCAGGGATTGCAGCATCTGGCCAAAGCCCCAGCCGTCGAGGATCACATGATGGGCCTGGGTGCCGAGGCGGTAGTGGTTGTCGTCGAGTTTGACCAGGAAGAAACGGAACAGCGGCGCGCCCTCCATCTGATAAGGCCGGGCCATCTGCGCGTGCATCAAGGCCTGGCTCGCGGCCTCGGGATCGGGCAGCGCGCTGAAATCGTGCAGTGCCACTTTCGTCGACAACCCAGGGGTAAAGGTTTGTCGAGGCAAGCCGTTGGCGTCACTGTGCAACTGGGTGCGCAGCGCATCGTGCCTGGCCACCAGTTGCTCGACAGCACGCTGAATCAATTCACGGTCCACCGGGCCTTCGAAGTCGACGTAACCGCCGATGTTATACAGCGGCGAATCGCCCGCCCGCAGTTGGTCGAGCCAGATGTCCTGTTGGGCCGCGGTGAGGGGAAAGCTGGCCGGCAGGCTGGGAAAATGCTGCATAAGATCCTTCTCATGGGTATCAGGCACTGGCCGCGCGGGGAGCCCCTTTACGGCGAAATTGCCGGATTTGAGCATTGGAGGTCGCGAGCTGTCTGTCACCCTAAACCCGGACACCCAAACGGATAGATCCGGGTTGGCTGAAGGTTCACTGCTGAAACGATTAAAGCCCTGTAGGAAATTGGCTACATCTACTCGCTACCAGCTTTTCAGACGTCGCTTCATTAATAAATATTTATTTTAAATATCAATAACTTAATAACTAATAAATATTTTCCATCGCTTTTCGTAGGCGGAATCACCTCTCAGAAACGTCGAATTAATGACGTTGTTTTTATGGCAGTTTGTGTCCCTCGTTTCCGCTACATACGTAGGACAGATCCCCTGGCCAAATGAAATCTAGAGTGCCGACTCTCGTTCATGAGGAACGAATCGCCCCCCACAGGCCCAGGGAGTTCGTTGACGGTTTTCGACATCAAGGATGAGATGGCTATGAGTTTGAAACGCAGCATGGATAACACGCAGAGCCCGAATTTCTACGCCGAAATGGGCGAGCTGATTGCACACAGCGGCCATGAGGAATTCGCCGCCCACATGTTGCATCTGGTCTGCAAATGGGTGCCGATCCACCTGGTGGACCTCAGTGAATGGACCCTCGACGAGCCGCGCGACCGCGTACTCGATATCAAGCTTCTGGGCAGTGCTGGCCAAAAACAGGACCTGCCGCCGCCCCTGGCCCTGCGCCCGCCGGATGACCACCCGTTGCTGCGGGAAATGCTCGGCATGCAAGACCCGCTGCTGATCCAGATGAATGCCAAACCCGACAGCGCCCATCCTCGGGGTACCTCGCACCAGTGCAATCTGGTGTCACGCCAGGGCAACCGGCGCTGCGTGATTTCATGCTACCGACCGCCGACCCAGCGCGTTTTTTCCCTGGCCGAGTTATCGTTTCTCAAGTGCCTGTCGGACACCCTGTTGCCGCTGATCGAGCGCCACGCGCACGTCCTGCGCCATGCGCCACATGCCCAGGCGGAGCCGGCCCATACGCTGCTTGAGCAATCACGCTTGCAGCGCGAGTTCCACAAGCGCCTGTCCCTCGGCGAGATCAGCCTTTCGGCCCGCGAACAGGAAGTGTGCCTCGGCCTGTTGACCGGCGGCACTGTGCCGCAGATCGCGGAAAAACTCAGCGTGAAAAACAGCTCCATCGAAACCTACCTCAAGCGCGCCGCCGCCAAGCTGGGCGTGAGTGGCCGGCATGGCCTGGCTAAATGGATGGTGGGGGCCTGATGGACACACGCACCGTCGCCAGCATCGGTATGGCCTGCATGCTCGGGGGCTGCTCGCTGATCCCCGAGTACCAGCGGCCCGAGGCGCCAATGCCCGCGCAGTATCCCCAGAGTGGGGTCTACCGCCTCGCCCAGGCCGGCAACAGCGATCCGGCGTCGGACTGGCAGCAGCAGTTCCACGACCCGGCGCTGCAACAGCTGATTCGCGATGCCCTGGTCAATAACCGCGACCTGCGGGTGGCTGCGCTGAATGTCGAAGCGTTTCAGGCGCAGTACCGCATCCAGCGTGCCGACCTGTTCCCGGCGGTGTCCGCCACGGGGGCCGGCAAACGCCAGAAGCTGCCGGGGGATGTCACCGGCACGGGCAAGTCCGCGATCACCTCCAGTTACTCCGCCACCCTGGGGCTCAGCGCGTATGAGCTGGACCTGTTTGGCCGCGTGCGCAGCCTCAGTGAACAGGCGATGCTCACCTACCTCGGCACGGAAGAGGCCCGGCGCAGCACACAACTGAGCCTGGTGGCCAACGTCGCCAACGCCTACCTGACCTGGCGCGCCGACCAGGAACTGCTGGCCCTGGCCCAACAGACCCTGGCCGCCAACGACCACAGCCTGCACCTGACCCGCCGCAGCAAAACCGCCGGCAAAGCCTCGGCCCTGGACGTGGTGCAGGCGCGCACCAGCGTCGAAAGTACCCGCGCCAGCGTGGCCCGCTATGCACGCCAGGTGGCCCAGGACCTCAACAATCTCACCCTGCTGGTGGGCGGCCCGGTGGATCAAAGCCTGCCAGCGCGCCCGTTGGCTGACGACCTGGTGGCGCGGCTACCGGCCGGCTTGCCATCGGCCCTGCTGCAACGCCGCCCGGATATCCTCCAGGCCGAGTACCAACTGCGCGCCGCCAACGCCAACATCGGCGCGGCGCGCGCGGCGTTTTTCCCGTCAGTCAGCCTTACCGCCAATGCCGGCAGCACCAGCACCGAACTGTCGGACCTGTTCAAGGGCGGCACCGGCACCTGGACCTTCCAGCCGCAGATCAACCTGCCGATCTTCAACGCCGGCAGCCTGCGCGCCAGCCTGGACTACGCCAGCCTGCAAAAAGACATCAGCGTCGCCCAGTATGAAAAGTCCATCCAGACGGCCTTCCAGGAAGTCGCCGACGGCCTGGCCGCACGCCAGACGTTTACCGACCAGCTCAACGCCCAACGCGACTTCGTCGCCGCCAACCAGGCGTATTACGACCTGGCCCAGCACCGCTACCGCAGCGGGGTGGACAGCAACCTCACCTTCCTCGATGCCCAGCGCTCGCTGTTCAGTGCGCAACAGGCGCTGATCGTGGACCGACTGGCGCAACTGGTGGCGGAGGTGAACCTGTATACGGCGCTGGGTGGGGCGTGGGCGCAAATGCCGGCGCTGGCATCGTGGTAAGCCGGTTTGCTCGTTCCGTGGCGAGCTCGCTCGCCACAGACCCGTGAGATGAGGCGCTTATTTCAGCGCAATCACCGCCTCCGCCTCGATTTCGATCAACCACTCCGGCAACGAAAGCCCACTGACAATAATCCAGGACGACGGCGGCGGGTTATGGGGGAAGCGCTCACGCAGCGCCTGGGCGATGAGTTCCTGCCGATCACGTGCGGACTCGACGATATACAGCCGCAGCATTACCACATGGGACAAGTCACCCTCGACCTCGGCCAGGATTTTTTCGATATTGTCCAACGCCGTATCGGTTTGCTCGGCAATGCCTGGACCGACCGTACGCTCCTGGGCATCCACACCTACCTGGCCGGAAAGCAGAATACGCCGGCCATCAGGCACTTCGATGGCTTGGCTGAAGCCGTATTGCAAGGAGTTGAATACGCTCTTGGGATTGATGACCTTGGGTTGCATGACGAGTCCTTGTTGTCGGTAGGAGTGAAAGGCTAACGTTAAAAGTCTTACGTCTCCAGGAGAGGACTTTGGGTGATGAAGATGAGCAGGTCCATCGGACCGCTCTTACGCAGCTTTCGGGTTGCGTCTGATCAACCTCGCCGCCACCCTTCGCGAGTCGCTGCACATTCAGAGAACGGGTGTGGAAGCCCGAACTCCCATCATGTGGAAGTGATTAGGGCCGCTGCGCAGCCCAACGCGAGACAAGCCCCTCACCACAGAGGGAGTTCCCCCATTTGCTCTTCAACAGGCCGTGATAAATACGCTGACGCTACCAACCGCCCATCGCCAGGCTGAACGGCGAAAACGCCTCGAACTGCCAGCGCAAGGCCAACGCCGCCGGGCGGCGAACCACGTGGTCCACGGTCACCGTCCAGAGCCGCTGCGCGCCCTCGAAGCGGGCGACTTCAGGGCCGTCGAGGATCAGCGAGGTATGCCCCGCGATCTGCAGCACATCCCCCGTTGCAAAGTCGATAAACAACAGCCCCGCCACCGGATTAGCCGCCAGGTTGCCCAAGGTGTTGAAGAACAGGTTGCCGGCAAAATCGGGGATGGTCAGCACGTCGCACTCCACGCGCACGAAGCCGGTATTGCCGCCGCGATGGGAGACGTCCACCGAGCGTTCGCCGTCGACCTCCACGTAGCTGGCGACGAAGAAGGTATCGGCGTTGCGGATCATGCTTTCGGCAGCGGCGTCCAGGCCGTCAAGACGCTCGACCTGGGTGCCGGGTTTACGCGCAATCCCATCGACCGGCCGCAGCTGGATGTATTTGGGGCAATTGCCGTAGGTCTGCACCACGTCGACCGACAGCCCCTCGTGATCGAGCGCGCCGATACGCCCATTCATGCGGTTGCGCCGCCGGGTGTTGAGGTCGATACCCAGCAGGCCCACGGCAGCGCCCTTGTGCAAGGCGGCGCGGGCCGGGTCGCTGGCAGAGGGCAGGCTGTCAATCTGCAACGTATAAGGGTCGGGAGAGTGGACGAACCCCGGCGCGCCTTCAATCAGGGTCGCCCAGGGAATCCCCTGTTCATCCACCACGCCAAGCATCAGGTAGGGCAACAGTGGATAAAAATCCCGATGCTGCTCCGGCAGGTGATCGCGTATCACCTTGGGCCCGACCACCGCCATGCGCTCGGCCACGCCGACCGCTGCTTGTAACTGCCGTTCGCCGGCATGCCAGGGGGATTGTTCAATAGGGTTCATGGTGATCACCTCCAGTGGGTTGCCCCCATGCTGCGCCCCGCCAGCCAAACGCAGAATACCCAGCCCAGGCAATCCACTGTTACGCCAACTGAAATGCCGGATGCTCACGCAGCGCCGCCACGCAATGATCGACAAAACTGCGCACACGCATCGGCCCATGGCGCCCTTCGCCGTACACCACATGCACCGGCAGGGGCGCTGGCTCATAGCCCTGCAGGACGCGGCATAACTGGCCGCTGAGCAGATGCTCATGCAGCGGATAGCTCAAGCAACGCACCAGCCCCGCGCCCTGCACCGCCGCATTGATCGTGCCTTGCACCGTGGCGCAACTCAGCCGCGCGCGGGCCTTGAGCTGGCAACCCTGGAACGCCCAATGCACCGGGTCGGCAGTGGCGATCAGGCGATGCCGCTTGAGGTCGTCCGGGTGTCGGGGTTCGCCGTGCGCCGCGAGGTAAGCGGGACTGGCGCAGAGGATCTGCCGCACGTGCCCGACCGGCCGCGCGATCAGTGAGGAGCTGGGCAACTCGCCGACCAGGATCGCCACGTCCAGCCCCTCTTCGTGAAGATTGGGGTAATAGTCATGGTAGTGGGCGGTGAGCTGCACCGCAGGGTAACGATCCATGTAGCTGGCCAACAGCGGCGCCATCACATAGCGGCTGAACAGCAACGGCATGAACACCCGCAGATTGCCCTGGACCTGTACATGCAAGCCCTTGGCCGAGGCTTCGGCGGCGTCCACGGCGGCCAGCAGCCGCACGCAGTCGGCCATGTAGGCACGGCCCGTGTCGGTAAGGCTGACACCCCGCGTGCTGCGTTGCAGCAGCGGTACGCGCAGGCGTGCTTCCAAGCGGGCAATCGCACGCATCAACGTCGGCGCCGAGACCTGGGCTGCCCGTGCGGCCGAGGCCAGGCTCGGTTGCTCGGCGAGCGCGGCAAACAGCTGCATATCGCGATAACGCTCCATCAACCGCGCCGCTTCATCGCCGGATTCAAGGCCGTGTCCTGGCCCAGGCGATGGCTGAGGAAATCCACAAAGGTGTGGATCTTGGCCGGCACGCGCGCGCTTTTCTGGAACACCACCTGGATCGGCAACGGGGCCGGCTCGAAGTTCTCGAGGACGATTTCCAGCTCACCGGCCGCCACCGCCGCCGCGACCTGATAGGACAGCACCCGCGTCAACCCCCAGCCCAGGCGCGCCAGGTTGATCGCTGCATTGTTCGCCGAGACCACCAGGCGCGGTTCGATGGGCACCGTCAACGGCTGGCCGGCGTCGACAAACGCCCACTCACTCACCAATCGGCTGGAGGACAGGCCGACGACCTGCGCCGCACCCAACTGCCCGGGGTGCAGGGGGCGGCCGTGCTGGTCGAGATAGCCGGGCGAGGCGCAGACCACCCGGCGTACCTCACCCACCTTGATCGTCTGTTGCCCCGGCTCATGCAGATGGCCGATGCGCACAGCCACATCGATACCCTCGTCGGTCAGGTTGACCACCCGATCCACCAGCAAGGCATTGATATTCACCAGCGGAAAACGGTCGAGGTACTCGCCCAGCACCGGCGCCACATACAACTCGCCAAACAGTACCGGTGCGGTCACCGTGAGGTGGCCGCAGGGGATCGAATAACTGCCCGCCGCCGCTTCTTCGGCTTCGTCCAGCTCGGCGAGGATGCGCCGGCAATCTTCGAGATAACGCTGGCCGGCCTCGGTCAGGTGCAGGCTGCGGGTGGTGCGCGCCAGCAGCTGGGTACCGATGCGCGCTTCCATGGCGGCGATGGCCCGGGTCACGCTGGGGGGCGAGGTGTTCAGGCGGCGCGCTGCGGCGGCAAAGCCCTCCTCCTCGGCCACCGCCAGGAACACCTGCATTTCGTGAAATCGGTCCATCGATGCGCCTCAGCAACGTTAATGTGATTGCAACCCTACCGCCGTACGCGGCATGCCCACAAATCCCGGCAAGGCCTCGATGCTGGCAAGCCAGGCGCGCACCTTAGGGTAGTCGGCCAGCGACACATTGCCTTCCGGCGCATGGGCCACATAGGTGTAGAACGCAATATCGGCGATGCTCGCTTGCTCCCCCGCCAGGAAGCGGGTTTCGCTCAGTTGCTGCTCCACCAGTGCCAACAAGGCATGGGCACGGCTGATCGCCGCCGCCGCATCCACATCGGCACCGAACACCAAGGCCAGCCGTGCGGTGGCCGGCACGGCGTGCAACTGGCCGGCGGCGGCCGACAGCCAGCGCTGTACGCGCGCCTGCCCCACCGGGTCGCTTGGCAACCATTGGCCCTTGCCGTATTTCGTGGCGAGGTAGACCAGGATCGCGTTGGAGTCCGCCAGTACGGTGCCGTTGTCGTCAATCGCCGGGACCTGGCCGAAACGGTTGATGGTCGCAGTGAAGTCAGCGCTTTTATGCGCGCCTTGCTTGAGGTCCACCAGGATGAACTCGCTGGGCAACCCCAGCAGGGACAGCATCAGCTCGGCCCGATGGGAATGGCCGGACAAGGGGAAACCATAGAGTTTGATCGCAGGCTGGGACATGTAAGGCTCCAAAGGGTGGGGTTTTGACACCGGCATGTTCCACCGCTGCGCCGACCACTGGAATCACCAGCTTTTACAATCCAGCATTTCAGCGGGTGAAACAATCACTCGCCAAACAGTTCGACGATCAACGCAAACAACGTGGTCTTTACCGCACTGTCCAACGTGGTCCAGGCCAACCCCGTGCGCGCCTGGAACGCCCCCAACGCCAGTGGCCGCGACACGCAATTGGCCGGCAACGCCCGCGCGGCCTGCTGCGGCAAGACGCCGACGCCCAACCCGGCGCAGACCAGCGCGAGCATGGTGGTGAACTCGCCCAGTTCGGACGCGATCTGCAAAGGAATGCCCACGGCCTGGATAAATTCGTCGTAGAACCCCGGCGCATAGCGCCGCGCGAGGATGTACACCGGCACGTCGAGCAGGTCGCCGGGCTGGATCGAATCCTGCGTGGCCAACGGATGATCCATCGGCAGGGCCACGCAGAACGGCTCGCGCAGCACCACGCGGGTTTGCACCCCAGGGTAGGCGGCGGGCAGGCGCATCAGGCCGAAATCCAGGCGATCATTCTTCAGCGCGGCGGCTTGATCGGGGCCGGGCATGTCCTTGAGTTCCAGCTCGATACGCGGGTAGCGCTGATGCACCGTGCGGATCAACTCGGGTAACAGGTGCGGCAATACCGACGACACAAAGCCCAGGCGCACCCGGCCGATTTCCCCTCGGTTGGACGCCCGCGCCGCCTCCGCCGCCCGCGCGGCCTGGTGCAGGGTCGCCTGGGCTTCGGGCAGGAACACCCGACCGGCATCGGTCAAGGTCACCGAGTGGCGATTGCGGTCCAGCAGGCGTACGCCCAGGCCAGTTTCGAGCAGCTTGATCTGCATGCTCAGGGCCGGTTGCACAATCGACAACTGCGCCGCCGCCCGGCCGAAATGCAGCTCCTGGGCCAGTACCACAAAGGCGCGCAAGTGCTTGAGTTCCATTGAGCCTCCCCGGTTATCACCAATATTGATCAGCCGATCATAAATGAACATTGGACCTGCGCCCTACACCGGAGTGAAGTTAAGCCCATCAGCCAATGGTTTGATTATCACAAGCGCGTCCGGAGAAACCTGCCCATGCAAAGCGTTCTAGACACCTTTCGCCTCGATGGCCGGCTGGCGCTGGTCACCGGCTCCAGTGCCGGTATCGGCCTGGCCATCGCCCGAGGCCTGGCCCAGGCCGGTGCGCGGGTGGTGCTCAACGGGCGTAACCGCAGCACCCTGCGCGATGCCGCCGCGCTGCTGACCCTTGAAGGCCTGGAGGTGCACACCCAAGCGTTCGATGTGACCGACAGCGCGGCGATCCAGGCCGGCGTGGCCGCTATCGAAGAACGCATCGGGCCCTTGGACATCCTGGTCAACAACGCCGGCATGCAGCGCCGTGGGCCGCTGGAAGACTACAGCGAGCAGCATTGGCGCGAACTGATCAGCACCAACCTCGACAGCGCCTTCCTGGTGGGTCAGGCCGTGGCGCGGGCGATGATCCCGCGCAAGCGTGGGCGCATCATCAATATCTGTTCGGTGCAAAGTGAATTGGGCCGCCCGGGCATCGCGCCGTATGCAGCGAGCAAAGGTGCGTTGAAGATGCTCACCAAGGGCATGGCCATCGACTGGGGCCCCCACGGGCTGACAGTCAACGGTATCGGCCCCGGCTACTTCAAGACCGAGTTGAACGCCAACCTGGTGGCCAACCCCGAATTCAGCGACTGGCTGGTGCAGCGCACACCAAGCCGACGCTGGGGCGACGTTGCTGAGTTGGCCGGTGCGGCAGTGTTCCTGGCCAGCGATGCCGCGAGTTTCGTCAACGGTCATATCCTCTATGTCGACGGTGGCATCACCGCGTCGCTGTAACCCTGGAGAACCTTATGCACGCCATTGTCTGCCACGCCTCAAAAGACCTGCGGGTCAGCCCCCAGGACGAACCCCATAGCCTGGGCCCCGAGCAACTGCGCGTGCGCATCGCCCGCGGCGGCATCTGCGGCTCGGACTTGCACTACTACCAGCACGGCGGCTTCGGCACCGTGCGCCTGCGCGAGCCGATGGTGCTCGGCCATGAAGTGTCGGCAGTGATCGACGCCGTGGGCTCCGACGCCGGCCGGTTCAAGGTCGGCCAGCGCATCGCCGTATCGCCGTCGCGTCCCTGCGGCGCTTGCCGCTATTGCCATCAAGGCCTGCCCAACCACTGCCTGGACATGCGCTTCTACGGCAGCGCGATGCCCTTCCCGCATATCCAGGGCGCGTTCCGCCAGAGCCTGGTGATCGAGACGCATCAGGCACATCTTTTGGCCGATCACGTCAGCCTCGCCGAAGGTGCATTGGCCGAGCCGCTGTCGGTGGGGTTGCATGCGATCCAACGGGCCGGCGCAGTATTCGGCAAGCGCGTGCTGGTGACCGGTTGCGGCCCCATCGGCAACCTGCTGATCGCCGGCCTGCGCGCCGCCGGTGCGGCTGAAATCGTCGCGGTGGACCTGTCCGCCAGCGCCCTGGCCTGCGCGGAAAAAATGGGCGCCACGCGCACCCACAACATTGCCGACGGCATCGACGCGCTCAAGCGCTACACCGCCGAGAAGGGTTACTTCGAGGTGATGTTCGAAGTCTCCGGCAGCGCCCAGGCCCTGCGTAACGGCCTGGACTGCATCGCCCCACGCGGCGTGCTGGTCACGGTCGGCTTGGGCGGTGAGGTGTCGCTGCCGCTGAACCTGCTGGTCAGCCGCGAGATCGACCTGCGCGGCACCTTCCGCTTCCACAGCGAGTTTGCCCAGGCGGTGGACTTGCTCAATCGCCAGGTCATCGACGTGCGCCCGGTGATCTCCCACACGGTGCCGTTCGAGCAGGCGGTGCAGGCGTTTGAACTGGCAGCGGACAAGACCCAGGCGATGAAGGTGGTGCTGGATTTTGGCGTGGCGGACGTGGAGTAAGGCCTACCCGCTTTCGGTCAGATACCCCCCCTCGACCTCAAGTGCGCGAATCCTAAGGTAATCTGCGGCGATCACCTTAGGATCGACATGAACCAGATACACCGTCCCCGGTTGACTGAACACGTCCTGCGTCGCACCAATTTGTTGTCCATTCTCGACGTAGAAAACTGCATCGAAGAAAGACTCAAGTTTGAGCAGCTCTTTCAAAAATAGATCCTTATCGAAACAGCCATTTGAACGGTTGATCAGGCAGACATTATAGGTATGTTGCAACAGTGGAGAGTCGGCCTCCCTTGCCAGCAATTGTGCAAAAAACTCCGGCTCGGCGATGGATAAAGCCACAGCTTCAATCTGCCCCAGACCGGTGGTTTGCCTGGATACACCGGGACGCAGAATACCGTCGGTTCGCGCAGCAACTTCTACCAGTTTCGGCCCCTCTGCGGTGAACATGACTTCTGCATGACTGGGGCCGTTGCGAATACCCAGACACCGTACCACTGCCCGAGTGTAATCCACCAGCAGCGGGTAAACCGATGAGTCAGGTCCAATCAACTCATCGATGTCATAGAGTACGCCACCCTCTTTTGTGCGCTGTTTTTGGTACCTCACGACCTCGGTAACGAGCTGTTGACCATTGAGTGAAACCATATTCACCACATATTCCGTCCCCGCCAGGTACTCCTGAATCAGCACCTGCGTATTAGGCAGGTTCAACTTATTCGTTGCTCCCAACAGCTTGCCCACCGCAGTCTCGCAGGCCTGCCTGTCCGCGCAGATAAACACACCGTCGGCGCCTGCGCTGTCGAGGGGTTTTACCACGAGAGGAAAGTGCCCATGGTCTTTGATCCAGCCGTCGGCCAACGCCCAACTGCCTGCAACGAACTGTCGGGGTGCGGGCAACTGAGCCTGGGCAACACATTGAATCATGTCGTACTTGTTTCGGCGGGCATTGGTCTTGTCGAAGTCATTACGATAGGGCAGTTGCAGTCGTTCGTTTAACAGGTCAGCCAGAAGCACACCGGTTTCGGCACCGGCGATGATGAAGTCAGGCTTGAAGCATTCGACGCCCGCCAAGGTAGTCGTCATAGAGCCATTGACAATCATCTGCTCATAAATCGAATGATCGAAGCCCTTGTAGTAGTAACTGTCCAAGGCTCCCGTTGACGCCACATGCATGAGCACACAACCCTTTTCACTCAACCGCTTCGCCACAAATTTTCCCGAAGAAAAACCATCAACCACGACCACTCTAATCATGTTGCCTCCTTCCTGATTGCATACATCGCCCGCCCCAAAAGCAACAACACAATGACGCTGACCGCCACCACACTGGCCATGGAAAACTCCACTCTGGTATCCAGGTATTGGAGTAACAGTACAAAGACAGGAAGTGTCAGCAAAACCAGGGAGACATGAATCGGTGTGAGGTAGTAGATGGTTTTCTGAATCAGGTAAATCGGCAACAAATGCCCGATCACAACCAAGACCACCATCGGCAGAATCAATTCGCGGTCGAGCGAAAAACTCACCTCGGAAACAGGAATTGTGATGACGCAGACACCAATCATCGCCACGCTCCTGACAGCCAGTATTTCATGGGTAGACCAATGGCGAGCGAACATCTCCTTGGAGAAAATCGTGTAAATGACGGTACCCAACGCGCAAACCATGACGCTGCCAATACCAAACAGCCGCTCCTCCACGGTAGTAGCGACCACACCGCTGTCACCGGCAAAGGAATTGAACAACATGATCCCTACCGACGTGAGCACCAGACATGAAACCAGCGTATCTGCGAAGGCAACCTTAGCACCGCGTTTATTCAGCAGCGAGATAATCAAGGTGAAGGCTGGGCCGCAGGCTACTGAGGCGACTCCGACCACTGCTGGCTCTAAATAACGCAACGCATAAAACAGGCCTCCCCAGTTGAGTAGAACTGCAATATTTACGATGAAGACAAACGGCCAACAGGATCTAAACTTTGAAACCAAAGAACCTGCATCGCGATACAGCGCGCACACGATAAAAAACACTGCCGACGTTGCAAAACAATAAAAAACAACGATCAGCGTATTGATCGATTGCGTAACATAAGCGACATACACATCGAATGCTGCACTGAGCAAGCAAAAAACCAAGCCAATTATTACGCCCAGTCTAAGCATATCTATCAACCGAAAAAAATACCGACCTATGAAATCACGTTCACACCTTCGTCTCTAACCACTATTTTCATAATGGTTTTCACATCAATACCCGTTTGTTTTTTAACCTTTTCAGCGCCATTATTCTCCACCTTTTCAACGGCACAAATAACGTCCACTAATTCGCCACCAGCACCTTTCACTGCATTGACCAGCGCAATCACTGCGCCACCAGTACTCAACGTATCATCAATAACAGTTACGCGATCACCCGCATTAACGCCATTAAGATACATATCTCCTTGAAAATACTCTGACTGCACATTAACCACCTGCTCATTGATACCCCCCAGACTGTAGGAATACCATCTAGCCATTGCCATAGGAATACCTGTAAGCAAAGAAACCGTCGTAGCAAGTGCAGCACCTTTATCCTCTTCAGTTACAATTTTTGAAATATTAAAATCCATGAGCCTAACGATTTTTTGAGCCACCTCCATTAATACCTCCGGCCTTAATGCCGGAATTTGATCAGTAAACTCGTTTACGGCAGTCAATGCTGCACCAGAGTTCACAACTCTGGCATTCCTATAAACCTCTTCAAGTAACATCATTCACCTCACTGTATTCTGGATAAACACCATCCCAGCGACTTGCGTACTTCCATGAACTATCAAAAAACAAGGTGACTATATTTTTTTTGTGGAATGTTCGCGCAAACTCATCGCAGACCAGCAAGTTAGCACCGCAGGTCGGGCCAATTGGGATTTTTTCTTCGTCAATAAAAAGCTTCATTCGAGCCCATGCGTCTGAGCCTTTAATCACTCGGACCTCATCAACGAGTTCAGAGATTGTATTAGCTGACAAGATTCCGGCACCGAGTCCCATTAAATTATGAGGGCGATGTTCAAAAGCCAAGTGATGCCTTTCTGCAAACAATGGAGCAGAATTATTGACTTCAACCCCTACGGTTCTAATTTCGCTGTACTCTCGCTTCAATACCTCAGCAATACCAGAAAACGTTCCACCCGTGCCTATTGAGCAAACAAAAAAATCAGGCACTACGCCCTGCACCTTCAGGTCCCGTACTATTTCTTCACCACAGACCTCCCAACTTTGCCTGTTCAATAAATTGCTGGACTGGTCCAGAAAATAACTTTCTCTCGCCGAGTTCTCCGCTTGATAACGTTTCGCTCGGAGTACGGCTTCTGATAAAAAACCTTCTCTTGGCGTTTCAACTATTTCAGCCCCATAAGAGCGTATTTAAACTTTCCGCTCCTCAGTCATACCTTCCGGCATAAAGATTTTCACCTTATAGCCTTTTAGCCTTCCGATCCACGCAAGTGCTGCTCCACCATTCCCGGTAGAACAATCTATCAAGGTCATGCCCGGCCAAATGACGCCGGCCTCCTCCAATCGGCTAACAATATTTAGATAAGTCCTGTCCTTGTGACTTCCTGAGGGATTCAAAAACTCACACTTAGAAAAAACTTTGTTGCCATTTATCGAGAGTGTTTTCAACTCTACAAGTGGCGTACCACCGATATCTGCGAGCTCCATTCTGAAGCCCCCTTTCCTCGACATAGAATACTTGAACGCTAACAGATTACTTCCTAGACAAATAGCTAGCCGAACGGATAGGTAGTTTCAAACTCGAAGTAGCGACCTGAGTGTAGGATTTTTCTGCAAGCAATCCCTGCAAGAACTAACACATACAAAAAAACAATCAAGCACGCCCACCAGTGACTTACAGTCTCTGCTTATCAGCGATCGGACCGGTCGCGCGGTTTCTAGAATGGCGCGCAGTATCGCTTTAACATTGCCCGCAACAAGCTCGAGTGCAACCTCGAACCGTCGCGGCCGCACATCTGCGATGAAGATTCGATTGCTAAGGGTTGGAACACCTGAGGCTCAGACGCGCTCTTGCAAGCGCTCACGCAAAAACCGGTGGCTCCTGGAAAACAACCGCCGATAGGTCAGCAACACCGCCCCCACCGTACCCAACGCCGACGACGCGGCAATCAGGAACATGATCACGATCTGATAGCGCACTGCGTCCACCGGGCTTTCCCCCGCCAGCACCTGGCCGGTCATCATGCCGGGCAGGCTGACGATACCGACCACGGTCATCTGGTTCAGGGTCGGGATCATCCCCGCGCGTACCGCCTGGCGGATCGCTTCCTGGGCGGCCTCCCAGCGTGAGCCGCCGAGGGCCAGGATCATCTCGATGGTGTTGCGCCCCGAGGTCAGTTCCTGGGTCATGCGTTCGATCCCCAGGGACACACCGGTCAGGGTATTACCGAGGATCATGCCGAGGATCGGGATCGCGTACTGCGGCTCGTACCACGGGTGGATGCGGATCACCGCAAACAAGCCCACTGCCGTCACCAGCCACGAACTGCCCCACACCGACAGGATGCTGTCGACCCTTTGCCCACGGTACGTCCTGCGCCCGCGCCCCGCCGCCGACAGCCCGGCGATCAGGGTCATTGCGCCCATCAACGGCAGCACCACATACCAGTAGGCGAACGCGAACACCCAGCCCAGCAGGTAACCGATGGCCAACAGTTGCACCACGGTGCGCACCGCCGCCCACAGCAACTGGCGGCCCAGGCCCAGGCGCAGCAGCAGGGAGAGCGCACCGTTGACCAGAATCAGCGAAGCGGCGATGCCCATGTCCAGAGCGGTGAGGTTTTGATAGTTCATGGCTGGGTCGCCTCGCTCAATACCCCGGCACTCATCTGCCAGTGGATGTCGCTCATGCGCCGCGCCTGGTCGAGGTCGTGGGACACCCAGACATAGGCGCGGGCGTTGTCGCCGGCAAACCAGGCACTGATCAACGCTTCCACATCGCCGGATGAGGTGGGGTCGAGGGCGGCGGTGGGCTCGTCCAGCAGCAACACCTCGGGATTGAGTTGCAGGGTGCGGATCAGCGAGACCACCTGGGCCTCGCCACCCGAGAGGTCCAATGCGCTCTTGGTCAAAAAAGTCGCTGCCTTGCCGGCATGCCCCAGCAACGCGGTCACCGCTTGCGGGTCGAAGCGGCGCTGGCGCAGGGTCTTGAGGCTGAAGGGAAAACGCAGGTTGTCCTCTACCGTGCCTTCGAGCAGCGCGGGGCGTTGGGAGAGGTAGCTGATATGGCTGCGGTAATGGGGAATCTCGGCATTGGCAATCGGCTGGCCGTTCCACAGGACCTGCCCGCTGGTGGGTGCATCCAGCAGCGCCAATGCACGCAGCAATACGCTTTTGCCGGAACCGGAAGCGCCGGTGATCGACACGCGGTCGGCGCGGTTCAAGGTGAAATCCGTGGGCTGTAGCAACGGTACCTGCCGGCGTTCGTCCATGCGCGTGAGGGCGCGGGTTTCGATCAGTGCACTCATGGACGCGGTATTCCTCTTAAACCTGTTGGGCGCAATGGTGCGGCAGGCGCGGGAAGTTTTCATGAAAAAATTCAAACTATCGCCACCCACGTCGTTCAGAACTTCAGGTTCAACGTTAAGTAGGAGACGACATGCAATACCGACAACTGGGCCATTCGGGCCTGCTGGTATCCGAAATCATCCTCGGCACCGTGCCCTTTGGCGGTCGCGCCGAGTTTGAAAAATGCGGATCGGTAGACGTGCCCCAGGCCAGGCGCATGTTCGATATCGCGTTCGACGCCGGGGTGAATATGGTCGACACCGCCGACCTCTACTCCCACGGACTGGCCGAAGAAGTGGTCGGCAAAGCCTTGGGCGACAAACGCAACGATATCCTGCTGGCCACCAAGGGCCGTAGCCCCGTGGACAACAACCCGAACAACTCAGGCTCGTCGCGCTACCACCTGATTCGTGCGTGCGAAGCGAGCTTGAAGCGCCTGGGCACCGACCATATCGACCTCTACCAATTGCACAATTGGGACGGCATGACCCCCATCGAGGAAACCCTCGAAGCCCTGCGGCTGTTGGTTGGCTCAGGCAAGATCCGCTACTTTGGCACCAGCAACTTCACCGCCTGGCAGATGATGAAAACCCTCGGCAAGGCCGAATTGCACGGCATGCTCAAGCCCATCACCCAGCAGATCTACTACACCCCGGAATCCCGCGAGGCCGAGTACGAGTTACTGCCCCTGGCCCTGGACCAGCACGTAGGGACGCTGGTGTGGGGGCCGATGGGCGAAGGCCTGCTGACCGGTTCCACCCGGCGCGGGCAGCAGCCACCGGCCAATACCCGCCAGGGCAGCGGCTGGCCCGAACCCTACGTGCATGACCAGGAACGTGCGCTGGACATCATCGAGACCCTCGCCGCCGTGGGCGATGAACAGGGCGTGTCGGTGGCGCGCACCTGCCTGGCCTGGCTCAAGGACCGTCCGGGAATTACCTCGCTGATCGTCGGCGCCCGCACGGAAGCGCATCTGCGTGACAACCTGGCGGCCACAGAATTGAAACTCACCGATGAACAGTTCTCGCGTATTGAAGCGGTGACACGGCGCCAACCGTTGTATCCGTACTGGCATCGTTTTACTGCCGGGATTGATCGCTTCGATCCGGCAGAACAGCCGTTCCTGGCCGAGCACCAGAAAACCATGGATGCACGCAAGGACAAATAATCCAGAACAGCGTACCTGTGGCGAGGGAGCTTGTTCCCTCACCACAGGTTACTTTTGGCCCTTTCTACGTCTTCACTGACTGGCATGAGGGCAAATCCCCCTCGCACATGTAATCCCGTACAAACCCCAAAAAGAGTACGGCCTCGATCCCAAGTCCGATTTGCAATCAAACGCCGCAATGCCTATATTTTCCGCCTGGCGCTCTCTACGCCACCTTCCGCGGAAAGGGCTGCGCCCAGGACATTGAAGCTCTACCTCATTTCTACGACTCCCAACCTTAAAGCGGAAAAGGTTTGTGCAAGGAGATCGTATGTCGCAACGCCCTGTATCCTCCAACACCGATGGCCGTCTCAACCTTGAGCAGCAGCGCAAGCGCGCCAAGGAACTGTTGCGCCAGCTGAAAGCCCAGGACCCCGGCGCCACCCTGTCCCAAGCCCAATGGCAGATCGCCAGGCAACTGGGCTTCAGCAGTTGGCCCAAACTCAAGGCCCATGTCGACGCCATTGACTTCGCCGCCCGCCATCCCGACTTTGCCGCCAGCGACGAAGCGCGCACCACCCACTGGCGCTGCGGCAATGACATTGCCCACAGCCTTCAGGTGGCCGGGTTCAAGGGCCGCTTCCAGATGCTCACCGACCCGCTGTGCATGGGCCCGGTGCGCGACGTCCCCGCCGCAGAGTTCCGCGCCCTGCGCAGCGCGTTCATCAGCCAGGCCTTTGCCATGCCCTTAGCGGACGTCACGCGCCGCGTCGACGATGAATACGCTCAGCTCCACACCTTGGCCAGTGCCGAGCACAGCGTGCTGTGGTGCGAGGCGGATGCCTATGACCAGTTGTTCCTGACCCGCGCACTGGCCGGCCTTGAACAGGCGCCGCCCAAGCTGGAGCTGATCGAGGTGGATCGCATTCCCGGCGTCGAGCGTTTTATCGGCATCGGCCAACTGGCGCCCGATGTATTGGCGTGGCTCTGGCCCCAGCGGCGGTTGATCGGTGACGATGCCGTGCAGTTGGCCAAACAGGCGTGGTCGGCCTATTGCGACAGCTCACCGACCCGGCTGGCCGAGCTTGCCCATGGCAAACACCCGGCCCTGCCCTTGCTGGCGCCGGCGCTGTTGCGTCAATTACAGGAGTTGCCGGGAACACACGATGGCCTGTCGCTGACCGAACGCCTGGCCCTGACCTACCTCGCCGAAGCCGGGCCGCTGCCATTTGGCCGTGTGTTCGCCGAACTGATGGCGAGTCGCGACCCGTTGCCGTTCCTGGGGGACATGATGTTTCATGCGCTGTTGCGGCCGTTGATCGATGGCGAGCAGCCATTGCTGACGGAAACCGAGACGCATCTGGACTGGCCCCGCCGCCCGCTGTCGCTGACCCCCTTGGGCCATAGCGTGCTCAACGGACAGGCGTACTGGCTCGACTATGCCAGCCACGAACGCTGGGTGGGCGGAACGTGCATCAGGCCCGGCCAACCGCACTGGATGATTGATGAGGCCCTGCGCCCCCAGTACAGAACACCGTAAAAAAACAGCCCGCCGTGCATCACCCACGGCGGGCTTTTTTACAACCGCCAGCGCTTACGGCAACGGCTCGAACTTCAAGGCGCTCAAGCTCTGCACCTTGTCCTCGCGGACCATCTTGTATTCGGTGTTCGGGCCGATCCAGCGGTCCCAGATCGCATCGATCTCCCCTGCCTTCTCCATCGTCATCAACGACTCGTTGACCTTGGCCAGAAACGCCGGCTCATCGCGGCGCATGCCGGCGCCGATCGGTTCGAGGGCCATCGGCTCCTTGGCCAGGGCCAGTTCGACACCACTGGCCTTGGCCTGGTTGACCAGTTTCAGCGCGGTCATGGTGTTGGTCACCAGGCCCACCACCTTGTTCTGTTGCAACGCCATGTAGGCCGAGCCGGTGTCCTGGAAGGTCACCGGGGTGGCCCCGGCAAGGCGGATAGACTGCTCGGAGGTGGAGCCCTTGGTAGAGCTGATGCGCTTGTCCTTGAAGAAGCTTTTCGGCTGGTCGGCATTCGCCGCGCGCACCACCAGGGTTTCCTTGGCGATGTAGTACGGGTCGCTGAACTGGATCTGTTCGGCGCGGGTCTTGGTGTAGGCCAGGTTGGCGAAGATCACGTCGACGCGGCCCATTTTCACTTCAGGAATCCGCGCTTCAACCGACAGAGGCTTGAGTTCCAGGGCCACGCCCATGGTCTTGGCCAGGGCCTTGCACAGGTCCACGTCCATGCCCACCAGCTCGCGGGTTTTCGGGTCCGGCGCGGAGAATGGCGGCACGTCGGCGTAGACGCCGCAGCTCAGGGACTGCTTGGTCATAATGTCGCTCAACTGGTCGGCCTGTGCGACGGCGATCGCCAATGGCCCCAATGCCAGTGCGGTAAACAGATGCTTCATACCCATGGGAAATCTCCAGAAAGTTGGACCAGCAAAAATGGCAGAGGGAGCAAAGCCGCCGCAGCTCAATGGGCCCGCAGGTCGGCGATAAAACGTTGCGCTCGCGGGTGCGAAGGCTGGGTGAAGAACGCATCGGGGCTGCTCTTTTCCAGAATCTGCCCAGCGTCCATAAACCAGATGGTGTCGGCCACTTCGCGGGCGAAGTTCATCTCGTGGGTCACGCACATCATGGTCATGCCGTCCTTGGCCAGGCCCTTCATCACGCTCAGCACTTCACCGACCATTTCCGGGTCGAGGGCGCTGGTGGGCTCGTCGAACAGCATCACCGGCGGTTCCATCGCCAATGCCCGGGCAATCGCCACGCGCTGCTGTTGGCCGCCGGACAACTGCGCCGGGTAAGCACCGGCCTTATGGGCCAGGCCGACGCGGTCGAGCAATTCCATGGCCTTCTGTTTGGCAGCGGCGCCCTTGAGGTTGCGCAGCTTGTTCGGCGCCAGGGTGATGTTTTCCAGCACCGACAGGTGCGGGAACAGGTTGAAGCTCTGGAACACAAACCCCACGCGGCTGCGCAGGCGGTTGATCTGCGCGTCGGTGCCGTGCACGTCCTGCCCGTCGAACAGGATCTGGCCGGCCTGGATGTCTTCCAGGCGGTTGACCGTGCGGATCAGCGTCGACTTGCCAGAACCCGAGGGGCCGCACAGCACCACCACTTCACCGGGTTGCACCTCGGCGGTGATGTCGGTGAGCGCCTGGTACTCGCCGTACCATTTATTGATTTTCGAAAACATGATCATTGGATGCATGAGCGCAGCCCTCTTCAATTATCGGTGGTCAGCAACGGACCGCCCGCCACGGTTTGCCCGCCATCGCCCAGGCGCTTGCGGGCAATGCGTTGCTCCACCCAACCGGCCAGGCGGGTCAGGCCGAAACACAGCAGGTAGTAGATGATCGCCAGGATGAAAAACACCTGGAACGGCTTGGTCAGCAGCTGGTTATTGACCTGGTTGGCGGCGAAGGTCACTTCCTGCACGTTGATCACGTAGCCCAGGGAGGTTTCCTTGATGATCGAGATGAACTGGCTGATCAGGCTCGGCAGCGCGTTGTACAGCGCCTGGGGCAGGATCACCCAGACCGTGGTGCGCACATACCCCAGGCCCAGGGCGCGGGACGCCTCGTACTGCCCGGCCGGCAGCGCCTGGATGCCGCCGCGAATGATTTCGCACAGGTAGGCGCTCTGGTAGATCACCAGGGTGCAGAGCATGGTCATGAAGCCGGTGATGTTATGGCCGATCAGCAACGGCACCAGGAAGTAGGTCCAGAAGATCACCATCAGCAACGGGATGCCACGCAGCACGTAGACCCACACTGTCGCAACCCAGTACAACCCCTTCCACGGCGACACCCGCGCCAAGGCCAGCAGCAGGCCGAACGGGAACGCCAGCAGCAACGCCAGCGCCGCCAGGATCAGGGTACTCGCCAGGCCGCCCAGCGGGCCGTGGGGGTATTGGCCGATCAGGAACAGCGTCCAGTTCTGCTGCACGATTGAAAACATATCGAACATCGCGGTCTACCTCGCCAGGGCTTTGCTGAAGTGGCGGGCGAGCAATGCCCCGGCCCCCATCAGCAGCAGTGAAAACACCAGGTAGAAAACCGTGGCCACCAGGTACGACTCAAAGGTGCGGAACGTGTAGTTCTCCACTTCGCGGCTGGCGTAGGTCAGTTCCATCACGCCGATCGCCATCGCCAGGCTGGTGTTCTTGAACAGCAGCACGGTGTGGTTGATCAGCGACGGCAGGCAGTTACGCACGCCCTGGGGCAGGATCACGTAGCGCATCGAACGCACGTAGCCCAGGCCCAGGGCCCTGGACGCTTCGGTCTGCCCGGCGGGAATGGCGCGCAGGCCGCTGCGCATGTCTTCACAGAAATACGCAGCCTGACACAGGCCCAGGGCGATCACCGAGAACAGGTATTCGGTGTTGTGGTTGGCCAGCCACAGTTGCGTGGACTCGCCAAGCAGCGTCGGCACGCCGAAGTACCACAGCATCAGTTGCACCAGGGTCGGCACATTGCGGTGGTACGACACATACCCCGCCACCAGGCGGTCGGCCAGCTTGTTACCGGTCAGGCGCACCGTGACCAGTGTCAGCGCCAGCAGCATCGCCAGCAGCCAGGCGAACAGCGCCAGCTGCAAGGTCATTTCGATGCCCTTGACGATCAGCTCGGCGTACTCGCCTTGCAGAATCGCGGCCAAATCGAAGTCTTGCTTCATGGTCAATCCCTATCGGCATTGGGCTAGGGCAGAAATCAAAATCACCCGGCGTGGCCGTGGCGGGATGCAGCGCTGACGGATCGATCCGTTCTTTTGCTGGGGCTCGGATTCAGCCCTGGTAGTCCTGGGGCCGCGCGGTGGAAAGCCCGCCCGGCACCTGCAAGGTCGGGGTGATTTCCATGTGCCCGATGTTGACCGCAATCGGCGCGGCAATCGCGAAGGCGATGGCATTGGCGATGTCCTCGGCCTGGGGCAATTCAAAGCCCTCGACGAAGCGCTTGTAGGTGGCTTCGGAATCGCCGTGCACGTGGGCAAAAATATCCGTGGCGACCCGACCCGGGCAGATCTCGGTGACTCGCACGCGCTTGCCGAACGCATCGATGCGCAACTGGCGCGAAAGCATGCTCACGGCGGCCTTGGTCGCGTGGTAGGTGGAGTTGCCGCCAAAGTTGTAGGCCGCCGCGATCGAACTGATGTTGATGATGTGCCCGCAGTCGCGCTCGACCATGCCCGGCAGCGCCAGCCGTGCCAGGTGCAGCACGGCGCGCAGGTTGACGTCGATCAGCAGGTCGATGCCGTCGGCGTCGGCCTTGAGCAGGGAACCGGGTTTGTCGACGCCGGCGTTGTTGACCAGGATGTCGAAGGTGTTTTCGGCGAACAATTGGGTCAACCCGGCAAGGTCGGTCACGTCGATGGCGTGGGCGATGCAGCCGGTCCTGGCCGCCAGTTCCTGCAACTTGTCGGCGCTGCGGGCCAGGGCATGCACCTGCACGCCTTCCTGGCACAGACGCTCGACAACGGCGGCGCCGATGCCGGAGGAAGCCCCGGTGACCAGAGCGGTTTTGTAGTCGGAAAATGGCATGGGGTGGTCCTTGTGCTACGGGTTATGGTTCGACTCTATCCAGCCTTCGGGCGCTGGACCAAGACGCAATGATTGTGTGGCGATAAGGCCTGCTTATGACGCGGCCAGCAGCTGGGAAATCGGCGTGATGCGGCCGCCCAGTTGCTCGATTTCGGCGCGAATGGTGCGCGCCAGTTCGACCGCGCCGGGGGTGTCGCCATGCAGCAGGATCGAATGGGCCGGCACTCGCAGCACCTTGCCGCTGAGGGCGGTCACGGTGCCCTCCTCCAGCAACTGCCGCACCCGGCGCAGCACCGCTGCCGGCGCCTTGATCACCGAACCGTCGACCTTGCGCGGCACCAGCAGGCAATCATCGTCATAGGCACGGTCGGCGAGAAACGTGGTGGCGACGCGCAGGCCGCACTTCTCGGCAGCGCACTCGATAGCGCGGCTGCTGGAGGAGCTGATGATCAGCGTCGGGTCAAACGCCGCCACCGCCCGCACCAACGGCTCGGCCAACGCCGCATCGGCGGCGGCCATATTGCCCAGGGCGCCGTGGAAGCTCATGTGGGTCATGGGATGGCCGTTGACCGCCGCGATCCCGGCGAGCGCGCCGAGCTGGTAGATCACATGGGTGGCGAGCTCCTTGATCTCGATGTTCATCTGCCGACGGCCAAAGCCCATCAGGTCCGGGAAGCCCACATGCGCCCCCAGGTCAATGCCACCGGCCTTGGCCAGGCGCACCGTGTTGTCCATGATCAGCGGGTCGCCGGCATGGAAACCGCAGGCGACATTGGCCGATGAAATCAGGCGCATCAGCGCTTCATCCTCGCCCATGCGCCACGGGCCGAAGCCTTCGCCGAGGTCGGCGTTCAAATCAATCTTCATGCGGGGTACTCCACACCAAGGAACGCTTCGCCGTAGCCGACGGTGGTGCCGCACGGCACGCGCACATCGACGACCCGTGCGGCGCGGGGCGCGCGCAAGGGCAACAGCAACTCACCCACTTGCAGCAGCGCGACCAGTTGCCCGGCGCTGAGCTGATCGCCCACCGCCACGAACGGTTGATCCAGTTGGGGATGGGTCAGCAGCAAGCGCCCCAGGCCGGTGGTGCGCAGCACCTGGTCTTCAACCATGGCAACGGCAGGCGCCGCAACAGCAGCGCCCGAGGCAACGCGCTTGAGCGTCAAGTGCACACCGGGGCGGCTCATTTCGGCACCGGCCAGGTGGTGCTCCTTGAGCCACAGCGCCAATTGGCGAATTTCCTCAAGGGTCATGCTTTCACTCCTTCACGGTGCAGTTCCAGCAGGCGGCTGACTTCACGCAGATACGCGCGATTGGTTTCCAGGGCCTCGACGGCCTCCAGGTAGCTGCACTCGATAAAGCGCACCTTGCCGCCGATGGGCGCCTGGCCCAGGCGCCAAAGGTCGGCCTCGATCACACTGCCGAACTTGGGGTAGCCGCCGCTCGGCTGGGCGTCACGCATCTGGATGATGGGCTGGCCGCCGTGGGGTACCTGGATCACCCCCGGCACGATGCCGTGGGAGCGAATTTCCATCGGTGCAATGGGCAGCAGGGGCTGGCCTTCCATCCGGTAGCCGTAGCGATTGCTCTGGGTGGTGATCTTCCATTCACCGGCCCAGAACGCTGCGCGGGAAGCCTCCTGGAAGCGCTCGTATTCGGCGGCGGGCAACACGCGCATGGCAGGCACCCCATCAACCTGCAACGGCAGCGCCAGGCTTGGCGCCAACACCCCAACATCCAGCGGCAACGGGCTGATACAGGGGCGCAGTGCCCCCAGCCGATCACCCTGTTGCAGGGCGCGGCCGTCGAGGCCGCCGAACTCGCCGCGCAATTGAGTGCTGCGTGAACCCAGCACCGACGGCACATCCACCCCGCCCGCCAAACACAGATAGGCACGGCTGCCAGACGTCGGATAGCCCAGGCTCAAGACCTGGCCTTCGCGGCCCTGGCACACCCAGTTCGGTGGCAAGGGCTGGGCGTCCAGGGTGGCGTCGCAAGCGGCGCCGGTCACCGCAAAGGCACAGTCCTGCAGCAGCCGTACCTCGAACGGGAACAGCGGTATTTCAATCGCGGCGGCGTCTTCGGGATTGCCCAGCAACAGGTTGCCCAGGGCCAGGGCCAGGTGGTCCATGGCGCCCGATGTGCCCACGCCATAACCCAGGCTGCCGAAGCGGCCGAAGTCCTGCACGGTGGCCAGGGCGGTGGCCGATAAAATCTCGATCATCGAATGATCCTCTCGATGCGCAAGCGCAGGAAATCACCCGGCCGCAAGATCGCGGGCGGGGTTTGGGCGGGGTCGAAAAACGCCATTTCAGTGCGGCCGATGGTGTTCCAGCCGCTGGGGCCGGCCGAGGCGGACACCCCGGTCTGCACCCCGCCGATGGACACCGAGCCCGCCCCGATATTCAGCACCGGCACCTGGCGCCGAGGCGTGGCCAGGCGCGGGTCCATGCCACCGAGGTAGCAATAACCGGGGTGGCTGCCCAGGGCGTACACCGGGTACAGCGGTTCGCAGTGCAGGTTGGCGATGGTCTCGATATCCAGTCCGGTGTGGGCAATCACATCCGCCATGTGCGGGCCGAACTCGCCGCCGTACACCACCGGCAATTCGACGATGCGCCCCTCCAGGGGCATCGGCTGGCTCTGCTCCCAGGCCTCCAGCAGGCGCTGGCACAGGCCGTTCAGTTCACGCGGCGGCGTGAGGAAGGTGAGCATCAGGTTGTTCATGCCGGGCACGGCTTCGTGGATCTCGGGCCATTCGCCGGCTTGCAGGGCCAGGCGCCAGATACGCTGCTGCGGGGCCAGGTCCAGTTCGCCCGGCGCCTCGAACAGCAAGGCGCTGGAGCCCAGCAGGCTGATGACAGGGGCGGTGTTCATGTCGGACTCCTTTGCTGCAACCAGCGCTCCAGGTGATGAATATCGACGCCGCCTTCGCAAAAGGCGGGGTCATCAAGAATGTCGCGGTGCAACGAAATGTTGGTGCTGATGCCGTCCACAATCATCTCGCTCAGCGCCAGGCGCATGCGTGCCATGGCTTCTTCACGCGTGGCGCCGTGGGTGATGACCTTGGCCACCATCGAGTCGTAGTACGGCGGCACGCGGTAGCCGGTGGTGACATGGGAATCGACCCGCACACCAAAGCCGCCGGGCACTTCCCAACGCTGGATCAGGCCGGGGGTCGGCATAAAGGTCAGCGGGTCCTCGGCGTTGATGCGGCACTCCAGGGAGTGGCCGTTCAGTTGAACGTCCTCCTGGCGCACGCTGAGCACTTCACCGCGGGCCATGCGCAGTTGCTGCTGGACGATGTCGATGCCGGTGGTCATCTCGGTGACCGGATGCTCCACTTGCAGGCGCGTGTTCATCTCGATGAAGAAGAACTCGCCGTCCTCATACAGAAACTCGAAAGTGCCCACGCCGCGATAGCCGATGCGGCGGCAGGCCTCGGCGCAGCGTTCGCCGACCGTGGCGATCAGCGCGGGATCGATGCCCGGCGCCGGCGCTTCTTCCAGGACTTTCTGGTGGCGGCGTTGCAGGGAACAGTCGCGGCAGCCGAGCCAGATCGCATGGCCATGGGCATCACACAGCACCTGGATTTCCACGTGCCGGGGGTGGCCGAGGAATTTCTCGATATACAGTTCAGGGTTGCCGAACGCCAACCGCGCTTCTTCGCGAGTGAGACCGATGGCGGCCAACAACTCGGCCTCTGCCTGCACCACGCGCATGCCGCGACCGCCGCCGCCACCGGCGGCCTTGACGATCACCGGGTAACCGATTTCGGCGGCGATGGCGAGGATGCTCGCATCGTCGCTCGGCATGCTCGAATCCGGCCCCGGCACGCACGGCACACCGGCTTCACGCATGGCACGCTTGGCTGCCACCTTGTCGCCCATGGTGCGAATGCATGCGGCGCTCGGCCCGATAAAGGTCAACCCGGCCGCTTCGATGCGCTCGGCAAACCCGGCGTTTTCCGACAGGAACCCGTAACCGGGGTGGATCGCCTGGGCACCACTGACCTTGGCAGCAAACAGCAGCGCCGTCTGGTTCAAGTAGCTCAGGCCCGGTGCGGCCGGGCCGATGCACAGCGACTCATCGGCGTTTTGCACATACTGCGCATGACGGTCCGCTTCGGAGTGCACCGCCACGGTCTTGATGCCCAGGCCATGGCAGGCACGCTGAATGCGCAGGGCGATTTCGCCACGGTTGGCGATCAGCACTTTGTCGAACATTGAATTCACCTGAATAACGAATACGCGTGGGGGTCAACCGAGCCGGAACAGGACCTGGCCCGCTTCGACTTCGACGCCGGCCTGGGCAAGAATCTCAACCAACTTGCCGGCAACCTTGGCCTTGACCGGATGGAACATCTTCATCGCCTCGATCACCGCCACGGTCTGGCCGGCTTCGATGGCTTGGCCCACGGTGACGAACGGCGCTTCACCGACGGCGGGCGTCAGGTGCAAGACGCCATAGAGGCTGGCCTTGATCTCCACGGCGAAGCTGGCCACGGGGGTTGCGGGTGTTGGCGCTGCGTTCACGGCCGGCACGACGCTGGTGATCACCTGACCTGCCTGCTTGAACAGCCGCAGCGTGCTGTCGCCTTCGGTCAGGCTCAGTTCCAGCAGATCGGATTCGGCCAGCAAATCCATCAACCCCTTGATACGTGCTGAATCCATGTATGGCCCCTGCCTGTCGAGCGTGTCTTGAGTGGATGGGCCCAATCTACCGAGCCCCTCGAAAAGCGGCCAAGACGCTTTGGCTTTGGGGTGATAAGCCGACCTTATGACCGCTCAAATCAGGCTGCCACGCATCTTCGCCACCAGCTCCAGCAGGATCGCCTTGACCGCCTGGGCCGGCACCGACAACGGCAGATGCCCCGACAGGCACAGCGCCAGCGGCGCCTCCACCTCGGGTTCGACGATGCGGCACATGTGCACCGAAGTGGCCGCCACCATCACCCGCGCCGACGACTCCGGCAGGATGGTCGAGCCGAAATGGTCGGCCACGGCGGCGGTCAGCGTGGTCGAGGATTCAATTTCGGCCACCACCCGCGCACTCAGGCCGATGCGCAGGAAGGCTTCATCCACCAACCGACGCATCACGTTGTAGGGGCGCGGCAGCAGCATGTCCATGTCGGCCAGTTCGGCCAGGGGCACTTCTTCACGCGTGGCAATCGCCGGGTCGGCACTCACCAGGTACAGCGGCTCGCGCAACAGCGAGACAAAACTCAGGCCATGCACCTCGCGCCCGCCATACAGCACGGCCATGTCCATGCGGCCGTTCATGATCAGCTCGCTCAAGGTGGTGCCGAAGTTTTCATTGAGGTACAGCAGGATGCCAGGGTGGCGCTCACGCACGGTGCGCAGCAACGGCAACGACAGCGCCGACGCCGCAGTACCCGGCGCCAGCCCCACCGACACCTGCCCGGACAACGCCTGGCCGGTGGCATTGATATCGCTCTGGGCCTGCTCGCACTGACGCAAAATAATCTGCGCATGCCCATACAACACCTTGCCCGCCTCGGTCGGCGTGACGCCACGCTTGGTGCGAATCAACAGCTGCTGTTGCAGCTCGGCTTCCAGGGTTGCCAGTTGTTGGCTCAACGCCGGTTGCGCCACATGCAGTACATCGGCGGCCTGGGTCATGCTGCCGATGTCGACCAGTTTCACGAAATACTTCAGGCGGCGCAGGTTCAAAATGGCGATGCTCATGTAATGGACAAGTGATGCCTTAAATGTGGGAGGGGGCTTGCTCCCGATGAGGCAGTGTCAGTTGATGCATCTGTGACTGACATACTGCTATCGGGAGCAAGCCCCCTCCCACATTTGGTTTTGCATACACCTGGCAGGTTTGCAAAAGACAGGCCATCCGTATAACCAGCCATAAGGCTTTGCTATGGGTGCCCCTGATCCTCCATCCAAAGCACCCGCCCGGAGCAGCCAGGACTGGACGCACCACAACAGCGCAGCGCCAGCCATAAGCACTGCCTATCAAACCAGAACAAACTCATCTTATGGCGCCCTCCCCCACCCCTCGTACTGTGACCCCCGTCAACACCATCAACGAGGAACGCCCGTGACTGCCTCCCGCATCGCCGCCCGTGTGCAACGCATCAAACCATCGCCCAGCAGCGCCGCGTCCGACCGCGCCAACGAGCTGCGTCGCCAGGGCCAGTCCATCATCAACCTGGTGGTGGGCGAGCCGGATTTCGATACGCCACCCAATATTCGCCAGGCCGCCAGTGCCGCCATTGAGCGCGGTGAAACCCGCTACACCCAGAACGCCGGTACTCCAGAGCTGCGCCAGGCCATCGTCGACAAGCTGGCACGGGAAAACGCCCTGATCTACACCGCCCAGCAAGTGCTGGTGACCAGCGGCGCCAAGAGCGCGATCTTCAACGCCTTCGCCGCCACCCTCGGCGCCGGCGATGAGGTGCTGATCCCGGCGCCGTACTGGGTGTCGTACCCGGACATGGTGCTGGCCTGCGAAGGCGAGCCCGTGACCCTCGCCTGCCCTGAACACAACGGCTTCAAGCTGACCCCAGGCCAGCTGCGCGCGGCGATCACCCCGCGTACCCGCTGGCTGCTGCTCAACTCCCCCAGCAACCCCACCGGCGCCAGCTACAGCCACAGCGAATTGCGCGCACTGGCCGATGTGCTGCTGGACTATCCGCATGTGCTGCTGATGACCGATGACATCTACGAGCACATCCGTTTCGACGGCCTGGACAACCCGCATATCCTCGCCATCGAGCCGGCCTTGAGCGAGCGCAGCCTGGTGGTCAACGGCGTGTCCAAGACCTACGCCATGACCGGCTGGCGCATCGGTTACGCCGCCGGCCCCGCCGACCTGATCGGCGCCATGGCCACCCTGCAATCGCAGTCCACCAGCAACGCCTGCTCGATCAGCCAGGCAGCGGCGGTGGAAGCGCTCAACGGCGACCAGCACTTCGTCCAGCAAAGCGTGTTGGTCTACCAGCAACGCCGCGACCGCTGCCTGGAGCTGCTCAATGCCATTCCCGGCCTCAGTTGCCGCAAGCCCGATGGCGCGTTCTACCTGTATGTGAATTGCGCTGGCCTGCTGGGTAAAACCACGCCCGAGGGCAAAGTGCTGCACACCGACAGCGACGTCGTGATGTACCTGCTGGAAAGCCAGGGCGTGGCAGTGGTGGCGGGCACGGCGTATGGCCTGGCGCCGTTTTTCCGCATGTCGATCGCTACCGCGATCACCACCCTCGACCAAGGCTGTGCGCGCATCAAAGCCGCCGTCGCCGCGTTGCGCTGAGGGCCGACCATGACCGTGGCAGCCCACCCGCCCCTGAGTTTCCAGCAGGCCTTGCTGGCCATGCTCGGCATCTCCCTGGTGCTGATGCTCTCGGCACTCGACCAGACGGTGATCGGCAACGCCTTGCCGAGCATCGTCGCCGAGCTCAATGGCTTTGAACTCTACGCGTGGGTTGCCACCGGCTACCTGTTGGCGTCCATCGTCACCATTCCGATTTTCGGACGGCTGGGGGATTACTACGGGCGCAAGCCGTTCGTGCTCGCCGCCACGTTGATTTTCACCCTGGCCTCCCTGGCCTGCGCCGTGGCCAATGACATGCTGGTGCTGGTGATCGGCCGCGCCTTGCAAGGCGTGGGCGGCGGCATGCTGATCGGCACCGCGTTCGCCTGCATTCCCGAGCTGTTTCCCGATACCCGTCAACGCCTGCGCTGGCAAATGCTCTTGAGTGCGCTGTTCAGCGTGGTCAATGCCATCGGCCCGGGCCTGGGGGGTTACCTGACCGGCGCCTTTGGCTGGCGCTCGGTGTTCTACCTCAACCTGCCCCTGGGGTGCCTGGCGCTGTTGATCGCCTGGCGCTTTCTGCCCTGGTACCGCCCGCAGCAGCGCAGCGGCATTCGCCTGGACTGGCCTGGCGCGCTATTGATCGCGCTGGCCCTGGGCAGCCTGCAGCTATTTGTGGAGTGGCTGGGGCATTCGAGCCTCGCGTTGAGCGCCGCCCTGGGCCTGGGCTGCATGGCCGCGATCATCGCGCTGTGGCATTGGGAGCGGCGTTGCCCGCATGCGCTGTTGCCGGCGGCGCTGTTCAGTTTGCCGAGCCTGCGATTGTTGTTCGTACTGTCGGTGGCGGCCGGCGCGATCATGTTTTCGCTGCTGTTCTACCTGCCGCTGTTGCTGCAAGGCGCCTACGGCTACTCGCCCCAGGACGCCGGCCTGTTGATCACGCCGCTGGCGTTGAGCATCACCTTGGGGGCCATCGTCAACAGCCGCATCGTGACCCGTTTGCGCAACCCCAACCATTTGCCGCTGGCAGGCTTTGTCGCACTGCTGCTGGCGTGCCTGGGCCTGGCGGTGGTCGGGCGCGGGGCCGCGTTCAACCAGTTGCTCGGTTTGATCCTGCTGGCCGGCCTGGGGCTGGGATTTATCCTGCTCAACCTCACGGTCTTCACCCAGACCCTGGCCGAACGGCAGTTCCTGGGGATTGCCACGGCGCTGACCCAGTCCCTGCGCCTGGTCGGCGGGTTGCTCGGCACCGCAGGCATGGGGGTGCTGGTCAACCTGCTGTACAGCGCCAACGTGCAGCGGGTGTTTCTCGCGGCAAATCACGCCGAGGGCATTGCCGTGTATGCCGACCCGCAAACGCTGTTGCATGCCAGCATCGACGCCTCGCCGTGGCTGAACCTGGCCCGCGATGCCCTGGCGCAGTCCGTTGGCGTCGGCCTGTTGCTGTGCGCCGGGATCGGCGTGCTGGCGCTGTTCATCCTGTACCGCTTGCCGCCGGTGCGACTGCATGTCGTGCCGGCCACCGTTGCTCCTGAAAAACCTGCTCCTGAAAACAAATAGAAAACCTTCACTGCCGCTTTTGACTGCCCTCAAAAAAACCAAACACACATGGGGATGACACCGATGGAGCTTTTCAATCGCGCACCGACAGTACTCGCTGGCCTTTGTGGCCTGCTGATCGCCCAACAGGGCTACGCCGCCGGCCTGGTGGAAGACAGCAAGCTCAACGTGCTGGCCCGCAACTTCTTCAGTAACGCCGACAACCGCAGCGGCGCGGCCGATCCCAACTACACCCAGGAATGGGGCCAGGGCTTTATCGCCAACTTCGAGTCGGGTTTCACCCAGGGCACGGTGGGCTTCGGCATCGACGCCATCGGCATGTTCGGTGTGCGCCTGGACTCCGGCAAGGGCCGTCACTACAACCCGCAAAGCACCGCATTCAACGGCAACATGTTCCCCACCGATCACGATGGTCGCGCGGTGGACCAGTTCGGCAGCCTGGGCCTGACCGCCAAGGCGCGCTTTGCCCGGACCGAGCTGAAATACGGGACCCTGGTGCCGATGCTGCCGGTGGTGATGTCCACCGACCGCATGCTGCAACAGACCTTCAACGGCGGACAGGTGCAGTCCAAGGACCTGGACCATTTCACCTTCACCCTCGGCCAATTGGAACACGTGAAAGGCCGTGGTTCGAGCAACCAGATGGGCATGTCGATCCCGGGCGCCAACAACGCGGTCAGCGGCGAGTTCGTCAACAAGTTCTACTACGGCGGTGTCGACTACAAACCCACCAAAGACCTGACGTTGCAGTATTACTACGGCAACCTGCAGGACTTCTACAAGCAGAACTTCCTGGGCCTCAAGTACGACTGGCAGATCGGCCCGGGCACCCTGCGCACCGACCTGCGCCACTTCGACAACCGCTCCGACGGCGCCAACGGCAACGACCCGGCGTTCTACACCTTCGGCTACTACGGCGACGGCGTGACCAAGGGCAAGGTCGACAGCCGCCTGAGCAGCGCCCTGTTCACTTACCTGGTCGACGGCCATACGATTGCCGCCGGCCTGCAACAGGTCAGCGGCGACAGCGATGCGGTGTGGCTGAACCAGGGGGACGGCTCCACGGCCTACTTCATGACCGAGTCGATGATCGGCAAATTCCAGCGCGCCGGGGAAACCACCTGGCAGGTGCGTTACGGCTATGACTTCGCCACGGTCGGCGTGCCAGGCCTGAGCTTTGTGGGCATGTACGAAAGCGGCTCGAACATCCGCACCCCCACGGGCGACAAAAGCGAGTGGGAACGCAACCTGACGGTGAGCTATGTGTTCCAGCAAGGCCCGCTGAAGAACCTGAGCATCGCCTTGCGCCATGCCTCATTGCGCACCGAAGTCACCACCCAGCGTGACAGCGATGAGCATCGGGTGATCATCAGTTACCCGTTGAGCATTTTGTAACGCCAGCCCCCTAGCGCTTGGGCGACAACCCGATCGCACACGCGACCACCGCCGGGTCGCCGGGGCAAAACGCACGCGTGCCTATTGAACCCTTACTGCCCCGGGGCGCCATGCGCTCCGTGTCTACTGCGCGCAGCGTCGGGCGCTCCAGTGACTGTGGCGTGTGCAAGGGATCGACCATCTCCATGCAACGGCGCAGCGAGTTGAAGTCCGGCGATTGCGACAGCGACAAATGCAAGGTCTGGCTTACCGACACCGACACCATTGAACTCTGCGCATATTGGCCGTCATACGCCAGTGTGTGGCGGATCAGCGGGTTGTCATGGCAGTACTTCAACAGGTTCACCTCCCGTGTATGCACCAGCGCCATGTTGATGATCAACAGGTCGAATGCCACGCCGGGGGAACGCGTCAACGCCAGCAGTTCGTCGAACGAACCAATCGGGGCGATACGGTGATAGCCCATCTGGTTGAGCATTTTCTCGATCTTGATCCGTTGCAGAAGGTCTGCATCGGCAATCAGAAGGCGTAACGCTTTATTGGACATAGGTAAACCTGACAGTTGGGCATCAGCGTCGATCATTCAACGCCGCTACGTTAACCGTCGGGCGGCAAACCTGACTTTAAGGCGATTCTGAAACGCTAAGCCGGTACACCGGCACACTTTTAAGAATCGCCTGAAAGCCCCCGTGCGCACCTCTCCCTACCATGGACTGCGTCCCCACGCTCCCATGGATTTCAATTGTGCTCATGTTTCTACTCAGAATGGCGATGCTGGCCTGTGCGCTGCTGGCTCTCGCACCGCCACCCGCCCGTGCTGCGTTGAAGATCGAAGGCACGCGCCTGATCTACTTCGGCCAGGACAAGGCCGCCAGTATCAGCGTGGTCAATCAGGCACCGCGTGACGTCGTGGTGCAAACCTGGGTCACCGGCGAGGACGATTCAGCCGCAGGCCCCGTGCCGTTTGCCACCCCTGAACCGCTGGTGCGACTGGGCGCCGGGGAACATCACCGGCTGCGCATCCTGTATGCCGGGGAAGGCTTGCCCGCCGATCGCGAGTCGTTGTTCTGGCTCAACGTCATGGAAATTCCGCTCAAGGCGCAAGACGCCAACAGCGTGCAGTTCGCAATACGCCAACGGCTCAAGCTGTTCTATCGGCCGCCCGCGCTCAAGGGTGGCTCGGCCGAGGCGGTGCGGCAATTGTCATGGCGCAGCGACGACGGGCCGACCATCACCGTCAGTAACCCCAGCGCGTTTCACCTGTCGCTGGTCAATGTACAGACCGACAGCCTGGCGCTCAGCGATTACCTGCTGCTCAAACCCCATGAGAGCAAAACCCTCACCGCACCGAGACGTCTGGCCAAAGGCACTTCCCTTCACTTCACCGAAATCACCGATATCGGCTTGCAGGCCCGCCATAGCGCGGCGCTCAAGTGATAGATCGCGGAGTATCTGCCCCCATGTCACTCACCAAACACTGCTTACCGATGCTGCTGTGGGCCTGTGCGGTCCTGCCGGCTACCAGCCACGCGCTGGCCTGCCGTGAGGACGGCACCAACTCGATCATCACCCAGGAGGCACTGGGTACTGCACTGGCGGTGGCCGCCGATGCGCCCAACGGCACCATCATCTGGGAGTCGGGCCCGCGCTCGACCGATGTAATCTGCAAGGACGACTACGGCCATGGCCGCGAAGAAGTGTATTTCTACGTCAACCCGGCCGGCGTGAGTATCGGCACGGGTATTCGCGTGGGCATTCGCTACAACAACCAGCCGATTACCCAAAGCACCGGCAAGGTCGGTACCGGCTTCTATTCCGATCGAGGCTGCAACTTGGCCAATTGCGTCGGCTGGGACAAGGCGCGCTTTACCCTCAACTTCAGCGTGTTCATCGAGAAATACGACCCCACGCCACCCAGCGGGCAAGCCAGTACGTTGACCTCCTACCGGGTATTCCAGCTCGACGGCGTGCGCGGGCTCAACTCGCGGCCCAACAGCAATTTCAACTACGTGGTCACCGGCATGAACGATATCCGCTTCGTGCCCTGTACCCCCGAGTTGACCATCACCCCCAGCGTGGTCAACTTCCCAACACCGTCGCGCAAGGCTGCCATCGGTGAAGTGGCCAGCAGCGCCAACTTCAGCCTGAACCTGCGCAAGGGCTGCGACACGCCCTACACCATCAGCGCACGCTTCGCCAGCACGGCGGGGGGCGGCAGTGTGATCAATGGCTTGCTGGTGCCGGATAACAACAGCTCGGTGGGCATCGCGCTGTCCCGCGCCGAGAGCCAACAGCAATTGCCGTTCAATAACTGGTTCACGCTGCAAGAGTTGATGGGGCTGGGCCAGAGCCACGATGAATTCCGCGCCGACCTGAAATGGCGCACCTTACCGATCCCGGGTGCCTTCGACGCCGCCGTGGTGGTGGATATGTACTACAAGTAGGCCCGTTTTAAGGATCGTCTTATACCCCCGGTGCACCGTGCTGTTTAAAGTGCGTCGATGCGATTGAAAAGTTATCTGCTCCAGATCAACCCCGTCCTCTCCCGACCCGAAGCAGCCAGAAGGCTGCTTCGTATTTTTGCGACCGTACTGCTGATCGGCATCCTGAGCGGGGTCTATACCTTTCTACTGTCGACGTTCAACAACGACATCTCCCAGCGCCGCGGCTACATGAGCAGCGCCATCGCCGAAGCCCACACTTTTTTCACCAACCGCGAGGCCCTGCTCGAAAGCCTCAGCCTGTCCGCGGTGCGCAAGCAGGCAAGGATCTATCCACCCTCGGAGGAGGAACAACACCTGCAACTGGGTGACACGCCAGGCAACCAGTGGAGCATCTGGCTGACCACGCGCATGCGCGATTACCTCAAGGCCAAGCAGGTCAACCTGCTCTACGTGAACACCGGCCCGACCCCACAGGTGACGCGGCTGTACGACTCCACTGCGCAGGTGCTGCCGATTTCCAAATGCATGCTCAACCGCCTCAAGGCCCTGCAAAACAGCGACCCGGGCACACTCAAGGAGCTGTGGCTCAGCGACAAGACCGAGCAGCACTCGCACCTCTACATCTTCATTCGCCTGGATGAGCGCGACCCCCGCTCCGGCTGGCTGGGCCTGGAAATGGAAAGCCGCGAAGTGTCCCAGACCCTCAGCGACCAGAGCGCCGGCGAATTCATGATGCTCAACTCCCAGGGCATGCTGGTCTTCACCAACAGTCACGACTCACAGCTGAGCCAGCAACGCCTCAAGCCCAGGGAAGACAATTTTTTCGGGTTTGTCGGCAGTGGTTTCCTGCCCGACCACCTGGTGATCCGCAAGCATCTGAAGTCCTCGGACTGGCAACTGATGTACTCCATCGACCTGCGCGCGGTGGTCACCGGCCTGTGGAAACAGTTGCTCGGCTCGCTGCTGTTCTGCCTGTTCAGCCTGACGTTGATCTGGCTGGTGATGCGCCGCGTCGACCAGCGCTTCATCATCCCTTCGATCCATCGCATCCAGGCCTTGATCGAAAGCGAGGCGTTCGGCCGCGACGTGATCCAGACCGCGCCCGTTGCCCTCTGCGTGCTGCGCCGCACCGATGGCCAGGTGGTGCTGGAAAACACCCTGGCCCAACAGTGGCTGGGCCACGGCCCGGAGCGTGAGGCGTTGCGCGCCGGCTGGATCGAGCAGGCCTTTGCCTGCGAACCGAGCGAACACAGTGACTACTTCGAAACCATCGACGGCCGCCACCTGTACCTGAGCAGCGCCCCCACCCGCTATCGCGGCGAGGACGTGCTGTTTTGCGCGTTCAGCGATATCAGCGCACGCAAGCAAGTCGAGGCGGCGCTGGAAGAAGCACGTCAATCGGCGGATGCCGCCAACGCCGCCAAAACCCTGTTCCTGGCAACCATGAGCCATGAAATCCGCACACCGTTGTATGGCGTGCTCGGCACCCTGGAATTGCTGGCGCGCACGCAACTGGACGCCCAGCAGAAGGACTACCTGCATGCCATCGAAGGCTCCTCCTCGACGCTGCTGCAGTTGATCTGCGACGTGCTGGATGTGTCGAAGATCGAGGCCGGGCAACTGGCCCTGGAGTTGAGCGAATTCTCGCCCCTGGACCTGGTCCACGAAATCATCCAGGGCTACGCCGCAGCCGCCCAGGGCAAGGGCCTGCAACTGTACGCCTGCTTTGATCCCACGCTGCCGGAACGCTTGATCGGCGACGTGACGCGCATCCGTCAGATACTCAACAACCTGCTCAACAACGCGGTGAAGTTCACCGACTACGGGCGCGTGGTGCTGCGGGTCAAAGTACTGGGCCGCGACGGCGAGCGTTCCAGCCTGTTGTGGCAAGTCTCGGACACCGGCAAAGGCATCGCTCAGGAAGACCAGGCGATGATTTTCGAACCGTTCTACCAGAGTGAAGGCAACACCAATGTGGTCGCCGGCACCGGCCTGGGCCTGCCGATCTGCCAACGCCTGACGGAGTTGATGAACGGCAATATCCGCATGGTCAGCGAACTCGGCCTGGGCAGCAGTTTCAGTCTGATCCTGCCGCTGGAAGAGGCTCCCACCCCGCCCATGCCCCCCCTATTGGCCGAGACTATCTACGTGGCCTCGCCGATTTCGGAGTTGGCCAACTCGGTCAGTGGCTGGCTGCGTCGCTGGGGCGCCAGGGCCCAGACCGGCCTGCCGACCCTGGCGGACAATCATCTGCTGCTGCAAGTGCACCCCGGCAGCATCGACCCGTTGCTGGTGCCCGAGTGGCCGGGCCCGGTGATTCACGTCAGCAGCAACGCCTGCACGGCCCTGGAGGCCGACGCCGGTGCCTGGCACGTCAACCTCAACCACCTGGGTGCTATTCATCAGGCCGTCAGCCAGGCGCAAGGGCTGTGGGTGGCCCGCGCCGATGAGCACACGCGCCAGCGTGACCTGAATAAACTCAACCTGCACCTGCTGGTGGCCGAGGACAACATCATCAACCAGCTGATACTGCGTGACCAACTCGAAGAGCTCGGCTGTACCGTGGAGCTGGCGGCCGATGGTCAGGAAGCGTTGCAGCTGTACACCGCCGGCAACTTCGACGTGGTGTTGACGGACGTGAACATGCCCCATATCAACGGCTATGAATTGGCGCGCGAACTGCGCCGCCAGGGCTGCCCGTTGCCGATTATCGGGGCCACCGCCAACGCCATGCGCGGCGAGGCCGACCTGTGCCTGGCCGCCGGCATGAACCACTGCCTGGTCAAACCCTTTGCGTTGCGGGCTCTATTCAACTCCCTGGCGCCTTATGCACGGATCACCCATGAAGCCCCTTAGTATTTTGATTGTTGAGGATCATCCCCTGCAGCACATCTACCTGCAGCACCTGCTCAGTGAGTTGGGGGAGTTCATGCTCGAAACCGCCGCGGATGGCAAAGAAGCGCTGGAGCAGCTGCGCCAGCGGGATTTCGACCTGGTACTGACCGACCTGCTGATGCCCGGCATGGACGGCGTGCAGTTTATCCAGTGCCTGGCCAGCCTGCGCTGCAAGCCGGCGCTGGCGATCATGAGCGCTGCGTCGCGACGCATGTTGATGGCGGCCAGCCTGGTGGCAAAAAACCTCGATGTGGAGGTGATCGGGCTGATCTCGAAACCGGTTGCCGCCGATGCATTGCGCAGCCTGGTGGAACAACTCAGGAACAGGGTGTGCAAGCCCTCCCCCGCAATGCCCGAGCACGTGGACATCGACCGTCACAGCCTGATCCAGGCCATGAGCGCCGGCCAGTTCCAGGCCTGGTTCCAACCGAAAAAATCCCTGGCCAACGGCCGTATCGTCGCCGCCGAAGCGTTGGTGCGCTGGATGCACCCCGAGCAAGGCGTGATGCTGCCGGGTGCCTTCCTGCCGGCGATCAAGGCCTTCGAACTGGAGGAACGACTACTGTGGCTGGTGCTCAAGCAGGCGATCCACGCCCAGGAACACTGGCGCCAGCGTGGCTATGAAATCCCGGTGTCGATCAACCTGCCCACCCACCTGCTCAACAGCCACGACCTGGCGGACCGTTTGCTGGAGTTCGTGCTGCACCACGATGGCATCCCGGGGATGATCTGCTTCGAGTTGATGGAGTGCTCGGTGCCGCAGGACATCAGTAACTTCTATGCCGGTGCCTGCCGCCTGCGCATCAAGGGGTTCGGGCTGTCCCAGGATGATTTCGGCAAGGGCTACAGCTCGTACCTGAACCTGGTGTCCACGCCGTTTACCGAACTCAAGATCGACCAGGCGCTGGTCCAGGGCAGCCATGACAACGAAGGCATTGCCCAGGCGTTGGCGAGCATCATCGCGCTGGGCCGCAAACTCGGCCTGACCGTGGTCGCCGAAGGGGTGGAGACGCCCCAGCAACTGGCGCTCCTGCGCAAGATCGACTGCAACCAGGTGCAAGGTTTTCTGATCTCCCACGCGGTGTCGCCGGATCAATTTCAACAACTACTGAACAATGATGGCCCTGCGACATCTCACTAGCAGCCGGCCCCGGATTATTTACCCCGTATTAAGGAGTAAGCTCCATCCAGTGCCGATTTATCCTGCGACCGCGGAAACCCTTGATGAAGCACAACAACGCGATCCTCGAAGCTTTCACCCGCAGCTCATTGCGCCTGAACAAAGGCCTGATGGTGCTGATTGGCATCGCGTTGCTGCTGGTCCTGACCAACTACTGGTCACTGCAACGCGGGATCGAAACCCGCTACGGCGCCACGCGCTTTCACTTCGCGCGGCTGATGGAAAACCTGCAGGAGCAGGAGTCCTATCTCAAGAGCCTGACCCACCCGGGCATCCAGGCCGAACTGTTGCGTGCCACCCATGTGCAGGTCAGCCTGAAAAGCCGCATGGTCGACAACCACCGCACGCTGTACGAAGGCCAGAAGTATTCGTTTTCGGTGCCCTTCAGCGCCAAGTTCGATGAGCAACAGGTCAATGTCGCTGCCCGGCCGCAGATTTTCGCGCTGGGCGCCCACCTGACCAGCTACTACAGCGCCTTCTGGTCCTCCTCGCCCTACGAGGCACCACAAACCTTCCTGTTCAATCGTCAGGCGAACTACACCATTACCGTGCCGTCCGTGGGCTACCAACGCCGCGAAAGCACAGAGGACACGGGCAACCTGGTGGCGCTGGTCAACGCAGTGCAACAACGCCTGGAGCAGACGCCCCAGCCCCTGGAACAAAACCGTGTGTATTGGCAAGCCGGTCCCGCCGCCGAACATTTGCTGGCGTATATCGGCCTGCCACTTGGCGGTCAGGAACAGGCGGTAGTCGGCACCTTGCTCGACCTGTCGCGGGTCGACGATGTACAGCGCGCCCTGGATCACTCGGCATTCGATCGCCTCACGTTGATGGGCCCCGACGGCCAGCGGCTGGCCGGGCCCGACATCGACGCATCGCTCAGCGATGGCGTGCACTTCAACGCCGATGGCTTCGAATTCAAGATGACCCAGGCCGGTGACCGGCCCTGGAGCGCGGTCTATGGCCTGAACTACGCGCACTTCTTCCACTCTGCGCTGTGGCCGCTGAGCAGCCTGGCGTTGTTTCTCGGCGGCCTGATCACCCTCGGCTGGGGCGGCAGCCGCTGGTATCGGCGCCAGGTAATCAACCCGGCGCGCCTGGCCCACGAGCGCATTGCCGAAAGCGTGGCGTTCAGCCGCGTGATCATCGACACCGCACCCACCGGCCTATGCGTGGTGCGCCGCAGCGACGGCAAGGTGCTTATCGAAAACCAGCGCGCCCAGCAATGGCCGGGCACCGCACGCCTGGTAGCGGCCATGGCCGGTACACCTGAGGGCGCCGAGAGCGGCGAGACGCACCTGGAGATCGAAGGCCGGCACCTGCAGATCGGCTTCGTGTCGACCCGCTACCAGGCCGAAGACGTGCGCCTGTATGCGTTCAACGACATCACCCGTCATATCGATGACGCCCAGGCCCTGGAGGACGCCCGCCGCGCCGCCGATGCGGCCAACGAGGCCAAGACCCTGTTCCTGGCAACCATGAGCCATGAAATCCGCACACCGCTGTATGGCGTGCTCGGTACCCTTGAACTGCTCGGGCTGACAGACCTGGACCCGCACCAGAAAACCTACCTGCAGACCATCCAGCGCTCATCCGGCACGCTGTTCCAACTGATCAGCGATGTGCTCGATGTGTCGAAAATCGAATCCGGGCAAATGGCGATAGAAGCCGTGGATTTCTGCCCGCTGGACATGCTCGAAGACACCCTGCACACCTACGCCGCCTTCGCCCAGCGCAAGGGTTTGCAGCTCTACAGCTGTATAGACCCGCAACTGCCGGACTGCGTCATGGGCGATCCGATGCGGATTCGCCAGATTCTCAATAACCTGGTGAGCAACGCCATCAAGTTCACCGACATCGGCCGCGTGGTCATCCGCGCCCGGGTCACGGCACAGGACGCCAACCACGTTGACCTGGAATGGCAAGTCACCGACTCCGGCGTGGGCATCCCCGAGGCGCAGCAGGCCAAGCTGTTCGATCTGTTTTACCAGGCACCGGACACCGCCAGCGAAGGCGGCGCAGGGCTGGGATTACCGATCTGCCGGTGGCTGGCACAGATGATGGACGGCGAGATCAGGGTGGTCAGCGAGCCGGGCCTGGGCAGCAGCTTCACATTGAAAATGCGCCTGCCGCTGTGTGGCGGTGCCTTGACCAACCTGCCGCTGATCGAGCCCAGCCCGACGCCGGTGTATGTGCAGGCACCGGTGCGCGAGCTGGCACAGTCAATGAGTGACTGGCTCAACCGCCTGGGCATTGCGGCGGCGCTGGCGGCGCCCACCCAGGAACAGGACAACCGCCACGCGGTGCTGGTGGACCTGTTCGCCAGCGACCCCGCGCGGCCCTGGGTCGGCCAGCGCGTGCTGTGCCTGCCAGGTGCGCACAGCCCGCCGCTGCACACGGCCCAGGGTTGGAGGGTGGATATGTACGATGTACGTGCCATCGCCGCCACGGTCTCGCTGGCACAACACGGCAAGCATGAGCAACCGCCTGCGACGCGCCTGCAAAGTGCCGGGCAGTTGGGGTTGCATATCCTGGTGGCCGAGGACAACCCGGTCAACCAGGCGATTATCAAGGAACAGCTGGAAGCACTCGGTTGCTCGGTGTCCTTGGCCGCCAATGGCGAGCAGGCCCTGCACTTGTGGCAACCGCACGCCTTTGACCTGGTGCTGACCGACGTGAATATGCCGTTGATGAATGGCTATGACCTGGCCAGGGCCCTGCGCGAGCACGACCCGCAGTTGCCGATCATCGGCGTGACCGCCAATGCGATGCGTGAGGAAGGCGTGCGCTGCCTGGCGGTGGGCATGAACGCCTGGATCGTCAAGCCCTTGAGCCTGCAAACCTTGCGTGGCCAGTTGATCAAGCTGTGCAAGGTCAAGCCGCCGGTTGCGCCAGCCAACGCGTCATTCAACGACAGCGTGCAGTTATCGGAGAAGATGCGCCCGCTGTTCATCAGCAGCGTGGAGCAGGACTTGCAAGGTATCGACGCCGCCCTGGCCCAGCGCGACGCCCACGGTCTTGGCCAACGCCTGCATTCGCTGGCCGGCGCCCTGGGGGCCGTCCAGGCGCTCGACCTGGCCCACGCCTGCATCGAACTGGAAAGCGCACTTAACCGTGGCAGCCTCGACACTGCCCTTACGCTCAAGGTGAAAGCGGTCATGCAGCGACTGTCGGCCGTCCTGGAGACTCTCCAGCCCGGGCACTCTTCACTCACTTGAACCGGTACTACGGACGGCCCCTTATGAAAAAATTCAACGTGGTAATCGCGGACGATCACCCGATCGTGTTGCTGGGCGTTCGCGAGCTGGTGGAACGCGACACGCGCTTTCGAGTGGTCGGCGAGGCCGTGTGTTCGGCCGGGCTGATCGATTTGCTGCAGTGCCAGGGCGCCGACATCGTGATCACCGACTACAACATGCCGGGCGACTCGCCCTACGGCGATGGCCTGAAGTTGGTGGAATACCTGAAACGGCATTTCCCACAGGTGCAGGTCCTGATCCTCACGATGATTTCCAACCACCTGATTCTCACCCGCCTGCAAGAGCTGGGTGTGGTCGGCATCATCCAGAAAAGCCAGTTGCACACCGAGATTCAACTGGCACTCCAGGCCATTGCCCAACAGAGCGCCTATCGCAGCCTGGAACCGCCCAAGACATCAGTGATCGAAACCCTCACCGACTTCGACGAGCGCTTTACCAGCTTGTCGCCCAAAGAGTTCGAGATCCTGCGCTTGTTTATCTCCGGCATGAGTGTCAGTGATATTGCACGCAGCCAGAATCGAAGTTCAAAAACCATCAGCGCACAAAAGATATCGGCCATGCGCAAACTTGAAGTTAACAGCGACCAAGACCTGCTCGCTTATTGCCTGGCGCGTAACATTTTCAACTAAAGAACCACTCGCAAGCCATTCGCCGACAATGGCTTCGCCCTTTATTTTCAGACTCCTCGCCTGTTCTTGACGCGTAAGCAGCGCGCCTGAGTTTCGACTTATAAGAATCGTCTTATTCTGGTTAACGACCTCGCCTTTTACTCTTTCCTGGCAATTCAGTACTTACATTCTCCAACTAACACTAACGGACATCATCATGAAGAAGTTTTCCCTGGCTGTTATCGCCTCGGCCATTATCGCCGCATCCGGCAGTGCGTTCGCCGACGATACGGCAGCGCCTACTCCTACCCTGGGCGGCAGCGGCAAAATCACCTTCACCGGCGTGATCAACAACGACGCCTGCTCGGTGGACGGCGCCAACTCCGACCGCACCATCTCGGT
The DNA here is from genome assembly GCF_001702295.1 of Pseudomonas sp. S3E12. Taxonomy (NCBI): domain Bacteria; kingdom Pseudomonadati; phylum Pseudomonadota; class Gammaproteobacteria; order Pseudomonadales; family Pseudomonadaceae; genus Pseudomonas; species Pseudomonas sp. S3E12. The sequence goes on from NZ_MBDT01000021.1 coordinate 390,352, forward strand.
CGACATGGGCAACGTCTCGATCAAGGACATGGGCACCGCGGAAAACCCAACCGCAGGTCGCGTTACCGCCAAAGACTTCAACCTGAACGTCAACTGCAACCAGGGCACCAAGGTGGCGATGATCTTTGACGCCAACAACGGCGGTTCGGGCCTGGTGACCGGCAAGAACGTACTGGCCCTGAACCCGGGTTCGGCCACCGCGCAAAACGTCGGTATCGCCCTCCTGGACAGCAAAGGCACGCTGATCGATCTGAGCTCGCCAGCCACCGCACGCATCGAAAGCACCATGCACGGTCAAGGCACTGAAGGCGGCGACGCCACCCTGAGCTTCGCGGCGGCCTACGTCACCACCGGTGCCGCCGGTGCGTCCACCGCCGGTCGCGGTGATGCAACCCTGCCGTTCATCCTGCAATACGAATAACCCCGGCGCCCCGTGCACCGAACGCGCGAGGCCATGCGGCCTCGCCATTCCCTTTTTGATGACACCGGATACCCCTCATGCCGCCTCGTTCTATCGCCATGAGCCTGGTGCTGCTGGGCATGCTTATGGCTACCCAGGCCGCCGCCAGCATTTCACTGAATGCCACCCGTATCGTATTCGATGGCGACCACAGGGAAGCCAATATCACCGTGCGCAACGGTAACCAGGACGTGTTGGTGCAATCCTGGGTCGACATGAACGATGCCAGCGGCAGCCGCGCACCGTTTGCCGTCACCCCACCATTGGCGCGGGTGTTCGCCAAGGAACAGCAACTGCTGCGCATCCTGTATGAGGGCGCCGGCATGCCCACGGACCGCGAGTCGGTGGTGTGGCTCAACGTGCAGGAGATCCCCAAGGCCAGCGAGGCCGAGAACACCCTGCAACTGGCAATCCGCCAACGCATCAAGATTTTCTACCGCCCTGCCGGCCTCGCAGGCAGTGCGTTGCAGGCCCCAGCGCAGCTCGAGTGGCGCCTGGCCAGACATGGCGCGCAGACCCTGCTGCGGGTGAAAAACCCGACGCTCTACCACGTGTCCATGGCCGACATCAAAGTGCAGGCGCAACTGGCCAGCGACTCCACCATGATCGCGCCCGGCGAGGAGAAACAGTTTCCCCTCGGCGCCACGCCCGCCAGCGGGCCGGTGCAGTTGTCGTTTTCCAGCATCAATGACTACGGTGCACAGAACGCATACACCGCGCCCCTGGCCGTCGGTGCTGCCGCCCCCGCGCACGCCACGGAATCACGCCGCAAACCCTAAGCCCCTTTTCTAATCCACAGGCTCACCTCGCGTGCGTGTTTGCGTGCCCGCCTGTTCGCCAACCCGGGATGTCACAGGTCTTCGCATGTCTTTTTTTTCCAGCAACAGGCCCGCGCACGGCGCACTGACGTTGAAGACACTGTCGCTCGCGATGGCCGCCTGCCTGCCGACCTGGGCAATGGCCGATGAGCCTGCGGAGCGCTTCAACACCACGTTCCTGCAAGGTGCACAGTCCACCGTCGACCTGCAGCAGTTGCTCTCCGCGAACAGCGTGTTGCCGGGCAATTACCGCGTCGACCTGTACAGCAACGAGGTGCTGGTGGGCCGGCGCGATATCGACTTCAAGCGCAACCCCCACAACGGTCGGGTCGAAGCCTGCCTGAACCTCGACCTGCTCAAGCAATTGGGCATCGACCTGGCCCGCTTGCAGGCCGAGGGCAAACTCGACCCGCAGCACCCGCAGGACTGCTACGCCCTGGCCGAGATAATCGAAGAGGCCAACGTGCGCTATGACAGCAGCCGCCTGCGCCTGCTGGCGAGCATTCCGCAAGTGGCCATGCAACGTGGCTTGCGCGGCTATGTCGACCCGCAGCTGTGGGACGAAGGCGTCCCCGCCGCCTTCATCAACTACCAGCTCAACAGCAGTCGTACTGCGGGCGACTACGACACCCGCATCGCCAATAACCTCGGCCTGCGCAACGGCATCAACCTCGGCGCCTGGCGTCTGCGCAACGAATCGAACCTGAGTGGCGGTACCGGGCGCTCGAACACCTACACCAGCAACCGCACCTACCTGCAGCATGATGTGACGGCGATCAAGGGTCAGTTCAGCGCCGGTGAAATTTTCTCCGACACCGACCTGTTTGACAGCGTGCGCTATCGCGGCCTGAAACTGGCCTCCGATGAAGGCATGCGCGCCGACAGCGAACGCGGCTATGCGCCCGTGATCCGGGGTGTGGCGCAAACCAACGCGACCGTGGAAATTCGCCAGAACGACTACATCCTCTACACCGCCAACGTCGCGCCAGGGCCGTTCGAGATCAACGACATCTACCCCAGCGGCTCCAACGGCGACCTGCAAATCACCGTGACCGAAGCCGACGGCAGCCGCCGCGTGACGATGCAGGCGTTCTCCAGCCTGCCGATCATGGTGCGTGAAGGCCAAGTCAAATACAGCGTTTCGGCGGGCACCTTCAAGAGCAACGCCGACGGCCTGGCGACCCCGCGTTTTCTCAGTGGCACGCTGGCGTACGGCTTGACCAGCAACCTCAGCGGCATCGTCGGTTTGCAGGCCAGCGAGGACTACAACGCCGTGTCGGTCGGCGCCGGCAAGAACACCTCACTGGGCGCGTTCTCCCTGGACGCCACCCACTCGTCCAGCAAGGCACGCGGGCAAACCACCCAGGGCAGCAGCGTGCGCGCGCTATATGCCAAGACCTTCGCCGGCACCGACACCAACTTCACCCTGGCCGCCTACCGCTACTCCACCGAGGGCTACCGCACCCTCACCGACCACGTGGAGGACATCAGCGAAGACGTGCGCGTTCGCACCGGGCATTCAAAAACCCGCACCGACCTGACCATCAACCAGAGCCTGGGACGCAACAGTGCGTTCGGCAGCCTGTACGTGAATGCCAGCGACCAGCGCTACTGGAATCGCGGCGGCTCGCAGAGTTTTTCCGCCGGCTACACCAGCCACTGGGGCGACCTGAGCTACAACCTGGGCGTGACGCGCACCAAGCAGATTGTCACCTGGGGCGAACCCAGCAGCGACACGCAGTTGAACCTGTCCGTCTCATTCCCGCTGGGCAGCCAGGCGCGCGCGCCACGCGCCTTTGTCACCACCAGCCGGCAACACGGCGACACCACCACCCAGGCGGGGATCAACGGCTATGTCGCCGACACCAGCGACACGTTCTATTCGGTGCAGGCGGGCCACAGCGATACCAGCGGCGATTCCGGCTCGGTGAATATCAACAGCCGTACCGCCGTGGCCGACGTCAGCCTCGGCTACAGCCAGGGCCAGGGCTACACCTCGCAGAACGTCAACCTCGCAGGTTCGGTGGTGGCCCATGCCGGCGGTATCAACCTGGGGCAAACGGTCAGCGAGACCTTCGCACTGGCTCAAGTGCCGGGCATCTCCGGGGCGAAGATCAGCAGTTACAGCGGTGTGGAAACCGGATCCAACGGCTATGCGGTGATCCCGACGGCGCAACCTTATCGGGTGAACTGGATCAGCCTCGACACCCGCGACCTGGGGGGCAACGTGGAGATCACCAACGCCACCCAGCAACTGGTACCGCGCCGGGGGGCCGTGGTCGTCGCGCATTACAGTGGCACCACCGGACGGCGAGTGTTGTTCGAGTTGTTTGATGCGCAACGAAAGCCGCTGTCGTTTGGTGCCTCATTGGAAGATGCCAACGGCAAGCAACTGGCAATTGCCGACCCGAACGGCAATGCCCTGGCGCTGGTTGAGCAGGACCGGGGCACCCTGACCATCAAGTGGGGCGAACAGCGTTGCCGTGCGAGCTATGTGCTGGCGCCACAGAACAAGGCGTTGAACTACGAGCGACAGCCGTTGGTGTGCCAACCCGATTGATGACGCCTACAGGTGTTCGAGGGTATAGCGCAACGACGCGGGTAACATCGGGCCATGGCCAAGGCCGGGAAAGGTCTGGTAGCGGGTAGTCAGCCCCTCGACGCTTTGCAGCCTGACCAGCAAGCGCTTGGCCGCAGCATCATCCTGCGGCGTGGCCGACCTCGTCGGACCGGCGGGTTCTGCGTCGCCACGCATCAGCAACAGCCTCGGCCGCCGGCCCTGCAGCCGTTGTTGCAAGCCCAGCCCTTCGGCCTCGATCACCCCACTGTTCCACCACAGCGAGGGGCTGGCGGCGGCATACTCATCAAAGGCCTGCGGGCGTGTCAGCAGGGTATGCAGCACCAGCAGCCCACCATAGGAATGCCCCCACAGCACTTGGCGCGCAGGCTGCACGGCGAGGCGCTGGTTGATCAAGGGCCGGATCTGCCGGGTGAGCAGGTCGAGGAACTGATCGGCCCCACCGCTGGGCACATTCGTCAGTGGATCGCGTTGCATGCCTTCGCCCACCTGCGGTGTGTAATCGAAGGTGCGGGCATTGCGTTCGATGCGCAGTGGCGTGGCGTACCCCACCGCCACCAGCACCGGTGGCGTCGGGTGGTGGGACAGGCGATTCAACAGCTCGGTATCCAATGCCGCCATCGCCGCGTTGCCATCCAGCAGGTACGCCACAGGGTTGGCGGCACTGACCTTGGGCGGTTGCCCCAGCCAGATGCGGTAGTGCCGCGCACCATCGGCGGAGTCCAGTTCCAGGGTGCTGAAACGATAGGCGCTGGCTTCGCGCAATACCGGCGCGTCCATCAACTGGTCCGGTGCCGGCCTGGCATGGGCGCCCTGGGCGACAAGCAAGGCAAGGAAGATCGCGCGCCCCATCAGAACGACGCCGTCAGGCTGGTGTACAGGGTGCGGCCGGACTGGTTATAGGTCGCCGCCCCCGCGCCTTCGATGTTGTTCACCCCCTGGGCGTTGCCCTCGCGCCACAGGCGTTTGTCGAAAACGTTATCGACGCCAGCGGTAACGCTCAGATGCTGGCTGATGGCGTAGGTGCCGCTCACACCGGCAATGGCATAGGGCGACAGTTGATTGTTGCCGGTGCCGGTGACACGGTTGCCGTGGTAATCGTACTTTTTCGGGGTCTGCTTGCCGTACCAGGCCACGCTGGCCTGCAGGGACAGAGCCTCGGTGGCTTGCCAATCGAGCATGGAGTTGAGGGTGTACTTGGGCGTGACCGAGAGCACATCGCCGGTCTGTTTGTTTTTCGATTGCAGCATGTAGGTGAAGTTGTTGGTCCAGGTCAGCGACTCGGCCAACGGCAACGTGAGGTTGCCTTCGAGCCCTTCAACCAGTGCCTTGGGCACGTTTTCCCATTGGAAGATATTGGCGTTGGCCGTGGTGCCAGAACCGCCCGAAGCGGTGCCCACCGGCGTCAGGCCGGACTCGATCTTGTTCTTGTAGTCGTTGCGAAAATACGTCAGGCCGGCGACCACCCCGGCAGTATTGCGGTACTCGATCCCCAGCTCCTTGTTGACGCTGGTTTCGGCCTCGAGATCGGCATTGCCTTGCAGGTAGCAGCTCTTGGTCGAGCCATAGCAACCCTGGCCATTGCTGTACAGCAGGTAGTTGGGGTTGAGCTGGTAGAGGTTCGGCGCCTTGTACGAACGGGCAATGCCGGCCTTCAAGGTCAGCGTGTCGGTGAGCACCTGGGACAGGTTCAGCGAGGGGCTCCAGTTGTCGCCGACAATGTCGTGGTGGTCCAGGCGCAGGCCCGGCGTCAGGCGCGTACCGGGGCGCAGCTCGATATTGTCTTCGGCGAACACCGAGAAGATGCGTGACGACGAGGTACTGCTGCGGTTGGTGCTGGTCAGCCCTGCGACACTGCCGCCGGCAGTGGTGGTCTGGGTGTTGGCGCTCGGGTCGTCGAGCCGCGACTCGACCCACTCGGTGCCCAGGGTCAGCACCTGTTCGAAACCGGCGTGCAGCGGCAGGTTGACCTCGCCGTGGGCGGTCAGGTCGCGCAGCACAGTGGTGTAGAAATCGGTGTTGGCGAAGATGCCTTCGGTGCCGCCCGCCAGGCCTTCGTTGATGCGGCTGTTGCGGGTCTTTTCGTATTGCAGGTAGGCCAGGCTGCTGCCGAAATCCCACTCGCCACGGTGGGTGGCCGAATAGGTTTCACGGTAGAGGATGTTGGTCTCATGGCCCAGCATGCTCTTCACATTCGCATTGCTGTTGGTGTTCTGGGTATCGCCGGTATAGATATTGCCCTGGCGGCTGAACCCCGCTTCCAGGTCGAGCGTCTGCTCGGGGGTGAACTGCCAGCTCAGCAGCCCGTTGACGTCCTTGTTGCGTACACCTTCGCGCCCCGCCGGCAAGGTGCCGACCTGGTTACCGGTGCGCACGGACTCATGGCCGCTGTTGATATCGGCATCGTCGGCATTGGTCTTGGCGATGTTGCCGTACACGCGGTAGCTGAGGGTGTCGGTCAGCGGGCCGTTGAGGCCGAAGTTCATGCGCTCGGTCTCACCCTCGGCCGTGTGCTGGGCGAAGTTGTGGTAGATCGTCGCCGAGCCGTGGGTTTCGCTGCCCGGTTGCCGGGTGATGATATTCACCACGCCGCCTGCCGCGCCGTTGCCGTAACGCGCCGCCGCCGGACCACGGATGACTTCGATGCGCTCGATCTGGTCAGCCGGCACCCAGTTGCTGTCACCACGGCTGTCGCGCTCGCCACGCCAGCCGTAACGCACCGAGTTACGGCTGCTGACCGGCTTGCCGTCCACCAGGATCAGGGTGTTTTCCGGGCCCATGCCGCGGATGTCGATCTGGCGGTTGTTGCCGCGCTGGCCGCTGCTGGAGTTACCGGTGAGGTTGACGCCAGGCATGGTGCGGATGATCTCCGAGAGGTCATTGGCCGGGGGGCGTTTCTTGATGTCTTCGGCGGTGATGATCGACACGCCGGGCATCTGCTTGATCTCTTCCTGTGCGGTGCCCAGTACCGTCTGGGTCGGCAGCTCCATCTGCGCGGGGGCTTCGGTTTCAACCGCGAAACTGCTGGCGGGCAACAGGCTGCAAATACTCACGGCAAGCAGGGACAAGCGGAACATGCGCGGATCTCCAAACGTCAGCCCGACCGATAGCGGTGGGCCATCAAAGATCGCCGATGATAATCAGATGCAATTGCGAGTAAAGAACATTAACTTTCTAAACATTCGCCGCGGGCAGGCGCAGGTTCATGCGCAGACCTTGAGTGCCCTGGCTGGCCCACAGCCGGCCGTGCTGCAGTTCGATGGCGCGCCGGGCGATGCTCAGGCCCAGGCCGAAACCGCTGCCCACCGTGCCATCCAGGCGCAGGTAGGCTTCGAAGATGCGCTCAAGATCGCCTTCGGCCACACCCGGCCCCTGGTCTTCGATCACCAGCCACCAGCTGTCGCCGTCACGCTCGCCGCTCAAGCGCACCACGGCGTGTTGCGGTGAGTGGCGGATGGCATTGCGCAGGATATTTTCCAGAGCCTGGGCAAAGCTGTTGAGGTGCACGTGCACCTGGCAGGCGCTGTCCAGCTCGCAGACCAGCGCATCCAGGGGCCAGCCGGTTTCGAAATGCGCGTCCTGCACCAGCGCTTCCCACACCGAGGCCACCACCACCGTTTCAGCTTCCAGGCGCGGTTTTTCGGTGTCGAGCCAGGCCAGGTTGAGGGAGTCGTCCACCAGCCGGCGCATCTCCTCCACTTCCCGTCCCAGGCGCTGCTCCAGCTGAGCCGGCGACAGGCCGCTTTCACTGGCGATCTTCAAGCGTGCCAACGGTGTGCGGATTTCATGGGACAGGGTGCGCAGCAATTGCCGTTGCTGGTGCAGGCTCTGGCGCAGGCGCCCCGCCATGTGTTCGTAGGCGCGTGCCAGCTCGCCCAATTCGTCCGGGCGCTGGGTCACGCGGCTGCTGGCCAGGGGCTCGAGGTCGCCGGCACTCAAGGCGTTGGCGCGCTCACGCAGTTCGTTCAACGGCTGTACCAAATGGCGATACAGCAGCAACCCCAGGCCCAGCGCCAACAGCACCGGTACCACGCCGTGGCTCAACACATGGGTCCAGGGCGTCAGGCCCGGTGGCAACAGGCGCTCCGGCAATTGCATCACCAGCCGCCCGCGCTCGGGGTGCTGGGGGAAGGCGATGCTGACGTATGGCAATTCATCGTCCAGGCGCTTGCTCATCGGCCAACTGAGCTTGCGCATGAAAGTCAGGTGGCCGACCTGTTCGGCCGTCAGCGGCGTGGTGCCCAGACTGTGCAAGTAGTCATCCAGCACCGCGACCCAGGTGTGCTCGCGCTGCTGCAACGCCAGTCGCCAGCGCTCCAGCGCCTGGGCATCGCCACTGGCCGCCAGCTGTTCCGCCTCGGCGGCATACGCAGCCAGCGCGATGCGATCCGGCTGTTCCAGAAAGTAGGTGTTGCGCTCCACCTGCAAACCCCAGCTCCAGACCAGCCACACCAGCAGCAGGCAGAAGCACACTTGCAGCGCCGCCATTTTCCACAGCAGCGGATGACGGCGCGGCATCAGGCGCTGTCGCACAGCAGCACGTAGCCCTGATGGCGCACCGCGTCGATGCGAATACCCTGCACATCGATGGCCGCCAGCTTGCGGCGCAGGTTGCACACATGCACATCGAGGCCACGGTCCAGGCGGGTGTAGGGGCGATGCAGCACCTGTTGGTAGAGGAAAGCCTTGCTCAGCGTCTCGCCCCGGTGTGCGTGCAGCGTGCACAACAGACGGAATTCCGAAGCCGTCAGCCCGGCGGCGCGGCCGTTACAGGTGAAATCGCGTGCGTCGCTGTCCAGTCCCGATGTGGAATGCCGGGCGAGCGGTTTCGCGACCCCGCAATCAATCGCCACGCGACGCAGCAAGGCATCGATGCGCACATCGAGTTCCGCCAGGCTGAACGGCTTGGGCAAGTAGTCATCGGCGCCCTGGCTGAAGCCGGTGATGCGATCCTGCTCGGCGCCCAGCGCCGACATCAGGATCACCGGGGTGCCGCGCGCATGCCGCAGGCGTGCAAGGATGTTAAGGCCGCTTTCATTGGGCAGCATGATGTCCAGCAGGATCAGCTCCACCGGCGAATGCAGCGCCAGGTCCAAACCCTGGTCGCCGCAATGGGTGCTGTTCAAGGCAAAGCCGCGACGGCTCAAATGGTTGCTCAGGTGCGTGCACAGCTCCACGTCATCCTCGATGATCAGGATGCGCGGGGCCGGCGATAAGGTTGGTGATAGATGATAAGTATTCACAATTACGTCAGTTTCGCATCCGGCGAAACATTTCGCAATGTGGTGAATCCACGCGGGATTAGGCTAAGGTGCGGCCCACGCGCCCTTTCCCTGCGAGACCTCTGCATGCGACCCCTGATCTTCGCCAGCCTGTGCCTGCTGGCAGGCTGCCAACAAACGCCGCCGGCCAACGACCAGCTCGACGCCGTACTCTGGACCCAGACCTCCATCGAACACGAGTTGATCTATCGCCAGGTGTTCGCCAACGCCACCCGCCAGCTTGATGTGGCTCTGGCAGATCCGACCTGGGACGCGTTGCCCTTCCCGCCCCGAAACCTGAGCGGCCTGCCACCGGCAGTGGTGGTGGATATTGACGAAACCCTGCTGGACAACGTGCCGCTCAATGCCCGCGACGTCATCCATAACCAGGTGTATGGCTACGACCGCTGGAACACCTGGGTCGACCAGGCCAAGGCCCAGGCCCTTCCCGGTGCCGTGGCGTTCCTGCAAGCGGCGAAGCAAAAAGGCATCACGGTTTACTACCTGACCAACCGCGAACACCGCCAGGTCGCGGCCACGGTGGCCAACCTGCGCCTGCGCGGCTTTCCGGTGGAGAGCAATCAACAGGTGCTCGCCGCCAGCACGCCTACCGGGCACTGCGAAAGCGCCGGCTACGGCAAAAACTGCCGCCGCCAATGGGTCGCCAGCCAGGCTCGCGTGCTGTTGATGGCCGGTGATTCCCTGGGGGATTTCGTCCAGGCCGAACGCAACACCCTCGAGGCCCAGCGCAAGGCCGTCGAACCCTATGTGAACTGGCTCGGGCAGCGCTGGTTTTTGCTGCCCAACCCGACTTACGGCAACTGGTACAGCGCGCCCTATGGGGATGATGAAAAGCTGCCGTTCGCGCAGAAACGCCAGCTCAAGCAGCAGGCGTTGCAGTTGCAGGAGTAACGCCGACCTAGTGCAAGCGCCCGCCCAACGGGTACTCGACCGCCAGGCGGATCTGGTTGGCATCCAGCTCCGCCTGGGCCGCATTGCCCCGGTGCACGGCATGGCGCAGGGTAAAGGCGAGGTTTTTCGCGACACCGGACTGCACCACGTAGCGTGCTTGCAGGTCGCGTTCCCAGTGCTTGCCCCCATCACCGTAGCCAAGCCATTGGTAGCCGCCGCGAGGATCCATGTGGCGGCCGTCAATGCCACTGCCACGTACATACAACGCCGCCAGGCTCAGGCCCGGAATGCCTTGGCCCGCCAGGTCCAGGTCATAGCGCGCCTGCCACGAGGCTTCCCGGGGAGCGTTGAAGTCGGACAGCGCCACGGCGTTGCTCAGGTAAATCGCCCCCCGCGTCACGTAGTCGAACGGCGTGTCGCCACGGACTTTCTGATAGCCCACGCCCACACTGTGGGCGCCGAGCCGATAGGTCGAGAGCAGGCTCCAGGTGGTGTTATCGATGCGCCCCGACAACGCCTTGCCGGTGTCCTGGGTGCGATACAGGTTCAGGTCAACGGTCAGTGCCTGGCCGGGAAACAGCGGCCGGGTGTAGACCGCCCCCAGGTAATGCTGGCGCCAGGTGTCTTCATAGACAGCACTGAACACGCTGGCGCTCAGCCCCTTGATGGCCGTATTGCGCACGCCCACCAGGTCAAAGCGATCGCCTTGTTTGCCGTTGGAATAGTTGACGACAAATCCTCGGTCATGGCTGCTGGCGTTGCGGTCGGTGCTCTCATTGAAGTGCCCGGCGAACAGGGTGGTGGACGGCAACTCGCGGCTGGTCAACCACCATCCCGTTGCTGTTTCGGGCAGCAAGCGACTGTCGGACGAGGCAAACACCGGGGTTTTCACCCGCTGCTCGCCGTAGCGCAATTCGGTGGAGGAAATGCGCAGTTTGGCAACTGCGCCACCGCGGCTGAACTGCTCCTTGGGGTGGCCGTCATTGTCCACCGCCAATAGCCGTGCCTTCCCGGCGCGCCCACCGCCACTGTCCAGTTGCCAGGCGGAATAAACGTGCGCATCCAGGCCAAAACCCAGGGTGCCGGTGGTGAAACCCGAGGCGTAGTCAGCCATCAGGCCATAGGCCCATTCTTCCGCCAGGTCGCTGCGCTGGGATCGAGGTTTGTAGGCGTTGCGTGCGCCGTTGCTGAGGGCGCCATGCCGGTAGTCGCGGCGGTCGTAGACACTGCGGTTGAGCAGGTTCCACTGGCTGTCCTCGATAAAGCCGTTGGCGGTGTCTTGTTCGGCGGCGAAGGCGAGCAGGCTCTGCCCTCCCAGTGCCAATAGCAGGGTGCGGGTCGATAGCATCTTCACGGTTTGACTCCAGAACGTGTCAGGCAAAGGTGTTCCGCAGGGCGCAGAACACCGTTGGTTCCGTCAGAGGTATTTGAGAATCGCGATGTCGCGACGACGCTGCTTGAGGTCGGCGAACCAGCGTGTCGGGAAGAACAGCAACACCCCGAGTATCACGCTCCACAACCACACCATCGGCAGGTCGTCAAAACCGTAGTAGGTGCCCTGGTTGGCGCCCCAGATCGCCAGCGCGACCAGGTACATGGCCTTGAGCACGTACAGGTGCAGCAAGTAGAAAAACATCGGCGCCCCACCGTAGATCGCCAGGGTTGCAGTGGCCCAGCGGGCCTGCCACTTCTCGAACAGTGCCAACAACAGCAGCGACAGGCCCAGGGTCGGCATCAGGAACATCAGCGACGGCGGGTATTTCTTCGCGCTCATGAAGCTCATGAAGGTGCGCAATGCGTCACCGGTCTGCACCCAGGGTTTCTCGCCATACACGTTGAGGTAGCGGATAAACACAAACGCAACCAGCAAGCCTGCACCCAGCTTGACCAGGCGCGAGATACGCTCGGCCGACGGCATCGCCTTGCCAAACCACGGGCCGATGCCCCAGCCCAGCAGGATCACACCGATCCACGGCAATATCGGGTACGTGGTGCGGGCGCGGGTGAATTCGGTAATGTCGATAAACACCCGCTGATGCAGGATCGACCAGGGCACGAAGAACGGCGACTCCGGCCCGACCGTCACTCCGTCGAGCAGGTTATGCCCGGCGACAATCGCCACCCCCAGCACGATCAGCCAGGCGCGCTTGAAGTGCAGCAAACCGGCAAGCACGATCATGCACAGGCCGATACACCAGATCACTTGCAGCCACAACGTCTTGGGTGGGAACTCGGCGTTCCAGGCAAAGCACACGAAGGTGATTTCCAGGAACACCAGGAACAGCCCGCGCTTGAGCAAAAACACCGAGGTTTCGCGGGCGCTGTGTTTCTGGCTGTAGAGCCAGGCCGACAAGCCCGTCAGGAAGATAAACGCCGGGGCGCAGATCTCGCTGAGCATACGGGTGAAATACAGGTCCGGGGTGACACTCAAGGCGTCGATCGGGTCGGTGACCTGCCGGTGCAGCAAGAAGGTTTCGCGCACATGGTCGATTAGCATCAACAGCATCACAAAACCACGCAGCGCATCGATAGCCAGCATGCGCGTGGCCGCCGTGACGTTCGTGCGGGCAAGCGTCGGCGCAACAGTGCCCGCCTGACCGGCCAATCCTGAAGAAAGGGTCATATCAATCACTCATGAAGGAGGCAATGAATCAGGCTGACTTTTTCAGCCTGGCGACTTCCGATGCCGGCAGTTGCGACGGCGCGCGAGGTAACGGCGCCTGGCCTTGCTGGCGGTAGAACGACAACGTCGAACTGAAGCGTTTGACGTCAAACCGCTCGGGCTTGCCCACCGGATCAAGACGCTCCCCAGGGCTGTTGTCCTGGTACTCGACGGCCACCACGTAAGTGCCCTGCCAGGGCAGCGCGAAGCTGACGTTGCCGGCGGCATCGCTGCGCTGCTTGAAGACTTCACCGGAGGCGGTTTCCAGCAGAACCTCCTGGCCCGTCAGCGGCTTGCCCGCGTAGAACACCCGGAACTGCGCACCGCCCGCATCGGCAACGCCGGTGGGGACGATATCCAGGGTCAGCTCCGGGCTACGGGCCCGCAGGTCACCGACCCAACGCGTGGCCGGGGTCCAGGCGGCTTTCACGGTCTTGGCGCCTTCATGCACATCGAACATCGGATAGTGCAGGTCTTGCGCCAGCAACGAATCCTCTTGCCCGGGCTGCTCCGCCAGCAGGAACGCCTGGCGCTGCAGGCTCAGCTGCAGCGGTGCCGACCGGTCGGCCATCGACCAGGCCCGCAGCTGCCTGAACCGGTCCATTCCCCCCGGTGTCACCTCCAGTACGTTCTTGTCATATTCCCCGTAGTACAAGGCCAAGGGCTGACCGGGAAGTTGTTCGTACCAAATCTGATGCGCCTCGCTGGCGGTTGCCAACATGAACGCGCCATAACCCAACAGTGCTTTTGCGTTGCTCATTCGCATTTTTTCGCTCCGATTGGTGGTGTTCAACCCAAGGCTGTCGCGGCTGGAAAACACCGCACAACCCTGCGCTCCCTCACTCTGCAAGCATTACAACGCAGGCCCTTTTGCGTTTTTCGCCGAATTGCACCCACGGATCGGCGCAGACCACTGTTTAAGGGCCCGAAAAAGTGTTTTATGCGGGTTGCGTCGAGATGAGGCGTTTAGCCGAGACTACGGGGGGGCGTGTCCAATTGAGGTGCAAAAGCAGTGAGCTTTGATCGTTCCCACACCCTGCGCAAAGCTGTGTACCTGATGTACCGAGGTGCCTGCATCGCAGGCAAGCCAGCTCCCACATTTGAACCGGTTCACCCCATAAAGCGGGGTCAGCTGAAAGACCGCCGTCGGGGCATAGCTATCTAACAACGTCGTAGCCGCCAACAGTAACCACGATGCGAAGCGAGCCGCCCTTGATCTTGCTTTCGATCTTGATCTCAGGCGCCCCGTTAACCACGCTGGCCGTAATCCGACAGTGATTTGGGGGGTAAACCGGCAGGGATGCCGGTTTAGCCGCCCCGCGCCATGGATGGCGCGTGGCGGCGGCCCCCCAAATCACTGTCGGATTACGGGCACACCGAGCCTGGGCGAGGTGCCGAGTGGTGGGGCGAAGGCCTTTTGCTTACTTTTGGGCCTCTCCAAAAGTGAGTCGCTGTAAGAGCGAAACCATAAGTGGCCGTTACCGCAGCAACGGATATGTACTCATTCCACGCCAACATCCGGGTCGGCTGTCAGACCGCCATCGGGAGCAAGCCCCCTCCCACAGGAAAGCGCGCGGATTTCAGTGCCGCAGCAACTTGCGCAACGGCACACCATCCTTGAGCACCGGCGACTTGATCACGATGTAGCTGAAGTACTTGGAGATGCCAATGTTCTTGTCCAGCAGGCTCTCGACTACTTCCTGGTAGTGCTGGATGCTGCGGGTCATGAAACGCACCAGGTAGTCATAGCCACCGCTGATCAGGTGACACTCAAGTACCTCGTCCACCAGGCGGATATTCGATTCGAACTTGGCGAAGTCTTCACGCTTGTGGTCGCTGAGGGTGATCTCGGTAAACACCGTCACCGAGTCGGTGATCTTGGCCAGGTTCAAGTGCGCCTTGTAGCTGGAAATATACCCGGCCGATTCCAGCCGCTTGACCCGTTGCAGGCAGGGGCTGGCGGACAGGCCCACGGCATCGGCAAGGCTGACATTGGTCATCCGCCCGTCTTTTTGCAGTTCAACCAGAATACTGATGTCGATCCGGTCCAGCTTGACTTGCCCTTCCATCACGTACCTCTTGACTGCCGTTTGTAAGACAATCTTCTAGCAAAATCAGCGCCGTAAAGACAGCTGATGCTGCGCCACCAGATCCGCCATGCTGTTGATGCAGTACTCCGCCGCACAAGGCGAAGGCTGCCGCGCCCGGTGGCGGCCGATCAAGCAGCGGTCCAGCGCCCCATGTGCACCGACCGACGGTCGCGTCACATGCAGCACCGGTTGCAGCTGCGCGCCTCGGTCCGTGAGCCATTGCGGGTCTTCGGCGAGGGAAATGAAATCTTCCGGTGCAATCCCCAATCGCTCGCACAACACCCCGCGGTCCTCGGCATCACGGTCGCCACGCACCAGCAAACGGTAGAACTTGCGCAGGTACAGCATCGCCCCCGGCGCATCCTCGAACAACGACCAATTGCCCGCCGAACGAGCAAAGCTCATGCCCTCCTCCCAACTGGCGTGCAGCCCCCAACTTTCGGCCAGTTGGCGATGGGCAAAACACAACACGCCACTGAAGCCCAGCTCGGCGAAACGCGGGTAGAGCCTGGCAACCTGCGTGTTGAATTCGGCCAGAACCTGATCCTTGGCCGGCTGCCCGCCACGGCTGTCGAGCAGCGGCTGCAACGCCGCCCACACCCCTGAATCGCGATCCACCAGCACTTCATCGCAATCGATCAGCAACGCTCGATAATCTGTCAGTCCCATGTGGGGTCAAGCCTCCAATGCCGCAGTTGGCCCGTAGCGGGCACAGCCTCAGTTCAAGACCCGTGCCAAGGCGCCGTCGAGGATTTCCAGCGCTTCGTCGACCTGGGCTTCGCTGGTCACCAGCGGCGCGAGGAAGCGCAGCACATTGCGATGTACCCCGCACTTGATCACCAGCAAACCACCGGCCCGGGCTGCATCGATCAGGCGTTGATTGAGGTCGGCATCCGGGGTGCGGGCCGGGTCATCCTTGATCAACTCCATCGCCAACATAAAGCCGGTGCCGCGCACATCGCCGATGCGCGAGCAGCGCGCCTGCAAACCGAGCAACCCCTGGCGCAGGCGCTCGCCCAGTACCTGGCTGCGCGCCAGCAATTGCTCCTGCTCGAACGCGTCGATCACCGCCAACGCCGCCGCACAGGCCAGCGCATTACCGCCGTAGGTGCCGCCCAGCCCGCCGGGCAATGGTGCATCCATGATGTGCGCCTTACCGACCACGCCGGACAACGGCAAGCCGCCGGCCAGGCTCTTGGCCACGGTGACCAGGTCGGGCTGGATGCCCGCGTGCTGGAAACCGAACCAGGTGCCGGTGCGACCGAAGCCGGTCTGGATTTCGTCGAGGATCAACACGATGCCATGCTTGTCGGCCAACGCCCGCAACGCCTGGAGAAACTCAGGGGGCGCAGTGAGGAAACCGCCGTCGCCCTGCACCGGTTCGATGATGATCGCGGCCACCCGCTCCGGCGCTACCTGGGTCGCCAGCAACTCATCCAGGGCCTTGAGCGCGATGTCGCTGGTCACGCCGCGATAAGCGTTCGGGTACGGGGTATGGAACACCTCCGGCGCAAACGGCCCGAAGTTCTGCTTGTAGGGTTGGCTCATGCCGGTGAGCGTGGTGCCCAGCAACGTGCGCCCGTGGAAACCGCCACGGAAGGCGATGACCGCCGAGCGATTGGTATGGGCGCGGGCGATCTTCACCGCATTTTCCACCGCCTCGGCGCCGGAGGTGAAAAACGCCGCTTTATAGGCTTCCTGGCCGCCGATCATTTCACACAGGCGCTGGGCCAGGTCGAGGTAAGGCTGGTAGGCCACCACCTGGAAGCAGGCATGGGAAACCTTCTGCAACTGGGCCTGCACGGCGGCGACCACCTTGGGGTGGTTATGGCCGATGTTGAGCACGCCGATACCGCCGACGAAGTCCAGGTAACGCTTGCCATCCACGTCCCACAATTCGGCGCCCTGGGCGCGGTCGATCACCAGCGGGTGCGCGGTCACCAGGCCACGGGGCACGAACTGCTCGCGCTGACGGAGCAAATGAGGGGTTTCGTCGACTTTGCTATTCATGGCATTTCCCATCGTGAGTCCGGCAACCGGAAGGTGGTTGCGATGCAGTCCAGAGTACGGCCTGCGGGCAACCAACTACGCCGAACTTGCCCCGTGAGAAATTCGGATCAACTGTTTTCGCCCCGCGTTTCAACAGATCCTGCGCCGGGCTTTGGGCGATGATGATGCTTCCGTTTATCCAGCAGGAAATGCCCATGGCCTTGCTCTACAAAGCTGACCCGGTGCGCGGCCGACACTGGCAGGCACTGTTTGCCCAACACGCGCCGGACATCGAATGGCGCACCTGGCCCGACCTCGGCAACCCCGCCGAGGTCGACTACCTGGCCGCCTGGCAGGCACCGGAAGATCTGGCCCGCGTGCTGCCCAACCTGAAGGTCTTGTTCGCCTTGTCGGCCGGCGTCGATCAGTTGGACCTTGATCGCCTGCCTGCGGGCCTGCCGGTGGTGCGCCTGCTGGACCCGGGCATCACCCGCGGCATGTGCGAGTACGCCAGCTGGGCGGTGCTGAGCCTGCACCGGGATATGTTGCGCTACCGCCAGCAGCAGGTGGCGCGCTGCTGGCAGGCGCACCTGTTGCAGCCGGCTGCGAACCGGCGCGTGGGGGTGATGGGGTTGGGTGCCCAGGCCCAGCAGATTCTGGCGACCTTGGCCCCCCTGGGCTTTGCCCTGTCCGGCTGGGCGCGCAGTGCGCACCAGGTGCCGGGGGTGGAGTGTTATGCGGGGGAAGCGCAACTGCCGGCGTTTCTCAGCCAGTGCGATATTTTGCTGTGCGTGTTGCCGTTGACGGAGCAGACCCAGGGGATTCTGGACCGGCGCTTGTTTGCGCAACTGCCACGGGGGGCGGGGTTGGTGAATATGGGCCGTGGGGGGCACCTGGTTGAAGAGGATTTGCTCGAGGCGTTGGAGAGTGGGCAGTTGAGTGGGGCGGTGCTGGATGTGCTGCGGGAAGAGCCGGCGGCGCCGGAGCATCCGTTCTGGGAGCATCCGCAGGTGTTGTTGACGCCGCATATTGCGGCGATGACCCAACCGGAGAGTGCGTTTGCGGTGTTGCTGGAGAATATTCGGCGGTTTGAACGGGGGGAGGAGATGGTGGGTGAGGTGGATCGGTTGCGGGGGTATTGAGTACCTATTCGGTTCTAAGGCAGTCGGTTCCAAGGCCGCAAGAGCAGGCCAAGGTTTACCTGATGTATGCAGATCAAAATGTGGGAGGGGGCTTGCCCCCTCCCACATTTTTAACCCAGTACATCAGGCAGAACGCCGATCGGCTATAAGGCCGCCGCGCGTTGATCAATTCGCCTCAGCCAACCGACTTGCAATGGCCAATCCCACATCCTGAGTCGATCCCCGCCCCCCCAGATCCGGCGTCACCACCCCTTCCGCAATCACCGCCTCAATCGCCCGCAATATCCCATCATGGGCCGCCCGATACCGCCCATCCCCATTGCCCAAGAAGTCCAGCATCAACGCCCCCGACCAGATCATCGCAATCGGATTGGCAATGTTCTGCCCATAGATATCCGGCGCCGACCCATGCACCGGCTCGAACAACGACGGAAACCGCCGCTCCGGATCCAGGTTCGCCGACGGCGCGATCCCGATGGTCCCCGCACATGCCGGCCCCAGGTCCGACAGGATGTCGCCAAACAGATTCGAGGCCACCACCACATCAAAGCGGTCCGGCTGCAACACAAAGCGCGCACACAGGATGTCGATGTGCTGCTTGTCCCATGTCACCTCGGGATAGTTCGCCGCCATCAACGCCGTGCGCTCATCCCAGTAAGGCATGCTGATGGAAATCCCATTGGACTTGGTCGCCGCCGTCAGCTTCTTGCGCGGACGAGTCTGGGCCAGGTCGAAGGCGAACTTGAGGATGCGGTCGACCCCGCGTCGAGTGAACACCGATTCCTGCAGCACGAATTCATGCTCGGTGCCTTCGAACATCTTGCCGCCCACCGAGGAGTATTCGCCCTCGGTGTTTTCGCGGATCACCACAAAGTCGATGTCCCCCGGCTTGCGCCCAGCCAGTGGGCACGGCACGCCGGGAAACAGGCGCACCGGGCGGATGTTCACGTACTGGTCGAAGTCGCGGCGGAACTTGAGCAGCGAGCCCCACAGGGAAATATGGTCCGGGACTTTGTCGGGCCAGCCCACGGCGCCGAAGTAGATCGCGTCAAAGCCCTTGAGCTGCTCGAACCAGTCCTCGGGCATCATCTGCCCGTGTTCCAGGTAGTAATCGCAGTGGGCCCAGTCGAGCACTTCGATGCTCAGGTTCAGGTCCCAGATCCTGGCAGCCTGTTCCAGTACCCGCAGCCCTTCGGGCAGGACTTCCTTGCCGATGCCATCGCCGGCAATCGCGGCGATTTTGAATGCCTTGCTCATGGTGCATGCCTCGCAAAAATTCAGTTCAAGCCGCCGATATGGAAGGCTTTGACTTCAAGGTATTCGTCCAGGCCGTACTTGCTGCCCTCGCGTCCCAGGCCCGATTGCTTGATGCCGCCGAACGGCGCGACTTCCATCGAGATGATCCCGGTGTTGAGCCCGACCATGCCGAACTCCAGGGCCTCGCCAAAACGCCACGAACGCTGCAGGTCCTGGGTGAAATAGTAGGCGCCCAGGCCGTACGGGGTGGCGTTGGCCAGGGCGAGGGCCTGGGCTTCGTCGGTAAAGCGCATCAGCGGTGCCACCGGGCCGAAGGTTTCTTCATTGGCCAGCAACATCCCGGCGTGGGTATCGCCGAGTACCGTGGGCTGCACGAACTGGCTGTCGCCGCTGGGGACGGCGCCGCACAGCAGCCGGGCGCCCTGGCTCAGGGCGTCGTCGATATGCCGCGCGACTTTGCTCACCGCTGCGGGGTTGATCAGCGGGCCGATAGTCACGCCGTCGTCCAGGCCGTTGCCGACCTTGAGCTTGCACACCTCTTCCACCAGCCGCGCCGCGAAACGCGCGTAGATACCGTCCTGCACCAGGATACGGTTGGCGCACACGCAGGTTTGCCCGGCGTTGCGAAACTTGCTGAGCATCACCCCGGCCACCGCCTGTTCGAGGTCGGCGTCGTCGAACACGATAAACGGCGCATTGCCGCCCAGTTCCAGGCTCAAGCGCTTGATGTGCTCGGCGCTCTGGCGCATCAACAGGCGGCCGACCGCGGTGGAGCCGGTAAAGGAAATTTTGCGCACCGCCGGGTTGCCGGTCAGCTCTTCGCCAATGCCGGCGGGTAAGCCGGTGATCACATTGAACACCCCGGCCGGAATGCCGACGCGCTCGGCCAGCACCGCCAGGGCCAGGGCCGACAGCGGCGTGAGGTCCGAGGGTTTGACGATGATCGGGCAACCGGCGGCCAGCGCCGGCGCGCATTTGCGCGTGATCATCGCGTTGGGGAAATTCCATGGGGTGATGGCGGCGCATACGCCCACCGGTTGCTTGAGGGTCAGCAAACGCCGATCACCGCTGGGCGCGGGCATGGTTTCGCCGTAGACCCGGCGCGCTTCCTCGGCGAACCATTTGACAAAACCGGCACCGTAGCGCACTTCGCCACGGGCTTCGTTCAGGGGTTTGCCCTGCTCGCAGGTCATGATCAGCGCCAGGTCATCGAGGTTGTCGATCATCGCCTGGTACCAGCGCTCCAGCAGCGCCGCACGTTCGGCAGCCGGGCGTGCGCGCCAGGCGGGCCAGGCACGCTCGGCGGCTTCGATGGCGCGGCGGGTGTCCACCGCGTCCATGGCCGGCACCTGGGCAATCAAGTGGCCGGTGGCCGGGTCGCGGATGTCCAGGGTGGCGCCGCTGTCGGCAGCGATCCACTGGCCATCTACGTAGGCGAGTTCAGCCAGCAGGCTGGGGTCTTGCAAGCGATTCTTGAGCATGGTCGAGTCCTGATCCGAGACACGCTCCAGTCTAGGGAGGCGCCGCAAACGAGGATGCCGAAAGCGCGGTTAAAGCAGCGTGCCGTGCTGAAATTCACCCCAGGACGGCAGGCTCTGCTAGGCCGTCAGCGAACCGAGCAAGCCTTGCAAAAAGCGCTCGCCGGCGTCCATCTGGCTGATCTCGATAAACTCGTCGGGCTTGTGCGCCTGCTCGATGGAACCCGGCCCGCACACCACCACCGGTACGTCCAGGCGCTGCTTGAACAGGCCGCCTTCGGTGCCGAACGAGACCTTGGAGGTGCCGGTGCCCGGCGCGGCGAATTGCTTGAGAAAACGCACCGCCTCGACGCTGGGATGGGTGTCGAGGCCAGGATAGACGTTGATCGTTTCGATCTCGATGGCCGCCACGCTGGACAGCTTCTGCGCCTCACGCACGATCACCTCGGCGCGCTCGCGCATCTGCTCCAGGAACGCGTCCAGGTCGTCCGCCGGCAGGTTGCGCACTTCGAAGTCCAGGGTGCACAGGTTGGGCACGATATTCAGCGCCTTGCCGCCGACAATCTGGCCGACATGCACGGTGCTGTAGGGCACGTCATAGTCGTTGTCCTGGGCGCCGTGGCGCTGCAACTGCTGCTGGCTGTCACGCAGGGCGGCGATAAAGTCGCAGGCCACGTGGATGGCGTTGACCGAGCGCGGCGCGAGGGATGAATGCGCCTCCTGGCCTCGGCAGTACGTGCGGTAGGACCCTTTGCCCTTGTGGCCGAGTACAAACTGCATGTTGGTCGGCTCGCCGATCACACACAGAAACGGCCGCACCGGCGCCAGGTGCAGCACGTCGAGCAAGCGCCGCACGCCGACGCAGCCGATTTCTTCGTCATGGGACAGGGCCAGTTGCAGTGGGCGGTTCAACGTGTGGTCGGCGGCATCCAGCATGGCGTCGATGGCCAGGGCGATAAAGCCCTTCATGTCGCAGCTGCCGCGCCCATAAACGCGCCCGTCCTGCACGGTGGCGGCGAAGGCGGGAAAGGTCCAGGCCTGCCCCGCCGCCGGCACCACGTCGGTGTGCCCGGACAGCAGCACGCCGGGCTGTTCCTTGGGCCCGGTGCTGGCGAACAGGTTGGCTTTCTTGCCGCTGGGGTCCTTGACGATCAGCGAGTCGATGCCCTTGGACAGCAGCAGGTCGCGCACATACTCGATCAAGGCCATGTTCGACGCCGATGACACGGTGTCGAAGGCCATCAGCTGTTTCAGAATCTCCAATACGCGGGGTTTCATGAGGCCTGGCTCCGTTGCTCGGCAGGTGGGGCGAACCGGGTGATGGAGAACGGCTCGATCGGGGTACTGGTGCTGCCGGTGGCGAGCAGCTCGGCCATCACATCGCCGACGCCCGGGCCCAGCTGGAAACCGTGGCCGCAGAACCCGAAGGCATAGAACAGCCCGTCAACCGTACCGCTGGGGCCCATCACCGGCAGCGAGTCCGGCAGGTAGCCTTCGATGCCGCTCCACACGCGGATGATGTTCAGGTTGCCGACACCCGGCAGCAGGCGGCGCATCTGGCTGACCTGGTTGAGGATGCTGCGCGGTTCCACGTAGGCGCGGCGGTTGAGCATGTCCGGCTTGCTGCGGTAGCCGCCGCCGATGACGATATTGCCCCGGGGAATCTGGCGGAAGTAGATCACCTCTTCGGGCACCTTGGTGTACACGCCGATCACCGTGGGCAAGGCATAAGGCACCGGCTCGGTGACGGCCATTTGCGGGCCGTGGGTGTCCAGCGGCACCGGTTCGCCGAACTGCGCCGAGAGCTTCTGGCCCCAGGCGCCGGCGGTGATCAACAGTTGCGCGGCGTGGAACTGGCGGCCATCGGTGGTGGTGACCTGGAAGTCGGCGCCGACTTTCTGCACCTCGGCCACTTCGGTGCGCTCTTCGATCTGCGCGCCCAGGCGCCGGGCGGCGCGGGCAAACGCCGGTGCGGCCAGGCGCGGGTTGGCATGGCCATCGTGGGGCGCGTAGGAGCCGCCCTTGACGTCCGGGCCGAGGAAGCCGAAGCGTTGATGCAGTTCGGCACCGCGATAAATCTTCAGGTCCAGTTGTTGCGCTTCCGGTGCGGCGGCGTAGGCCTCCAGCTCGGCAATTTCATCCTCGCGGTAACACACGCGCATATGCCCGCTGGGGATGAATTCCAGGTCGTCGTCGATCAGTTCCGGCAGGCGTTTCCACAGCGCCCAGGAGCGATTAGCCAAGGCCAACTGGCCGAGGAAACGCCCTTGCCGACGCACATTGCCGAAGTTGACGCCACTGGCGTACTGGCCGATCTGGTCGCGTTCCAGCAGGATCACCGACTGCCCGCGACGGCGCAGAAAAAACGCAGTCGCCGAGCCCATCACACCCCCGCCGACAATCACCACATCGGCTTTTTGCACGCTCATGACGAGACCTCCTCGGTGATCAGCATCGACAACGGTTTGACCGGCGCCTGGCCGCGCTGGCGTCCGACCGCCTGCACCGGCACGCCGGCAGCGGCGGCGATCACTTCGGCCCCGGCCTGGGAGCAATAACGCCCCTGGCAACGGCCCATGCCCACACGACTGAATGCCTTGGCGCGATTGACTTCGCAGGCGCCCTTCTCTTCCACCGTGCGGCGCAGCTCGCCGGCGCTGATCATCTCGCAGCGGCACACGATGGCGCTGTCCGGCAACGCCTTGGCCTGTTCGCTCGGCCACGGGAACGCCTGGGCCAGGCCCAGGCGGAATTGATCCATCACCGCCAGGGCCTGCTGTTGCTCATCCCGCAGGCCGGTGTCGACCGGTTGTTGCAGGTCTTCCAGCAGCGCCAGCGCCACCAGGCGCCCGGCATGCTCGGCGGCATCGGCGCCGCGAATTTTCGCGCCGTCACCGGCCGCGTACACGCCCTTGACCGAGGTGCGTCCGGCGCCATCCGTGGCCAGCCACCATTGGCTCGATGCCTCATCGAACGCCATGCGACAACCGGCCAGGTCACCCAGCTGGGTTTCCGGGCGCAGGTGGTAACCCAGCGCAACGGCATCGGCCTGCACCGTGACGGCCTGCCCGTTGCCGGTGGCGAAGCGCACACCGCTCACGCCATTGGCCGCGTCGCCCATCACTTGCAGCGGCTTGACCCCGAGGTGCACCGCCACCTTGGCGCAGTACAGTTGCGCCAACAGGGTGATCCCGGTGAACAGCACGCCAGGCCGCGCTAGCAGTTTGGGCAAGGCTTTCAGGCGCAGGCTCAGAGGCGAGGTGTCGAGCACCGCCGCCACGTCGGCGCCGGCCTTCACGTACTGGCTGGCGACCAGGTACAGCAACGGCCCGCTGCCCATGAACACCACGCGATGGCCGATGGACACGGCCTGGTTTTTCAAGGCGATCTGCGCCCCGCCCAGGCTGTAGGTGCCCGCCAGTTGCCAGCCCTCGATGGGCATCAGGCGGTCGGTGGCGCCGGTGCAGAGGATCAGTGCATCGTAATCCACCGTGGTGTGGCGGCCCTGGCTCACGCAGCACAGTTGCCCCGGCGTGAGGTTCCACACCAGGGTGTCGGGGCGGTAGTCGATGGCGTCGCGCAGGCGGTCGAAACTCTGGTGCAGGGCCTTGGCCTTGGCGGCCTCGCTGCCGTACAGGGTCGCGTAGTCGCGGGTGAAGCCTTCTGGCTGACGCCGATAGATCTGGCCACCGTCGCGGCGGTTTTCATCGATCAGGATCGGTTTGATCCCGGCCGTCAGCAGGGTTTCGGCGCAGCGCACCCCGGCCGGTCCGGCGCCCACAATAACTACCCGTGCAGTGGCCATGTCGCCTCCGGTTGTGTGGTAACGATATCCAGCCCGTCACGGACTTCATTGGAGCAGGCGCGCAGGCGTTCGCCGCTGCGGGTCCACACCCAGCAATCCTGGCACGCGCCCATCAGGCAGAAACCGGCACGGCGGCCGCTGTCGAATTCCGACTGGCGCAGCGCGTTGCCCTGGGTCAGCAGCGCAACCATCAGGGTGTCGCCCTGCAGGGCTTGGACGGCGGCGCCATCCACGGTCAGGCTGACCGTCGGCCGGCCCTGTTCGGCCAGCCTCACAAAACGCGCGTTCATGCATAGGCTCCCACAGTGAGGGTGACGCCCTGCTGGGTATCCAGCAAGTGGGCGCTGTCGTGGTGGCAAAGGATTTCACCACCGTCGTCAAGGCGACGGCGCGGCGGCGCGGTGCGGTTGCACAGGCCGTCGACGCGCACCGGGCAGCGATTGAGGAAGGTGCACAGTTCCGACCCATTGGCCCGCTCGCCGAGCGCCGGCAGCGTGTCGCCTGCAGTACCGCAGGTTTCCAGCCAGCCCTGGCGCAACTCGGGCACCGAGTGAATCAACAGGTCGGTGTAAGGATGGAACGGCGGCTCGGCAAACGCCTGGCGACTGCCGGCCTGGACCTTGCGGCCGCTGTACATCACCACGATGTCATCGCACAGCGCGCGCACGGTGGAAATGTCATGGCTGATAAACAGGTACGACACCCCCAGTTGCTGGCGCAGGTCGCGCAGCAGTTCGAGAATCGCCGCACCCACCACGGTGTCGAGGGCCGAGGTCACTTCGTCGCAGAGGATCAGGTCGGGCTTGGCCGCCAGCGCGCGGGCCAGGTTGACCCGCTGCTTTTGCCCGCCGGACAACTCATTCGGGCGCCGTTCGGCGAGGTCCCGGGGCAGGCGCACCAGGTCGAGCAGTTCGCCGATGCGGGTTTGCAGCGCCGTGCCTTTGAGGCCGAAATACATTTTCAACGGCCGACCGATGATGGCCGCCACGCTGTGCATGGGGTTGAGCGCGGTGTCGGCGTTCTGGAACACCATCTGGATCCGCCGGAATTGTTCCGGGGTGCGCTCGGCGAGGCTGCCGCCCAAGGGTTGCCCGTCGAAGGCCAGGCCGCCGAGGGCCGGGGTCAACAACCCCGCCACCACCCGGGCCAGGGTGGACTTGCCCGAGCCCGACTCGCCGATCACGCCGATGGCCTGGCCACGGCGCACGGTGAGGTCGATGTCTTCAAGGACCCGAATCGACGGCATGCCATGCAGGTTCTTGTTGCCGTAGCCGGCGGTGAGGCCGGTGATGGTCAGCAGCGGTACCTCCCCGGCGACGCCGCAGGGCGGGCGAATGCTGCTGTCGGGCCGTGCGGCGGCCAGCAGGCTGCGGGTGTAGGCGTGAGCCGGGGCATTGAGCAGCGGCGCCGTGGCGCTCTGTTCGAGGATCTGCCCGCCGTTGAGCACCACGATCTGGTCGGCCATTTGCGCCACCACCGCGAGGTCGTGGGACACGTACACCGCCGTGGCACCGCGCTCGCGCACCACGCGTTTGAAGGCGCGTAGCACGTCGATCTGGGTGGTCACGTCCAGGGCGGTGGTCGGCTCGTCGAGCACCACCAGCAGCGGATCGCTGATCAGCGCCATCGCCGCCATCACCCGTTGCAGTTGCCCGCCGGAGACCTGGTGCGGGTAGCGTTGGCCGATGCGTTCCGGGCCGGGCAGCGCCAGGTCGCGGAATAGGCCGATAGCCTTGGCGTACAGCTCGGCCCGAGTACCCAGGCCATGGATCAGTGCGCCTTCGATGACCTGGTCGATGAGTCTTTTCGCCGGGTTGAATGCGGCGGCGGCGCTTTGTGCGATATAAGACACACGGTTGCCGCGCAGGCCCTGCAGTTGGTGTTCGCTCAGGGCGAGCATGTCGTGCTCGCCGACCTGCACCACGCCGCCGGACAAGCGACAGCCGCGCCGTGCATACCCCAGCAAGGCCAGGGCGATGGTGGTCTTGCCCGAGCCGGACTCACCGATCAACGCCAGCACTTCACCTTGTTTCAGGGCAAAGCTCACGCCCTTGACGATTTCCACCTCGCCGCGCTCGCCACAGGCGACCACGCGCAGGTCTTCGACGCGAATCAATTCAGTCATTTCAATGGCCTCCCGTGCGTCGACTGCGTCGCGAGGACAGATAGTCGATCAGCAGATTTACGCCGATGGTCAGCGTGCCGATGGCCAGCGCCGGAAGGATGATGGCCAGCGCGCCCTGGTTGAGGCCGCCGATGTTTTCCCGCACCAGCGAGCCGAGGTCGGCATCCGGCGGTTGCACGCCCAGGCCAAGAAAACTCATGCCGCTGAGCAACAGCACGATGTAGCCGAAACGCAAGCCCAGGTCGGTCAATACCGGGTTGAGCATGTTCGGCAGGATCTCCACACACGCCACGTACAGCCGGCGCTCGCCACGGGTACGCGCGACCTGCACGTACTCCAAGGCTTCGATATTGACCGCCATGCTGCGGGCGACGCGGAAGGAGCCGGGGATATAACTGATCACGGCCGTACAGATCAGCAGCGTCACCGATGAGCCAAACGCCGAGACCATGATCAGCGCGAGCATTTTGCTCGGGATCGAAATAAAGGCATCCATGATGCGGCTGATGATCTCGTCCAGCCACTTGGGCGAGACCACCGACAACAGCGCACAGCCGGTGCCGAAGGTGCTGGCCAGTAACGCCGCCACCAGCGCCAGCCCGACAGTAAAGCGCGCGCCCACCAGTATCCGGCTGAGCATGTCGCGGCCCAGGTAATCGGTGCCGAATGGATGCGCGAGGCTGAAGCCTTCGAAGATGTTATCGGACACCACCTCCCCCACCGGATGGGGCGCCAGCCACGGGCCGAGCAGCGCCACCAGCAGCCAGGCGACACACACCACGCCGCCCAGCAGCCCCAGCCACGACGGGCCGCTGGACACCTTGGCGAGTGCCAGGGCGGAGGAGACAGGCTTGGATTTCGCAATGAGGTTGTTCATTGGTTTCTCAGCCTCGGATTGGACAGGATCGCGCACAGGTCGGCGAGCAGCACCAGGCCCAGGTACGCCGCGCAGAACAACATGGTGCACGCCTGCACCAGCGCCATGTCGCGGTTGGTCACGGCATCGACCATCAAGCTGGCAATGCCGGGGTAGTTGAAAATGGTTTCGACGATCACCACCCCGCCCAACAGGTACGACAAGCTCAGGGCGATGGCGTTGGCAATCGGCCCGATCGCATTGGGCAAGGCATGGCGCAGCACGATGCGGATCGGGCTGACGCCTTTGAGGCGGGCCATTTCCACATAGGGACTGTCGAGCTGGTCGATCACGGCGGCGCGGGTCATGCGCGCCATTTGCGCGACGATCACGCAGCACAGCGTCATCACCGGCAAGGCATAGGTACGCAGAAATTGCAGCGGTGAACTGATGTCGCTGGCATAGGAGAGGGCCGACAACCAACCGAGGTTGACCGCGAAAATCAGCACCGCCAGGGTCGCCACCAGGAATTCCGGCACCGCGACCATCGCCAGGGTGACAAAGCTCAGGCAACTGTCGATGCGCCCGCCCCGGCCCATCGCCGAGCCGATGCCGAGCACCAGCGCCACCGGCACCGAGACCAGCGCCGTGGCGCCCGCCAGCATCAGGGTGTTGGGCACCCGGCCCGCCATCAACTCACCCACCGGCATGGCGTTGGAGACCGATACGCCCATGTCGCCGCTGAGCAGGCTCATCAACCAGTGCAGGTACCGCAACACACCGGGCTGGTCCAACCCCAGTTTCAGGCGCAGGGCCGCCACCTGTTCAGGGGTCGCGAACTGGCCCAGGGATTGTTGCGCCGCGTCCCCCGGCAGTACCGCCGTGATCGCGAACACGACCATGGACACGATCAACAAGGTCAAGGCCCCGGCGCCGAAGCGCCGGCCGATCAACCACAGTGTATTGCTATTCATCCCACCACCCTCCTCAAGCGTCCAACCACACCTGCTCGGCAAACATGTAGCCCATGAAACCGCCCAGTGGGTTGCTGTCGTAGCCTTTGATGCGCTGGTCGACGCCGTCGATATTGCTGATGAACACCGGCACGCCGATGCCGCAGTGGTCGTGCACCAGGACCTGCATGTCGCCATACATCTTGGCGCGCTTGGCGTCGTCGGTTTCGCCACGGGCCAGCATCAGCAACTGGTCGAACTGATCGTTCTGCCAGCCGGACTCGTTCCACGGCGCCTTGGACTGGAAGAACTGCGAGAACATCACGTCGGCATTCGGCCGCGGGTTGATGTTGCCGAAGCTCAGCGGGTGCTTCATCCAGTGGTTGGACCAGTAGCCATCGCTCGGCAGGCGGTTCACGTCGAGCTTGAGCCCGGCCTGCTTGGCCGATTGCTGCAACAGCACGGCGATGTCCACCGAACCGGTGGCGGCAGGCGAGGCCATCACGGGCATGGTGATGCTTTCCATGCCGGCTTTCTTCAGCAGGAACCTGGCTTTTTCCGGGTCGTAGACCGTCTGCGGCAAGTCGGTGTTGAAGTAGCGCGAACCCGGCGCAATCGGGTGGTCGTTGCCTACCACCGCAAATCCACGGAATACGGCGGACTTGACCTGCTCACGGTCGAGCAGCAGCTTCATGGCCTGGGTGAATTCCGGGCTTTTGCCGGGCAGTTGGTCCTGGCGAATGATCAGGTCAGTGTAGTTGCCCGACGGCGCGTCGACGACGCGGTGCTTGGCGCTGGCCTTGATGCGCGTGGTGGAGCGCGGGTTGACCTCGTTGATCATGTGCACATCGCCCGACAGCAGTGCATTGACCCGCGATGGCTCGTCGGCAATCGCAATGAACTCGATCTCGTCGAGGTACGGCAGGCCCGGTTTCCAGTAGTTCTTGTTGCGCACCGCAATCGAACGCACGCCTGGCTTGAACTCGCCCACGGTGAACGGTCCGGTGCCGATGCCTTTACTGAAGTCGCTGGTGCCCTCGGGGACGATCAACAGGTGTGACACCGCGAGGATCGACGGCAACTCGGCGTTGGCCGCGCTGAGGCGGATCTGCACTTCGTTCGGCCCGCTGGCCTTGATTTCGGCGAACTGCTCCATCAACGGCATGACCTTGGAGCCGGTCAGCGGGTCTTTGTGGCGGTTGAGGGAGAACACCACGTCGGCGGCGGTCAGGGCCTTGCCGTTGTGGAAGGTCACGTCCTTGCGCAGGGTAATGGTCCACACGGTGGCGTCGGTGTTGTCGATGCGCTCGGCCAGTTCCAGTTGCGGCACCAGGTGCTTATCGAAGCGGGTCAGGCCGTTGTAGAACATGTAGTGGCGCACATAGTCGGTGGACAGCGCGCCCTTGGCCGGGTCGAGGGTATCGGCGGTGGAGCTGGACATGCCGGCCACGCGGATCTTGCCGCCCGGCTTGCCTTTGCCGGCCACGGCGGCTTCGTCGGCGAACAGCTTGCCGGCGGCGCCGAACAGGCTGCCCGCACCGGCGGCGGCGACACCGGCCACACCGAGCATTTGCAGGGCGTTGCGGCGCGACATGCCACGGTTGAGACTTTCGAAGACCCGCAGGCTGTCCTGGCCGGAGATGAGTTCGGGGGTGTTTTTGTTGTCAGTCATAGCAAGGCTACCTGTCGATAATCGGAAGAATCGAGTGCTCACGGATGTCCGGAGCGTCCTGGAAACACAAACGACGGTGACGCAACAACGGCAACTCAGTGCAGATAGTCCTGGAAGCGGTAGTAAGCCCCCACGAATGGCAGGAACCACGGCTTGCCGAAATGCCCGGGAATCGCCGGCCATTCCAGTTCGCGCCAGGGGTTGGCGGCGGTATTGCCAGCCATGACCTCGGCCATCACCTGGCCCATGTGCACCGACATCTGCACGCCATGGCCGCTGTAGCCCATGGAGTGGAACACGCCGCCATGCTGGCCGGCGCGGGGCAGGCGGTCGGACGTCATGTCCACCAGGCCACCCCAGCAGTAGTCGATCTTCACGTGCGCCAACTGCGGGAACATGTTCAGCATCGCCGCTTGCAGTACCTTGCCGCTCTTGGCGTCGGAGACGCTGTCGGACATGGCAAACCGCGCACGCCCGCCAAACAGCAGGCGGTTGTCCGGGGTCAGGCGAAAGTAGTTGCCGATCATGCGGCTGGTCACATAGGCGCGATGTTGCGGCAGCAACTGGTCGATCAGCGCCTGGGACAAGACTTCGGTGGCGATGACAAAACTGCCCACCGGCACAATCCTGCGGCGGTACCAACCCAGGTCGCCATGCTGGCAGGCACCGGTTGCCAGCAGGACTTGCCCGGCGTGCAGTGAACCCTTGGCGGTGTTGACCTGGTAGCCGCCGGCCTGGGCCTGCCAATCCTTGACCTGGGTATGCTCGTAAATCATCGCGCCGTGCCGCGCCGCCGCTTCGGCCAAGCCGACGCCGAAGCGGCCGACATGCATCTGCACGCCGTTGCGCTGCAGCAGGCCGCCATGAAACTGCGCCGAATTGACCTCAGCACGGGTCTGTTCGGCACTGAGCAGCTCGACCTCGGCATCCACCTCCTGACGGATCAGCTCGCAGGTGCGCGCCAGGCCTTCGTAGTGCATCGGCTTGGCCGCCAGCTTGAGCTTGCCGTTGCGCACCAGGTCGCAGGTGATCCCTTCCTGCTCGACCAGTGACACCACCGTCTGCACGGCACTTTCATAGGCCTGGTAATAGGCGCGCGCCTTGGCGGCACCGAGGCTGGCGTGCAGCCCGGCGTAATCCTGGGCGACTCCGGTGTTGCACTGCCCACCGTTGCGCCCCGAGGCCTCACCGATCACCCGCCCGGCGTCGAGCACCACCACGCTGGCGCCCTTGAGCGCCAACGCCCGCGCCGCCGCCAGGCCGGTGAACCCACCGCCGACCACAGCCACATCGACCTGCTTGGGCAAGCCGCCCAGCTGGGCACCGGTAAACGCCGGTGCGGTGTCGAGCCAATAGGATTCACTGCCCATGTCTTGCCCTCAGAGGTGTGCGGTTACAGACCGACCAGCGCCGGCAGCCCACCGATATCGGTGATCTGCTGGTAACCGTAGAACGCGTTGCCCGGCACTTCGTGGCCACGGGCAACGAAGGCTTTGTTTTTGATCTTCATGTCATGGGCCGGCATCAGGTCGTAACGGAAGCTGGAAGACACATGCAAGATGTCTTCCGGGCCGCAGCCGAGGTTGTCGAGCATGAATTCAAACGCGGCCAGGCGCGGCTTGTAGGCCTGGGCCTGCTCGGCGGTGAACACCTTGTGGAACGGCGCGCCGAGCTTGTCGACGTTGGACATGATCTGGCTGTCGCTGGCATTGGAGAAGATCACCAGGGGAATCTTGTCGGCAATTTTCGACAGCCCGGCCGGCACGTCCGCATGGGGGCCCCAGGTCGGCACGGCGTCGTAATACAGCTGGCCTTCCTCGCGATAGTCGATACCCCAGCGCTTGCAGGTACGGGCCAGGGCGGTCTTGAGGATTTCATCGTACGGGCGCCAGTCGCCCATGACCTGGTCGAGGCGGTAGGCCGAGAAATCCTTGACGAACTGGTCCATCTGCTCGGGCGTGATGCGATCGGCGAACAGCTCGCGGGTCATGGTGCCCATATGGAAGTTGGTCAGCGTACCGTAGCAGTCGAACGTAATGAATTTGGGACGAAGAAAGCTCATTGAGTGCGGTCCTGAAGTTCGTTGAGTGTGACAAGCGTTCGCTGCCCTGGCGGCGCGTCGGCCTCGTTGCAGCACAGGTTCATTACACCACTGTGAAATCAGCATATGCCGTCTAAAAAGACCTGCGCTCAATACAAACCACCGTTTTGGTGGCCAGGCTCAGCAGACTTTGCGGTGCGCGCCAGGCTTGGGCAGGGCCAGTGTTTGTGCGCTTTTAGGGGGCTTTTCGGGGTGCAGAGGCTTAAGCACGGGGGTGGGGGCGGCAGAAAGTGTGGCGGGTTGAACGGTGGGAGGGAGCTTGGTTCCGTGGCGGCCTTTGGGCCGACCATGTCGTTGGGTTTGACTGAGTACATATCCGTTGCTGCGGTCACGGCCACCTAGGGTTCCGCTCTTACAGCGGCTCACTTTTGGAAGGACCCAAAAGTAAGCAAAAGGTCCTCGCCCCACCACTCGGTACCTCGCCTAGGCTCGGTATGCCCTCACTCCGGCTTGAATCCGTGGGCCGCCGTCATGGGCCATCCCTGGCCCAGGACGGCTAACCCGGCGTCCTGCCGGGTTACCCACGGATTCAAGCCTGCGTTCGGCCAGCGTGGTTAACGGGGCGCCTGAGATCAAGATCAAAAGCCAGAGCCAGAGCCAGAGCCAGAGCCAGAGCCAGAGCCAGAGCCAGATCAAAAGATTGCTGACTTCGTCAGCGATTAAGGAAGTAGAAGCCACACCGCGCACGCTTCAATAATCAGGTCGGCTTTAAGGCCGCCTCGCTTTTGTTTTTGATTTGGCATCGCCCCGTCAAACACGCTGGCCGAACGCAGGCTTTGGAGCGTGGCTAACCCGGCAGGACGCCGGGTTAGCCGCGCTGGGCCAGGGATGGCCCATCGCGGCGGCCCACGCTCCAAAGCCGGAGTGAGGGCATGCCGAGCCTAGGCGAGGCACCGAGTGTTGGGGCGAAGACCTTTTGGTTACTTTTGGGTCTTTCCAAAAGTGACCCGCTGTAAGAGCGGAACCATAGGCAGCCGTTACCGCAGCAACGGATATGTACTCACCCCCCAAAAAAAGCGGTCGGCCCGAAGGCCGCCACGGAAGCAAGCTCCCTCGCCACAGCCCACTGAAAAAAATTGTGTAGGTACTAATGCCCCGATGGCAGTGGGTCAGCTACAGATGTATCCACTGACACGGCCTCATCGGGAGCAAGCCTCCTCCCAAATTTGTACCGTGTACACCCGCCCTACTACAGTTGGCTCCAACGCCAACCTCATGGCATTTGCTGCTGCCCCCCAACCGCAATTAAGTAGTAACTGTGGTCTCGCCCCACACTCCACGAGGAATCTACCGAATATTCCCGCCCCCCTTGCCAGCCCCTGACCCAGGTGGGATACAAGCACCCTGACGCGACAAAAAACAACGTTCTACGGAGGCTCGCCATGTCCGCCCTGCCACACCCCACTTATCTCTACCGTGCAATGACCGCAGCCGATCTCCCGGCCGCCCACGATTTGTCGGTGCAACTCAAATGGCCTCACCGCCTGGAAGACTGGGCAATGTTGCAACGGGTCAGCGACGGCTTCGTGGTCATGGATGGCGAGCGGCTGATCGGCAGCGCGTTCACGTGCCCCCAGGGCGACTACGCCACCATCGGCCTGGTGATCGTCAGCAATGACTACCAGGGCCAGGGCATCGGCCGGCGCTTGATGGAGAAGGCCATTGCCGCTTGCGATACGCGCACGCCGGTCCTCAACGCCACCCTCGCAGGCGCGCCGTTGTATGCCAGCCAGGGGTTTGTCGAGTTCGGCCGGGTGCAGCAGCATCAGGGCCAGGCGTTGGTGCCCGCCCTGCCGACGCTGGCCGACGGCGAAACCTGCCGGGCGCTTAACGCCGATGATCACGCCAGCCTGCTCGCGCTGGCCAAGGCCGCCAGCGGTATGGACCGCCGTGAAGTGCTGCGTGACCTGCAGGTGGAGCACGCCGTGGGTATCGAACGCGACGGCCGCCTACGCGGCTTCGCCCTGCTGCGGCCGTTTGGGCGTGGGCGGTGCATCGGCCCGGTGGTAGCGGAAAATATCGAGCAGGCCAAGTACCTGATCGCCACCTTGCTGGCCCAGGTGCCGGACACCTTTGTGCGCATCGACATTCCCGTCGCCTGCGGCCTCAGCGACTGGCTCGAACAGGCCGGCCTGAAGAACATCGACACCGTCGCGCAAATGGCCCTGGGTACGCCGCCCCAGGCCAGCCAAGGCGTATACCCATTTGCCCTGATCACCCAGGCGATCGGCTGACTTTTCTCCCGGAGCACTCCCCATGTCATCTCCCCGTATCCTGCTGTTGGCACGCGCCGACGGCAGCCGCGTTGCCACGCCTTTCAACAAGGCCGCCTTGAGCGCGCTGGACCCGTTCGGCGACAGCCGCCACCTTGCCTGGATGGGCGACGATGGCGTGTCCGCCGGCGTGGTGTCCTTCAGCGGCGAAGCGGTGGTCGAAGAGTTCCCCCATAGCGAAACGCTGGTGGTACATGCAGGCCATGTCGTGCTCAGTGCCGCGGAACAGACCTTGGAATTGGACGTCGGCGCCAGCGCCGTCATCGGCTTCGGCACACGCCTCACGGTACAGGCCAGTGCAGGCAGCGAATGGGCGTTCTGCGCGGTCGAGCAGGCCGATGCCCCGGTATGCCCCGGCCTGACCCTGCTCGACCCGCACACCCTGCTCAACCCCTCCGCCGCGCCGGAACCGCAGATACTGATCGGCCCCACCCCGCAGTGCCGCGCATTGAACCTGTTCGACGATGCCGTGACCGAGCTGCGCGTCGGCATCTGGGACTCGACGCCATACGCTCGCCACGGCCGCCCGCACAAACTGCACGAACTGATGCACCTGCTCGAAGGCCGCGTCACCCTGCAGGGCAACGAAGGTGGCGAAGTCACGGTGAATACCGGCGACACCGTGTTCGTGGCCAAGGGCGCGCCCTGCGCCTGGACCAGCACGGTATACGTGCGCAAGGTCTACGCGGTGAAGTGACTCAGGCCTTCAACGCCTCTTCCAGAAACGTCACCAACGCCTGTACGCGCGGGCTGCGCAGTTTGCGCGACGGCACCAGCAGCAGCACCGGTGCGCTGTCAAAGCTCCAGTCCGCTAACACACGTACCAGGCTGCCGCTGGCCACGGCGTCACTCACGTCCCACTGCGAACGCAGCACCAGCCCCAAGCCTTGCTCGGCCCAACGCCGGGCAACGCTGCCATCGTTGCTCAACAACGCAGGTTCCACGCGCAGGGTCTTGCGGTCCTGGCCTTTGCGCAGGTGCCACAGGGTCACGTCCTCATCATTTTCCCGAATGCAGATGCAGCGATGGGACGCCAGCTCGTCCGGCGCAGACGGCACGCCGTGGGCGTGCAGGTAGGCCGGGCTGGCGCACAACCAGCGCTCGTTTGGTGTCAGTGGCCGCGCGGTCCACAGGCTGTCATTCAGATGGCCGATGTGAATCACCGCATCGCTGTCATGGCGATCGGGCCAGGGCGTCTCGCGCAAATCCAGGTGCAAACACAGCTGCGGGTGCAGTTTGGCAAACCGCGCCAACAGCGGTGCGATGCGCTGGCGGCCATAGCCAAACGGCGCCGCCACCCTCAAGGTGCCCACCAGGGTTTCATCCTTGTGCCGGAACGACTCCGGCAGCGCCTCAAGCTGCTCCAGCAACAGCGCGCTCTCCCGCGAAAAACGCTCGCCATCCGCCGTCAGGCTGAGGCGCCGCGCATCGCGATTGGCCAGGCTCAGCCCGAGCAGCGTCTCCAACTTGCGCAGGCGCATGGACAACGCCGGCGGCGACACATTCAGGGTGCGGGCGGCGGCGCTCAGCGACTCCGAGCGGGCCAGGGTCACGGCAAGGCGCAGGTCTTCGATGGAAATCATTCAATTTTACTTAATGATTGATGAGCTTCGATTGAACCACAGGTTAACGACAGCTGAGTAGAGTGCAGCCTGTCCCCCGCCACACGAGTTCCGCCATGCCCACGCCGATTGCTTCCCTCGACACGCCCGCCGCGCTCGTCGACATCCCGCAGATGCAGCGCAATATCCAGCGCATGCAAGAGCGCATGAACAGCCTGGGCGTGCGTTTGCGCCCGCATATCAAGACCAGCAAGTGCCTGCCGGTGATCCACGCCCAGATCGCCGCCGGGGCCAGCGGTGTCACGGTGTCCACCCTCAAGGAAGCCGAGCATTGTTTCGCCGCCGGCATCCGCGATGTGTTCTACGCCGTGGCCATCGCCCCGGGCAAACTGCCCCAGGCCCTGGCCCTGTGGCGCAAAGGCTGCAACCTCAGCCTGCTCACCGACAGCGTCCCGGGCGCCGAGGCCATCGTCGCTTTCGCACAGCAGCATGACGCACGCTTCGACGTGTGGATCGAAATCGATTGCGATGGCCATCGCTCCGGCCTAGCCGCCCACGACCCGGTACTGATCGACGTCGCACGCATCCTCAGCGACGGCGGCCTGCACCTGCGTGGCGTGATGACTCACGCCGGTTCCAGTTACGAGCTCGACAGCCTTGAGCCCCTGCAAGCACTGGCCGAACAGGAACGCACACTGTGCGTGCACGCCGCAGACACCCTCCGCGCAGCCGGGCTGGCGTGCCCCGAGGTCAGCATCGGCTCCACCCCCACGGCCCTCTCGGCGCTGAACCTGGACGGCGTCACCGAAGTGCGCGCGGGGGTGTATGTGTTCTTCGACCTGGTCATGCGCAACATCGGCGTGTGCCAGGCCGATGAGTTGGCGCTGAGCGTACTGACCACCGTGATCGGCCATCAGCCGGACAAAGGCTGGATCATCACCGACGCCGGTTGGATGGCCATGAGCCGTGACCGTGGCACCCAGCGCCAGCACCAGGACTTCGGTTACGGCCAAGTGTGCAGCGAAACGGGCGACTGGATCGATGGCGCGCGGGTCACCGCTGCCAACCAGGAACACGGTATCGTCACCCTGGGCGCTGCCCACAGTGACGCGCTTGTCACTCGATTCCCCATCGGCAGTCGGCTGCGCATCCTGCCCAACCATGCCTGTGCCACCGGCGCGCAATTCCCGGATTATCACGCGGTGGAGGCCGATGGCAGCGTGCATACCTGGAGTCGCCTTCATGGCTGGTAATCGCATCCACTCGATTCATAGCACCCACGCGGCACCGCCGGGCGGGCACTATTCCCAGGCGGTGGCGCATGGCGGCGTGCTGTATGTGTCGGGGCAACTGCCGGTACGCGCCAATGGCGAGCACAGCGCCGGGCAACCGTTCGCAGTGCAAGCCTCGATTGCCCTGGATAACCTGGTGGCGATCCTCGGTGAAGCGGGCCTGAGCCCCGGTGACCTGCTCAAAGTAACGGTGTACGTGGTCGGCATCGAACACTGGCCCGCCTTCGACCGGATTTACGCGCGCTACCTGGGTGAACATAAACCGGCCCACGCCGTGGTACCCGTGCCGGTGTTGCACCATGGCTACCTGATCGAAATCGAAGCGGTGGCCCGTGCCGCACAGGAGCAGCCCGCATGAATCCGCCAAAAAGCGCTGTGCTGATCATCGGCGGCGGCATCATGGGCGCCTCGTCGGCGTTTTTCCTGCGCCGCCGCGGTTGCTCGGTCACGCTGCTGGAACGCGACCAGATCGGTCAGTACGCCAGCGGTGTGAACTTCGGCAATGTGCGCCGCCAGGGCCGCTACCTGGGGCAACTGGAACTGGCCAACCGTTCGTGGGCACTGTGGAAGCGCCTGCCGGAGCTGATCGACGACGACCTGGAATTTATCCCCAGCGGCCACATGCGCGTGTGCTATCGCGAAGATGAAATCGCCGAACTGGAGGCCTACGCCGCCGCGCCGGAAGCCGCGCAACTGGACCTGAAAATCTATCGCGGCGCCGAGTTGCACCAGCGTTTCGGTTTCCTCGGCCCCGAGGTGAAAGGCGGCTCCTACGCGCCTCACGACGGCCACGCCAACCCCCGCCTGGCCGCGCCAGCGTTTGCCCGCGCCGCACGGCGCCTCGGTGCACGCATCGAGGAAAAAACCGAAGTCGCCGACGTGGAAAAGGTCAACGGCCTGTTCCACGTCACCACCACCGACGGTCAATTGTTTGTTGCCGAGCAATTGTTGATTACCGCCGGCGCCTGGGCCGCGCGCTTGTCCGAGCGCTTCGGCGAGCCGGTGCCGCTGGAGCCCAACGGCCCGCAGATGTCGGTGACGGAACCGGTGCCCTATGCGCTGAAAACCGTGATCGGTGTGTTCACCAAGCTCAAGGAAGAGGTGATCTACTTCCGCCAGATCCCGCGCGGCAACATCATCATCGGTGGCGGCGCCCGCTGCACCCCGGACATGCTCAACCGCCGCGCATTTTTCAAGCCCGAGAGCCTGCTCAACCAGATGCGCCAGATGAAACGGCTATTACCGGGCGCCGAGAAACTGAACATCATCCGCGTGTGGAGCGGCATCGAAAGCTATACACCCGACTCCCTGCCGGTGATGGGCCCCAGCGGCAGCGTGGACGGGCTGTTTTATGCCTTCGGCTTCTGCGGCCACGGCTTCCAACTCGGCCCGGGCGTGGGGGATGTGATGGCCGAACTGATCAGCACCGGCAGTACCAGCACCTTGATCAGCCCGTTCGATATTCGGCGGTTCACCCAGCCTTCGACGGTGCCGGCAAACGCCCCCACCACAGGAAAATTGATATGAGCCACGCCAGCCTGCCAGATTCAGCAGATTATCCCTTGCAGCGCTGAATAACGGCATCTTTGCGCGGGAGGCTTTTGCTAGCGTATCCAGACACCGGGCCGTGCCGTTCGCAGCGCCTATTACCGCTCCAGGGAGCCAGTTGGATGACAACTCAATCTTCAAACAGCTACAGCGTTGATGCGCAAACGGCTCACCAGTTTTATATCAACGGTCGTTGGACGTCCCCGGCGATCCCGGCGACGCTGCCGGTGGTCAACCCGGCCACTGAAGCCGTGGTTGCCGAGGTGGCGCGCGGGTCTGCCGAGGATGTCGACCGGGCCGTCGCGGCGGCACGCGGGGCGTTCGCCGGTTGGTCTGCAACCCCGGCTGCTGCGAGAGCCCAGGTGCTGGGGAAAATCCACGCACTGATCCTTGAACGCAAAGAGCAGCTGGCACAGGCGCTGTCCCTGGAAATGGGCGCGGCCATCGGTTTTGCGCGGGCCATGCAAGTGCCGCTGGCGGCCGAACACGTGCGAGTCGCCCGTGACCTGCTGTCCAGCTATCGCTTCCAGACCTTGGAAGGCGGCACCGCAATCGAGCGCGAGCCCATCGGCGTGTGCGGGCTGATCACGCCGTGGAACTGGCCGCTGTATCAAATCACCGCAAAAGTCGCCCCGGCCATCGCCGCAGGCTGCACCGTGGTGTTGAAACCCAGCGAACTGTCGCCATTGAGCGCCCTGCTGTTTGCCCAACTGGTGCATGACGCCGGCCTGCCGCCTGGGGTGTTCAACCTGGTGAACGGCAGCGGTGCCGACGTCGGCGCGGCCATGGCCGCCCATGGGGATATCGACATGATTTCCATCACCGGCTCCAACCGCGCGGGCGCATTGGTTGCCCAGGCGGCCGCGCCGACGGTCAAGCGGGTCACCCAGGAATTGGGGGGCAAGTCGCCGAACGTGCTGCTGCCCGACGCCGACTTCGCCAAGGCTGTGCCGCTGGGGGTGATGTCGGCGTTTCGCAACGTCGGCCAGTCGTGCAGCGCGCCGACCCGCATGATCGTGCCGAGAAACCGCCTGGCCGAAGTCGAAGCCCTGGCGGCGGCTACCGCGAATGCACTGATCGTCGGCGACCCGCAATCGGAACAGACTCAGTTGGGTCCGATCGCCAACGAAGCCCAGTTCCATCGCGTCCAGACCATGATCCAGGGCGGCCTCGACGAGGGCGCCAAACTGGTGTGCGGTGGGCCGGGACGGGCGGCGGGTTTTGACAAGGGCTTCTATACACGGCCAACGGTTTTCTCCGACGTGGACAACGCCATGCGCATTGCCCAGGAGGAAATATTCGGGCCGGTGCTGTGCATCATTGCCTATGACACGGTGGATGAAGCCGTCGCCATCGCCAACGATACGGTCTACGGGCTGGGCGCCCACGTTCAGGGGCAGGACCTTGAGCTTGCGCGGGCGGTGGCGTCGCGTATACGCGCCGGCCAGGTGCACCTGAACCATCCGGCGTGGAATCCGATGGCGCCGTTTGGGGGCTACAAGCGTTCGGGAAATGGGCGGGAGTATGGGGTGCAGGGGTTTGAGGAGTATCTGGAAACCAAGGCGATTATCGGGTTTGGCGAGTGAGTGATGGGCCTTTATCAAGATCAAAATAACTTATTGATTTTAAAGGGTTAAATTTTAACTCTAAAATCTTGAGTCTTGCATAAACAATTTCAGGCGACCGCATTCTTGTGGTGAGCGGGCTTGTCCCGCTCACCACAGGGAGATGTGTCAGGGTTTAAAAAGTTGTGTCAGTACCTATGCCCTCTCAGCGCATCACACCTTGACGTTCTGCCGGATATTCCAGCCAAATTTCACCGGCCCGCCGTCCTTGGCACCATCGGCCTTCTGCGGCTGATAGCTGACGTCGACGGTGGCGAAGTTCAAGGCGATGCTGTCGTACAACACATCATCGTCCGTTTCAGCGCGGGTGCCGTAGGACACCACCATGACCTCCTTCAAGGTGATCACCAGATATTCCACCGGGCTGGCTCCGCCGGCCTTGCGCACCACCAATTTGGCTTCGGGGTAATGCTTGCCGGTGGCGCAGGCCATCATCAGGTTGGGGCTGGATTTATCCAGGGGTTTGGTCAGGTTCAGGTTGGCAAAGTCGGCCTTGCCCGAGCCGCCTCCCGTGCCGGAATGCATCGAGCCCGTTTGCGATAAACCCCAGCCCCAGTTGGTAATGTCGATCTCGTCACGATGGGCCTGGTCCCGCGATTCACCCTTGATATCGCCCAGTTTCAAAAACATATCGACTGCCATGTTGGCTCCTTGTCCTGTGGTCCGCCGGAAGTGACGTGGGGCGCACTTTTCCTCAATCGGGAGCAGGCCTACAAGACGTCAAAGTCGCATCAGGAAGTGCCCGACTGCAAATGGCGAAGCTTCCGACACTCATCCCAGTCGCGGCGTCTTTACTCTCTCAACTCCCAAAAAAAGGAGTTCAGGAATGACCGTCGCCCTGTTCAAGGATGGATTCCCATCAGCCCACCGCACTACACGCCAACGCATTGAAAGCAGCCTCGACCTGCGGCGGTTGTTTTTCGCCATAGACGCCGACCCGACGTTGATCGGCGCGGGGGTGGTGTATATCGATGGGGATTTCAACGTGGTGGTACTGCGTGAGTTCCAGGCGATTTGCAGTATGCGGCCGATCAAGGTGGTGCTGCGGGAACCGCCGAGGTATGTGGGGCCGGTGGAGTTCAAGCGGATGTTGGAGCATGAGCCTCGGGAGTCGGAATGGGTAGCGGAGGCTTTGAGGACGACGGTGACGTGTACCGGGGCGTTGTTGAGTTGGCATGTTATTTACAGCGGAATCGCCTTGATGCCTTTTACGGGTGGCGCAAGTGTTGTTGTCTCATTCATTGGCACCGCAGCAGCAGTAGCGGGGTTGTTCCAGTGCGCCGCCGGAGTCTATCGAACGGTAAACGAAGTTTGGGATCCGCAGATGAATGACTACCTGGACAGTAATGCTTGGTACGAAGGGGTGATGGCAGCTCTCGATGCTGTGTCTTTACTTGGTGTCGCCTCTTCTGCCGTAACGACAGTGAAAGTCATCAACCTGTCCAAGCGCGCAACAGGTAAACCACTAAGAGAAGTATTGCGTGGGCTGAGTCGACAGGAACGGGCAAAATTAACGAATGAGCTCCTGATAATCCAAGACCCGCGCCTGACACCCAAGCTCCTCAAGCTCAAGCAAGCCGCACGTAACGCGCCAAAACGCATTCCAGCAACAAAGATAAAACCCATCATCGCGACCCATCGCAATGATGCCATTGCAGCAGCACTGGGCCTCGCCAGCAGCGGTATGTCCGGAAACACCAAGACGCTGGCCATCGGTATCTACGAAGAGTTCAGCGAATGAAAAACCGCCAGGAGCCCCTTTACCTTATAGATCCTCGCCCTCTTTGGGCGCGTCACAGACTGGTGTTGTTTTGCGGTCTTATAGCCTTGTGCTTTTCGATTGCCACCACCGGCACCCTGATGAATCTCACCTACTTCGCCCACGCATCCGATGAACTGACCAGCAATGCGTTCTTCATCGCAGGCGGGATTGCGTGTGCGGTATTCGGCGTCGCGCAGAGCTTGGTCCTTCACGGTTACCCACGATGGGTGTGGCTTCAGGTTGGGGTGTTCATCATCTACTTACTGCTTGTATTACCGACAATCCTTTACAGCCCCGATCACCTCCTATTTACCCTTGCCTTACTAAGCCCGCTGATCGGACTTCTATGCCTGAACAGCAAACGCCAACGACAAATGCGCCGAGAGATGTTGGAAATCAGGCATAAACGCAACAGCGTTATCGCGCCCCTGAAACAACAGGGCCGCTGGAAATGGTGGTGACCCTCAGGCCGCCTCGCTCCTTGCCGCCGTATGCCGATTCACCGGCACCGGCAAGCCCAGATGCCCACGCAACGTGCTGTGGCTGTACTCACGGCGAAACAACCCACGCTCGCGCAACAATGGCAGCACCTGGTCGGTAAACCGCGCAAAGTCATCCGGCGCGCCGACGTGGATATTGAACCCATCCACCGCACCTTCGACAAACCAGCGTTCGATCTCGTCGGCCACGGTCTTGGGCGAGCCGACAAAGCTCGAGAACGGCTTGGCAAAGCGCAACGCCGCCTCGCGCAGGGTCAGGCGCTGGTCGCGGGCGACTTGCTTGATGTTTTCGGCATGCCCGCGATAGCCGTTGCTGCCCAGGTCGCCCAGGTCCGGGAAGGGTTCGTCCAGCGGGTACTGGCTGAAGTCGTGGTAGTTGAACGGTCGCCCCAACTGCACCAGGGCCTTGTTCAAATCCAGCTCGCCATTGCGTTCGCGGTCGATGGCCTGGGCCTGTTCGTCGGTGTCGGCAATGATCGGCGAAATGCCCGGCAGGATGGTCACGTGGTCGGGGTTGCGTCCGGCGGCGGCGGTGCGTTGTTTGATGTCGCGGTAGTAGGCCTGGGCGTCCTCGAAATTGCCCACGCCGGCAAAAATGCCCTCGGCATAGTTGGCCGCCAGGCTGCGTCCGGATTCGGAAATGCCCGCCTGGAAAATCACCGGCTGGCCCTGGGCTGAGCGCGCGATATTCAACGGCCCGGTCACCGAGAAGAACTCGCCATGGTGATCCAGGCGATGCTGGCGTTGCGGGTCGAGGAACACGCCGCTGGCCTTGTCGCGCACGAAGGCGTCGTCTTCGTAGGAATCCCATAGCCCTTGCACCACCTCCAGGTGCTCGGCCGCGCGGCGATAGCGCTCGGTGTGGTCGATATGCTGCTCACGGCCGAAGTTGCCGGCCGCGCCTTCCAGGCCGGTGGTGACCACGTTCCAGCCGGCGCGGCCGCCGCTGATCAGGTCCAGGGAGGCAAACTGGCGGGCGACGTTGAAGGGTTCGGTATAGGACGTGGTCAGGGTGGCCACCAGCCCGATCTTCGAGGTGGCGCCGGCCACGGCCGAGAGCAGGGTCAGCGGCTCCAGGCGGTTGAGAAAGTGCGGTGCCGAATCCGGGGTGATGTAGGGGCTGTCGACGATGAACACCAGGTCGAACTTTGCCGCTTCCGCCTGCTGCGCCTGGGTGCGGTACCAATTGATGTCCACACTGGCGTCGCCGGGGATTTGCGGGTGCAGCCATTCGTTTTGCGCGGTGCCGACGCCGGTGAGGATGGCACCGAACCTGAGTTGCCGGGGTAAGTGGGACATCACGATATTCCTCCGTGGATGGCAGCGACGCTGACCTGTGGAGGAGGACCATAAGGCCCATCGACAGGCTTGTGAAATGCTTTGTGGATCTATGCTAATCATTAAAAATAATGATCAAAACAATAGAAGATATTCCACAAACACATAATCAACCCAGCGCGCGCCTATCAGCAGGCTGACCCGATCGAGGCGCACCGCCCACCAAGCCGTTTGTTAAATCGAGGCGTTAGGCCTAATATCGCAAGTCATACCTTGCATAAAAATGCCAAGGCTTGCACATCCCCCAGCCCGCATATTCGAAGGAGTGGCATGCAGATGAAAGAATCCAAAGAAGTGTACGAACGCATCAGTGAACAGTTCGAGGATTTCACCGCCAGGGCCTCTCAGCGCAAGGTCGAGGTCGACACCTTCCGCAGCATGGTCGGTAATATCGAGGGCCTGCATATCCTGGACCTGGCGTGTGGGCATGGCTTCTTCAGTCGCCAGTTGAAGGACTGGGGGGCGGCCAAGGTACATGGCGTGGATATTTCCGAAAACATGATTTACCAGGCGCGGCAAGCCAACGACGGTATCGCCTACGAAGTGCGGGATG
Organism: Pseudomonas sp. S3E12; assembly: GCF_001702295.1. NCBI lineage: Bacteria > Pseudomonadati > Pseudomonadota > Gammaproteobacteria > Pseudomonadales > Pseudomonadaceae > Pseudomonas > Pseudomonas sp. S3E12. The sequence continues at coordinate 434,964 of NZ_MBDT01000021.1, forward strand.
TGGCGAAGATGGGCCGTATCGGCGCCTACGACATGGTGACGGCGGCCTGGCTGTTCAACTATGCCAGCAGTGTCGACGAACTGAGCAAGATGTTTCAGTCGGCCGCCGACAACCTGAAGCCCGGCGGCCAATTGGTGGCCTACACCGCCAACCCGTCGTTCGAACTGCAAAAAGGCAATTTCACTCGCTATGGGATTGAGGTGTTCGATGAAACCCCGGTCGCCGGCGGGTTTCGCTGCAATGCGCAGTTCATGTCATCGCCCCCCGCACCGTTTACCTACTACCGCTGGGAGCAAGGCGTGTACGAAGAAGCCGCACGGGTAGCCGGTTTCAACCAGCTCACCTGGGTCGCCCCGCTGATCAGCGAACACAGCCGCACCACCATGGGTGCGGGGTACTGGCAGCTGTTCGAGCGCAACAGCCTGCAGATCGGTTTGACCTGCCGCAAATAATCACGCCGGGGCGGCGACCGGGCGCAATCGCACCCGGATGTCCGCCCCCACCAGGCACTGCTCGATGATCGACAAGGGTTGCGCCTGGCCCAGATCGGTCAAGCCATCAAGCGCCAGCAACGGCCGTGCATCACTGCCCAGGAACAGCGGGGCGATGTAGACCAGCCATTCATCCACCAGGCCTGCCGCCGCAAAGGCGCCACACAATACCGGGCCGGCCTCGACCTGGACCTCGTTGCACCCCTCCTCAGCCAGGACAATCATGACCTCTCGCAGGTCAAGCCCTTCGCCGTCCACCCCGACCTGCCGGAAACGCACACCCGCAGGTGGCGGGTGCAACGGCTGGACGCCGGGCCCATGAAACACCAGGGTCGGTGCCGCACCATCCAGCACATGGGCCTGGGCATCGCCCTTTAGATGCTGGTCGAGCACCACCCGCAGCGGAACGGAAAACGCCGCGTGCGGGTCGGGCAGGCGCACCGTCAGGCGCGGGTTGTCCGCCAGCAGCGTGCCACTGCCGGTGAGCACCGCGCAGGCCCGGGCGCGCCACACTTGTACATCGTCCCGGGCCTCGGGCGAAGTGATCCATTTGGATTGCCCGTTACCCAGGGCCGTGCGCCCGTCCAGGCTCATGGCCAGCTTGACCCTCAGCCACGGCCGCTTGCGTTCGGTACGCGAGAAAAACCCCTGGTTCAACTCGCGCGCCTCCGGACACGGCAAGTGTTCGACCAGCACCCCCGCCGCCTCAAGCCGCTCAATGCCATGATGCTCATGCTGGGAGCGGTCGACACTGGCGATCACCACTCGCGCCACGCCGGCCCTGATCAACGCGTCGGCACAGGGCGGCGTGCGCCCATGACCGCCGCACGGCTCCAGGGTGACATAGGCGGTGGCGCCCCGCGCATCGACGCCCGCCTCGCGCAGGGCATTGACTTCGGCGTGTGCCTGCCCCGCCCACTCGTGCCAGCCCTGGCCAAGCAGCAGGTCGCCCTTGGCGATCACGCAACCGACCCGCGGGTTGGGCGCCGTGGTAAAGGCGCCGCGGTCAGCCAGTTTCAGGGCGAGCCGCATGAAGTGCATGTCGCGCGCCAGCGCCAGGCTCATGTGCGAACCAGCGCCAACAGGTACACCGCCTCACCATGCTGGCGCTCGATCACCACCAGATCCTGCCAGGTGAAACCAAACGCTTCCAGGGTGTCGCGCACGCCCTGCTCGGTGAAGAAATAACCTTGACGCTGGTTATCCATCTCGCGCCAGCCCGGCTCCGGGTTGCTCGCGTCGACGCCGAAGACGTTGAGCCCGATCAACGCGCCAGGGCGCGCGTACTGGCGGATATTGGCCAGGTAACGGTCCCATTCATCCGGATGCTGGTGATGGAAGCAGCCATTGTCGAGTACACCGTCAAACGCCTCCCCCGCCGGTGGCTGCCAATCCTGCAGGGCGCTGCACACCAGGCTGAGACGCTCGCCCCAGCGCTTGCGCAGCAGCGGCCAGCTGGAGTTCTCGACGATGTCCAGGCCGGTCACCCGGTGCCCTGCCAGGATGAACTCCGAGGCATCCCGCGCACGGCCGACGCCCACGTCGAGGATGTGCTGGTCCGGCGTCGGCCCCAGTGCCTCGAGGAAGACCCGGGCGGCCTTGGCCATGCCGATGTCCCAGGACCACTCATCTTCACCATGGCTGTAGCGGTGGACAAATGAGGTGTCGAGCGCCCGGCGGTACGTCGATACGTCCATGAATTGCGCTTGCTTGCTCATATCAGGCAGTCCTTGGGTCAAGAGGCGCGACGGGTGGCGATCCCGTAGATCTGGCCATCGTAGGAACTGGCCAGGAAATCATCGCTGGCCACGCTGTGGGTGATGCAGGAGATGCCACTGGCGGTGGGACGCTGTACTTGCTGCCAGGAACGGCTGGGCAAGTCGAACAGCGCGATGGTGCCGCTGTAGTTCGCGGTGGCAATCACTTCCCCGTCGGCCGAGGCACAAATGCACTTGATGGAATTGCGGTGTGGCGTGTCATAGACCTCGTCACCGGACTCCAGCCACAGGCGCAGTTTCAGGTCGCGACCAATGCTGGCGAAACCGCCGTCGACCCGGCAGCAACCGTTGGAGATACGCGTGTGGGCATTTTCGATATGCCGCGCGCAACTGAAGTCGCTGATGCTGTGCAGGGCGGCGGCGGCCGAGGCGCACACGCTGAACAAGTGATGCTCGTTGGCGGCCACGCCTTTGATCGCGTTGTCGTGCATCGGGATCGACGCCACCAGTTCCAGGCTGTTATCGCCGGCGATGACAAATACCAGGCCTTCGCCGGTGTAGGTTCCGATCAGTGCATGAAGCTGGCCATTGCGCTGGAACGTGGTGCCGCAATTGAGCGGCGAGCGATGCTGATACAACAGGCGCCCGCTGAGGGCATCGAACACCTGGCCCATCTGCCCACCGGTCAGCAACAGTGGGCCGAACGGCAGCAGGAAGTTGCACAGGCTGCCGACGCCGCTCACGGGCTGGTTATCGCGAAACAGCAGGCCCGCGTCACCGATGCTGTATTGCCCGCCCTCGGTGGTCACCACGGCGTTGATACTCACCGCCGGCTGAATGCCGTCCACGGTCCACTGATCGTGTTCATAATCCCAGGTGGCGTAGCGCGAGCCGAAGGTGGCGAACACCAAGGCGTCACTGCCGACGAACGCACAGCTGCGCGGCCAGACGATGCTCGGCAAATTGGTGCTGCGCAGGCGCTCCAGCTGCGTGCCATCGAAGCGCCAGAGGATCGCCAGGCGGTCATAACTCAAGGTCACCAGCAGCTGTTTTTCATCATTCCAGACAATGCGCTTGATCCCGGCATCGTGGGCAGGAATGGAGCGGATCTCGCCCCCATGGATGATCGAGATGCGCCCTTCATCGTCACCGGCAAACACCACGCCGGCACGGGTAATGGCGACGGTATCGGTCTCGACGCCGCCGATGTCGACTTCATCGCATTGCTCGAAGGTGCTGGTGTCCCACTGGCGTACAGTGCCGTCGTCGCTGCTGGAAATCAGGCGCTTGCCATCCGGCGACCAGACCACGGAAATCACATCGGCCTGATGCCCCCGGCAGGTGCCCTTGAGGTTGCCGTCGAGGTCGAAGAGGCGCAGTTGATGATCGCGCGAGCAGGTCGCGATCGACGCACCGTCCGGCGAGAACACCGCCATTTCCACGTCGTCGTCATGCCCCGACAGCACGGCCTTGAGGCGCATGCTCGGCACTTCCCAGACGCGGGCGGTGTAGTCGCTGCTGGCGCTCACCAGGTACTTGCCATCGGCACTGAACGCGCACTGGTTGGCCAGGTGGTCATGGCTGACACGGTGGATCGAATGCCCGGTCTGGGCATTCCACAGAATGACTTGGTTGTCGTAGCCGGCGGTGGCGATGAACTCACCAGCATGGGCGGCGACGCCGCTGATAGGGCCTATGTGTCTCATCGAAAAGTCCTTTTCCTGGAGGATGAAATCAAAGCTTGATGGTGTGGCTCGACTTGCTGACTTTTGATCGCAGGTAGTTGTGGTTGTGCTTGGTCAGGAACACCCCGGTCGGCACTGAGCTGACCACGTCGATCCCGCCATCGCGCAACTGCTTGACCTTGTCCGGGTTGTTGGTCAGGAGCCGGCAGCGATGCACATCCAGGGCCCGCAGCATGGCGACCGCCGGGGCGAAACTGCGCGAGTCTTCCGGGTGGTTGAGCTTCACGTTGGCCTCGTAGGTGTCCATGCCGGCGTCTTGCAGCAGGTAGGTTTCGAACTTCGAATACAGGCCGATACCTCGACCTTCCTGGCGCAGGTAGATCAGGTAGCCGCCTTCGGCATCGAGCGCCTTCAGGGCTTCCTGCAACTGCGGGCCGCAATCGCAGCGCTGGGAACCGAATACATCACCGGTGATGCATTCGGAATGCACGCGCACCAGGGGCACATCGGCATCGGGCTCACCGGCTTTGACGGCAAAGTGTTCATTGTTCTTGTCAAAGCCCTTGAACCCGTAGAAGTGGGCGTTGACCTCACCGCCAAGAATGGAGATGGGAACTTGCGTATGAAGCGTTACTGGAGTGTCCATGGCATAGCCTCTATGGAAGTGTCGCGTTCTGGCCAGAGTGGTTTTCTACCAAACGGAATCCCATGACATAGATGGGTCTTGGATAACGTCCATGTCGGCGCTGATTGCGCGCAAGATCCCTGAAGCGGGTGAAACTGCCTCCACGGGCTACCCGGTGCCTACCAACATCCAGCACCAGGTCATCGTTGATCTCAGGCCCGCCCGGATAGGCCCGATAATCGTCGGCAACGTACTCTTCCACGTTGCCGGCCATGTCCAGCGCGCCAAACATCGAGGCGCCCTCGAGGAACACCCCGACGGGTGTCGACGTGAGCAACCCCAACTCGATGGTGTTGGCGTACTCGACATTGAAGGTTTCGCCCCAGGGAAACTGGGAGCGCTGCGGCCCTGCCGCGGCGTATTCCCACTGTGCTTCGCTGGGCAGCGCGAACGCCCGGCCGGTGCGTCGGCTCAGCCATTGGGCGTAGGCGTCGGCATCCACGTCGCTGACGCTGTAGACCGGGTGGTTGGCCTGGTGCTGGGGAAAGCGGCCAAAGGCCCAGCCGGTCGGCAGGAACGGATAACCGGTATCCAGCAGGAAGGCGCGATATTCGCTGTTGGTGACCGGGTAGCGACCGATGCGAAAGCTCGCCAGGTCGACCCGATGGTTGGGGGTTTCTTTCTCGATCCAACTGCGGTCCAGGCCCAGCCCGGCGTAGGCGGTCATGACCGCGTCGACGCGCTGCGGCTCCAGGCCGATCTCGACCTGGGCGGCAGGAACGTCGCACATGGCGGGGCTGAACACGTCGATGCGCGGGTCGCCCTTGTAGCCCAGCACTTCACCGGCGGCGATACGCCGCACCAGGGGTTCGGCAACCGACTCGACCACCCGCAGCAGTTGCTCGATGGGCGCACTCATCAGCTGTCCGGTGGCGTCGGCGATTTGCCGGGTCAGTTCATATTCGACGTAAGCCTGCGGGTAGCCCATCAATACCCGATCAGACACGTTCTTTGGCAAAGGGCTCGGCAGCGTCGGCCAATGCCAACCGTATTGATTCGTCATAGGTACACCTTTATTCCGAGCGAACACATCCACGACCGAGCGCGAAACCGCTCGGCGTGTGGATCAGTCAGGTATCAGAGTCGGTCGAGCAGCAACCTTCGATTGGTCTCGATCATCTCGATTTCGGTGGAGTACACCTCAACCACCAGGCCATCGGGATCTTCGAAGTACACGGCCGTGCGGACGTTGTCCGGACCGTGGTGATAACCCGGCGCGGGGCCATTGCCCTTGACCAGGGTGATGTTGTCGTCGGCAGCCACCTTGTCGGCGATGCGCTTGACATCCTCCGGCAGCGCACGAATGCCGATGTGGTAGCCCGGCGGGTAGACAAAGTCGGGATTGTGCTCGATGAAGAAGTCGAACCCGTTCAACTCCATCACCACTTTGCGCGGCCCCAGGTTGTAGCAATAGTGGGCGCCGAAGATGTCGCGATAAAACGCCTGGGAGGCTTCCAGGTTACGGGTGAGGATGTTGATGTGGGTCAGTTGCGGACGCTGGGATTCCAGCGCGGCCGCCTCGATGGATACGCCTTCCAGGGACCGCCACATTTTGATCGCGGCGGCGAATTTGGAGAAACCGGCCAGCCAGTTTTTCACCGTGTCCGTGGATACGCCCGCGTCAGTGATCGCCAGGCCATGGGGGTAAATGAAACAGGCCGTGCGTTGCAGCAATGCCGCGTTCAGCGGATCGCCGGCAGGTTGCCCGGCGCTGCCTTCGGCAAGGCGCACGATGCTGACCGCCTTGTTGTGGTAGCCATCGGCCAATGCCGCGAGCCGGGCAGTGAGGGTATCGAGGCTGTCTGCCGCCGACACCAGCAGGATAAACCCGTCGGCCTGGGGTAACTGCGCGCCCTCAACGGCCGCGCACAGTTCAAAACCGGCGGTTTTCGCGCAGGTGTTCAACGACTCGAGAAAGCCGTTCAGACGTGCGGCCGTGTCGGAGCTGTACAAGGTAATAAAGCGCAGCATCAGGCAACCCTCCCCTCAGTGCGGCGACCGATCAACAGGCTGTAGCGCCCGATAGGCTCCTGGACCACCTCAAAGCCCTGGGCAACCATCTGTTCGGCGATCCAGCGGGTGGGATGCAGTTCGCCGTGCACCGTGTTGACCATCATGTGCAGGGAGAAATCCGCCGACAGCGCCGGGTGAATTTCATCGTCTTCCAGGGTCATGCTCAGCACCAGCAACGAACCGCCGTCGTTGACCAATTGGGCCGCCGAGCGGATCAGCGTGCTGGTTTCTTCGCGGGTGAAATAGTGCAGGCAATCATTGACCATGATCACGTCGGCGCTTTCACCTTCGTAGCGGGCCAGGTCCAGCAGGTTACGCTCCTTGAACGTCAGGCGCCCCGCCAACTGGTACTTCTCAACGGTGCTTTCGGCGGACTGGCGCGTGGCGGCCAGGTCCCAGATTTCGCCCTGGACCTGAGGGTGCCGCCGAGCGATTTCGGCGATATAGGTGCCGTGTCCACCGGCCAGGTCGATGACCTTGCTGGCGGTATCGAACACCGGCAATTCCTTGAGCACATCGACCATGGGTTGACTGAAGCGCACCATCGCATCGTTGAAGGCATCACGTGCGGCGATGTCGTGCTTGAAGCGGTTCTCCTGCTGGAAATCCATGGACTCGGCGCTGCTCAGGATTTCCCCGAGGCGTGGCCAGTTCTGCCACTGCAAGCGCTGGTGGGCAATGATCGGGCCGATGAACTCGGCGCTGCGGCTGACCAGGAAACGCTCGGCCAGGGGCTGGTTGGTATAGGTGTCGGCGGACTTTTTCAACAGGCCCAGGGCGACCAGGCCATTGAGAAAGATCTTCGCCTTGTTGGGCACCCAGCTCAATTGCTGGCTGATCGCCTTGGCGGTAGCCGGGCGGGCGGTGTGATCGAAAAGGTGCTGCGCCACGGCGAAGTGAAGGATGGCGGATTGTCGATACTGGTCGGAGAGTTTTACCAGGTCGACCACGCTGGACAGAGCGGTTACTTCATCGGCGTGCTCATAGATGGTCGTCGGCTTTTGCGCATTCATACAGATTCTCTTCCTTGAATGTTTTTGTCTTCACTGGCGTCGGCGAGCGATGAGTGCTTGGGACGCAGCGTGTTTTTTAACGGTCCGGAGTCGTGTGCAAATGAATGTTTACGAGCAGCTTCCAAAAAGCTAGCTACGATCCTAGTCGTAAGTCCTACAAAAGCAAGCCAAACCTTTTATAATTATTTGCTATTTATAATTACCTATTGATTCCATTTATTTATTATTTTCCTGAGCAGCAAAAATGACTATGCTCATGCCCACTACCCCTTACGCAATGGATGGCGCCAAAGGTCGACGAACTCCAGTGATGCCCTCACTCCCCATGGTTACACGCGATTTATGACCTCCAGACCTGCCGACGATACCCAGTCATCCACCGCTGAACGCATCCTGTTTTTGCTCAAGACCCGTGGCCCGCTGAAAACCACCGAACTGGCGTCCCTGCTGGAACTCACGTTTGAGGCAACCCGGCAACAAATCCAGAAATTGCAGACATCGGAGCTGATCGTCGGCGTTTCGGCCCCCACCTCCGGGGCCGGCCGCCCTTCGTTGAAGTGGGCCCTGACGGACACCGCGCAGAATAAATTCCCCGATTCCCACAGTGTGCTGACCCTGCACCTGATCGAATCCATCGAGGGCGTTTTTGGCAGTGACGGCATCGAGAAAATCATCACCAGCATGGAAGCGACCAACCGCCAGGAATACGTCCAGGCGTGTTCGCAAGCCTCATCCCTGGAAGAAAAAGTCGCCATCCTGGTGCGCATCCGCGAACTCGCCGGCTATATGGCGCATATGGAACCCGCAGGTGAAGGTTGGCTGCTGATCGAAAACCATTGCCCGATCTGCGCTGCCGCGCGCAAATGCCAGGGTTTCTGCCGCTCGGAGCTGCAGATATTTCGTGCAGCCATGGGTGACGACACCCTTGTCGAACGCTGCGAACACCTGATCTCCGGGGACCGGCGTTGCGTCTATAACATTCAACCGCGCACCTGACCGCCCTACACCAACCGCCCTAAAGGAATAAGGCCATGACCCCGACTATCGACTTGCTCGCCAACCACCGCAGCGAGCGCAGCTTCCAACCCACGCCCGTCAGCGACGAACACCTGGATGCCATCTTGCGGGCCGGCCACCTGGCGCCGACGTCCTTCAATGCCCAGCATATTTCCGTGGTGGTCGTGCGCGACGCAGGCACCCGCCAACGCATTGCGGCAATAGCCGGCGGCCAGCCCTGGATCGCGTCGGCACCGGTGTTTATCACCCTGGTGGTGGACTTTCACAAGACCGCCGTCGGTGCCGCGCTCAATGGCCAGCAACAGCAGATCCAGCGGCATTTGGAAGGGCTGATCGCCGCCAGCACCGACGGCGGCATCATCCTCAGCACGCTGATGATCGCCGCACGCTCATTGGGGTTGGGCGTGGTACCGGTGGGTGGCATTCGTGCCAACGCCGAGGCGATGATCGAGCTGCTCGGGCTGCCCGAGCAGACCTTCGCCCTGTGCGGCCTGGCCCTGGGTCATGTGCACGAGCCGGCGGCGCAGAAACCGCGCATGGGCATCGAAGCCTTCCGTCACGACGAGCGCTACAACCCGGCCGCGCTGGCACCGGCGATCAGTGCCTATGACCAGCACCTGATGCGCCATTGGCAGATCATCGGCCGTGCGGACGGCCAGTCCTGGTCAAGCACCGTGGGCCGCACGTATGCACGTAACTACCGGCCCGATCTCAAGGCTCAGTTGCTGGCCAATGGTTTGTCCGCTGATTGAGCCTGCTGCGCACCGCCACTGCCCCAGCCCAGCGCCTTGTATAACGCGATGGCGTTGAGGTAGGACGCCGTCTCGGCATCGGCCACGTCCTTCTTGATCAGAAAAAACGCACGCTGGTTTTCCAGCACCGCCATGTAGGTGCCCGAACCGCTGCGGTAGCGTTTGCTGGCGATGTCGATCGCCTGCTCGGCATGGGTGGCGGACGCCAGCAACGCGCCCAGGCGGGTCTGGTCCTGCGCCAGGCGCATCAGTGCATTTTCCACATCTTCCTGGGCCTTGAGCAGCGACTGTTGATAGCGCGCCAGGGCACCTTCGGCCTGGGCCTGGGAACCGCGCAGGCGTGCGCGCACGTTGCCCAGGCGAAACGCCGGCCAGTCCACCGACGGCGCCAGCTCATACGCGCGGGACGCGCTGCCCAGGTCGCCGCCGCGCAGGGCGAAGAAGCCAATGAAACCGCCCAGGTTCAGGCGTGGGTACAAGTCCGCCGTGGCGGCGCCGACGTCTTCGGTGCTGGCGGCCAGCAGGCGTTCGGCGCTGACCACATCCGGACGATTGCGGATCAACTGGTCGACATCGCCCAAGGGCAGTTGCCGGGCCAGGGGCGCGAGGAAATGCGCCTTGGCCAGGGCCTGCTGTTGACGCGGTGGTTGGCCGGTCAATACGTCCAGGCGATAACCGGTTTCCTGGATCCGCGTCAGCAACGGTGGAATCGCTGCCTCACTGAGCAGCAGGTTGGCATGGGCGTTTTGCTGATCCTCGAATTGGCCGCTGCCGGCGCGCACCTGGGCGCTGGTCAGCGTGAGCGTTTCGCGCCAGGCACTGACCTGGGCCTGGGCCACCTCCAGGCTGCGGCTCAAGCCTTGCTGCTCGTAGTAATAACGCGCCACGTCGGCAGCGATGCTCAACTGCATCAGCGCCAGGTCCGCCTGGGCTGCCTGGGAACGTGCCATGGCCGATGCGGTCAGGCGCTGCAAACGCCCGAACACATCGATCTCCCACTGCACATCAAAGCCGGCGCGATAGGTCTGCGACAGCATCCGCTCCGGTGGCCCACCGTCGAACGGCAACTGCTGCTCCAGGCTGCGGCCATAGGCGGCACGGGCGGTGACGCCGGGATACTGGTCGAGCCGGCGGTCATCGAACACCGCGCGGGAGGCCAGCAGGTTGGCCTGGGCCTGGCGGATGTCATGGTTATGCGCCAGCGCCGTGTCGATCAGGCGATCGAGCTCGGCGTCGTCAAAAAACGACCACCACTGGGCCTGCACGGGCGCCTGTTGGGCGAACAAGGCCTTTTGCGCGGTGACCAGGCTGATCGGCGGGGTTACGGGCTTTTCGTAATGCGGCCCGACCATGCAGCCGTTGAGCAGCGTCAGCGCCAGCACGGTGGTGACAGTTTTGCCGGGCTTCATGGTTCACTCCTCAGGGTTTGCGCCAGGGACTGGGCCCGTGGGGTCGCGGCCGCCAGGGAATGCTTGCGGGCCAGCAGGGTGTAGACCGTCGGCAGCACGAACAGGGTGAAGCAAGTGCCGATCAGCATGCCCGATACAATCACCACCCCCAGGCCATAGCGGCTGTTGGCCCCGGCACCCGAGGCGAACAGCAGCGGCACCAGGCCGACCACCATGGCCGCCGTCGTCATCAGGATCGGCCGCAAGCGAATCTGCGCGGCCTTGCGTATCGCCTCGGAACGGTCGAGGTGTTCCTGGGCCTGCAGGGCGTTGGCGAACTCGACCATCAGGATGCCGTGCTTGCTGATCAGCCCGATCAGGGTCACCAGACCGATCTGGGTGTAGATATTGATCGTGGCGTAGCCCAGCGCCAGGGGAATCAGCGCGCCGCTGATGGACAGCGGCACGGTGATCAGGATGATCAGCGGGTCCATCAGGCTTTCGTACTGCGCCGCCAGGACCAGGTAGATCACGATCACCGCCGCCAGGAACGCCAGCAGCAGCGCATTGCCTTCCTGGGTGTACTGCCGCGCATCGGATTGCCAGTCGTAGCTGAACCCTACGGGCAACTCGGCGGTGACGCCTTCCAGGAACGCCACGGCGTCGCCCAGGGTGACGCCGGCCGCCGGCACGCCCTGGAAGGTCGCGGCGTTCTGCTGGTTGAACTGGGTCAGCTTGTTGGGTTCGACGTGCTCGGACACCTGGATCACCGTCGACAGCGGAATCAGTGTGCCGTCTTCCGTGCGCACATACTGGCGGGTCAGGGCTTCGGGCGTCAGTCGCTCACTGCCCGGGCTCTGGGCAATCACATCATAGGAGCGGCCCTCCAGGCCAAAGCGGTTGAGGTAGTTTTCCCCCACCAGCACCGCCAGCGATTCGCCGATGTCCTGCATGCGGATCCCCAGGCTGTTGGCCTTGGCCCGGTCCACCCGCACCTGTACCACCGGGTTGTTGTAGTCCAGGTCACTGTCGACCACGGCGAACAACCCACTGTCGCGGGCCTTCTGCTTGATCTGCTCCATGGTTTCGTACAGCACGCGGTAATCCTGGGAACTGCGCAGCACCAGTTGCACCGGCAGGCCACCGGTGGAGCCCGGCAAGGCAGGCAACTGGAAGGCAAAGATGCTGGTGCCTTCCACATCGTTGGTGGCCGCCTGCAGGTCGACCTGGATCTGCGCGGCGGTGCGCTCGCGCTCGCCCCACAACGTCAGGTTGATGCCGCCAATGCTCGAGGCGATGCCGTCGCTGCCATTGATGATCCAGGTGCTGACGGTTTCCGGCAGGCGCCCATAGACCTCATTCAGCTTGGCGGAAAAGCGCTCGACGTATTCCAGGTTGGCATGTTGCGGCGCCTTGATGGCGGTGAGCAGCCCGGCCTGGTCCTCGGTGGGCGCCAGCTCCCGCTGCGGCAACTGGTACAGCCACGGCAGGCTGATCATCACCAGCAAGGCAAACAGCCCGCTGAGCCAGCGATGCCGCAGCGACAGGTCCAGTACCTTGGCATAACGCAGCGCCAGGCCGTCGAAGAAACGGTTGGCCAGGTGTGCCATGCGCCCTTCCGATTGCTTGGACTGCAGCAGGAACGAGCTCATGACCGGCGACAACGTCAGCGCCACCACGCCGGACACGATCACCGCGCCGGCCAGGGTCAGGGCGAACTCCCGAAACAACGCCCCCGTGAGGCCGCCCATCATGCCGATAGGCGCATACACCGCCGCCAGGGTAATGGTCATGGCGATCACCGGCCCCGCCACTTCCCGCGCACCGATCAGGGCGGCCGCCACCGGGGTCTTGCCCTCCTCGATATGCCGGTGCACGTTCTCCACCACCACAATCGCATCGTCCACCACCAGCCCCACGGCCAGCACCATCGCCAGCAGCGTCAACAGGTTGAGACTGAAACCGAACGCCAGCATCAGCGCCGCGGCCCCCAGCATCGACAAGGGGATGGTCACCACCGGAATCAGTACCGTGCGCAACGACCCCAGACACAGGTAGATGACGATCACCACGATGAGCAAGGCCTCGAGCAGGGTCTTCATCACCTCGTCGATGGAGGTCTGGATAAAGCGCGCGGTTTCAAACGCCAGCTCGGCCTTGACGTCCGGCGGCAGGGTCTTGCGCACGTCCGGCAGGAGTTTCTTGATACCGTCGACGATCACCAGCGGGTTGCCGCCGGGCGTCGGGAACAACCCCAGGTGCACGGCCGAAACGCCGTCCATGGTGGCGCTGGTTTCGCTGGACGCCGCGCCCAGCTCCACGGTGCCGACATCCTTCAGGCGCACCAGGCCGTTGCCATCGTTGCGCAGCACCAAATCGCGAAATTCATTGACGTTGGTCAGGTCGGTATTGACCCGCAGGTTGGCGACCACGAACAGGCCTTTGACCTTGCCCGGCGCCGCCTGGTAGTTGTTGCGGCGCACCGCGTCGGCCACATCGGCGGCGGTCAGGCCCCGCGCGGCCAGCCGTGCGGGGTCGATCCACAGGCGCATCGCCAGGGTTTGCCCGCCGAACACCTGGACCTTGGCCACGCCCTCGATGGTGCTCATCACCGGCTCCACCACCCGCGCCAGGTAATCGGTCAAGGCCGGGGTCGACAGGGTCGGGCTGGAGAACCCGATATAGGCCACCGCCGTCGACTCGCCGGACGAGCGTTCGATCACCGGGTCATAGGCCTGCTCCGGCAGCCGGAAACGCACCTGGTTGACCTTGGCCATGACTTCCGTGAGGGCCTGGGTCGAGTCCCGGTTGAGCTCCATGCGCACCGTGACCACGCTGCGCCCCTGCACCGACGAACTCGACAGGTAATCCACGCCTTCCACCGATGACACCGCCTGGGCAATCGGTTGAGTGACGAAGCCTTGCATCAGGTCGGATGATGCGCCGGGGTATTCGGTGGTCACGGTGATGGTGGAGCTTTCCAGCATCGGGTACTGGCGGATCGGCAGCTGCAACAAGGACATGATCCCCAGCAGCAGGATCAGAATACTGACGACAAGCGCGAGCACCGGCCGCCGAACGAAAATATCGGTGAAAGTCATGAGCGTTCTCTGGGCGAAGAATCAGATGCCCGTCACAGGCGGTTTGGACGCAGGCAGGGCCAGGGTGTCATCGGTCGCCTGCACCGCCATGCCGTCACTGAGCTTGAGTTGCCCGGAGGTCACCACCTGGTCACCCTCGTGCAAGCCTTCCTGGATCTGGACCCAACCGTCCTGGCGCTGGCCGATTTTCACCGCCACCCGCTTGACCACCAGCGTGGCGCCCTTATCCGGGCGGGCGAGAAAAACGGTATCGCCATAGGCGGTATAGGCCACCGCCGTTTCCGGCACGGTGAGCACATCAGCCACCTCGGTATCGGCCACTTTGACGCTGGCGTACATGCCCGGCTTGAGGGGGGCGTCCGGGCTCTCCAGCGTGGCCTGCACCTGCACCGTGCGTGAGCGGCCGATCATCGGGTCGACGGCACTGATCCGCGCCTTGAACACCCGGTCAGGGTAGGCGTCGATCAGCACGCCCACGGTTTGCCCGACGACCAGGCGGCGGCTGAGCTGCTCATCCAGGGAGAAATTGACATAGAGCACCTGGGTATTGACCAGGCTGACGATGCGGTCGCCGACATTGAGGTACTGCCCTTCGTTGACCTGGCGAATCCCCAGCACCCCGGCGAAGGGTGCGCGGATAGTCTTCTGGGCAATCAGTGCCTGGACTTTTTTCAACTCGCCCAGGGCCATGTCATGGGCGGCCCGGGCGTTGTCGAGCTGTTCCTGGGTCGCGGCGTTTTCCCTGACCAGCCCTGTCACCCGCTTGCGGATGATCTCGGCATTGCGCACCTGGGCCTGCAGCCGCAACTGCTCGGCCTGCTCCGGGGCATCGTTGAGTTTGACCAGCACCTCGCCAGCCTTGACCTGGCGGCCCGACTCGAAGTTGATCAAGGTGACCCGCCCACCTGCCTCGGCGGAAACCTGCACCTGGGAGGCCGCTTCCAGCTCACCGACGCCGGCGAAATACACATTGGCCGGGCGCAATTGCACCGCCCCCAGGGCCACCTTGGTCAAGGCGCTGGCGGGGGCGTCGGCGGATTGGGCCTGGGACGGCGCGCGCGACATCATCACCACCGCGATGACCGCCACCGGAATCAACACCAGGCTGGTTATCTTCTTGTTGTTCATGGACGTCCTTATCACGATGAGTGCGTTACGCGCGGCTCACAGCCAGCTGTGGTTGAACAGGAAGAAGGCCAGTACCGCCCAGATCGACAGCACCAGGTGAGTCAGTTGCAACCCCTCCTGGCGAATCCAGTAGCCGAACCACAAGCCCCCCAGCAACATGGCGAAGACAAACGCCGAAAACGCGCTGAGGGCGAGGTTGAGCCAGGGCCTTGCCGACAGCAGGCCGTCGCCGAGGATCAACTGATAACTGCCGGTCCAGGCCGCGAGCGCGGCGACCAATTGCAGGGCCAGCACCACCAGCAGCGCCAGTTGGTGCAGACGGGGTGAACGCACGGCCCGCACCAGCAAGGGAATATCGATGGCGGGGCTCTGGCGCAACGGCTCCATGGCCATGGTCGCGCCTACCGCGCCTACCGAGCTGCGAAACGCTTGCCAGTTGTTAAGCACCGCAATGCTCAGCCACAGGCTCAAGCCAACGGCCTGTACGCCCAGGAACACTGACATCGAGTGACCCAGTAACCCTGCCTCCACAGTCATTCAAACCTCCGTATTTGTCGAAAGGGAAATCCAGCCTCAGGTATATACACAAGACATTGCTTGGATAATACGTCGCAGGCGTTTAAATACAAGATTTATCTTTGTGCGGGAGGGGCTTCAGGAAGGTTGGAAACGCTGTCTGGCAGGCGCCCGCCGGGGCGTTCGGCGCAGTCACGCCGAAGCCCGGAAGCGGTTGTGAGGGGGGTTACTTGCGAGGGATTATCACGCCGTCCTGGCGGCGATGGCTTCGATTTCCACCAGTGCACCGGGCAATGGCAACGCCACGACCTGCAACGCGGTGCGTGCCGGCTTGTTCGGCTGCTCGGGGGTGCCGAAGAACTGCGTATACCCACGCTGCAACCCGGCGAAATCCAGCTTGCCGCCCGTTTCCTCGGCGCCGACCAGGAATACCCGTAACTGCACGATATCGCCCAGGTCCAGGTCTTGCTGGCGCAGGATCTGGCGCAGCTTGTTGAACACCGAAACCGTCTGCACTTCGGTGTTGCCAAACACCCCGGGAACCGTTGGATCAACCAGGTCCGGCAAGGTCCCGCTGACAAAGATCAGGCTGGCGGACGCCGGTACGGTGACGGTCTGCGAGATCGGGAAATCGCCGACGCTGGTGCGTTGAATGCTGTCGCTCATGGTGTGTCTCCTTAAGAGGCGGCGAGTGCCGCGACCTGTCGTTGTTGGGTCACGCGTTCAGCCAGTTGCGCGACCACATGCCGCGCCGAGTTGGCCGCCGATTCCTGCCAGATGCCCACCCCGCTTTGCACCAGGCCGTCGCCGGCGAAGTACACGCGGCCGTGGCCTTCTTCGAGCAAGGCGCTGGCATCGGCGGGGAAGTGTTCGCGTTGCAGCCACGGGCCTTCGCTGAAGGGGATCTGTTCCCAGGACACCGCCAGCGGGTGGCGCAGGTGTTTGGAATAGCCCGGATGCAGCAACTCCACGGCCTCCTTGGAGGTGGCGTACTGCTGGTCGAACGGTCGCGCACCAAACACATCGGCGCCCTCCCCGGTCACGTAGCCGGCCACCAGCAGGCCCTCGCGGGTGTTGAGGTCGTTGCTCGGGTACCAGAGCAGGCGCGCCGGGTGTTCGATCCACGACAGGCCGCCGTAGGTGCGGTAGTCGGTTTCCCAGAAGCGTGGGGACTGCCACGCCACTTTGGTGGCCTGGTCGCTGCGGGTGCTGAGCAAGGCTGCCTTGATCGGGTCGCTGAAGTCGGTGTCGAGCTTGGCCAGCAGCGGCAGCGGCAAGGTCGAGACCAGATAGTCGGCGCGCACCACCTGCTCGCGACCGCTGCGTTGGTCGTGGTAGGTCACGGCCACGCCGTCTTCCAACTGACGGATCTGACGCACCTGGGCGCCCAGTTGCACGTGATCGCTGACGCGCCGGTAGAAGGCGTCGGTGATGCGGTCCATGCCACCCACCGGCTGGAACATGGTCGCCGAGAATTCCGGGAATTCGGTGTGCAGCAAGGCGCCCCACAGTTCGGGGTGCAGCAGTTGGTCCAGTGCCAACGGGCTGCGGCTGGCGGGCAAGGCGCCAGGATGTGCAGGCGATTCCAGGTGCCCCGAACGGATCGTGCCCTCGAAGGCCAGCTCCTGGGACAGGTCGCCATACACGTGCAAAAACGCCAGCAACCGCGTGCGTTCCTCGGCGCTCAGCACATCGTCGAGGGCATCACGCTGCACCGCTTTGGCCAGCAACCCGGACAAATGCCCGCGCGCATCGTTGATCGCCTGGCCGACGCTGAACGCCGGCTTTTGCACATCCGGCCGCACCTGGGCGCCATGGCTGCTATTGACCAGCACTTCCAGCGGCACCCCCAGCTCACTGCAATAATCGAGGATCGTGCGGTGCTGGCTGGGAATCCGTGCCGGCCCGGCGTTGAAGTAATGCCCCGGCTCGAACGCGGCGGTCTGCGTACGGCCATCCTGGTAGTCCACGCGGTCGCCATGGCGGATTGTCCAGGTGCGACCGCCGACCCGCTCACGGGCTTCCAGCACCTGCACGCTGAACCCGGCGCGGGTCAGTTCCAGGGCGGTGACCAGCCCGGCAATCCCGGCACCCAGCACCAGCACGCGGGTGCCCTGCCCCAGGCCGTCCTTGAGTTTCAACGGTTGCGGTCGGCGGTGCGATGACGGCCCCAGGCCGAGTACCGCCAGCGCATCCTTGACGGCTTTTTCGCCGCCTACCGCAGCGATGCTCGACAACGCTTCACGTCGTGTCAGTCCCATGTCGATTGCTCCTTAATCCGGCAGGCCCGGTGGGTTGATCAGCGACTTGTCGACGCGCTCCACATCCAGGCCCCAGCGTTGCAGCACCTGCTCATACTGGCCGCCGGCAATCGCGCCTTCCAGGGCGGTGTGGATCGGCTTGACCAGGCCGTTGTCCTTGCGGGTGGTCACGGCAATGTCCGCCTGCAATGGCCAGCCACCGTTCACCGTACCGACGCGCTTGATGCCGCCGGTAATCGCCGCCGAATAGGCGTACACCGAGTTGGGCCCGAACAGCGCATCGCTGCGCCCCGACTGCACCGCCAGTTGCGCGGCGGCCTGGTCGTCGAAGTACTGCAGCAGCGCGGGCTTGAGGCCGGCCTTTTCGTTGGCCTCGTTCCAGGCCAGCAGGACTTTTTCCTGGTTGGTGCCGGAGCCGACGATGATCTTCAGCCCGGCAATATCGGCTGCCTGCTTGATCTCGCTGATCTTGCTGGTGGTCTTGACGTAGAAGCCGAGCACATCCTGGCGATAGGTGGCGAAGTCAAAGCGCTTCTTGCGCGCCTCGGTCACGGTGACGTTGCTGATCACCGCGTCGTACTTGCCCGAGCTGACGCCCAGGGGCCAGTCTTCCCAGCTGGTCTGCACCACATTGAGTTGCAGGCCGAGGCTGTCGGCCACCAGTTGCGCGGTGTCGGCTTCGCTGCCGATGGTGGTCTTGTCGTCGCTGGCCAGCAGCGCCAGCGGCGGCCCGGCCACGCCGGACACGGCCACGGTGAACTTGCCCGGCTGGGCGAACTTGAAGCCCGGCGGGATCTGCGCAATCGCCGCTTCGTTACGCGGCACATGGATGCGTGGGCGGTCGGGGCTGAGGTCGACCTGTTGCACGGCGAATGCGCTTTGCGCAGCACTGACGGCCAGCGCCAGCAGGGCCACGCGGGTGGTGTTGATGAACATGGGCAGTCACTCCTTGAACTAAAGCACCTTGCCGAGAAAGGCCACGGTGCGGGGATGTCGGGGTTGGCGGAAAATCTGTTCGGGCGGGCCCTCTTCGATCAACTCGCCGTCGCAGAGGAACACCACGTGGTCGGCCACTTCGCGGGCAAAACCGATTTCGTGGGTGACGATCACCAGGGTCACGCCCAGCTGGGTCAGGCCCTTGATCACGTCGAGTACTTCGCCCACCAGCTCCGGGTCGAGGGCCGAGGTAGGTTCATCGAACAGCAGCACCTTGGGGTCCAGCGCCAGTGCGCGGGCAATGGCGACGCGCTGTTGCTGGCCGCCGGAAAGCTGGCGTGGGTAGGCATCGACCTTGTCCGCCAGGCCAACCTTGGCCAACAGTGCGGTGGCCTTGGCCTGGGCGTCGGCCTTGCTCCAGCGCTTGTGCGCCAGCGGCGCCTCGGCGACGTTTTCCCAGGCGGTAAGGTGCGGGAACAGGTTGAAGTTCTGGAACACAAAACCGACGTCGATACGGCGCTTGAGAATCTCGCGTTCCTTGAGCTCGTAAAGCAGGTCGCCCTTGCGTCGATAGCCGACGTATTCACCGTCGATGGTGATGTGCCCGCTGTCGATCTTTTCCAGGTGGTTGATGGTGCGCAGCAAGGTGGACTTGCCCGAGCCGGACGGCCCGAGAATCACCGTGACCTTGCCCGGATCGATGGTCAGGTCGATGTCTTTCAACACCTGTTGATTGCCAAAGCGCTTGCCCACGCCCTGGATCTGGATACGGCCGGCGCGGGCTTCACTCATGGGTGTTCTCCTTCAGCCAGCGGCGCACGCGTTGCCACGGCGTAGGCGGCAGCACCCTGGCCGTACCCCGGGCGAAATGCCGCTCGACGTAGTACTGGGCGCTGGTGAGCACGGTGGTGATGATCAGGTACCAGACGGTGGCGACGATCAGCAACGGGATCACCGCCTGGGTGCGGTTGTAGATGACCTGCACGGTGTAGAACAGCTCCGGCAGCGCCAGCACGTAGACGATGGAGGTGCCCTTGACCAGGCCGATGATTTCATTGAACCCCGACGGCAGGATCGAGCGCAGCGCCTGGGGCAGGATGATCCGGAAGATGCGCCGCGAGGCCGGCAGGCCCAGGGCCGCCGCCGCTTCATGCTGGCCGGCATCCACACCGATCAGGCCGCCGCGAATGATCTCCGCCGCGTACGCCGCCTGCATCAGGCTCAGGCCCAGTACGGCCACGGTGAATTGGCTGAGCACGTCCACCGTCGACCACTCGGCGAACACTACGCCGGTGAACGGTACGCCGAGGACGATGTGGTCGTACAGGTAGGCGAAGTTGTAGAGGATGATCAGCACCAGCAGCGCCGGCATCGAGCGGAAAAACCAGATGTAACCCCAGGCCAGCGCCGCCAGCAGCGGCGAGCCCGACAGCCGCGCCAACGCCAGCGCAGTGCCGAGGATGGCGCTGAACACCGTGCTCAGCAGCGTCAGCAACAGGGTCTGGCCGAGGCCACGCAGCACCGACGGCGAGAAGAACCACTGGCCGAACACGCCCCACTCCCAGCGCGGGTTGGTGGCCAGGGAATGCCCGATGGCGAGCAGCACCAGCGCGGCAAAGATCGACCCGGCCCAGCGCCAGGGGTGTCGCGCGGGCACCACCTGCAGGGCTTTGATCGGTGTGGACACACGGGCCTGGCGCACCGCGCCGGGCGTGTCAATCAGGTCATAGGATTTGGCAACGATGGGCATGGTGTATTCCTCGGCCTAGAAGGCATAGGTCAAGCGGGTGTAGTAGTACCCGCCGGTAAAACCGTAGGGCGAATAGGTGCCGTAGCTGCTGACCATGGTGCTGCTCGGTACACCTTGTTTTTTCGGGTAGACGTCGAACAGGTTCTTGGCGCCGATGGCCACGTTGAGGTCTTTGGTGAGGTTGTAGCCAAGGTCGAGGTCGGTGATCCACTTGGCGCTGTAGACCCGGTCGAGGCTGCGGTCGGCGGAGACGTTGACCTCTTTGTAAGAGCCGTAGCGGGTCAGGGCCAGGTTGAGGTTGAAGCGCTCGATGCTCCAGTCGCCACCGAGGATCAGCTTGGTGCTGGGCTGCACGCCGGTGATCAGGTTGCGGGCCTGGCGGTCCATCAGGTCATAGGCCGTGCCCAGGATCGTGGTGGATTCCTTGTAATTGAGGATTCTGGTCTGGTTCCAGTTGAACGCGGCGGTCCATTTCAGCGCACCATAGGGACCCAGGTCCTGGCTGTAGTTGCCGACCAGGTCCAGGCCTTTGGTGCGGGTGTCGGCACCGTTGATGAAGTACTGGCCGCCGGAGGTGGAGGTGATGCCATTGCCTTGCAGCACCTGGGTGATTTCCGGGCCGAGCAAGGTGCCGGTGAGGGTGATGCGGTCGCGCAGGTTGATCACGTAGGCGTCGGCGGTGAAGCTCAGGCGATCGGTGGGGGTCAAGGTGAAACCCAGGCTGAAGTTGGTGGAACGCTCGGGTTTCAGTTCCTGCGCACCCAAGGCCTGGGCGGCGGCCGAACCTACCGGCAGCACGCCGTAGTTGATCGATTGGTACACGCCGTCGACCACGCCATAGGTGGTGGATCGCGCACTGAACAGGCTGTTGGCCAGGGACGGTGCACGGAAGCCATTGCTCACGGTGGCGCGCACGGCGAACTGCGGGGTGAAGTCGTAGCGGGTGGTCAGCTTGCCGCTGCGGGTAGCGCCCACGCCCTGATTGTAATGCTCGTAGCGAAACGCGGTGCCCACGTACCAGTCCGGCACCGGGTTGAAGCCCACGTCGACGTAACTGGCGAGGCTGTTGCGCGAGGCGCTGCTTTCTTCATCCGGCGAGATGCCGTTGGTGACCTGGGCCCCGGACGACGCACAGTTACCCGGTGCCACGCAGTAGCCGCCGTTGGCGTAGGACTCATAGTCACCGGCCTGCACCTCGTAGGTGTCGCGGCGATGTTCGAAACCGTAGCTCAGGTCCAACGGCTTTTGCAGGCCGATGTCGAAGCCGCGCTTGAAATCGAGGTTGGTGGTCAGCTCGGTGGAAATCCAGGTACCGGAGGTGAAGCTGTTCGGCGTGGCCTCACCCAGGGATGGGTTCTGGTTATGGGTGGTGCCCTGCTCCGCCTCGTTGCGCCCGTAGGTGGTGGACAGGTCCCAGTCCCACTCGCCGACGGTGCCTTTACCGCCGAATGCGGCCTGGAAGTCGTCCTCGTCGATATACCAGGTCGGCGTGTAGCCGCCGGGGTAACCGTTAGGCCCGGTGGTAATGGTGTTGGTAATGGTCGGCAGGCGGAAGTTCTGGCCCTGCTCGGCCTTGCGCCGCGAATAGGTGGTGAAGGAATACAGGCTGAAGCTGTCGTCGATCGGCAATTCGGCGTTGTAGCCCAGGGTCAGCAGGTTGGTCTTCGGTGTGCCGTAGCCGCCGTAGGTGGAGCGGCCGGCCTGCTCAAAGGCCTGGGCGTAGGTGTAGCCGTTGGCGCTGGCCTTGTTGTCGTCGTTCTGGCTGCGCGCGTCCAGGGCCAACTGCACGATGCCGCCGTTGCCGATCTCGAAGCCCTTGTTGAGGCTTTGCTGCACGGTCTGTTTCTTGCCGTCGTAACCCTGGCCGACATTGGTCACCGAGGTGCCACTGGTGTCGGCCTTGAGGATTACGTTGATGACCCCGGCGATGGCATCGGAGCCGTACTGGGCGGCGGCCCCGTCGCGCAGGACTTCGACGTGGTCGATGGCGCTGATGGGGATCAAATCCAGGTCTGCCGGCGCGGCGCCGGTGTTGATGCCGTTGATGTTCAGGGTGGCCGCGGTGTGGCGGCGCTTGCCATTGACCAGCACCAGCACCTCGGCGGCACTCATGCCGCGCAGGTTCGGCGCACGGGCAATGCCGCTGGCGTCCCAACCGGTTTTTTCCGGCAGGGTCAGCGACGGGATCACCGCACTCAACGCCTCCATCAAACCGGGCTTGCCGGTGCTTTGCAGTTGCCTGGCGCTGACCACATCGATCGGCACCGGGCTGCTGGTGACCGTACGTTGTTCGGCGCCACGGTTACCAGTGACCACCACGGTGGACAGGGTGCTGTCGTCCTGGGCCTGGGCGGTGTTGGCCAGGATCGCCAGCGCCAGGATGGCGGTCGGTTGTAAGACTTGCTTCATAGCCACTCCAGACATTCCAAATCGCGAAGTCGGGCAGTCACGCGGGCGGGCGCGGTGCTCGATTTTTTCAGGGGCGTTGCGGCGATTGGGGACTAGGTGTGGGGCAGTCGAGGGGTTTGAGTCGGCAACATACGTTGAGCTCCCTTCCAACGATTCTGCCGCGGGGCTATCCC
The DNA here is from genome assembly GCF_001702295.1 of Pseudomonas sp. S3E12. Taxonomy (NCBI): domain Bacteria; kingdom Pseudomonadati; phylum Pseudomonadota; class Gammaproteobacteria; order Pseudomonadales; family Pseudomonadaceae; genus Pseudomonas; species Pseudomonas sp. S3E12. The sequence goes on from NZ_MBDT01000021.1 coordinate 458,000, forward strand.
CCGGTTATGGCGCGCAGAATCTGAATCACGCTGGGTACCATCCGAGGTCAGGGGTAGGCTGTTGCGATCAAACATAACGGAATGGGTTTTGAAAATATAATGCTGTTTTGGTATAAGCTAATATTCTCTAATTTTATTATTTTTTAGTTTTTTTATTCATATAAATAATGTCTTTTTGAGGTTGGTCTTTATCTCAGGCCCAGATCTATCTGATATCGGGATATCAAACTGTGGGAGGGGGCTCGCGTACATCGCCTCCTGTAGGAGCGAGCTTGCTCGCGAAAAACGTCAACGATAACGCGTGCCTCCTGAATGAACGTGGCGCCTGTGAGTTTTTCGCGAGCAAGCTCGCTCCTACAAAAAGCCTTAACTGACTGGCATTAGGGCTTGCCCCTCCCACACTTCAGTTAGCCGGCTTCAACAACTGCATCTGCTGGCGATAGTCATCCGTCACCTGCCGCGCCTGGCTGCTGCTGGTAATCACCCTCGGGGTAATCAGCACAATCAACTCCGTGCGGTCCTTGGACTTGCTGGTATTGCCAAACAACCAGCGCAACCCCGGAATTTTCCCAAGGTAAGGCACCGCACTGACACTCTCCGCGTTGTCCTGCTTGATCAACCCGCCCAGCAACACCGTCTGCCCGCTCTGCACCGCGACCTGGGTGGATACCGAGCGCGTGGAGATACGTGGGTTGGCCTGGGTGTCGTTGCTGGACGCCTGCTGCTCCTGGGCATCGCTGACCTGCTGCTGGATGTCCATGTACACCAAGCCACCCGGATTGATGCGTGGCACGACGTCGAGGATCACCCCGGTCTGCACGTATTCAACACTGCTCAAGGTGGTGTCGGAGGTGCCGGTGTTGACCGTGGTCTGGCTGATCGGGATGTTGTCGCCCACCTGGATCTGCGCCGGTTGGTTGTTCATCACCACCAGCGACGGCGCCGACAGCACCTGGGTGCGGCCGTTGGTTTCGAGGGCGTGCAGGGCCACTTGCAGGTTGGAGCTGACGAAGGAGTAGAACAACGAATCCGTCGCGCCCAACCCTGCACCGCCGCCGCCCAACGCGCCTTGGCTGCCGGCGGTGTTGGCCACGGTGGTGCTGGTGGAATTGCCCGCCAGGCGACCGAGGTACCACTGCACGCCCAGGTCCAGTTCGCCGGTGAGCTTGACCTCGAGGATGCGCGTTTCGATCTGCACCTGCAGCGGTGGATTGTCGAGGCGTTTGATCGCCGATTCGATCTCTTTCCACTGCACCGGGCGGGTGCGGACCAGCAGTTGGTTACTGCTTTTCTGCGCGGTGATACGGGTGCCGGCGTCGAGCCTTTTGGCCGGGGCGTCTTCAGTCGCGCCCTGCTCGGCGGTGTCCTGCTCGGCCTCGGGCTCCTGCTCCTCATCCTCTGCGGCGGGTGGGTTGCCATTGAGGTTGTTGCTCAGGCCACCGGGCGTGCTGCCGGAGGTGCTGTTGGTGCCCGGCGAGGACAAGGTCGCGGTGCGCAAACCGGGGGCGACCTTGGCCGGGGTGTCGTCCCTGATCGCGCCCGTGCCGTAGATCTGGCGCAGGTACTTGGCGAGGTCGGTGGCCTTCATGTTGCGCACGTCGTAGACGTACATCTGCGGCTCGTTGCCGCCGCCTTCGTCGATGGTGTGGATCCAGTCGCCAACTTCACTGAGGTACTGCGGCTGCGACGAGATCGCCACCACCGAGTTGGTCCGCTCGATGGGCAAGAAGCGCACCATGCCGGCCAGGGGCATGCCGCTGTCGGGGCCGAACATTTTTTGCAGCTCGGGCATCAGCTCGGCCACCGACGCCCGTTGCAGGCCGAACACGCCCACCGACATGCCCTTGAGCCAGTCCACGTCGAAGGTGTCGATGGTGTCCTGGTAGTTGGCCAGTTCCTCGGGGGTGCCGGCCAGGCTCAGCACATTGCGCGCCGGGTCCACCAGCAGGAACGCATTCTCGCGGGCGAACGGCTTGAGCAGTTTCTGCATCTCGGTGGCCGAGATATAACGCAACGGAAACAGGCGTGCCGACAAACCGCTGGAGGGCTGCGACACGCGCATCTCCGGCACCAGCTTGCCCGCCACAGCCTGGTTGGCCGGCAGGATCACATAGCGGTTGCCCTGTTTGATCATGGCGTTGTCGGTCCACGACAACAGGGTCTCCAGAATCGACAAGGCCTGCTGTTTGTTCACCGGCTTGGACGTGGAAAAGCTGACATTGCCCTTCACGCCCTGGGCGATGCTGTAGTTCTCGTGCAGCAGGTCGCCCATCACGCTGTTGATCACCGCTTCGATCGGCTGGTCGGCGAAGTTGAACACGATGTCGCCGCTGCCCTCCTCCTTGGCGGCCGAGACTGCTGCCGGTTGGCGCACGAACTGCTGGTTGCCGCGTATCAACTGGCGCTGGGGCGGTGTCTTCGCCTGGGGTTGGCCGCTGTCGACCGGCGCCTGTTCGCTGGCCGGGTCCACGGGTGGGCGTTGCGAACCGGTGCCCTGCATCGCCTCATGCAGCAGGGCCTCGTCCGGGTCGAGATGCTCGGGGAAGGTGCCGCAGCCACCGAGGGAAACGGCGGTGGCCAGGCACAACACGGTGGTGCGCAAGGCGCCAGGGAAGGTATCGATCAAGGGGTGGACTCGTGAGGAAGGGTAATCGGGGGTGTGGTGGACGGCGGCGGCAAACGCAGGGCCCGCAGGCTCAGGGTTTGCATACGGCCGTCGAGGACAAAACGGGCATCGCGGGGCGTCAGCTGTTCCAGGCGCCAGCCATTGGGCAGGGTCTGGCCCTGCCGGACTTTGAGCGGCGGGCCATCGGCGCGCTTGAGCAGCGCCACGCGCAGGTCGCCGTCGAGGACGATCCCGGTCAGCACCAGGCTCGACAGGCTGGAAACACCGGCCTGGCCCACCGCACGGTCGGGGCTGCGGTCGGGGCTGAACAGCGGCGCCTGCCAGGTGCCGGCCAGGCTTTCAAGGGTCGCGCTCGGCGCCACCAGCACCTTGGCGGCGGTGTTGGCGCGCGCATCGGGCTCTGGCGCCGGCAACCACTGCGGCGCATCGCCGATGCTGCTGAGGATGCCGACCATCAGCAGGCCCAACAGCCCGGCGACGCCGAGCAACAGCCATTCCAGGGGACGCAATGCATGGATCATCGCTGCACCTGCCGGGCGGCGGCCGGTTGCAGGTAACCGCGCACCAACAGGTGCACCACCAGTTGCCCGGCGCCGCCACTGGCCGGCGCGTTCGGTGGGCGGCGAATGCTCATCTCATCGACAAACAGAAACGGCCGCTGGTACTCCAGCTCATGCAGGATCGCGGTCAAGGGCTCGATGGCGCAGTTGAGGGTCAGGCTGACCTTGACCTGGCGATAGGGCTCGGCGTCGTCCTGCTCCGGGGTGATGGGCATGCGCTGGGTCAGGCTGCAACCGCCACCGAGGCCGGCGCGGCTGTTGATCAGGTCGGCGATGCGCTGCATCAGGTCCGCCGCCACCGCGCTTGGGTCGTCGCCGGGCAACAGGCTGGTGCTGCTGGCCGGGTCCTGCCGCGCCTGTTCCAACTGTTGGCGCAGGCTGTCGCCCTGGCGCAACACGCCGGCGTAGCGTTGCTGCTGTTCACGCAGTTGCTCGGCCTGCTCGCCCATGGCACGCAAGGGGCCGGCGAACCAGCTGTCGATCAACAGCCAGTAACCGGCGCCGAGCACCAGGGCCAGGGCGATCAGGGCCGCGCCACGGCGTTCACGGGGTGTCAGTGGTCGGCGCATCGGCGGCCTCCTGGTGCAGGTGGGCGCGCAAGGAAAATTGATCCTTGCCGGTTTGCGCATCGGGTTGGATCACCCCTTCGAACTGGGCGTTTTCCAGGCTGTGGCAGCCCTTGATCCGGGTGATCAGGGCACTGGCCTTGGCGCTCTGCCCGGAGAAGGACACGTCGGCGCCGTCATTGACTTCCAACTGGTCGAGCCAGGTGTCCGAGGGCAGGCACGCGGTCAGCTCGTTGAGCAGCGCCGCCAACGGCGGTTGGGCGGCCTTGCGGCGAATCAGGTACTGGGCGGCGCCACGGGTATTGAGCAATTGCTGACGCAGGGCCTGGATCTCGGCGACCTGGGCTTTCTGCTCGCGCACGCTGTGTTGCATGGCATCGAGCACGCGCTGGCGGTCGTTGAGCCACAGCAGCATCGCCGCAATCAGCAAGGCCCCGCACAACCACGGCAGGCTGCGTTGCAGGCCCTTGCCCTGGGGGCGCTGACGGGGACGCAACGGCGCCGGCAGCAAGTCGATGCCCATGGGTTTGCCTGCGCTCTCGGCGACATCCACGGCATGGGGCTGCAAGCCGAGGACCGCGCAGTCATTGAGGATCTGGTCGAGGCGCTCACGCAGGATCGCCACCAGCGTGACGTGCAGGTGCGTGGGGGTGCGGCGCTCCTGGCGCGCGACAAAGTACAACTGGGCGGCGTCGAACGGCGTGAAGCGGTCCAGTTCATAGCCCACCACCGTCGACAGGTTGCGCGCCGCCGCCGGGGGCAATTGCAGGGTTTGCACCAACACCGTTTCAGGCGGCAGCACCAGCACCTGACGCGCTTCGCCAGGCAGCTTTTCGACCGCCGCGGTCAGCGGCCAGGCGTAGACATGCTCGGGGATCTCGGCAAACGACAACCATGCCGGCAGGCAGCCACGCAGCTCCTTGAGCCACAGGCGCCAGCCCAGTTGCAGCAGGCTGCCGCGCCAGCGCTGGGTGATAGGCTGCGCCAGCGCCTGAAGCCGTGCGGTTAACTGTTCGTTCATTCTTGCCAACGTAAGACTCGATAAGGTTGTGCGCTGCCTTGCGCGGGGCTCAATAACACGGTGGCCTGCACCTGGGCGTGGTAACCGCCGGGGCGTTGGGCGCGGCTGCTGACCACCAGCACGTCGCCGGGATCGGCCCCCACCGCGTTCTGATGCGGCAGGTTCAGTGCGCGGCGCATCAAGGCGCTGGCGAATGCCGGATCGGGCCGGTCCAGGCCGCTCCACAGGCTGATCTCGGGCACCAGTTCGCTGTACAGCGCCTGGGTCATGCCCGGCAGTTGGCGCACCTCTTCCACCACCCGAAACGGCGCCAGGCCCTGGTTGCGCCGTACTTCCAGGGCCCTGGCGAGGTGGTTGGCCTGGACCTGGGTCGCACCGCAGGCCAGGGCCAGGCGGGCAAAATCACCCACCTCGGCGCTGTTCAAATACAACTTGCCGCGCTCGCTGTGCAGGCTGACGCGCAGCTGCGCATCGTCGAACACCAGCGGAATTTCACGCCCGTCGGCAATCCACTGCTTGCGCTGCAATGGGTCGGCGACGGCCTGCATCGCCAGCGCCACCCCGGCCTCGGCCGCCAGCACCGCCTGGGTGTGCTGGCGGTGCCAGGCGGCCTGGCGGGTTTCCAGTTGCACCCAGCCGGCCAAACCGCCGAGCAACAGGCTGAGCAAGGCCAGCACCCACAGCACCAGCAGCAGGGCCACACCGCGTTGATGCCGGATCATTCGGGTGCCCCGCCGGACAGGTTCAGGCGCAGGGCAACCACCTGGGTTACCCACGGCACCGGCCCGTTCACCCGTGCGTCAATCCGCACTGCGTAAGGCAGGCGTTTGGTCCACGGCCACTCACTGATCCAGCCGGTGGCCTGGCCCTTGGGCGACACCCCGCGATAGCTGAATTGCAGGCCCTCGACATCCTTCAACAACACCTGCGGCTCACTGCGCGAGGCCGGAACACTCACCTGTGCCTCAGACTCAAACCGCGCGAACGCCACCTGCAAATCGCGCCGCGATTCAGGGCCCACCAACTGCAAGGTGAAGCGCTGAATCCCGCCACCGAGTACACCCGGCAAGGTCGCGACAAACTGCATGCGCTGGGGCCCACCGGCAAAAAAGCCATCGGTCTGGCTGTCGTCCTCGGTCACGTCCAGCGGCAACGCCTCGCTGATGGCGGTGCGCAGAAACTGCTGCGCGGCGCGCATTTCATCCAGGCTGACCGTGTAGCGCTGGGCCTTGAGCACGGCGCGATTGGCCCCCAGCAACGCGCCGCCGACCAGGGTCAGCAACACCCCGAGCAGGCTCAGTACGATCATGATCTCAAGCAAGGTAAAGCCCTGCTGACGCGCCTTCACAAGCCGGCCCCGACGCCGGCAGCGCGCAGTTTCAAGGTGCTGAAACTGGCCTGGCGCGGGCCTTCGCTGACGGTGAGATCCAGGCGAAACAGATGGGCCTGGCCGACGCGACTGGGCTGCTGGGCGATGCGCAGTTGCCAGGCAATACCGTCCAACTCGCCCTGGCGTGTGCCGCTGGCCAAAGGGCCCATGCCTTCCTGATCCATCACACTCAAGGCGGCATGGGTCAGGCGGTCGCTGTGGGCCACCTGCAACAACGAGCGTGCGCTCTGGCCGAAGGCGACCAGCAGCACCGTGCTACAGATCGCCATCAGCGTCAGCGCGGCGAGCATTTCCAGCAGGGTGAAACCCGCCTGGCGCTTCATGGCAGGGCCTTGGATTCGACGCTGCCGGTCAGCCAGCCGATGTCGATGCGCCAACGCCGACTGCCGTTGGCCAGCAACACGTGGCCGCCGGTGGAGCTGCCATCGGGGTAGAAATCCACCGCAGCGCCGGATTGCTCGGCGGTGTGCAGGGTCACTTGCAGCCCGGCCGGCCAGTATTTTTTCGGACGGCCCGGCGCCTGCACGCTGAGGTTGCGCAAATCGAACACCGTACTTTCGGTAGTGCCACTGACAATCGCCCGCGCCCGCGTGCTGCGCAACGCCTCGACCACCTGCCCGACGGCCTGGCGCTCTTTGGCCGCGCGCAGGCCTTGTTGCAGGCCAAACCCCACCAGCCCGGCCGCGATGCTGATCAAGACGATCACCACCAGCATTTCCAGCAGGGTAAAGCCGCGTTGGGCGTTGGCCATGGTCGTGGGTTATTCCCAGTTGCCCAGGTCGGCGCTGTAGCCTTCGCCGCCGGGCTGGCCGTCCTGGCCGTAGAAAATCAGGTCGAACGCACCGTGCTCACCGGGGAAGCGATAGCCGAAGGCATGACCGAACGGGTCCTTGAGGTCCGACGGTTTGGCATACGGCCCGGCCCAACCGGCGCTGTTGCCCGGTTTGTCGACCAGTTGCTGCAGGGTCTTGGGCGGCGAACCGACGTCCAGGCCGTAGCTTTCGATCTTCATGCTCAGGCTGGCCAGCTGGGCCTTGCCCGCGCCGTATTTGCCCTTGTCCACATTGCCGCCGACCTGGCGCACCACGATGGTCGCGACGATGCCCAGCAGCACGATCACGGCGAGCATTTCCAGCAAGGTAAAACCGCCCTGGCGGCGGGCGGGCTTGAATCGGGTATGGCGCATCAGCGTGTTTCCTTAAGGGTTCATATATTGCTGGTCAGGCTCATCAGCGGCAGCATGATCGCCAGCATGATCACCGCCACCAGCACCGCCATGACCACGGTCAGGGACGGCACCAGCGCGGCGAGCAGGCGGTCGATACCGCGTTTGGCCTCGACGTCGAACACCGCGGCGACCTTGAGCAGCATGCTGTCGAGTTCGCCGGCCTGTTCGCCGACTTCAATCATTTGCAACGCCAGGTCGGGCAGCAGCGGCTCGCTGCCGAAGGCGCTGGCCAGGGTGCCGCCGCCCTTGACCGACTCGGCGGCCTGGGCGACCTGGGCTTGCAGGGCGCGGTTGGTGCAGACCTGGCGGGCAATCACCAGCGCTTGCAGCAGCGCCACACCGTTGCTCAGCAGCGTGCCGAGGGTGCGGGCCAGGCGGGCGGCTTCGACCCGTTGCAGCAACGGGCCGATGATGCGGATGCCCAGCACGCGGCGGTCATAACGTTCGCGGCGCTGGGGATCGCGCAGGCGCGCGGCCAGGGCCCAGGCGCCGACAATCAACCCGGCCAGCACCACCAGGCCGTAGGCCCCGAGGAATTGGCCGAGGTCCAGGATCACTTCGGTAATCAGTGGAATCGGCACGCCCAGGTCCTTGAAGATCGGCACGAACTGCGGCACCACATAGGCCAGCAGCAACGCCAGCGAACCGAGCACGCCGACCACCAGAAACGCCGGGTAGATCAGCGCGTTGATCACTTCGCCCCGGAGTAACTGGCTGCGCTCCAGGTAGTCGCTGAGCTGGCGCAGGGTGTCTTCGAGGGCGCCGCCCGCCTCGCCGGCGCGGACCATGCTCAGGTACAGCGGCGAGAACTGGCCGCCCTCCGCCTCCAGCGCCTTGGATAACGGCTGGCCGGCCTTGACCTGTTCGCGGATACGCTCGATCAACGCACGGGTCTGGGGCTGGCCGGGCTGCTTGAGCAGGATGCCCAGGGAACGTTCCAGCGGCTGGCCGGCGCCCAATAGTGTGGCCAATTGTTGAGTGAAACTGACCAGCGCCGCGCCGTTCAACTGGCCCCGACCCAAGGCCTTGCGCAGGCCCTGGGCGCCCGCCACCTCGATCTGCAACAGCAGCAAACCGCGCTTGTGCAGGGCGGCGACTGCAGCGTCGTGGTCCTTGGCTTCGAGGGTGCCGTTTTGCGCCTGGCCCTGGCTGTCGAGGGCGCGGTATTTGAACAGGCTCATGCGCCCTCTCCCCGGGTGACGCGCAGCACTTCTTCAAGTGAGGTGACACCGGCCACGGCCTGGCGCAGACCTTCTTCATGCAAGGTGCGCAGGCCGCCACGGCGGGCGGCCTGTTCGAGGGTGGCGGCGTCGGCCTGGCGCATCAACAGGCTGCGCAGTTCGTCGTTCATCACCAGCAGTTCGGTGATCGCACTGCGGCCGTGGTAACCACCGCCCGGCGCATCGGCGCGGGGGCGATAAAGCAGGATCGGGCGCTGCTCGGTAAACCGGTCGAGGCCGTGTTCGGCGATCAATTCCGCGGGTGCTTCGAAGGCTTCGCGGGTGGCCGGGTCCAGGCGCCGCACCAGGCGCTGGGCGAGGATGCCGTTGACGGTCGAGGCAATCAGGTAGCTTTCGACGCCCATGTCCAGCAAGCGCGTGATACTCGCCGCCGCGCTGTTGGTGTGCAGGGTCGAGAGCACCAGGTGGCCGGTGAGGGACGACTGGATGGCGATGCGGCAGGTTTCCAGGTCGCGGATTTCACCGATCATGATCACGTCCGGATCCTGGCGCACGATGGAGCGCAGCGCGCCGGCGAAGTCGAGGCCGATGGCCGGCTTGACCTGGATCTGGTTGATGCCCTCAAGCTGGTATTCCACCGGGTCTTCGACGGTGATGATCTTGCGCTCGGCGGTATTGAGCCGCGACAGCGCGGTGTACAGGGTGGTGGTCTTGCCCGAGCCGGTGGGCCCGGTGACGAGCAGGATGCCGTGGGGCCGTTCGAGCACTTCGAGGAAGGTTTCCAGGCGCTGGCCATCGAAGCCCAGGCTCTGGAAATCGAACTGCACGGTCTGGCGGTCGAGCAAACGCATGACCACCGATTCGCCAAAACTGGTGGGCACGGTGGACACCCGCAAGTCCAGCTCCTTGCCCTGGATGCGCAGCATGATGCGCCCATCCTGGGGCAAGCGCCGCTCGGCGATGTCCAGGCGCGCCATGATCTTCACCCGCGAAATCACCGCTGCCGAAGAACTGGACGGCGGCGCCTCGGCGTCGTGCAGCACGCCGTCGATGCGGTAGCGCACCTTGAGCTGGTTTTCGAAGGGTTCGATATGAATGTCCGAGGCGCGATGTTCCACCGCGCGCTGCAGGATCAGGTTGACCAGGCGAATCACCGGCGCTTCGGAGGCCATGTCCTTGAGGTGTTCGATGTCTTCGAGGGCACCGCCCTGCTCGTCGAGGTTTTCGATCAGGGTGCCCATGGCCGAACGGCCCTGGCCGTAGTAACGCTCGATCAGGGTTTCGACTTCGTTGCGCGGCCCCACCGCCAGCCACACCGGCACGCCACAGGCATAGGCCATGGCCTGGAACGGATACACCAGCGACGGGTTGGCCGCCAGTACCCGCAGGCCGCCCTGGCTCCAGCCCACGGGCACCACCTGATAGTGGCGCATGAAACGCTCGGTCAATACCGGCAATGGGTCCAACAGCGGCGGCGCCGCATCGGCCAGCAGCAGCGGTGCGCCGAGCAGGTCGGCCCAGGCCCGGGCCAGCTCCACTTCCGAGACCAGCCCCAGGCGCGTGAGCAGACCCAGTAATTCGGTGTCACCGCCCTCCTGGGACAAGCGTCGGGCGCGCTCCAGGTCAACGGTTTTCAAGCCGGCGTGCTGCATCAGCCACGCGCAGACCTGTTCGGTGTGCGGGATGTGCAGTTGGCAGGCATCGATGGGCGTTGAAGGGCTGGGCATGGGTAAAAATCTGAGGGGCTATATGAGCCCCCTGTAGGAGCGAGCTTGCTCGCGAAAAAGGTACATCCGACGCCGCGATGCGCTTGGAATACTTTCGCGAGCAAGCTCGCTCCTACAGGGGGTCAGGCTTACTTGGTTGGCGCTGTTTTAGAGGTAGCAGATTGGCTCAGCGGCCGCCCACCCTTGGTGGTTTCAGCCTTCTGTTTTTTGACGGCCTTGGCATCGTGGGCCTGGGTCAGCACCGTGGAATCGGCGGCGCCGGATTTCGCATCGGCGTCCGTGGACTCGGCCGCCATCGCCGCGCCACTTAGCGCAACGCCCAATAGAACACCGGCACCCAACAGGGAAATCTTCATCAACTTTCTCCAGATCAAAAACAGCAGATAGCCCAAGTGGCGCCTTGAACTCGATCAAGACCCTACACCAAAGCGTTGTGTATGACAGCTTGTGTAAACATGGCACTTTAGAACTACCGAGCAATGCCACTAGTTAGCCACGACTCGATAAATTTTCTTAAACCAATCGACTGGTAGGTTTAGCCTTAGTTCCGAAAGGTAAGAAAATATTTCTTATTTCACGCAAAAATTAGCTTTTGTTTGACTTATAACCGCAAGAATTGCCTTAATTATGCGGTTTTCGCGGTTCAAAATGCCATCTCGTGATATCACTTAGACACTATCCACAACAATAACTAATACAATTATTACACTTATAAAACTGCGAAATTCGCCAAATAGTTGCAATTAGCCATCGGTTAAAAATTGCGATCACGGGCAACTATTGCCCGAAAAAAAGTGACGAGGTGCAGTGCAACACGCACTTCTCGGCGCGCCCTGTTTACTGAACTGTTGTCGGAGAGACCCATGAATAAACGCAAAATGATCGGTGCACAGTCGGCATTCGCCCTGCTGGCACTGGCCGTGTCCCAGGTGCATGCAGCCACCAGCCCGGCCCTGGATGAAGGCCGGGTCAGCCGCGCGGAAAAAGCTGCGGACAAGACCCTGGCAAAGATGACCCTGGAAGAAAAACTCGCCTACATCGGCGGCACCGGTGGCTGGGACGTCAAGCCACTGACCCAGTACGGTATCCCGCAGATCCACGGCGCCGATGGCGGTGTGGGCGTGCGCTACACCAGCGAAGGCAACGCCCAGGGCGTGGTCTACCCGTCGGGGCCGAACCTGGCCGCCAGCTGGAACCCGCGTCGCGCCATCGACCTGGGCCGTGCCCTGGGCTATGACACCGCCAGCGGCGGCTATCAGTTCGTCACCGGCCCTGGTGTGAATCTGTACCGCATGCCGTACAGCGGCCGGGCGTTCGAGTACCTGTCCGGTGAAGACCCGTTCCTCGGCGCCAGCCTGGCGCCGGCCGTGATCAACGGCATTCAGTCCCGTGGCGTGTGGGCCAATGCCAAGCATTTCGCCGCCAATGACCAGGAAAGCAACCGCTTCCACCTCAATGAAATCATCAGCGAACGCGTGCTGCGCGAGATGACCCTGCCGCCGTTCGAGTCCGCCTCGAAGAACAGCAAGGTCGCGATGATGATGTGCGCCTTCCAAAAGGTGAACGGCGAGTTCGCGTGCCAGAACAAGCACCTGATGCGTGACATCCTCAAGACCGAATGGGGCTACCCGGGCTTCGTGCAGAGCGACTACAACGCAGTGGTCGACGGCTTGCCGGCGGCACAGGCGGGTACCGACCTGGACATGATGGGCTACCAGATGAACAGCACCATCCTCAAGCCGTACCTGGACAGCGGCGAGCTGAGCAGCGCGACCATCGATGACAAGGTGCGCCGTATCCTCAAGCAGATCTACCTGTACAAGTTCGACAGCAAGGCGCCGCTGACCAGCCACAACATGAACAGCGCCACCAGCAACCGCGTGGCCCTGAACGCCGCCCGCGAAGGCATCGTGCTGCTGAAAAACCAGAACAGCCTGCTGCCGCTCGACGCCAAGAAGGTCAAGCGCATCGCCGTGGTCGGCACCCTGGCCAAGTACGCGCCGCCTACCGGTTTCGGCAGCGCCAACGTCATGGCCGCCAACTACATCAGTGAGCTGAGCGGCTTGCAGCAACTGGCACCAGGCGCCAAGGTCGAGTTTATCGACGGGCTGTCCCTGGACCCGGCCACCTCGACCTGGACCCATGCCGACGGCAATGGCAACAGCGTCAAAGGCCTGAAAACCGAGTTCTTCAGCAACACCAACTGGTCCGGCGACCCGGCCGCCAGCCGCACCGACACCCATGTCGACCTGGACTGGTCCACCGACAGCCTGCCAGTGAACGGCGATACCGCCGCCACTTCGATCCGCTACAGCGGCCAGATCACCCCGACGGTCAGCGGCGAGCAGGTGTTCAAAGTGCGTGCCGACGGCGCCGTGCGCCTCTACGTCAACGGCAAGAAAGTCCTCGACAACGGCGACGGCAAACCGCTGCCGAACAACAGCATTCCGCCGACCATCCCGGTGTTTGCCAAGGTCAACCTGGAAGCCGGCAAACCGGTCGACATCAAGCTGGAATACTCACGCCGCAACGGTTACCTGTCGACCATGGGCGGCCTCGTCGGTGTGCAGATGAGCTGGGCGTCGCTGGTGGCACCGCAGGACCTGGCCAAGTACGACGCGGTACTGGTCGCGGCCGGTAACAGCAATGAGTACGAAGGCGAAGGCTTCGACCACAGCTTCGACCTGCCCGAATACCAGAACCTGCTGATCCAGAGCATCGCCAAGGTCAACCCGAATACCGTGGTCACCCTGCACGGCGGTACCGGCCTGAAGATGAGCGACTGGATCGACCAGGTACCGGCCGCGCTGCATGCGTTCTACCCTGGGCAGAACGGCGGCCAGGCCTTGGCGGAGATCCTGCTGGGCAAGGTCAACCCGTCGGCCAAGCTGCCGATCAGCATCGAGCGCAACATCGAAGACAACCCGATCTACGCGACCTTCCCCAAGTTCGACAACCAGGAAACCCTGGCCGAGATGAGCTACAAGGACGACCTGTTCCTGGGCTATCGCGGCTACGAGAAAAAGGGCATCAAGCCGCTCTACCCGTTCGGCTACGGCTTGTCGTACACCACCTTCGGCTACAGCAACATCAGCGTGACCCCTGGGGTAGCGGTGGCCGGTGCGCCGATCAAGGTGTCGTTCGACCTGGCCAACACCGGCAAGGTCGCGGGCGCCGAAGTGGCCGAGTTGTACGTGGGCCAGAACAACCCGAAAGTCGAACGCGCGATCAAGGAACTCAAGGGCTACAAGAAGGTGTTCCTCAAGCCGGGCGAGAGCAAGCGCGTGACCATCGAGCTCAACGATCGCTCGCTGGCCTACTACGACGTGGCAAGCAAGCAGTGGGTGGTGGATGCCGACAGCTTCAACCTGTCGGTGGGCGCGTCGTCCCAGGATATTCGCCTGAACGCCAAGCTGGTCAACCCGTTCCGCCAGGAACTGTCGACCACCACCAGCAACCCGCTGCCGCGCTCGGCGCTCAACTCGACGCTGCGTGAATCGACGGTGAAGACCGGCGGTGTGCTGCATCAAAACGAAGGCAACAGCGGCACCAGCGACGGTGATGGCTATGACATGAGCGATGACAGCAGCCAGGGCAGTGCTACCGGCAACTGATCCCTGTGGAAGGGGGCTTGCCCCCGATGAGCATGGGTATCTACACAACTGTGTAGCAGCCAACGCTAACCACGATGCGAAGCGAGCCGCCCTTGATCTTGATCTTGATCTCAGGCGCCCCGTTAAACCACGCTGGCCGGAATTCGATAGTGATTTGGGGGGTAAACCGGCAGGGATGCCGGTTTAGCCGCCCCGCGCCATGGATGGCGCGTGGCGGCGGCCCCCCACATCACTGTCGGATTACGGGCACACCGAGCCTAGGCGAGGTGCCGAGTGGTGGGGCGAAGCGTTTTTGGTTACTTTTGGCGCTCTTCCAAAAGTGACCCGCTGTAAGAGCGGAACCCTAAGTAGCCGTTACCGCAGCAACGGATATGTACTCATTCCAACCCCAGCAGATGGTCGGCCCAGAGGCCGCCATCGGGGGCAAGCCCCCTCCCACATGTTGACTGTGTTCGACTCAGGTTCTGATGGCTGCCTCGACCCGCGCGATGTAGCTGTCAAACCGCGCCACCAGGTCCACCTGCTCGGGAAACCGCAGCCACTGGATCTGCAGGCCATCCATCATGGCCAGGATTTCTTCCACCAGCCCGGCGATGTCCACATCGCTGCGCACCTCCCCCGCCGCGACCAGGTCGGCAAATTGCCCCTGCATGCGCTGGTGAATCGCCGCATAGCGCGCCTGGAACCAGGCCCAGGCCGGATGGGTGTCCAGCAGGCTTTCGGCATTCAAGATGGTAAACGCGCGCACCACGCCCGGTGCCGTGGCATTCGAACGATTGATCGCACGCAGGCTGCCGAGCAAGCCATTGAGGGTTTTCTCCGCACGTACCTCATCGGCAATCCGTTGATTGACCTCATCGCGACGCTGCAACACCCCCATCAACAGCGAGATCTTGCTGGGAAAATGATGCAGCAGCCCGGCCACCGAAATACCCACGATCGCCGCCACCTGGGCCATCGAGGCGCCGCTGTAGCCTTCCAGGGAAAACACCTGCAGGGCCGCGTCCAGCAGCTCTTCGCGGCGTTTTTCACCTTTGGGCGCGCGGCGGGTCTTGGGGGCGGGTTCGGTCATGGGCAGGTCCTAGTGGGCGATAAAAAAGCTCAGGCGCTTTCCCGTTCGATCAAGCGGCAATCCAACAGGTTCAAACGCTGTACGGCATGCGGTAACACGCCGAGGCTTTCCAGCACGCGGGTTGCCGCCAGTACGCCGATCTCCAGGGCCGGCGGTTTGATCGTACTCAGGCTGGGCAACAGCATTTCGGCAAACGGGTAGTCACCGAACCCAAGCACCGCGCACTTTAACCCGGAACGCTGCCCCGCCAGCAAACCACCGGCGGCGAGGTTGTCATTGGCGAAGAAGATCGCGTCAGGCGGGGTGGCGTGGTTCATCAGGGCTTGCATCGCCTGCTTGCCGGCCTCGAAGGGCGCGCTGTCGGCGTCCGGGACGAAGACCCGGGGTTGTACACCCAGTTCGATCAGGGTCGCGGCAAACCCCTCGCCCCGCTCCAGCGCGCTGAAGTCGCCCGTGGCGCTGTTCTGCACGAAGGCCATGCGCCGATAGCCCTTGCCATGCAGGTAGCGCGCGGCCGTGACGCCGACGTCGTAGTGGGAAAAACCGATCTGCACCGGCGCGCGTTCGGGCACGTAGTCCCAGGTTTCCACCACCGGGATATCGGTGTCGGCGATCATTTTTTCGGTGCCCGCACTGTGGAAGCGGCTGGTCAGCACCAGCGCCGCCGGCGACCAGCCGAGGAACGCGCGCACCGCGCTTTCTTCCTGCTCGGCGCTGAAGTAACTGGACGCCAGCAACAGCTGATACCCATGGCGACTGAGGGTGTCGCTGAAGCCCTGGATCGTGTTGGCGAAGATCGGCCCCGAGATGTTCGGGATCACCATCGCCACGATCCGCCCCCGCGCCGATGCCAGCCCGCCGGCCACCAGGTTGGGCACATAACCCAGCTCGGCCACCACCTCGGCGATGCGCTCGCGGCGCTCGGGCGAGACCTGCTCTGGCTGGTTGAAGTAGCGCGACACGGTGATCGCCGACACCCCGGCCTGGCGGGCCACGGTGTTCAAGGTGACGCGCCCGGCGCCACGGCGCTTGCGCGGTTTGTCTTCGCTCACGGGACCATCCTACTAACAACCAAAAAGAATATAGGAATAATTTTTAAGTCTTTGACGCTCTAAACCCGAGCTACCAATAATGCCGATGTTAGCGCTAACAAAGCGCGCTGTCTGCTACTCGCTCAAGCGAATGCCCAAGGCAGTTTCCACAGGCGCTGACGGTCGTAAGAACCGCAGCGGTCCAGGGCATTTTTTCGAGCGAACACACCATGCACAGGCACACGCACTTATTCCTTCTCGCCGGTTTGACCGCCCTCCCCGTGCCCGGCGCCTTTGCCGCCGACGAGCAGGAACCCACGCTCAAAGCGGTGACGGTCACCGCCACCCGGCGTGAAGAATCCCTGCAAAAAGTCCCGGTGGCGGTCTCGGTGCTGGACGGCGAACAACTGGAGCGCGACAACCGCAACGGCGTGGCCAGCATCGCCCAGCAAGTGCCGTCGCTGAACTTCCGCACCGGCGCCTCGAACAAGGACACCTCGCTGTTCGTGCGCGGCGTGGGCACCATTTCCACCTCCCCTGGGGTGGAGCCGACAGTGGCCACGGTGATCGACGGCGTGGTCTATGCGCGCCCCGGCCAGGCCACCCTCGACCTGCTGGACCTGGAACGCATCGAAGTGCTGCGCGGCCCGCAAGGCACCTTGTTCGGCAAGAACGCCTCGGCCGGCGTGCTCAACATCACCAGCAAGGCGCCCAGCGCCGAGACCCACGGCTATATCGACCAGGCGTACTACAGCGGCAACGAAAGCCGCACCCGTTTCGGCATCGGCGGCAGCCTGGTGCCGGAGGTGCTCAAAGGCTCGATCAGCACGTTGTTCGGCAGCTACGACGGCAACGTCGATAACCAGCACAACGGCCAGGAGGTCAACGGCTACAACCACAAGGGCATCCGCGGCAAGCTGGAATTCACCCCCAACGATGACGTGAAACTGACCCTGATCGCCGACTACATGCAGTCCCACGACGACGCGCCGAATGGCGTGGTCAGCAAGTCCCTGAGCCCGGCCTTCAGCAATGCCTTGAGCCCGGTGCGCGCCTCCGGCGACAACCGCGACATCAACACCGATACGCGCAGCCATGTCGAGGACACCAATAAAGGCTTGTCCGCTCAGTTGGACTGGAACCTCGGCGACTACACCCTGACCTCGATCACCGCCTGGCGCGGCTGGGACAACACCCAATATCAGGACGGCGACCGCCTCGGCACGGTGACTGCCGCCTTCCCCGGCACCGCCGACAAGGGCGAGCTGGCTTTCGACCAATACTCCCAGGAACTGCGCCTGGCCTCGCCCAAGGGTGAGTTCCTGGAATACGTCGGCGGCCTGTTCTACATGCACGGCAAGGACGAGGAAACCTATCAGCGCACGCTCACGACCACCACGCGCACCGAGCGTGGCATCGCCGACTACAGCACCACAAGCGACAGCTACGCGGTGTTCGGCGAGACCACGCTGAACTTCACCTCGCGCTTTCGTGGCATCGCCGGCCTGCGCTACACCCACGATGAGCTGAAATACGATCACCGCCGCGTCTCCACCTCGGCCACCACGGTCAGCGGGATTCAACCGGCCACCTCCAGCTCCGGCTCGGTGGACGAAGACGGCTGGTCCGGCCGCCTCGGGGTGCAGTACGACATCAGCGACAGCGTCACCAGCTACCTCACCTACTCGCGCGGCTACAAGGGCCCGGCCTACAACGTGTTCTTCAATATGCAACCGCGCGACACCGACGCGCTCAAGCCGGAAACCTCCAACACCTGGGAAGCCGGGATCAAGGCCACCGCCTGGAACAACCGCCTGACCACCAACCTGGCGGTATTCCACAGCGACTACGACAACTACCAGGCGAACTTTTTCGACACCGTCGCCGGCCAGGTCGTGACCCGCCTGATCAACGCCGGCAGCGTCAGCACCGAAGGCGTCGAGCTGGATTACGCGCTGCAGGCCACCCAGCAACTCAAGCTTTCCGGCGCCCTGGCCTACACCCGTGCGCGCATCGATGAGTTCGCCTGCCCGGCCGGTGCGGCGGCCACCTGTAACGTGAACGGCAAGCCACTGCCCTTCAGCCCGGACTGGAAAAGCTACGTGCGCGCCGACTACACGATCCCGCTGGATAACGGCCTGGACATCGAACTGGGCACCGACTACAGCTGGCAGAGCGAAGTGCAGTACGACATCAGCCAGAACGTCGACACCAAGCAAGGCGCCTACGGCATCTGGAACGCCAGCGTGGCCCTGGCCGACTACACCAACGGCTGGCGCGTGGCGTTGCTGGCCAAGAACCTCGCCGACAAGTCCTACTCACCGCTGCTGGCCAGCGGTGGCAACTACATTTACCGCGCCGTACCCCGTGACGATGAGCGTTACTTCGGCGTGCAATTGCGCAAGGATTTCTAGCATGAGCCGTCAACTGAAACTCGGCGCCTTTCTCATGGCCACCGGGCACCATGTCGCCGCCTGGCGCCACCCGGACGTGCCGGCGGATGCCGGGCTGGATTTCGCCCAGTACAAACACCTGGCACGGGTGGCCGAAGCGGCGAAGTTCGATGCGCTGTTCGTGGCCGACAGCATCGCCGCCGCCACCGGCGCGATCGCCAGCCATATGGCGCGCTCGGACCATTTCGAGCCGCTCACCCTGCTCTCGGCGCTGAGTGCGGTGACCGATAACATCGGCCTGATCGCCACGGCGACCACCAGCTACAACGAGCCCTACCATGTGGCACGCAAATTCGCCTCGCTGGATCACCTGTCCGGCGGGCGTGCGGGCTGGAACCTGGTGACCTCGGACAACGCCGCCGAAGCGCAGAATTTTGGCCGCGACGAACACCTCGGCCATGGCGAACGCTACAGCCGCGCCAGGGAGTTTCATCAGGTGGTGACCGGGCTGTGGGACAGCTGGGAAGACGATGCCTTTGTACGCGACAAGGCCAGCGGCAACTATTACGACCCGGCGAAGCTGCATGTGCTGGACCATGTGGGCGAACACTTCCGGGTCAAGGGCCCGCTGAATGTGGCGCGCTCGCCCCAGGGCCAGCCGGTGATCGTGCAGGCCGGCTCGTCCGAAGCCGGCCGTGAACTGGCCGCGCAGACCGCCGAGGTGGTCTTTACCGCACAGACCTCGCTGGCCAATGCCCAGGCGTTTTATGCAGACCTCAAGGGCCGCTTGAGCCGGTACGGGCGCGGGCCGGATTCGCTGAAAATCATGCCCGGCGTGTTTGTGGTGGTCGGGGCGACCGAGGCCGAGGCCCAGGCCAAATTCGAGGCGTTTCAGGATCTCGTCGAACCTGAGGTGGGCGTCGCGTTGCTGGGGCGCATGCTGGGCAATTTCGACCTGTCCGGCTACCCGCTGAACGGACCGTTGCCGGCGCTGCCGTTGACCGACAGCGGACAACGCAGTCGCCAGCAACTGCTGAGCGACTTGGCCAACCGTGAGCAACTGACCCTCGCGCAATTGGGTCGGCGAATTGCCGGGGGCCGCGGGCATTACAGCCTGATCGGCACGCCCGCACAGATTGCCGATGAGCTGCAGAACTGGTTCGAAAACGGCGCGGCCGATGGCTTCAATATCCTGGTGCCGCACTTGCCGGGTGGGTTGGAAGACGTCGCGCAATGGGTGGTACCCGAGCTGCAGCGGCGCGGCCTGTTTCGCACTGAATACAGCGGTTCCACCTTGCGCGAAAACCTCGGCCTGGCGCGCCCGGCCCATCGATTTACAGAGGGTAAAGCATGAAGTTTCCAGCACTGATCCTGGCCCTGCTGGCGGTGACGCAAACCGCACTGGCCGCCGACCCCGCCACCCTGCGTATCGGCTACCAAAAGGGTTCCATCGCCCTGGTACTCGCCAAGCAACATGACCTGCTGGAAAAGCGTTTCCCGAAGACGGAGGTGAAGTGGATCGAGTTCCCCGCCGGCCCGCAGATGCTTGAAGCGCTGAACGTGGGGGCACTGGATGTGGGTTCCACCGGCGACATCCCGCCGCTGTTCGCCCAAGCCGCCGGGGCCGACCTGGTCTACATCGGCGCCGAACCGCCCAAGCCCAGCGCCGAGACGATCCTGGTGCGCAATGACAGCCCGCTGCATTCGGTCGCAGACCTCAAGGGCAAGAAAGTGGCGTTCCAGAAGGGCTCCAGCTCCCACAACCTGATCCTGCGCGCGCTGAACAACGCCGGCCTGAGCTACAAGGACATCCAACCGGTGTACCTGCCCCCGGCCGATGCGCGAGCGGCGTTCGAACAAGGCAGCGTCGATGCCTGGGCGATCTGGGAGCCCTACTCGTCACTCGCCTTGAGCCAGAGCCCCAGCCATGTGCTGGTCAATGGCGAAGGCTTGGGTTTGTCGGGTCCGGTGTACAGCGCCCGGCGCGAGTATGCGCGGGACAATGGGGCCTTTATCCATGACCTGCTCGACGAACTCACCGCCGCCGAAGCCCTTACCCGCAGCCAGCGCGAAGACAGCCTGAAAGTACTGACCGACTTCATGGGCCTGCCCGCCGAGGTGGTTGCGCGCTACATGGACAACCGCCCGCCTTCGCCGATTTTGCCGATTGATGAGGGGATCATTCAGGCGCAGCAGGCGACGGCGGATCTGTTTTTCCAGAATCGGTTGTTGCCCAAGGCCATTGAGGTCAAGAAGGCTGCGTGGAAATCTGAAGCCAACTGAGATCCTAATGTGGGAGGGGGCTTGCTCCCGATAGCGGTGTGTCAGTCAAGGATGACTCCAACTGAACCGCCGCAATCGGGGGCAAGCCCCCTCCCACATTTTTAATCCGCGTCTAAAAGTCGACTGTGGCAGACAGCAGATAGGTACGCGGGGTCGACAGGGTCAGCCCCGGCTCGCTGTCATCCGATGCGCCGGCCGAACTCCAGTAGCGCTTGTCGGCGACGTTCTCCACGTTCGCCCGCAGGGTGATGTGCTTGTCATCGACCTTGAAGGCGTAGCGGGCGCCGACGTCGATGCGGTTCCAGGCGTCGATTTCCTTGACGTTGGACTGATCCAGGTATTGGGAGCTGGAGTGGATGCCACGGCTGGTCAGGGTCAGGCCTTGGAGGGTCGGGACATCCCACTCGGCACCGAGGTTGACGTTGTACTTGGGGGTGGCCGGCGCGCGGTTGCCGTCCCAGGCGCCATTGGTGGTGTCCTTCAATTTGCTGTCGATGTACATCACACCGCCGAGCAGGCGCACGCCCTTGAGGGGTTCGCCGAACACGCTCAGCTCCGCACCGGTGTTCTGGCGTTTGCCATTGGGACCGAACAGTCGCGACGTGGCGTTGGTCTCGTAGGCCGGTTGCTTGATGCGGAACACCGCGGCGGTCACGGCGAAGGCGCCGGCGTCGTACTTGGCGCCCACTTCCACCTGGCGGCTGATAAACGGCGGGAAGATCTGGTCTTCGTTGCGCGACGTGGACGGGGCGATCTTGCCCTGGCTCAACCCTTCCATGTAGTTGGCGTACAGCGACAGCTTGTCGGTGGCTTTGAACAGCAGGCCGCCCGAAGGCGAGATCTTTTCTTCGTCGTAGTTGGTGTCGCCTTTGATGCCGTCGCTCCAGTCGTCCACGATCACGCGCTGCCAGCGCGCACCGAGGGTGAGCAACAGGCGGTCATCGAAGAAACCCAGGGTGTCGGACAAGGCCACGCCACTGAACTTGTTCTCGGTATAAACCTTCGCATCCTGGCGCGTGGCCACCGACGGCGTCGGGGTTTGCACGGGGTTATAGAGATTGCTCGATGCGTTGGCATAACGCGCACCGCCGTTGGTGAAGTCCATATAGAAGTAGCTGGCGGCCAGGTTGACCTCATGGCTCACCGGCCCGGTGTGGAACCAGTTACGCACGCCGGCCGTGGCGGTACGGACGTTTTCATCGCGGGTGAAGTCCCGAGGCTGCACGGTGAAATCACCGGCCGCATTGGTCACCGAAACAGCATGGCGCAGGAACTCATGGTTGCTTTTGCGCGCGCCCACACCGCCATAAAGCATCACCGAATCGCTGAGGTCATATTCGGCATTCAGCGTACCGAAGGTGTCCTTGGTGCGGGCCTTGCTCCAGGACTGCGCATAGTTGCGGCGCACATCGTTGGCGCTGGGCACCGGCGCGGCAGCCGCGACTTGCACACGCTCCTGCGGCGCATCGGTGTCGCGCTCGGTGCGGCCGATATCGGTGGAAAGGCGCAGGCGCTCGCCACGAAAATCCAGGCCCAGCACGGCCATCTCACGGTCGACGCTCTGGTGGTCCCATTCGGTATCGCCGGACTGCTTCACGCCGTTGAAGCGCAGGCCGAATTTGTTGTCTTCACCGAAACGCCGGCCCACGTCCACCGCACCACCGGCCTGGCTGTCGGAGGCCCAGGTGCCGGTGAACGAGGTGATGTCCTTGTCGGTGGCGCGCTTGGGCACCACGTTGATCCCGCCGCCCACGCTGCCGCGCGGCGAGATGCCGTTGATCAACTGGGTGGGGCCTTTGAAGATGTCGACGCGGTCGGCCATCTCCATGTCGATGGTGTAGGTCGGCAGCACGCCGTAAAGGCCGTTGTACGACACATCACTGTTGAACAGGCTGAAGCCGCGAATGGTGAACTGCTCATACCGCCCGCCGGCCGGGTTGGTGGCGCGTACCGACGGGTCGCTGGCGATCAGGTCGCCGAGGGTGCGCGCCTGCTGGTTTTTCACCGCGTCCTGGGTGTAGGTGGTCATGCTGAACGGGGTTTCCATGAAGTCCCGGGTGCCCAGCAGGCCTTGCGAGCCACGCCGCGCCACCTGGCCACCGGCGTAGGTGTCGCCGTCGTACAGGCCGGTGGTACCGAGAATCGACGTGGGCGCCAGCTCCAGGCTGCCGCCCTCCGGCACCGGCACCAGCATGTAGGCTTGCTCACCCATGGGCTGCAACTGCAGGCCGGAGCCTTGCAGCAAACGGGCAAAGCCCTCTTCCACGCCGTATTCGCCGGATAAACCGCTGCTGCTGCGCCCGCTGACCAGCGCCGGGTCCACCGACAGGTTGACCCCCGACAGCCCGGCAAAACGGGTCAACGCCGCACTCAGGCTGCCGGCCGGCACCTGGTAGCTGCGGCGCGCGGCGCTGTCTTCGGCATAGCTGACGGGGACGAACAAGGGGCTGGCGCTGAGGCTCAGCATCAGGCTCAGTTTGAGCAACGGGCGCAAGCGCAAGGGTTGGACTGCGGGCATTGGAAGAAGCTCTCGATTTTGTTCACTTGCCTGGAATGACAGGCGAGGTGAAAAAAGGGGACAGGCTTCGACCAACTTTTTTCAAAATGGCAGGGCAATGGCGGCGCCATGCCCTGCTTTGGCTACCATACCGCGATATGGGAATCCGCACGCGGTTCGGTGCCGCCGCACAGCACGCCGCTGACCGGGTCGCGCAGGATGATCTGCCCACGGCCGTAGTCGGTGAGGTCGCTGGCGATCTGCACCTGGTGACCACGCCGGGCCAGGGCATTGGCCAGGTCGCGGGAGGCGCCCTGCTCGATGCCGACCTTCATGTCGCCCAGCCATTGCCAGCGCGGCGCATCCAGTGCGGCCTGGGGGTTGAGGCCGAAGTCCACCAGGTTCATCACCATCTGCACATGGCCCTGGGGCTGCATATAGCCGCCCATCACGCCGAACGGGCCAAGGGCCTGGCCGTCCTTGGTGAGGAAACCGGGGATGATGGTGTGGAAGGTCTTCTTGCCTGCTGCCAGGCAGTTGGCGTGGGCCGGGTCGAGGCTGAATTCCTGCCCACGGTTCTGCAACGCAATGCCGCTGTCGGGCAACACCACGCCGGAGCCGAAGCCGTGGTAGTTGCTCTGGATGAACGAGACCATATTGCCTTCGGCGTCCGCCGTGGCCAGGTACACCGTGCCGCTGGCGTGCGGGTCACCGGGATTGGGCGCCTGTGCCTGCTCGCCGATCTGGCTGCGACGGCGCGCGCTGTAGTCGTCGCTGAGCAGGTCGGCCACTGCCACGCGCATGTGCAGCGGGTCGGTGATGTAGTGCAGGCCGTCGCTGTAGGCGAGCTTCATGGCCTCGAGCTGGCGGTGCCAGGTCTGTTGGCTGTCGCGGTGATCGAAGGTGAAGCCTTCGAGGATGTTCAGCGCCATCAGCGCCACCAGGCCCTGGCCGCTCGGCGGAATTTCCCAGACGTCGACACCGCGATAATTGATGTGGATCGGGTCCACCCACTGTGCGCGGTAGTCCTTGAGATCACTGGCGCGCAGGTATCCCCCGGTGGCCCGTGAGTGGGCGTCCAGGCGTGCGGCCAGGGCACCGCGATACAGGCTTTCGCAACGGCTGGCGGCCAGTTCTTCCAGGGTGCGCGCCTGGGCCGGGTTGCGGAAAATCTCGCCCGCTTGGGGTGCGCGCCCATCGATGAGGAACGTGTCGAACCAGGCTTGCAGCACTTCATCGCGGTGCGGGCTGAATTCGTTCAAGGAGATCTGCCATTGATGGGCAACCACCGGTGACAGCGGGAAACCCTCGCGGGCCAGGCGGATGGCCGGTTGCAGCAACTCGGCAAACGCCAGCTTGCCGAAGCGTTGCGACAGCTCCGCCCAGGCCGATGGGCAGCCGGGCACGGTCACCGGGGTCCAGCCGTACAGCGGCATCCGGTCGTGCCCGGCAGCCTTGACCGCCTCGACACTCAAGGCGCCCGGCGCGTGACCATTGCCGTTCAGGCCATGCAACTGGCCCTTGCACCACACCAGGGCAAACGCATCGCCGCCCAGGCCGCAGCCGGTGGGCTCCACCACCGTGAGCGCGGCCGCCGTGGCGATGGCCGCGTCGATGGCGTTGCCGCCCTTTTGCATGATCTCGATACCGGCCTGGGCAGCCAGGGGTTGGGACGCAGCGACCATGCCACGGCGGGCAAAGACGCTCTGGCGCTGCGACGGATAGGGGTACTCGTGGGCAGAAAATTTCAACATGGCAAAGGCTCTTCAAAAAAAGTCATAACACACGGCTGAGAAACGCCCGGGTACGGGGATGACTGGGGTGGCTGAAGATCTGTTCCGGCGGCCCTTGTTCGATGAGTTCGCCCTGGTCGAGTACCACCACGCGGTCCGCCACTTCCCGGGCAAAGCCCATTTCATGGGTGACCACCACCATGGTCATGCCCTCCTCGGCCAGCTCTTTCATCACCTGCAGCACTTCGCCGACGGTTTCCGGGTCGAGGGCGCTGGTGGGTTCGTCGAACAGCATGGCCTGGGGTTTCATCGCCAGGGCGCGGGCGATGGCGACCCGTTGCTGCTGGCCGCCGGAGAGCATCGACGGGTAGTGGCTGGCCTTGTCCGCCAGGCCGACCCGCGCCAACAGGCCACGGGCCTGTTCCAGCGCTTCGGCACGTGGTGTGCCGAGGACCTGGATCGGCGCTTCGATGATGTTTTCCAGCGCCGTCATATGGGGGAACAGGTTGAAGCGCTGGAACACCATGCCGATGTCGCGGCGCTGGCGGGCGATGTTGCGCTCCGAATCGCGCACCAGGCTGCCGTCGCTGCGCTCGCGATAGCCCATGGCGCGGCCGTTGACGCGGATGCGCCCGCCCTGGATGTCTTCCAGCAGGTTGATGCAGCGGATAAACGTGGTCTTGCCGGAGCCGGAGGCGCCGATCAGCACCACCACTTCGCCGCGCCGTACTTGCAGCGAGATACCCTTGAGTATCTGCAACTCGCCGAACGACTTCTGAATATCCAGTGCCTCAATGATCAGCTCTTCACTTTGGTGCGCCATGGTTATCGTCCCCTCAGCAGTTTCAGGGTGCTGCGCCCGAACATGCGGCTGGCTGCCGGTGGTGGCGCGGAAGGCCGGTCGGACTGGCTGAAGCGGGCTTCGAGCCAGCGCTGGAAAAAGCCCCAGAGGGTGGTCAGCGTCAGGAAGTACAAGGCAACCACCAGGTACAGCTCGAACACCCGGAAGGTGGCCGAGGTGATCATCTGGGTGCTGAGCAGCAGTTCCTGCACACCGATCACGCTGACCAGGGTGGTGTTCTTGAGCATCACGTTGAACTCATTGCCCAGCGGCGGCACGATCACCCGGAACGCCTGGGGCAGCACGATGCGCCGCATCAACTTGGCGAAGCCCATGCCCAGGGAGCGCCCGGCTTCATATTGGCCCTTGTCCACCGCGCCGATGCCGGCACGGATGATCTCGGCCATATAGGCACCTTCGTTGAGGCCCAGGGCAATGATCGCCGCCTGGATATTGCCGGGGACGATCAGGCCGAACAGCTCGATATCTTCGAAGCGGAAAATCCCGCCCGCCGCCAGTGCCGTGTACAGAAACACGATCTGCACCAGCAGCGGCGTGCCGCGCATCAGCCACACATAAAAACGCACCGGCAGATGCAACAGCGGGTTCTTCGACAAGCGCAACAACGCCGCCGCCAGCCCCAGCGCGCAGCCCAGCAGCATCGCCAGTACGCTGATCAGGCAGGTCAGCCACAGCCCCGTGAGGTAAACCCCGCTGGGCTGCAGCAGGTACTGCCAGAACACATCCCAATTGAAATTCATCGCAGGTACGCCTCAGTCGAGTGTGTCGCTGCTGACATGCCATTTGTTCAGCAACTGCACATAGCTGCCATCGCTGCGCATGTCGCTGATGATCTGCTGCACGGCGGCAGTGAGTTGCGGGTCGTCCTTGCGCATGCCCAGGCCGGTGAGGATGCGGCTGAACGCCGGCACGCCTTCCTGGAACAGGTCCGGGGCCATCGCCGCGTAGTAGCCGGCGGTTTCCACGGTGGTGCCGTAGGCGTCGACCTGGCTGATGCGCAGGGCCTGGAAGGCATCGGTGTCGGTGTTGTAGACCACCAGTTTCATCGGGGGCTTGCCGGCCTTGGCCAGGCTTTCATTGTGGGCATCGAGCAGGGTCTTGATGGTTGAGCCGTTGAGCACCGCGACCTTGTGCGCGGACAGGTCATCCAGCGCCTTGATACCCTTGGGGTTGCCCTTGGGCACCACCACCGACTGGCTGGAATACATGTAGTTGACGATGTCGATCACCTGGCGCCGCTCGGGTTTGTCGAACAGCTGGTCGACGATCATGTCGCACTGCTGGGCGAGCAACGCCGGCACCAGCCCAGAGAACGGAATCACCCGCCATTGCACTTGCTTGTCGCCCAGGCGCCTGGCGATTTCCAGGCCCAGGTCGACGGTGAGCCCGCGGGGTTTCTGGGCTTCGTCGAAGGACACCAGGGGCGGGGAATCCATCCCCGAGCAATAGACAAGTTTGTCGACTTTTTGCAGACGATCCGGCACTTGAGGCGCAGCAAAGGCCCCTTGTGCACAGAGACCGAAGGAGACAGCCACCAGCAAGGCGCGGCATTTATGCATGACCAGACACTCCAGTTCGTTGAATAACGGGGCAGGACTAAAGTCAAAACACAGCGGGTGTTTCTTATTGTTCGGTTTGCAGGAACTGGATCAGCGCCGGCACGGTGCCTTCGATGTGTTCGCGCACCACGGCTTCGGCGCGGGCGGCGTCACCGGCACGGATCGCATCGAGGATCACTGCGTGTTCCTGGCGGGCGCTGAGGGGTTTTTCACCGTGCTGCAGCCACAAGCGCATAGGCGCCTCGACCAGGGAGTACAACGCTGAAATCTGCTTCATCAGGCGCGGGCGACCGCTGAGGCTGCACAGGTATTCATGGAACGCGCGATGGCGGCTGACCCAGGCGGCGCTCTCATCGCGGTAGTCGTCCATCGCGTCGAGCATGCGCTCCAGGGCCGCGAGTTGACGCTCACCGATACGGCCGACGGCAACGCGTACCGCCAGACCTTCAAGGGCGCTGCGCATCTCAAACACTTCGTGCAGCTCATCGATATCCAGACCGCTGACGACTGCGCCACGGTTGGGCCGCAGGGTCACCAGGCCCTGGGCGTCCAGGCGGCGAAAAGCTTCACGCACCGGCATGCGGCTCATGCCGATCTCGCTGGCGATGTCTTCGGCGATCAGCCGGTCGCCCTTGCGATAGCGGCCGCCGCAAATGGCATCGAGCAGAAAGTTGTAGGCCTCCTCCTCGGCGGTGAGGGGCTGGCGGTCAACGTAAGCGGGAGCGAATTGCATCGGCAGCACCTTTTGAATTTTTGTATCCAATTATCCACGAATACAAAAAAGCAGGATGCGTGCCAACGGCTTGGGACAGGAGCCAAGTGATTGATTCAGATCGGATAGAAGGGAAAAAGCTGGGGCTGGCGTTGAAAAGTCGCGTGGGAACTTGCTACCCAATGGCGCAGAAGATGCCCCATTGGTGGGCGGAAGTAACAAGCGGACCGTGGGCGAGATGCTTTTGCTTGAGGCGAATCCACCCCACCGCTGGCGTTATGGCTCGGCCGAATAGATGACGGTTTGCGCGCTGTTTTCGCCGACCGCCTGGCGGGTGAAATAGGTGTCGCCTTCGTCGGTGAGGATCTCGTAGTCGGCCTTGCGGGCCGGACTGGCGTGCTTGATGATTTTCAGCACGCGCTGGAATTTCACGCTTAGCGTGCCGTTGTGGCTGGGCCCGGTGAGCACATTGACGCTCTGAAACCAGCCGGCATGCCGCTGGTTGCTCACCAACGCGTGGCTCATCGCCTCGAAACGTTCCAACCGCGTGAAGCCCCACAGGGTCTGTTCTTCGACGGTGGCGCCCGGCGTAGTGGAGCCGGTGAACACAAACAGATTGATCGCCGGGCTGTCTTCGCAAAAGAAGTCGTAAGGGACCAGGCCGTCGACCATTTTCCTGCCGGGCACGAAGCCCTTTTTATGCACCTGAAACATCGCCACCTCCACTCAATCAATGGCGATAAGTCTAATGAGGCGCGACGTACAGGGCGGTCAAGCCAGTGTAATGTCGTGTAAAGATCGCGCGCTGTGCAGGGTGATCTCCACTGTCAGCCCGCCGCCCGGCTCGTTGCGCGCGAGGATGTGGCCGCCGTGCATCTGGACGGCCCTCGCAGCAATGGCCAGTCCCAGGCCAAACCCCACGCTGGCATCGCCCACTCCACGCTCGAACGGCTGGAAAATGCTGCGCAGCCGGTCATTGTCGACGCCCGTCCCTTGGTCGGTGATCTGTACCGTGAGGCGGTTCGCATCGTGGTTGACCTGCGCCGACACGCACACGGTGGTGTCCGGCCGGGTGTAGCGCACGGCATTGCGAATCACGTTCTCGAAGCAGCGGTACAACAACTCACCGCTGACGCAGGCGATAAACGGCGGGCACGCCTGCAGGTGCACGCGACAGCCTTTGATGCCCGCTTCGAACTGCGCATCTTCAACGATCATCGCCAGCAATTCGACAATATCCACGGGCTCGCGCTCGATACTTTCCGGACGGCCTTGCAGGCGCGCCAGGGTCAGCAACGCTTCGATCAGGGTGTCCATGCGCTCGGATTCACGCTCGATGCGTTCGAGCATTTCCAGGCGAGCGGCGTCCTGGCGCAACAGGCCGATGGCCGCCTGCATGCGCGTCAGCGGCGAGCGCAGTTCATGGGAGATGTCGTGCAGCAGCTGTTGCTGGGCCTCCACCAGCACCTTCAACTGGTTGGCCATGCGGTCGCAGTCTTCCGCCAGGTCGACGATCTCGTCGCGACGCTTGCCCATGGCCGGCTTGACCCGGGTTTCGAAGCGTCCGTGGGCTGCGTCGCTCATGGCGCGCTTCAGGTAAGCCAGGGGCCAGGCCAGGTAATAGGCCATGTAGCCGCTGAACAGCGCACTCATCAACGTGCCGATGATCAGCGGAATCTGGTGCCAGGGCCGGCCGGGCGGGTTACCGGGCGCGTGGGTGGACCTGATCGACAGCGCCAGGCCTTCCTTGCTGACGACCGCTCGCTCATAGGCCGGCTGCGTCACCGGCCCACCTACCAGCAATTGCCCGGCACTGTTGTAGACGCCGATGGCCTCATCCGCCGGGCGCTCCCACACCGCCAGGAGCTGGCCGCCCGCCTCGACACCGAACGTTTGCAACAGCTTGTCTTCAGCCGCCAGCATGGCTTCCACATGCGGGTCATTCGGCTGGAAACGGCCCAGTTCAAGCACGCCGACGCCCACCAGGAAGGTCAAGGTGGTCGCCAGCCAGAAGGCCAGGAACAGTTTCCAGAACAGCAGGCTGGGCCGGGTCATTCGGCAATCAACAAGTAGCCGAGGCCGCGTACGCTCTGGATCCAGGCCTTGGCGTCCGGGCGCGGCCCGAGTTTTTGCCGGATGCTGCTGATATGCACGTCGATGCGCCGGTCGTAGCGGGTCAGCGGGCAACCGAGGGCATTGAGTGACAGATCCTTTTTACTCACCACCTGGCCGGCACTGCGGGCCAGTTCTTCCAGCAGGCTGAACTCGGTGCTGGTCACGCCCAGCTCGAGGCCGTTCCACAGGGCCTGGCGCTTGCCGGGCCACAACACCAGCGCGCCGGTCGTGATCACTTCGGTGGTCGGCTGGCCCACCGGCTGCACCCTGCGCATGATGGCGCGCAGGCGCGCGACCAGTTCGCCCGGGGAGCTGGGCTTGGGCACGTAATCATCGGCGCCGAGTTCCAGGCCGGTGATGCGGTCGATGTTGTCGCCACGGGCGGTGAGCAGCACTACCGGTACCTGGCTGACGACGCGGATGCGCCGGAGCACCTCGATGCCCGAGCGCTGGGGCAGCATGACGTCCAGCACCACAATGCTGTAGCGCCCCGACAGCGCCTCCACCTCGCCCTCCTCCCCCGTGTGCACGGCCGTGGCCTCAAAGCCTTCGCGCGCGAGGTATTGGCTCAGCATGTCAGTCAGTTCCTGGTCGTCGTCGACCAACAGTACGCGGATCATCTCGGGCTCGTCGGTGGGGGGTTGCGCATTATCGGCCCGGCATCGGCATCCCAGGCCAAACTTTACCTAACTTGACATTCGGTTAACCGCACCAAACGCCCCTCGCTCGTATGCTGGATGTTCACCAGTCCGGCCGCGCGGCGAGTTGTCCATGCGTGCCGGCGCTGCTTGTCGATGTGTTCTGGAAAAGATCTTGATGAATTTTTCGCGCCTGCTCTGCTCGGTTGCGCTGCTGCTCAATGCCTCACTGGCACTCGCCCAAGGCTTCAAAATCTCGGATATTCGAATCAACGGCCTGCAACGGGTCTCTGCGGGCAGCGTGTTCGGGGCATTACCCCTGAACGTCGGCGACGAAGCGGATGACCGGCGCCTGGTGGACTCGACCCGCGCGCTGTTCAAGACCGGTTACTTCCAGGACATCCAACTGAGCCGCGAAGGCGATGTGTTGATCATCAATGTAGTCGAGCGTCCTTCGGTTGCCAGTATTGAGTTCGAGGGCAACAAGGCGATTGCCACCGATGACCTGATGAAAGGCATGAAGCAATCGGGCCTTGCCGAGGGCGAGATTTTCCAGCGCGCCACCCTGGAAGGGATACGCAACGAGTTGCAGCGCCAGTACGTTGCCCAGGGCCGGTACTCGGCGTCGGTCGACGCGCAGGTGGTGGCTCAGCCGCGTAACCGCGTGGGCTTGAAAATCAAGATCGACGAAGGTGAAGTGGCGTCGATCCAGCACATCAACGTAGTGGGTAACACGGTGTTCCCCGACGATGCCCTGATCGACCAGTTCACCCTCAAGACCAGCAACTGGCTATCGTTTTTCAAGAACGACGACAAATACGCACGGGAGAAGCTGTCGGGCGACCTTGAACGCTTGCGTTCCTATTACCTGGACCGTGGCTATATCAACATGGATATCACCTCGACCCAGGTCTCGATGACACCGGACAAAAAGCACGTCTACATCACCGTGAACATCCAGGAAGGCCAGAAATACACGGTGCGGGAGGTGAAGCTCAGTGGTGAGCTGAAAGTCCCGCAGGACCAGGTCCAGTCCTTGCTGCTGGTGCAGAAGGGCCAGGTGTTCTCACGCAAACTGATGACCACCACCTCGGAGCTGATTACTCGCCGCCTGGGCAATGAAGGCTACACGTTCGCCAACGTCAACGGCGTGCCGCAGGCTCACGATGAAGACCACACGGTTGACGTCACGTTCTCCGTCGACCCCGGCAAGCGGGCCTACGTCAATCGCATCAATTTCCGCGGCAATACCAAGACCGACGACAAAGTGCTGCGTCGCGAGATGCGCCAGATGGAAGGTGGCTGGGCGTCAACCTACCTGATCGATCAGTCCAAGGTGCGCCTGGAGCGCCTGGGGTTCTTCAAGGAGGTGAACGTCGAGACGCCTGCGGTGGCGGGCATCGACGACCAGCTGGATGTGAACTACGCCGTGGAAGAACAGGCGTCCGGTTCGATTACCGCCAGTGTCGGCTTTGCCCAGAGTTCGGGGCTGATCCTCGGCGGCTCGATCACCCAGAACAATTTCCTCGGCACCGGCAACTACGCCAGCCTGGGGCTGACCCGCTCGTCCTACCAGAGCAAGTACAACATCGGTTTCACCGATCCCTACTTCACCACCGACGGGGTGAGCCTGGGTTACAACGCGTTCTACAGCAAGACCGACTACAACAAGTACTACGATGACGGGGTGTCCTATTACGCCATCAATAGTTTTGGCCTGGGCACCACACTCGGTTACCCGATCAATGAAACCTCGCGCTTGAACTTTGGCCTGACCGTACAACACGACAGCATCGAACCGGGCACCTACAGCGCCGACGAGATCTACGACTTTATCGAGCGCGAAGGCAAGGAATTCACCAACTTCAAGGCCAACCTTGGCTGGTCGGAATCGACCTTGAACAAAGGCGTGCTGGCGACTCGCGGGCATTCGCAAAACCTCAACCTGATGGTGACGGTGCCCGGCAGCGACCTGAGTTTCTACAAAATCGACTACACGGGGCAGACGTTCCTGCCTGTCAGCAACAACACATCACTGCGCTTTCACACCAAGCTCGGCTACGGCAGCGGCTACGGCTCCACGGACGGGCTGCCCTTCTATGAAACCTACACCGCCGGCGGCGAAGGTACGGTGCGCGGCTTTGAAAGCGGCACCCTCGGCCCGCGCAACACCCCGGCAACCGGTGCCTACGCCAGTGCCGGGCAGGCGTACTACTCGGATCGGGACACCGAGTCGCTGGGCGGCAATATCCTGATAACCGGCGGCGCGGAATACCTGTTCCCGGTGCCCTTCATCAAAGACAACAAATCCGTGCGCACCTCATTGTTCTGGGACGTGGGGACGGTGTATTCGGACAAGTGCTACCTCAGCACGACACAGGGCTGCGGCAGCGTGGACCTGGGCCAGATGGCCAGTTCGGTGGGAGTTGGGGTGACCTGGTACAGCCCGCTGGGGCCGCTGAGTGTGAATTTGGCGTATCCGATTCGCACGCCGGAGAACGCGGACAAGCAGGTGTTTCAGTTCTCCATGGGGCAGACGTTTTGATTGCGCGCCTATGTATCATTTTTTGTAAAGAAACGCCGTACCAGAGCACCTGTGCGGTGATGTAGACAATTGGCATTCAGCGCACGTTGAGCCTGATGAAAACACTGCCCCGAGCCCCTCTAGAGCATGCATCAACGTCAGGCCCTATCGTACGAGCCGTTCCGAAACCTGAACGGTCAATCGCTGCGATCAGCTTGGTGCATCAGTCGCACGCCCGGGCAGCATGCCCGCGAGCACCCTGTCTTTGTCAATAAAGTGATGTTTCAGGGCCACGATCACGTGTCCACCTACAAGTACCCCGCATAGCCAGGCGGTGTAGGTGTGAATCGACTTCGCCAGGTCGTACAGGCTTTGATCAGGCTCCACGAGTGGAGGCAGCAAGAACAAACCGGCGACCAGGATGGGTTTATCTGCGACCGAACTCCAATACCAGCCGGACATCGGCAGCCCCACCAGCGCGATGCAGTACAGCAACAGATGGCCAGCGAAAGCGCCCCGCTTCATCAGTGGGCTCATTGTCGCGGGCATTGCGGGGGAAGGATGGGTAAGACGCCAGACAACGCGCAGGACGATAAGGAATAGAAGCACGCTGGCCATCGCCTTATGGAGAAAGGTGAGCTGGTGCTGAGGGTTGAATTCGTCACGCCAATGAACCGCCACGATCCCGACAAGCCAGGCGACCATCCAGATCAACGCCATTCCCCAGTGCAACCACTTTGCGGTAGCTGTGTAGCTTTCTACGTTCGACATCAGCACATACCTCCCGTTAAGAAGCCACGATTATGGTCAACAGTCTTTTTGGAAAAACCGCAAAAATCCGATGATTACCATCGAGTTTTTTGGTTTTCGGGGGCGAAGATGAAAGGGGGAATATGAGTGTGAGAAAAAGCGGTGGTATTTTTCAGATCGAGTAGGAGGCGGATTTACATCCGCCGTCCTCTCACACCACCGTACGTAGGGATCCGTATCCGGCGGTTCAAGCTATGCGGCTAAGCCGGTTTATCGTATCCAGTACCGAGACCAACCCAAGTTGATCCCATACCCGGACGAAAGCCGTAGCTGTAGTCCGAGAACAGAGGATCGAAGATTGGCGTGAGCTGTTGCAGCAGTGCCTGTTGGATCAAGCGATCCACGACGCTGGGAATACCCAGTTGCCGTGTTCCGCCTTTGGTTTTGGGGATGTCAACGGCGCGTACACCCTGCGGGTGATACTCGCCAGCCAGCAACCTCACCTTGAGGGTCGGCCAATACTGTTTCACGTAGTCCGCCAAGTCGTCGACCGTCATGCCATCGGCACCCGGTGCGCCCTTGTTGCTGACCACACGTTGATACGCACACCTAAGGTTGGCCGGTGCAAGCACCTGCTCCATCAGCGTGTCCGGCTCCGCGTTCTTCCACGTCACAGACGCCGCCGATACCTGTGCGCTGTCAGCCATCATCCTCGGATACTGTCCGGGACTCGGAGTAACAGTCTTCTCTTGGAGAAATTTCTGCATTTCGGTATTCAACGAGACTTTGACGCCTACTGGCGGCATAACTTGTTTGGCCCTTGGTGACGGGGTTATTCGCCACTTACTAAGGCCTCGGCTGACTTCTGCACGTTCATCCCGTCGCCTCTCGACGCTCGGTAGCACTGTGGCAAACGTGCAGATTTCTCAGGGTAATTCGCGCGACCTTCCTGCTTATGCCTGTCGGATCTACGTCGCAGCGTCCCGTGCAAGTATTGGGCTTTAGGGAAACACGCCCCCTTACCCCGCTGCGCCGCCTCTATACGCTTGCTGTTCGTCAGGCCAGCATTTTGCCTCGGGCTTCCTTCAGATTCGCGGTCACCCGCGACACCCTTGCCTCTAGCTAACACTTCCCCTTGCTGGGTGTGTAGAGGACTTTCACCTCCAAGTCACCAGCGAGGCCACCACAGCCAAGCTGGCGCACGCAATAAAAAACCCGCTCGATGGCGGGCTTGTTTGAACATTGGTTCTGCGGCTATTTCTTCAAGCTGGCGTTCTTCTCAGCAAGCTGGCAGGTGGTTTTGATATCTGCCTGGCTCTCAGCGGTGAATTTTGCGACTGGGTACAGGCCAATACCCTCAACAACATACATTGCGAATCCGCCATATCCCCCGACGCGGTTCTTTGCGTTCACCTCGCCGCAGACCACAACCTCATCGCCAACTCGATAGACCTTCTCTTTCCTGAACTGCGCGGACGCCGCATCAAAAAGGTTACGCCTAACCTCTTCCCTTGCCTGATTCACATCGCTATTGCCACACCCTGCCAGCGCTACGAGCGCCAAAGCCCCCGCGAACATTTTCATATCGTTCCCTCGTTGAGATATCGCGGAACTTTATTACCAACGAGAGAGCAACACAAAAGCCCCGCATGGGCGGGGTTCTTCGGGTTAGTGGGAGGCTAGGCTGCGTCGAGGCCGAGCGTGAGCTGCAATTGGTCTCGCCAGTAATCAACGTCATGCACAAGCTTCGGTTTTTTCCACCGAAACTTTGAAAGCTCTTTTCCGCTGAGGCTGGCAATGCTCTGAGCGTCGTTCAGGGCCTTGCATGCCCGGTCAAATTGTTGCTTTTCGTTGAGCTCGCCACGCAGGAGCGCATCAATATGAAGGTCAGCCCAGACCGCAAAGTCGTCATCCAGCCATCGGGCAAATGCAACCGCAAGCTTTGGATACAGCCAAGTACCGGCGCGACCACGAACCCGGGACGCCTCGACCATTTTGAAGTCCGAATTGCGGACATCAAAACCGAGGTGCCGAGAAAGCGCCGCCATGTAGTTTTTCGTGCTGGCCAGCTCTAGCCACTTGATTGGCTTCTTCCCGTAACGCGCCGCCACTTCAGTGGCATTGATCCAGCCGTCACTATTGAAGCTGACGGCCTGCCCCTCGTAGTGGAACGGAATAATTCCTGTATTCATGCTGCCACCTCCGCACACATTGCCTCGGAGCGCCAGGGTTAAAGCCGTCCAGCTGCATGAGGCTCTTCTCGCTTACCGAGTAGCGCTTGCCCTCGACCAGCATCAGCCAGTTTTCTTCGGCCTTCCGGATCAACTGGCCGGAGCGCCCGACAAGATTTGGCCGCTCCGGCATGAGGATCAAGGCGCGACCGCCAACCTTAAGGGTGAAGTTCACGCCACCGCCCTCCGCGCAGCTTGGTAGAGCGACCGGCGACGCAGATTCTCGGTAGCCAGCGCTACGAACTCGAACATTTCCGCCGTCGAAACTGGCATATCCCCGTGAACGAGCATTGACTGCATGAACTGCCGTCGCGTCAGAACGAATGCGCCCATTGGAACGGGAGTGAAGCTCATCACCAGGAACATGAAGCCGTCCTTGGTCATCTCGAAGGCTTCATAGGTGTTGCCGCGATGCTCAAACTGAACCGACGAAAAGTTGTCGGTTAAAAATTGAGCCGAACACTCAAGCGCTCTGACCTTGGCAATAACGTGGTTGTGGAGCTTTTCAAATGCTTCAGCGACCTGCCGAGTTGAAGTGAAGACCTCGCCATTTCGGGCCTCAACGAATTTGCGCATGTCAACTACTGTGTTATTCTTGCTCATGACGTTTTTCCTGATAGTTAGACGTTCTGCTTCATGAGCCTCAAGCGTTGGCGCGCTTGGGGCTTTTTCATGCCTGTTTGGTTTGTTCATCTCGATGCATCGCCTCCCTTAGCACCCTCCCCACAAGCCAGTTCTGGCTGCGCTCCTCTTGCAGAGCCTTTCTTTCAAGCCAAGCCTTGATATCCGGCTCCGCCCGAAACACCACCTGCGCCATTTCCCTTACTTTCATACCCCCTCCAGATGCATCACCGTTATTCACAAAATAAATGTATAACGGTGATGCATTGTCGTCAATACCACCGTGATGCATTATTTCGTTCCATTAAATGGAACCGGATTTGAGATGAGCCGCAGCGATCCACAGTTCAACCTCCGCATACCAGAGGATCTTCGGGACTTGGTAATGGTCGCGGCCAAGCAAAACAAGCGGTCAGCTACTGCCGAGATACTTGATCGCCTAGAGCGAAGCTTTACTGAAACAGATGAAATGGGGGTTAGCGATCTTGACCGGATGAATCCTGAGCATCCGCTTTACAGTCCAGCCCCCAACCCCGAGATAAGCACGAAAATCCACAAGGATCGTCTGATCACCGGGCTGGATGGCCCGCTGACGGCACAAGAAGAAAAGATCATGTCAGCCATGATCAAAGCCTTGCGCGGCATTGGAAAATTCGAAGAAGAAGATGCCGAGATCCCAAACACGGAATCCAAGCCTCGCAAGCGCTACCCGAAGAAGTAGTCAACCCGCAGCACCTCAAGGAGATATGCATGGCAACTGATAAAGAGTTCCTCCAGAAAAAGACTGAGCAAGGAAAGCGCGATAATGATTTCCGCGACGTAATGGAATCTATCCTTTACGACATTAACGACCAGACTAAAGCGGGGCAATACAGCACAACTTACAAGCTGAAAGGCGACAACGTAGAGTTTGCAGATCCCATAATCGCGAATCTCACAGATGGGGAAAATCCGTGCGCCGTGAAGTACGACGAGGATACCGGGGTGCTCAGCATTAGCTGGAGCCCAAACCAAGAGTGAGGTCCGACGTTCGCATCCTTAAGTTTTCTTGGTAGAACAAAAAGCCCACATCGGTGGGCTTTTTCATGCCGAGGCTCGTGGCGAAAAGACAACTATCGAAGAAGTACTCGCCAACGTAGTCGAAGAGTCCAAAAGCTGGCCGCCGATGCCGCAATGAGGAACCGGTAATGGTGATCATCACCACAACTGGAGCGAACACCCCAAGCCCTGCTCGCCGGGGTTCTTTTCAGTCACCCACATGGAGTAGTCGTTATGAGATTCGTCAAAACAGCATGGAACAACCGTAAGAAAAAGAAGGCCTGGGCGGAGCTTAACGACTGGGCGCTGATACTAATCGGCCTACCAAGTTTTGCTACCGGCGCCTACTACCTGTGGGTGGCAAAAACGGTTACTGAGGACGTGATCATCTGGTCCAAACAACACGGACTGACGCTGGAAGCAGTCATGGTCTTCGCCTTTCTAGGTTTGGTTGCTCTGAGCGGCTTGTATTTAGCGACAGTAGCGAAACGCTGCTACGGATTGTTCGTTGAGCGGAATTTTCAGTAGCCAATAGACCGTGCCCGGCCCGCCGGGCTTTTTCGCACGACACGCAAAAATCAGGAACTCAGCATGACGACTATGGCAGGAGCCCTTCGCAGCTTCGTTGAACAAGCAACGGGCGGCGTAACAAGGACACAAATCAAGGACCACATCGAAAGCAGCTTTCCAGGAAAGTGGACACCAGGAACTCTGACCGCACACCTATATGCGTGCGCTGTAAACAATCCAAAAGCGTACATTCACCACAAATGGGCGGATCGCTTTCTCTACCGATCTGATGACGGACGTTTCTACCGATACGACCCCAAAGAGCACGGAGTCAACACTTGGGGGCCATCGCTCGAAGCTCATGCAGAGGAATACGCGGTTGAGGACGACGCCAATATCGAGGAGCTTGTCGAAACCTCCATCACCTTGGAGCGCGACGTCGAAACCCATCTGGTACGCAACCTAGACTCCATCGAAAGAGGGCTTCGTTTCATTGATCGGCAGGTCAATATCGAGGTAGGCCGAGTCGACATCCTTGCGGAGGACGCATCAGGTCGTCGTGTTGTTATTGAACTGAAGGTTGGCCAAGCGAAGGATTCTGCCGTCGGCCAGATTGCTCGCTACCTCGGCTGGTACGCCCGACAAGACGGTAAGAGACCTCGCGGAATGTTGATCGCAAGTGAGTTTCCCGAGGCAGTCCGGTACGCTACCGAAGCCATACCGGACCTTATGCTCGTCCAATACAGGGTGCAGTTCGCATTTAAATCTGTAGCGATCGACGAGTAGAGATATGGGATGCGCTTCCTAAATAGCGCGCCCGCTGAGCTTATGATCATCACCTACCATAAGGAATTGGAATGCCCTATCGCATCGCAGGACTAGACGGAGCTCTTCAGAACGCTTCCAATACTCGAAATGATGCAAATTTGATCAGAGAGCATGTCATTGAGGCGCTTGATGGCTGGCCGGAAGCCGCCTTGAAAGCAGCGTACGAGATTATTCCTTTCAATGAAGCCCTTAGTAATGAGCTGTATAACCGAGCCAAAGGACTTAGCGATGTTCTGCATGATTATTTGAATTTCCACAATGGGCAGTTCCTTGATGATCACCTGCGCTCGATTATCAATACCGCAGTACAGATTGGATATTAAGCCTCATGCCGCCTAGCATGATTTGACCTGGATGCAATTAACCCATCTCTAGCAAGGCCTCATAGAGCATTTGCCTATCAATGCCCGCTCATCTCGGAGGTCGCAGTGTCCGAACCCATCCTCCTCTTCAAATGCCTGGGCCACACCAAGCGTGGCGATTTGATTGAGTCCTACCAGCTAGAAGTGACCGACACCCGTGATGACACGACCGTAGAGATCTCTGTCCCGACGAGGCAGCTCATTTCAGCCTATAGCATGAAGAGCATTCTGCTGGGGCGAAAAATGTTCTACTCCGTCACGCAGCGCAAGCACGCCAAGATACTGAGTGAGATGTTCGATCGGCAGCAGCTTGAAGCAGTCGAAGACTAACCCGGTCCACCGGGCTTTTTAATGCTCGCCAGCAACAACAAAGCCCACATCGGCGGGCTGGCTTGGCTAGGGTGATGATCAGAAAAAGGATGTGATCTCGATTACCGCAAATTTCTGACCATCCTCGGCGGGGACCGCACACATGGTGCGACGGCCCTTGTCATCGGAATCTATTTCGACGCTTACCGCAGAGATCTCGGTGACTTCAAAGGGGCGCACAAAGTAACCCGGCACTACCACTCCCTCATCCTCGCAAGCAGCCAACACCTGCATATTCGGGTCGAGCTTCTGCAGTTCTTCGATCAGATCTTTGACTTTCATAGGGCATCCTTTTCAGTAAGTGTACTACCTGCACGGTAGTCAGCGAGAATACCACTCGCCAGATGCACAAAGCCCAGCGCGGGGCTTGGCTGGGCTCGACAACTTTTCATTAGCCTTCGATCACAGGAACTCTGCCAGCGTTGCAGTAAGGCAGTTGAATTGTTGGTTTAGACTTATCGGCAGACTTCACCGTCCCATACGCTGTTGCGAGCGTGGACACTGCATCCACTGCCATCTTCAGCCCGGGCGTCGAATCGGCGCCCACCTTTGCCAAGCTACCGTTATCCTTAAGGTCTACCGAGAATTTAGAGGTTTCGAGCCATCCGGCCTCGTAACGGATATAGCTTTCTTTTGCCGCCGGTATTAGCTTCGTTTCAGTGATTTGGACCGCAAAGCAGCCAGTGCTTTTGTCGCCGCCGGCGTAACGCAGCATTTCACCTTCTTTATTCAGGATTTTGTCCTGAATGTATTGCTCCTTTACCTGAACTAGTCGGAAAAAAGGAACACCCTCGCAACCACTCTTACAGTCAGCTTGCTCATAGGTAACAATTTTCCCTGAGCACCCTGCCAAAACTGCTATCACCGATAAAACCATTACCCGTTCCATACCCTCTCCCTCCCCTGTATGGCTTATTGCCACAACTAGATCGTAGCGGGAGTGAGAGGAATCGCCATTTTTCCCTCTCCCATGTGCCCACCTGTCCAGGCATCCAGTGTGGATGGAATGCCAGTAACCGAACTAGGTTCCCCCGTAGTAGCGTTATGCCTTTCAAGGAAATCCACGACAAGGAGTTAATGTGACGATGAATAATCAAGCTTTGGCATCTGCCATTCGTAAGGCAGTTGACAATTTGCGTGACGGTCCAGATACCGAAGCCAACCGCCAGATAGCTAGGGAGGCCATCGAAGCGGTGTTGGTTGGCACCCAATTAGAGAAGCAGCGGATAACCGAAAAATTGATTCCGCGCCCGATTTCCAAATCAGTGAGTGTCGTTCGCAGCGAAAGTGTTGGTGGATCTGTGGCGGTCGAACTCCCCCCGATCGAATATGACGAGCTCGAGGATATCGCCCGTCGCATCCATCAATCGCCTAATTCTCTTGCCGAGATCAGTGATGAGTGGGATTTGAGCCACAATTAAAACTCGCTGAAAAACTCGAATGGATTCCCCAGTCCTTCGCCTGCAAGCCCAAGGACTGGGAAAGCGCCAATATCGGCGCGTTTATGACCTGGAGGTCAAATGAGTAACGGATACGTAATCCAACCTGATCAAGCGATTCTGCAACTAACTAATGCTGTTATGGCACTGTCACGAGTGTTAGCCCAAGTGGCACCGGAGCTAACGCAAGGACATCTTGCAGTGGCGCTCGAAGGTTCTCGCGCTAACGGCCACGGCGTGGAGTTGATCGAAGAAATCTTCAAAACAACATTCCCAAACGCCAAGCCTCCTGTTGTGTTGAGCGAAGCTGAGTTTGCGAAGAAGACAGATGGGAACTAGAGCCTGACGCAAGCCTTACTGATGGTCGCCTGATTCACTGCGTCAGCAGAAAGAAATAGGTGACCATCCTTACACAACACCCAGAGTGGCTTGCCATTTATATAGCTTGCCTTACTCGCAATGCATCTGATCATAAATATCTCCGCGGCCCGGCCGCATCATGTAGTTGACTGTGCATCTTTGTGCCTGAGGATCAGGCGCCCCTCGCGCTTTCCCGCTGTTCCGCCATCAATTGCAGGGCTTCAGCCTCCATGCTGCGGAAGTCGCAGAAAATTGCTTGTCGCTGGCTGATCGGTACGCCACACATCCGAATCACCCCGGAGAGGACGCTGTAGTCCATGCCCGTAGCGCCGCACGCGCCTGTGCGCCACTGGGTGCTCATGGCCTCGAAGACTCTGAAGGCGTCCCAGTTGTCGGGCCAGATGTCTACTTCCTTGTCGGGAATGTCCTGGCGAGACAAGCCGAAGGCCATCAGATCTGCATCTGAGGGCCCTGGTTCATACAGCGCGCGGGAGCCGCTTAGGAGTTTCCCAGGCGGGCTTCGCTGAAGGCTTCGGCGTACGCGTTCAGCACTGCCTTGGGCGCGGAGTTGATCGAGTTAACGAGGATGCGTACGTTTTCAAGCGTGAACTCTTCTTCGATGTCCCAGCCCAA
The DNA here is from genome assembly GCF_001702295.1 of Pseudomonas sp. S3E12. Classification (NCBI taxonomy): domain Bacteria; kingdom Pseudomonadati; phylum Pseudomonadota; class Gammaproteobacteria; order Pseudomonadales; family Pseudomonadaceae; genus Pseudomonas; species Pseudomonas sp. S3E12. Next base: position 500,473 of record NZ_MBDT01000021.1, read on the forward strand.
AACCACATCCAGCATTTGATCGGCTTGCAGTGCGATCTGGGCGGCGGTGAAAGCTTTGAGGTGCATGTCGCCGACCTGCTTGCCCAGTTCGTCGTGACGCTCGTTCCAGCCGGTGTACAACTCGGCGAGCGCGGTACGGTCCAGGTACTTGAACTCGAATTCCACCTTCTCGGCGTTGGCGCCGGCGCGCTGGATCATCACCGGCGCTTTGAAGGTCGGTTTCTGAATCAACTTGAACTTAGCCATGGGTTACACCGCAGCCGCGTAACGGGTTTGGCGGCCGGTCAGAGCCAGGCTGATAACACGGGTCATCAGGTTGTTACGGGACATGGTCGGGGTCGAAGTGATCGACACGTAGCCATTGTAGATAATGCTGCTACCGCCCGGTAGGTTCAGGCGAAGCAAGCGAGCCTGCTTATCATCGTCCGCCGCCTCACAGACGGCCACATATGGCTTGGACGGATCGTCGTTTTCGACGAAACCGTCCGTCCCTACGTTAGCGAATTCCCCATTGGGGGCCACGGCGTCGGGTTCGATCGGCAAGAGCTGGACGACTGGGCCACGGCATACGTCGAGGCCAAGGCGATTGATAAAAAAGGCTCAACGGAGCAACAATCGCCCCGCAGCGAGCGCCAGAAAGGAGATAAATCATGGCGCGAAAATCGATCACAGGGCTCTCCGAGAGGAAAGGCATCTGGCATATCGACAAGAAAATCAACGGAGAACGACTTTACGAAAGCACTGGAACTGGTGACCGGGAAGAAGCGGAGCGCTACCTGATCTTCAGGTTGGAGCAGATCCGGCAGCAAAAGGTGTACGGCGTGAAGAAGGTCAGAACCTGGCGGGAGGCGGCGACTCGCTTCCTACTGGAGTTCAAGGACCAGCCGTCAATCAAGTTGTCGGCACACCACCTTTCCCAGCTGGACCCCTTCATAGGCGACATGCCACTGACGCACATTGATGACCAGGCCCTGATGCCATTCATCAAGGATCGGTTAGCGACGAAGAAGCTTGAAGGCGGAAAGGTGAAGAAGGGTGTCAGCAACAGAACGGTGAATATCTCGATCGAGCGTGTGGTTCGGGTTTTATCGTTGTGTGCCAGGAAGTGGCGAGACGATGAGCGCAGGCCGTGGCTGGATAGCGTGCCGATGCTCACGAAGCTGGAAGAGAAGAAGTCGAGCCGCAAGCCGTACCCCATGTCGTGGCCGGAGCAGTCGATTCTCTTTGCTGAGTTGCCGGCGCACCTACAGACGATGGCGCTGTTCAAGGTGAACACCGGCACGAGAGAGCAGGAGGTGTGCAAGCTGAGGTGGGATTGGGAGATCGCGGTGCCAGAACTCGGCACCAGCGTATTTCTGATACCGGCCGACTTTGGTGGTCGGCATGAGCGATCCGGCGTGAAGAACGGTGACGAGCGGCTGGTGGTGCTGAACAACGTGGCCAGGTCGATCATCGAAAGGCAGCGCGGCATTAGCAAGGAATGGGTTTTCCCATACAACGGCACCGCGATGCATCGAATGAATGACTCGGCGTGGAAGAAGGCGCGAGTGAGAGCGGCGAAACTCTGGCAGGAGGAAAACCTTCGCCCAGCTCACCCTGGTTATGCATCCATCAGGATCCATGACCTCAAACACACATTTGGCCGCCGGCTGCGTGCAGCAGGCGTAACCGAGGAAGATCGCAAGGCCCTGCTTGGGCACAAGAACGGCAGCATCACCAGTCACTACTCGGGCGCCGAGCTCGGGCATCTGATCGAAGCTGCGAACATGGTATCAGCAACCGATTCTCGCGGACCGGTCCTGACAATTTTGAAGAGGAAGCAGGCGTGAAAAATAGAGAAGTCACGCAAAAGTCACGCACATGAAAAAGGCCAATGCTGTGAACATTGGCCTAACTCATTGAATTATATGGTCGGGACGGAGTGATTCGAACACTCGACCCCTAGCACCCCATGCTAGTGCGCTACCGGACTGCGCTACGCCCCGACTAGGCGTGTTACTGGGTTCGCTTCGCAACGAAGCGATCAGGAATATACCGCAAGCTTTTGAAATGTGGAAGTATTTTAAAAGCCTGAATCATTTCTTCAAAACCACCAGCACATCTTCCAGTTCGGAGATCATCTGGCGGATCAGTTGCTTGTACTGGGTGGTGTCGTCTTTGGCTTCATCACCGGACATACGCTGGCGCGCGCCGCTGATGGTGAAACCCTGGTCATACAGCAATGCACGGATCTGTCGGATCATCAGCACATCCTGGCGCTGATAATACCGACGGTTCCCAGTGCGTTTCACGGGGTTGAGTTGAGGAAACTCCTGCTCCCAATAGCGCAGCACGTGCGGTTTTACCGCACAGAGCTCGCTGACTTCACCAATGGTGAAGTAGCGTTTGCCTGGGATGACGGGTAGCTCGTCGTTATGACTTGGTTCCAGCATAAGCCTCAACTCGGGCCTTCAACTTCTGCCCTGGACGAAAGGTGACCACACGGCGAGCCGTGATCGGGATTTCTTCTCCCGTTTTTGGATTGCGGCCAGGCCGCTGGCGTTTGTCCCGCAGGTCAAAATTGCCGAAACCGGACAATTTGACCTGTTCGTTGTCTTCCAGAGCGTGTCTGATCTCTTCAAAAAACAGCTCGACCAATTCCTTGGCCTCGCGCTTGTTCAGACCCAACTCTTCGTACAGACGTTCCGCCATCTCAGCTTTCGTCAAAGCCCCCATACGTCACTTCCTTAACGTGGCGTTCAACCTTTGTTCGAGCGAGGTGAGGATATTTTGTGTCGTGGCATTCACCTCATCGTCATTAAGAGTGCGCGATGGATGCTGCCAGGTCAAGCCAACTGCAAGGCTTTTTCTATGCGGATCAATGCCTTTACCCTGATAGACGTCAAATAGCCTGAGGTCTGTCAGCCATTCCCCTGCATTTTCACGGATTACATCCAGAACAGCAGTAGCGGCGACTTCACGATCGGCGATCAGGGCCAGGTCGCGACGCACTTCAGGGAAGCGCGACAACTCGCTGAATTTAGGCATTTTGCCCGAAGCCACTTCAGCCAGGACCAGTTCGAAGACGAAGACCGGGCGGTCGAGCCCAAGGGTTTTCGACAGCTCTGGGTGGATGGCGCCGACGAAGCCCACCAGGCGACCTTCGCGCTCGATACGCGCAGTCTGACCTGGGTGCAACGCCGGGTGGTTGCCTGGCACAAATGTGAAGTCATCCAGTGCACCGGCAAAGCCCAGTACCGCTTCCACATCCGCTTTAACGTCGAAGAAGTCCACGGCATCCCGGCCTTGCGCCCAGCCTTCCGGCAAGCGACTGCCGCAAACAACCCCGGCCAGCATCGGCTCTTGCTTCAGGCCGTCGAGTTGACCGACAAACCGCAGGCCGCTTTCAAACATGCGCACGCGGTCTTGCTGACGGTTCAGGTTATGGGAAAGGGCTTTCACCAGGCCTGGCCACAGGGACGAACGCATGGCGGCCATGTCGTTGGAGATCGGGTTGGCCAGCAGCAGCGGCTCGACGCCCGGATTGAACAGCTCGAACTGCTTGGGATCGATGAAGCTGTAGGTCACCGCTTCCTGATAGCCACGGGCAACCAGCAGACGACGTAGCTCAGGCAAGTGCGCACGCGCTTCTGCCTTGGGTTGCGGTGCCAGGCGCGCTTGCGGGTAACGAACCGGCAGGCGGTTGTAACCGTACAGGCGAGCCAACTCTTCGATCAGATCGACTTCCAGGCTGATATCGAAGCGATGGCTTGGCACTTCAACATGCCACTGCCCTTCCCCACCCGCAGAAATGTTCAACCCGAGGGCCGACAACAATTGCTCGATTTCAGCCGGTGCGATGACCAGGCCAAGCATTTGCTCGACACTTTTGGCGCGCAGGGTAATTGGCGCAACGGACGGCAGGTATTGTTCGTTGACGGTTTCAATGATCGGACCGGCCTCGCCCCCAGTGATCTCCAGCAGTAGGCCAGTGGCGCGCTCCATGGCTTCACGGGCGAGCTTCCAGTCCACACCACGCTCATAGCGATGCGAAGCATCGGTATGCAGGCCGTAGGAGCGGGCCTTGCCAGCGATGGCAATCTGGTCGAAGAACGCGCTTTCAAGAAACACATCGCGCGTGGTCGCGGACACACCGCTGTGCTCGCCCCCCATCACACCGGCAATCGCCAGGGCGCGGGAATGGTCAGCGATCACCAGGGTGTCGGCGCGCAGGCTGACTTCCTGGCCATCAAGCAGGACCAGCTTCTCGCCTTCTTCGGCCATGCGCACGCGGATGCCGCCATTGATTTCAGCGAGATCGAAAGCGTGCAGCGGCTGGCCCAGTTCAAGCATCACGTAGTTGGTAATATCGACAGCCGCGTCGATGCTGCGCACGTCGGCGCGACGCAGGCGCTCAACCATCCACAGCGGGGTTGGCTTGGACAGGTCGACGTTGCGGATCACACGCCCCAGGTAACGCGGGCAAGCGCTTGGCGCCAGTACTTCGATCGGACGTACTTCATCGTGCGCCGCAGCCACTGCGGCCACCACTGGACGAGTCACGGGAGCGTTGTACAGCGCGCCCACTTCACGTGCCAGGCCAGCAAGGGACAGGCAATCGCCACGGTTCGGAGTCAGGTCGACCTCAATGCTGGCGTCTTCCAGCTCCAGATAGACACGAATGTCCTGGCCCACTGGCGCATCGCCCGGCAGTTCCATCAGGCCGTCGTTGCCCTCGCCTACTTGCAACTCTGCCTGGGAGCACAGCATGCCGTTGGACTCGACGCCACGCAGCTTGGCTTTCTTGATCTTGAAGTCGCCCGGCAGTTCGGCACCGATCATGGCGAACGGGATCTTCAGGCCCGGGCGCACGTTAGGCGCTCCGCACACGACCTGGAACGTTTGTGCGCCATTGCTGACCTGGCACACACGCAATTTGTCAGCATCGGGGTGTTGCTCGGTGCTCAGCACCTCGCCCACCACCACACCACTGAAAACACCGGCGGCCGGCGTAACGCTATCGACCTCAAGACCGGCCATCGACAGACGCGCAACCAGCGCATCGCGATCTACCTGCGGGCTTACCCAGCCGCGCAGCCATTGTTCACTGAATTTCATCCTGCTCTCCTAAAGATTCGTTACGACTAGCGAAATTGCGCGAGGAACCGCAAGTCGTTGTCGAAGAACAGACGCAAGTCGTTCACGCCGTAACGCAGCATGGCCAGACGCTCAACGCCCATGCCGAAGGCAAAGCCCGAGAACTCTTCCGGATCGATCCCGGACATGCGCAGCACGTTGGGGTGAACCATGCCGCAGCCCATCACTTCCAGCCAGCCAGTCTGCTTGCAGACGCGACAGCCTTTACCGCTGCACATCACGCATTCCATGTCGACTTCTGCGGATGGCTCGGTGAACGGGAAGAACGATGGACGGAAACGCACCGCCAGCTCTTTCTCGAAGAACACTCGCAGGAACTCTTCGATGGTGCCCTTGAGGTCGGCAAAGTTGATGTCGCGATCAACCAACAGGCCTTCGACCTGGTGGAACATCGGCGAGTGGGTGATATCTGAGTCGCTACGGTACACACGGCCTGGGCAGACAATGCGGATCGGCGGCTTGTTCGCTTCCATGGTGCGGACCTGTACCGGCGAGGTATGGGTGCGCAACAGCATGTTTGCGTTGAAATAGAAGGTGTCGTGCATCGACCGGGCCGGGTGATGGCCTGGGATGTTGAGCGCCTCGAAGTTGTGATAGTCGTCTTCGACCTCAGGGCCTTCGGCAATGCCGTAGCCGATGTGGGTGAAGAACTGCTCGATACGTTCCAGAGTCCGGGTGATCGGATGCAGACCGCCCGAGGCCTGGCCACGGCCAGGCAAGGTAACGTCAATGGACTCGGCGGCGAGTTTGGCCGCGAGATCGGCCTCCTCCATGGTCGCCTTGCGTGCATTGAGCACCTCTGTGACACGCTCCTTGGCAACGTTGATCAGCGCGCCGACTTGCGGGCGCTCTTCAGCCGGCAAATTTCCCAGGGTCTTCATCACCTGAGTCAATTCACCCTTTTTGCCAAGGTAGTGAACCCGGATTTGCTCCAGGGCATTGATATCTTCAGCGCTTTGCACAGCCTCAAGAGCTTGAGCGACGAGCGCGTCCAGGTTTTCCATGTACAGACTCCAGATACAAAATAGGGGAAGAGCTTGAAGGCTCTTCCCCTATTTATGACGTTTACCACCTTGGGCTACAGGCGCAGCCCAGGGTGACTGTCGGGGGTACTTAAGCCAAGGTGGCTTTAGCTTTCTCGACAATCGCAGCAAACACCGCTTTTTCGTTCACGGCCAGTTCAGCCAGAACCTTACGGTCGATTTCGATGGACGCTTTTTTCAGGCCAGCGATGAAACGGCTGTAGGACAGACCGTTAACACGTGCACCAGCGTTGATACGAGCGATCCACAGAGCGCGGAACTGACGTTTTTTCTGACGACGGTCGCGGTAGGCGTATTGGCCTGCCTTGATTACCGCTTGCTTGGCAACACGGAATACGCGTGAGCGCGCGCCGTAGTAGCCTTTAGCGAGTTTCAGAATTTTTTTGTGACGTTTACGGGCAATGACGCCACGCTTTACACGAGCCATGAGTTACTTCCTCTATTCTTGATCCAAAAATTAACGAAGGCGCAGCATGCGCTCGACTTTTGCCACGTCAGACGGATGCAGCAAGCTGCTACCGCGCAGTTGACGCTTACGCTTGGTCGACATTTTGGTCAGGATGTGGCTCTTGAAAGCGTGCTTGTGCTTGATACCGTTAGCAGTTTTCAGAAACCGCTTAGCAGCACCACTTTTAGTCTTCATCTTTGGCATGTTCGGATACTCCGCATTCAGTTGATAAACATAATCAGAAGGCCTGCCGTGCCCTGTTGATTACTTCTTCTTTTTCGGGGCGATGACCATGATCAGCTGGCGTCCTTCCATCTTAGGATGCTGTTCGACCGAACCGTACTCGAGCAGGTCAGCTTCAACCCGCTTGAGGAGTTCCATCCCCAGCTCCTGGTGGGCCATCTCACGGCCGCGGAATCGCAAGGATACCTTGGCCCTGTCCCCATCACTCAGGAAACGTACCAGGTTGCGCAGTTTTACCTGGTAATCCCCTTCCTCCGTCCCTGGACGAAACTTGATTTCTTTTACTTGAATCTGCTTCTGGTTCTTCTTCGCCGCGGCAACCTGCTTCTTCTTTTCGAAGATCGACTTGCCGTAGTCCATCACCCGGCAAACGGGTGGGATTGCATCGGCGGAGATTTCCACCAGGTCCAACTTGGACTCTTCTGCAATACGAAGCGCTTCATCAATCGAGACGATGCCAATCTGCTCGCCGTCAGCGCCAATTAACCGAACCTCGCGTGCCGAGATATTCTCGTTGATCGGGGCTTTCGGTGCAGCTCGTTTATCTTGTCTCATTTCACGCTTAATAATAATTACTCCGAATCTGGGCGACCACGCCGGGAAACCGCTTGCGCGAGGAACTCAGCGAACTGGGCGACGGGCATCGAGCCCAGGTCAGCACCTTCACGAGTACGCACAGCGACAGTCTGCATCTCGACTTCCCGATCTCCGATAACCAAAAGATAGGGAACCTTGAGCAAAGTATGCTCGCGGATTTTAAAGCCGATCTTTTCATTTCTCAAGTCGGACTTGGCACGAAATCCGCTTTCGTTGAGAGTTTTTTCAACTTCAGCAGCAAAATCCGCCTGTTTATCAGTGATATTCATGATCACCGCCTGAGTCGGAGCCAGCCACGCAGGGAACGCACCCTCGTAGTGCTCGATCAGGATACCGACGAACCGTTCGAACGAGCCGAGGATCGCCCGGTGCAGCATAACCGGGTGTTTACGACTGTTATCTTCGGAGACGTATTCGGCTCCCAAACGGATCGGCAGGTTAAAATCGAGCTGCAAGGTACCACATTGCCAGACACGGCCAAGGCAATCTTTCAACGAGAACTCGATCTTCGGGCCGTAGAAGGCGCCCTCACCCGGCTGCAGATCGTACGCAAGGCCCGCACTGTCTAGCGCTGCGGCCAAGGCCGCTTCGGCGCGATCCCACAGTTCGTCGGAACCGACGCGTTTTTCCGGACGAGTGGAAAGCTTCATCTCGACTTCGGTAAAGCCGAAATCACGATAAACGTCCATGGTCAGCTTGATGAACGCGGCCGATTCGGCCTGCATCTGCTCTTCGGTACAGAAGATGTGGGCGTCGTCCTGGGTGAAGCCGCGTACCCGCATGATGCCGTGCAACGCACCCGATGGCTCGTTACGGTGGCAGGCACCAAACTCGGCCAGGCGCATCGGCAACTCGCGGTAGCTCTTCAAGCCCTGGTTGAACACCTGCACGTGGCACGGGCAGTTCATCGGCTTGATGGCGTAGTCGCGGTTTTCCGACTGGGTGGTGAACATGTTGTCGGCGTAGTTGGCCCAGTGTCCGGATTTCTCCCAAAGGCTGCGATCAACGACCTGCGGGGTCTTGATCTCCAAGTAACCGTTGTCGCGCTGAACCTTGCGCATGTACTGCTCGAGCACCTGATACAGGGTCCAACCGTTCGGGTGCCAGAACACCATGCCCGGCGCTTCCTCCTGGAGGTGGAACAGGTTCAGGCGCTTGCCGATCTTGCGGTGGTCGCGTTTTTCGGCCTCCTCGATGCGCTGGATATAGGCGGCCAGCTGCTTCTTGTCAGCCCAGGCAGTGCCGTAGATGCGTTGCAGCTGCTCGTTCTTCGCGTCGCCGCGCCAGTAGGCACCGGACAGCTTGGTCAGCTTGAACGACTTGAGGAAGCGCGTGTTCGGAACGTGGGGACCACGGCACATGTCGACGTATTCTTCGTGGTAGTACAGGCCCATGGCCTGCTCGTCCGGCATGTCTTCCACCAGGCGCAGCTTGTAGTCTTCGCCACGCGCAGTGAACACGTCGATCACTTCGGCGCGCGGAGTGACTTTCTTGATGACGTCGTAATCTTTTTCGATCAGGGCGTGCATGCGCTGTTCGATAGCGGCCAGATCGTCCGGGGTGAAAGGACGCTCGTAGGCGATGTCGTAATAAAAGCCTTCGTCGATCACCGGGCCGATCACCATTTTCGCGGTGGGATACAGCTGCTTGACCGCATGGCCAATCAAGTGCGCGCAGGAGTGGCGAATGATCTCCAGCCCCTCTTGATCCTTGGGCGTGATGATTTGCAGGCTGGCATCGGAGGTGATCAGGTCGCTGGCGTCAACCAGCTTGCCATCGACCTTGCCGGCCACGGTGGCCTTGGCCAGGCCAGCACCAATGGATGCGGCGACCTCGGCTACGGAAACCGAATGATCGAATGAACGTTGACTGCCGTCGGGAAGAGTAATAGTTGGCATGGCGCCTCCTCTCCTAGTGGTGACCCCTACCAAAGGTCACGTGGGTTGGGATGAGCCAGTACAAGATCCAACACCAGGCCGTTCAATGATGAACGCCTGCCTTACAGCGGCAGGAGCCTTTCGGCCAACCGATAATCGAACCACAGTGACTGGAGTGAGCAGAAAAGAAACATGGCAAGGCGGCAAATGGCGCACCCGGAATTAGCCAAGCCGAAGATGCTAGCACAGATGAACGGTCATCGCGCCGGCAGTATCCGATGCAAATACAAATTCCAGCCTTTATAGCTGCAAAAGTGAACTTGAGCTGTACGCCACACCTCAAACCCACTGAGAATCGCCGTTCGTCCTCGAATCAAAGGAGCATCCCATGATGCGTTTTACCTCGACCCTCGCTTTCGCCGCTACCCTGAGCCTCCTTTCCCTCGGCGCGCAGGCTGCCGCTCCATCCAATTGGCCAGCCGGTGCCCGTGACAGTTTCGTCAGCGACTGCAGCGCGGCCGCCAGCCAGAACGTAGACGTCAAGACTGCCAAGACCCACTGCGAATGTGGCGCCGACAAGATCAACGCCGAATTGAGCACTGCGGAAATCAAAGAGCTCATGACTAACCAGAACGCCAGCCCGGAGCTTAAAAACAAGGCAGTCACGGCTATTTCGTCCTGCAAAGTCGTGAAGAAAAAGTAAGACCGGCCTGGGATCAGACGACCGTTTTGCCAGGAAAACAGCACGAAAACTGCCATTTCGCACAAATTACGCAGCTTTTACGGCTTTTTTTACCAGCTGATATTTCGCGCCGAAGCCCCGTAGATCGGGGCTTTCAGCCGACACAAGTAGCAAACGCAACGCTATTGATTAGCAAACAATGCCTTGGGGGGGCTCCCAAGCCGAACATTTCGACTATGATAGCCCAGTGTGCCCAGTTGGCCTGAGCAGCACAGCACTACTGAAAATATATGTTTCTTGGAGATACACCATGTCTAATCGCCAAACCGGCACCGTTAAATGGTTCAACGATGAAAAAGGCTTCGGCTTCATCACTCCTCAAGGTGGCGGTGACGACCTGTTCGTACACTTCAAAGCTATCGAAAGCGACGGTTTCAAAAGCCTGAAAGAAGGCCAAACCGTTTCCTTCGTGGCTGAGAAAGGCCAAAAGGGTATGCAAGCTGCACAGGTTCGCGGCGAGTAATTCTCCGCTGAGCTAAAAAAACCCCGTCCATGTGACGGGGTTTTTTATGGGCGTTGCAAAAGCCTGGAAACGATCAGCCACAATTAACGCGCGTGATCACCAGGTTGTCATCGGTGTTCAGGTTCAGGCGGTCGGAGCGGTATTCCAGCGTGATCATATCGTTGGGCTTGAGGATCCGTGCGTTCTGTGCGCCAGCGCGGGTACGGGCCTGCTCCAGCAACTGCGGCGAGGCTTTCTGGCCAATGCTGAATTCGGCGGCCTTCGACTCACAGCGGCTATGACCGGCATCGGTCACGGCGGCGTCTTTGGCTGGCTCAGAGGCACCCGGGGTGCTGCAACCCGCCAACGCGAGTGCTGCCAACAAAGTACCGAATGATGCGAGCTTCCAAGGCATGAAGCCTCCTATTGAAAAATGAACAGAGATCGTGCGACAGCGGTCTGGCTGATAGGTTTCAAAACGTAAACCGCCGCCAGGTAAGTCTGCCCGACTATCAGCAGGCATTCGCCCGATCAATCGTGACCAAATATGAGCGTAATCAGTAGATGTCGATGTAATCGAACGGCGGCTTCGGCCAGTTCTGCTTCAGCGCATTGAAAATCTGTGTAACCCAGACCTCGTCGCTGGCCGCGACATTGCCGACATAACCGGAACCCTTGGCCCAGGTCTCCAGGCGGAACAGCAAGCCATCGATGTCAGTGCCACCCACCACCCCAGAAGATATGTAGGCAATTCCGGCCCTGGTTACACGCAACTGGGTATGCTCGTCATCACTGGCACTGGCGATCAGTTGACGCACAGCGGCCAGTGTCAGGTTCTCGGGGTTATTCAAATCGATCTGCACGCGGTACGCCCCGGCAATTAAACAGGAGGACAGTGTCGCACAGCACCTGCTTCATGCCTAAGTAGCAGTGCCAAACCCCACGCAAAATGATTAACTGCGCCGGTTAGAGCCGCGTTCCAGCGCATTGCCCAGCATTTCAACCCGTGAGACTTCCATGACCACCGTAACGCTCCAAGCCGACATCAAAGCCAAATGGCCCCAAGGACAAAGTTCCTACAGCCCCGGAAGCCCGGAGGAACTGGCAATCATCGGTATCGACCTGCTGGTCAAGGAACTCGGCACCCAGGCGGCACAGGCATTCATCGGCCAGGTATTCGAAAAATACCCGGCCGATCACATGGGGGCATCAGACCCCGAGCGTGAATAAGAACCGACTGGCGAACGTCGACCGGGTTACTTCAGGCGTGCCAGGCGCTCGGTGAGCAGATCGAAGAAGCCCTGGGCGTCGCCGCTCTCAACCCAGAACACATTTTTTGTCTGCTTCAGGCCGTCGTACCAATCAACGATGGTCTGGCCGAAGGTCGGGCCTTCGCGGCTGTCCACCACCATATTGGCCTGACGTCCGGTGAACAAAGACGGCTTGAGCAGATAGGCGATGACAGTAGCGTCATGTACCGGGCCGCCCGGGATGCCGTAGTGCTCCATATCGCCCTTGACGTATTCATTGAGAATATCGCCGACAACCTTGCTCGCGTTGTTGTTGATGTCGGCGATCTTCTTCAGGCGCGCCTCGCTGGTCAGCACCTTGTGGGTCACGTCCAGCGGCAGGTAGGTCAGCTTGACGCCACTCTTGAGCACAATCTCGGCTGCAATCGGATCGGCGAACAGGTTGAACTCGGCAACCGGGGTGATATTGCCGCCGTTGAAGTGCGCGCCACCCATCACCACCACTTCCTTGATGCCTTGGGTGATTTCCGGGTCCTGGGTCAAGGCCAGCGCCAGGTTGGTCTGAGGGCCGAGCATGGCAATGGTGATGCTGTGAGGCTTGGCCGCACGCAGGGTCTTGATCAGGTAATCAACGGCGTTGCCTTCAGCCAGGCCCTTTTTAGGCTCATGGACGGTGACGCCGGAAATACCTTCTTTGCCATGGATGTTCTCGGCATAGATCGGTGTGCGCAACAGCGGCTTGGGTGCGCCGGCGTACACCGGGATTTCTTCGCGCCCGGCCCACTCGCGGGCCAGGCGCGCGTTACGCGAGGTCTTGTCCAGGCGCACGTTGCCGGCGACGGTGGTCAGCGCACGAATGTTCAATTCGTCCGGGGAAGCCATGGCAAAGAGCAAGGCCACCACATCGTCGGCGCCTGGGTCGGTGTCGATGATCAAGTCGATTTTTTCCGCCGCTTGGGCGCTGGCAGCAGTGAGTGCGGACAAAAGCAGGACACTCCGAAACAGATTTCTCAGGGTTGGCAGACCACGTTGCATAAAACACTCCTTGTCGTTGGGAAACTCTAGAAGGTGACGCCGGAGACCAGCGCGATATTGCAGTAAGGCTGGCACTCGCCGGTACGCACGACAGCGCGCGCGTTACGGCTCAGTTGCTTGAATTGTTCATGGCTGAGCAGACGTCGCTCGCCGAGGGCGGCCTGTTCAGCCAAAGCGTTCAGCTCCGTCAGCGCGGGCGGCTGCTTGAGCAGGATTTCTTCCGCCAGCACGTGGCTTTCCACCTGCATTTCACTGAGCACGATACGCAAGGTGCTGATGAAGTCGGGAATGCCCTGGGTCAGCGCCAGGTCGATTAACTCGACCCCGGGCGGCACTGGCAGGCCGGCGTCGCCGATCACCAGGATGTCACCATGGCCCAGGGATGCGATCAAACGCGACAAGGCGATATTGAGCAGAGGCGTCTTTTTCATAAAAGCACAAAACCTTGAACGTCATGCAGCGTAGGAATGGAGGGTTGCGCACCGGCACGGGTGACTGACAAGGCTGCCGCGACCTGGCCGAAACGGATGGCCTCGGCTTCGCTTTTGCCACTGGCCAGTGCTGCGGCAAAACCACCAACAAAGGTATCGCCGGCAGCCGTGGTATCCACCGCCTTGACCTTTGGCGCCACCAGGTGCTCAAAGCCCTGGCCATCGGCAAACAACGCGCCCTGGGCGCCCAGGGTGATGATGACTTTGCCCGCCCCCGCCTTGATCAGGTGGGTCGCCGCGACTTTGGCACTGTCGAGGGAGTCGACTGTCACGCCGCTCAGTGCACTGGCTTCGCTTTCGTTGGGAATCAGGTAGTCGACCGAGGCGTACCAGTCGGCGGGCAACGGGCCGCTGGCCGGCGCCGGGTTGAGGATCACGGTCTTGCCCAGTTCACGACCGCGCTTGAGGGTGTAGCCCACGGTATCCATCGGCACTTCCAGCTGGCAGATAATCACGTCGGCAGCCTGCAGCACCGCATCGGACGCCTGCAGTGAGGCGGGTGTCAGCTCGCCGTTGCTGCCGGCAACGATCACAATCGCGTTCTGGCTGCTGTCGTCCACCACAATCAAGGCCACGCCACTGGAACCGTCCACGGTGCTCACCGCCTGGCAATCGATACCTTCCACCAGCAAGGCGCCACGCAGTTCAGTGCCATAGGCATCGCTACCGACACAGCCGATCATTGCCACATCGGCTCCCAGTCGCGCCGATGCCACGGCCTGGTTGGCGCCCTTGCCGCCAGGGACCGTGGAAAACGTCTGGCCGATCAGGGTCTCACCGGCACGGGGCAGCCGACTCGCGCGGGTGACCAGGTCCATGTTCAAGCTGCCTATTACCACTACTTTTGCTGGCATACATCAGTACTCATCAATTCGGTTCAGCGGTATTGGGCGAACACACCGGCGACTGGCGCCGTCGATTCACGCAACACGATGCTCGGCGTCACGATGCGTTGATCGATCGGCAGTTGGGGGGTTGCAATTCGTCGCAGTAAAAGCTCGGCCGCGGTCTCGCCCAGTTGCAGGATCGACTGCCCGACCGTGGTCAGCGCCGGGTACACGTAGCGGCCCATTTGAATGTCATCGAAACCGATCACCGACAGTTCACCGGGCACGCGGATATTGCGCTCCGCCGCCGCGCGCAACACGCCGAAGCCGATCATGTCGTTGCTGGCAAAAATCGCGCTGGGCGGGTTCTGCGCCAGCAATTGCACGGCAGCAGCATAACCGCCGGTGCTGGTGAAGTCGCTTTCCTGGATGCGATTGGCCACCACCGCCACACCGGCTTCATGGAGCGCACGCTGGTAACCCGCCAGGCGCATTTGCGCGACGCGGGTGTGGCCCGGGCCGCCGATGCAGGCGATGTCCCGATGCCCCAGCTCAAGCAAGTGCCGGGTCGCCAGGTAGGCGCCCTCCTCGTGGTCGATGCGTACCAGGTCGACATCGATACCATCCAGCGCCCGGTCGACAATCACCATGGGCGTGCGCACGGCGCTCAAGCCTGCGGCGAGGCCGCTGTCATCACCGCCTACCGAAGTCACGATCAAGCCATCGACGCGCTTCTCCAGCAACACCCGCAAATAGCTACGCTGTTTCTCTGCGTTGTCGTCGGAGTTGCAGAGAATCACGCAGTAGCCGTTACGTTCACAATAATCCTCGATACCCCGGGCCAGCTCGGCAAAATACGGGTTGAGGCTGTTGGGCACCAGCAATCCGATGGTGGCCGTGGTCTTGGCCTTGAGCGAACGCGCGACGGCACTGGGCACGTAGTCGAGCTGCTTGATCGCCGCTTCAACCTTGATCCGTACCGGCTCGCTCACAGGGCGCGTCTTGTTCACCACATGGGACACGGTGGTGTAGGAAATACCTGCAATCGCGGCTACATCCTTGATCGTTGCCATGGTTCAGCCTCGCCGACTGGCGCGACGGCTGCGATAAGTATCCAGGACCACGGCGATCACGATCACGGCACCGGTGATGATGCGCTTGGTGGGCTCCGTGGCACCGATCTGCGCCAGGCCGGCGGCCAATACCGAAATAATCAACACACCGAAGAAGGTACTGATCACCGAACCACGCCCGCCCATCAGGCTGGTGCCGCCGATCACCACTGCGGCGATCACTTGCAGCTCGAGGCCGGCACCGGCATTCGGGTCTGCTGCTTCCAGGCGCGAAATCTGGAACAGCGCCGCCACACCGGCCAGCAGGCCCATGAGGCTGAACACCAGAATCTTGTACGGTTTGGGATTGATCCCGGCCAGGCGTACGGCTTCTTCGTTAGTGCCGATACCGATCAGGTAACGACCGAATACGGTGCGGGTCAATACCAGCTGGGCGGCAATGATCACCAGCAAAGCGATGATAAACGATGGCGATATGCCGAAGGCGATCGGGTTGGACAGCCAGGCAAACGAATCGCCGATATAGGCTGTGCGCGAGCCGGTCATCTGGTACGCGACGCCACGGGCCATTTCCAACACGCCGAGGGACACGATAAACGATGGAATGCGCCAGGCCACCGTGATCGAGCCGGTGATAGTGCCGGCCAACGCGGCGCAGCCCATGCCGAGCAAGGCCGCCGGCAAGACACTCCAGCCCCACCCGAGAATCGCCACGCTGACCGTCGATGCCGCCAACGCCAGTACCGAGCCCACCGACAGGTCGATACCGCCGATGATCAGGATGAAGGTCATGCCCACCGCCAGCACCATCAGGTCAGGAATCTGGTTGGCCAGGGTGCTGAACGTGTCATAGGACAGGAAGTGATCACTGAGCACCGAAAACAGCGCGATCATCGCCAGCAATGCACCGGCCAGCCCCAGGTAGGTGCCCAGGCCGTAGAAGTTGCCGCCGGTTTTACCGGGGGAAGTTGTTAGTTTCATGGGGTATCCCTAAGCACTGCGTCGTTGAGCAGCGCATCACGTTTCTGATAGCCGGCAAAGGCGGCGGCGAGCAATTCGTCCTGGGTCCAGCTGTCGCGCTCGAAGGTTTCGATCAAGCGCCCGGCGGACAGCACGCCGATGCGGTCGCAGATCAGCATGAGTTCACGCAGGTCGCTGGACACCACCACCAGCGCCTTGCCCTGGCGAGTCAATTCACCCAGCAAGGCATAAATGTCGAACTTGGCACCGACATCGATGCCGCGGGTGGGCTCGTCGAACAGCATCACCGAGCAGTCGCGCTCCAGCCAGCGGCCGATCACGACTTTCTGTTGGTTGCCACCGGAAAGTTCGGACACCAATTGCGCCGGGCTGGAACTGCGGATCCGCATGGCATCGATCTGGCGCTTGGCCAAGGCGGTTTCGTTACGGCTATTGACCAGGCCGCCAGCGGAAATTTCCGGCATGTTGCCCAATGCGATATTCGCACTGATCGACTGGGTCAGCAGCAGCCCTTCGCCCTTGCGGTCCTCGGTGATCAGGGCAATGCCATGACCCACGGCATCCACCGGCGAGCGAATATTCACCACCTGGGCCGGCGAACCCAAAGCCACAGTGCCGCTGTCGGCCAGGTCGGCCCCGAAGATAAGCCGCAGTAGCTCTGTACGACCGGCGCCGATCAGGCCGGAGATGCCATAGATCTCACCGGCACGCACTTCAAACGATACGTCGCGGACCTTGTCCGAGCGCGTCAGGCCTTTTACGGTCAGGGCCGGGCCACCGATGCTGCGCGGCCCCAGGTCGATGTGCTCACCCAACTCCCGGCCCACCATCAAGGTGACCAGTTGTTCGCTGTTATAATTGGCCATCGGCTCGACGCAGACCAGCTTGCCGTCGCGCAGTACCGCAATGCGCTGGGCGACACGGGCCAGTTCTTCGAGCCGGTGCGAAATATAAATGATCGCCACGCCCCGGGCCTGCAGGCGGGTGATTTGCTCAAACAGCATCTCGACTTCGCGGGCCGTGAGCATCGCGGTTGGCTCGTCAAGGATCAGTACATGGCAGTCGCCGATCAGGTTGCGAGCGATCTCGACCATCTGTTGATGGCCGATACCGAGGCTGCCGACCAGGGTGTCCGGATCGATGGCGTCGAGACCGACCTGGGCCATGGCCTCGATCGCGGCTTTGCGCAATTGCTTGCGGCTGATCCAGCCACAGTGGCTCGGCAGATTATCCAGGAACAGGTTTTCGGCCACGGTCAGCGTCGGCAGCAGATTGAGTTCCTGCATGACCATGCGCACGCCCAACGCTTCAGCCTGGGTACGGCTGGCCGGGCGGTAATCCTGCCC
Source organism: Pseudomonas sp. S3E12 (assembly GCF_001702295.1). Classification (NCBI taxonomy): domain Bacteria; kingdom Pseudomonadati; phylum Pseudomonadota; class Gammaproteobacteria; order Pseudomonadales; family Pseudomonadaceae; genus Pseudomonas; species Pseudomonas sp. S3E12. The sequence continues at coordinate 518,004 of NZ_MBDT01000021.1, forward strand.
CTGGAATTGCATGTGCCCGGTGGTCGGGGTAACCAGCCCACCGACGATCTTCGACAAGGTACTCTTGCCCGCGCCGTTTTCACCGGTCAGCGCCAGTACTTCACCCCGGTTAAGCGTGAGGGTAATGTCGGCCAGAACCGGTTGGGCATAGGTCTTACCGATACCGCTGACCGAGAGGACAGCGTTCGGGGCGGAAGATGACATAGGAAAATCTCCAGGCGTCCGCCCAGGACGGGCAGACGCTGTTGGGTGCTGCCAGGATTACTTCTTGAGGACGAGTTCGACCGGAGTTTCGATCACGCCGTCCTTGGCATCGACTTTCTCACCCTTGACCAGCTTGAGGGCGTTCTGGATACCGAACACCGCTTGCTGCGCAGCCGCCTGGTCGGCGGTCGCCAGCACACGGCCGTCCTGCAGCATCGGCTTGATGGCTTCGATGTTGTCGTAACCCACCACCAGGACCTTACCGGCCTTGCCTGCTGCACGTACGGCGGAGACGGCGCCGAGTGCCATGTTGTCGTTACCGGCCAGCAGCGCCTTGAGGTCCGGGTGTTCGCTCAGCATGGCCGAGGCCACTTTCTGGCCCTGGTCAATTTCCCAGTTGCCGGATTGGGTGGAAACGATCTTCATACCGGCAGCATCCATCGCATCCTTGAAGCCTGCTGTGCGCTGCTGGGCGTTGGTGGTGGTCGGTACACCTTCGATGATGCCGACCTTGTCGCCGGCGGCCAGCTGCTTGGCCAGGTAGTCGCCCACCAGTTTGGCGCCTTTGCGGTTGTCGGGGCCGACGAAGGGGATATCGAGTTTTTTGCTTTTCAGTACGTCCGGGTCCAGGCGGTTATCGATGTTGACGATCTTGATCCCGACCTTAGAGGCATCCTCCAGCACTTTTACCAGTGCCTTGGAATCAGCAGGCGCGATAACGATGGCATTGACTTTGGACAGGATCATCTGCTTGACGATATCGATCTGCGCACTTGTATCGGTTTCGTTCTTGATGCCGTTGGTGATCATGTCGAAATCGGCGGCATGGTCTTTCTGATACGCCTTGGCACCGTCCTGCATGGTCACGAAAAATTCGTTGGCGAGGGATTTCATCACCAGGCCGACCTTGGGTTTGGCGGCAGCGTCAGCAGCGAATGCAGGGGAGAAAGGTAAGGCGGCGGATGCGGCAGCAAGCACAGCGACAGCAAGAAGACGTCCAGCGAATGGCAGCTTCATGGTTCACTCCGATCTTATGATTATTGTGAGCAACGCGTGCACCGAAGTGTACTTCGGCGGCCCTCCCACCCGGGTGGCTGGTACGAGCTGACAGGAGACTCTAATGAGGGTCCCATGAAACATCTCGCAAACGTTTGCGTTGATCAAACTATGAGAACCTTGTCGAGATTTGTCAACGGTAGAACATGGCCTTTCATGCAACACCTCCAGCCCGGCTCTCCGCCCTGCGAGAGTCGCTCTTAAACATCTGCCGGGTTCGGTCGTTCTCTGAAACGACAGGTTTTGGCACGACAGGCAGGATTCTTTCGTCATAACTTTCGGACAACCGAACGCCACACCCCAGGTTGTTCGGAAAGCCGGACATCCAGCAAGCAAAACCTCATCATCCAATCAGTAAAAATTTATATATATCAACAAGTTAATTTATATGCTCGAACATATTCGGCATGGTACAGATCCTGCTCCTACACAGCGCCTGGAGGCATTCAGCACTGCCCAGGTGTTCTAGATGAACCTGCTACAGCACTCATCAAAAACCAGAGAGAAAAATAATGAAATCTGCATTGAAGAATTTTGTTCCGGGGGCGTTGGCCCTTCTGCTGCTGTTCCCCGTTGCCGCCCAGGCAAAGGAGGTTGAATCCAAGACCAAACTGTCCAACGTGGTGATCCTCGCCACCGGCGGCACCATTGCCGGCGCGGGCGCCAGCGCCGCCAACAGTGCGACGTACCAGGCTGCCAAAGTCGGTATCGAGCAATTGATCGCCGGTGTTCCTGAGCTTAGCCAGATCGCCAATGTGCGTGGCGAGCAAGTGATGCAAATTGCGTCCGAAAGCATCAACAACGAGAACCTGCTGCAACTGGGTCGCCGCGTCGCCGAACTGGCCGACAGCAAGGACGTGGACGGCATCGTGATCACCCACGGTACCGACACCCTGGAAGAGACCGCCTACTTCCTGAACCTGGTGGAAAAAACCGACAAGCCTATCGTGGTGGTCGGCTCCATGCGCCCAGGCACCGCCATGTCGGCCGACGGCATGCTCAACCTGTACAACGCCGTAGCCGTAGCCGGCAGCAAGGATGCACGTGGCAAAGGCGTACTGGTGACCATGAACGACGAGATCCAATCGGGTCGCGACGTCAGCAAGATGATCAATATCAAGACCGAAGCCTTCAAGAGCCCATGGGGCCCGCTGGGCATGGTCGTTGAAGGCAAGTCCTACTGGTTCCGCCTGCCGGCCAAGCGTCACACCATGGACTCGGAGTTCGACATCAAGAACATCAAGAGCCTGCCCGATGTTGAAATCGCCTACGGCTACGGCAACGTGAGCGACACCGCCTACAAGGCACTGGCCCAGGCTGGCGCCAAAGCCATCATCCACGCCGGCACCGGCAATGGTTCGGTGTCATCCAAAGTGGTTCCTGCGCTGGTGGAATTGCGCAAGCAAGGTGTGCAGATCATCCGTTCTTCCCACGTAAATGCCGGGGGCATGGTGCTGCGTAATGCCGAACAGCCGGACGACAAGTACGACTGGGTCGCCGCCCTCGACCTGAACCCGCAGAAAGCGCGGATTCTGGCGATGGTCGCCCTGACCAAGACCCAGGACAGCAAAGAACTGCAACGGATGTTCTGGGAATATTGATTCCTGCTGGCATCTCATCTCTGTAGAGGCGGGTTTNACCCGCCTCTACCTGCTGTGTAAATCCCGCAACCAACACCTCCCCGCCTTACACCAACTCGCCTAAACCGCCGTCAGACGAACTTATTGAATTTTAAGCAGTTGCGAAATTGCCTACAGTTAAATACTGTATGCACGTACAGCTTATTAAGGAACACTCCGTGGCAAAGTCTTCTTCCGCAGCCCTAACCCCACCTGATGCCTACGAACGCCTGGCCATTCGTGTGCAAAAGATCATCAACTCCACCAACGCCCAAAAAGCCAAGGCAGCCTTGATCTTCCGCTTGCCGGACGAGCCAGAAGACGAGTGGCAGCGCTTGTTGGAGGAAATCGCGGAGAACGACAACGTCACCCTCGCCTATCGGGATGACGGCGGCGTGCAGATTTTCTGGGTTGTGCCGAAGGAAGAATGATTCAATGAGTGCCCGTTTTATTGCTGTGTGCTGCCTGCTTTTTGCTGTCACTGCCCATGCCCAGGCGCCCCGAACCTTCAGCGAAGCCAAAAAGGTCGCCTGGAAGCTGTACGCGCCACAATCCACCGAGTTCTATTGCGGCTGCAAATACACCGGTAACCGCGTTGACCTGAAAGCCTGCGGCTACATCCCACGCAAAAACGCCAACCGTGCCGCGCGCATCGAGTGGGAGCACATTGTTCCGGCCTGGCAGATCGGACATCAGCGCCAGTGCTGGCAGGACGGTGGACGCAAGAACTGCACCCGCCATGACGACGTATTCAAGCGTGCCGAAGCGGATCTGCACAACCTGGTGCCGAGCATCGGCGAGGTCAATGGAGATCGAAGTAACTTCAGTTTTGGCTGGCTGCCGGTGCAAAGCGGGCAATACGGTTCGTGCCTGACCCAGGTGGATTTCAAGGCCAAGAAGGTCATGCCGCGCCCGTCCATTCGCGGGATGATCGCACGCACGTATTTCTACATGAGCAAGCAGTACGGCTTGCGCCTGTCGAAACAGGATCGCCAGTTGTACGAAGCCTGGAACAAGACCTATCCGGTACAAGCCTGGGAGCGCCAGCGGAACCAAACGGTGGCGTGCGTGATGGGGCGCGGCAATGAGTTTGTCGGCCCGGTTAACCTGAAAGCCTGCGGTTGAACAGGGGCGGCACTGCCGCCCGATCTGCTGTTACTGCGCGGCCTTGTGCTCGATGATCTCGGACACCGTGTCGGTTTTCTTGGCCCGCGCCATCTTCTCGTTGAGCAGCGTCTGCTTGGCCTCGGCCTCGGCCCTGGTTGCAAATGGCCCCAGCAGCACTTCGTCCTTGCCGTCGACCTTCACGATATAAAAACTGAACCCGTGTTCGAGCAACCAGGCGGTCAGGTCGGTGATTGCCTGCAGCTTATGGTCCGGTGGGCCTACTCGCAGGTCCCATTCCTGGGCAGCAATCGCGCCGGTTTGTGGCTGGCTTTCGGTGACGGCAGGCTTGGCCTTGGGGGCATCGACGCTTTTGCCTTCACCGCAACCGGCCAATACCAACACCGCAATTGCCATCGCTACTTTACGCACTGCCCTGCTCCTTCAACGGATAAAGAGGCGACTTTATCATTCACTGTCTATTCTGGCCGTCATAAACGTTGGCTTAAACAATGCGAATGATGTATCCCAGACCTGTATGATGCCGCCATGGGAATTAATGTCGCCTCTATGCGTCCTAAAAGAGGCAGTCACAGGGACGCGCTTAGCAGTAAGCTACACACATACGACACCTGCCCTGTCTGAAACATGTGTCCTTAAAAGTAATCAAGGAGAAGTCCATGCTTATACTCACCCGCAAAGTCGGTGAAAGCATAAACATCGGTGATGACATTACGATCACCATCCTGGGCGTCAGCGGCCAGCAAGTACGAATCGGCATCAACGCACCCAAGGATGTTGCCGTGCATCGCGAGGAGATTTACCAGCGCATCCAGGCCGGCCTGACCGCTCCGGACAAAAACCAGACGCCTTGAAGCGCCCTCAGTAGCCAGCCCTTTCGTTCACTGTAACGGCTGGCGAAAACCTCCTCGGACTGCTTTTGTCTGTGTTGCGCGAAGCGCTTTTTGCCGCATGTGCATCCATGCTCAAGATGAAACTATCTTCACACCTGGAACTTATTGTCCCCCCTGCAACCGAATCCTCTGACTGATATTCCACCATCCGTGTGCACTTAGGAGCACGTCGATGATGCCAGGCAGCACCCAGCCATTTTTTTCCAGATCCTGGATGATCGCCCTGCTGACGGGGCTGGTCTTTGTCGGCTTGGAATATGGCCTGAAGCTTGAAATAGAGGGCGCCGAAGCGCCCCGTTCGCGGCTGGACCTGGTACTCCTGCTGTGTGGCTACCTGTTCATGTTCTGCCTCAAGCCCATCCAGATGGCCGTGCAGCGCAAGTTGTGCCAACGCATCGTGCGCAAAACCGTACGCTGACGCCCGCCCCTGACTCGCTATCAGATCGCTGGTATTTACAGCCTTGCAACAAGACCTATTCTTGGGTGTGTTTGCACAGTCAGTAGAAGGTGCCGGTACAGATGGACACGCTCACTAAAACCCAAATCGAATCTGAATTGGCAGCCCGCCTGCCCAGCTACGCGGTCACCTGTACGCTGCACGCCGACGGCACCCTCTCGGCCGTGCTCAGCGGTCCGGAAACCGATCACTTTGCAATCACCGGAATCGTGCGCGCGCATTATCGCGGTGCCGAAGCGATTGCCCGGCTCGCCAACGAGATTCTCAGGGAGATGGTGCTGTCACGCCAAGGCATGCGCAGTGATCGAATGCAGGCGTCGCCTGACCCAGCCACCCGCGAAGCAGGCCGAGGCCGGTAGCCGGCTCGGTTTTGCTGCTTCAGCCCGTCGCGCGCGCCAAGTAGAGCAAGCCATCAGCGCTGCGTTGCACCTGCAGCTGTTCATACCCATCGATCGAAGGATGCTCCGTCGCCATGGGTTTGAGGTGCGTCGAAGTCACGACCATCACATCCGCTCCAGCCGCCTCCCCTGCACGGATGCCCACCGCCGCATCCTCAAACACCAGGCAATCCTGCGCTGATACCCCCAGGCGCTGCGCACCGAGCACATAACAGGCAGGGTTCGGCTTGCCGATAGCCACGTCTTCAGCCGTGACCAGCACCGCTGGCGGCGTAATACCCGCCGCTTGCAGTCGACGCAACGCCAGTTCCCTGGGTGCAGAGGTGACCAGCGCCCACTGATCGCCGGGCAAGCGGTTCAGAAACTCGACGGCCCCGGCAATCGCAACGACACCTTGCACATCATTGATTTCAGCCTCGGTAATCCACTGCGCTTCAACCTCCGGGTCGACGCCGGGCAACGCCTGGCGCGTGATGGTGTCGATCGCCCGGGCGCCATGGATGGTGGCCAGAAACGTCGCCACCTCCAGCCCATGGCGTTCAGCCCAGATACTCCATACTCGCTCGGCGGCGGCAATCGAATTGAGCAGAGTCCCATCCATATCGAACAGAAAGGCGCGGTAAGGGCGGGCAAATACGGCTGAACCTCGGATGGACACTGCGGGGTTTCCTCGTGAGCTGAAACGAATAATCGACGCAATGCAATCTACGGATCACCCGGCGGCTTGTAAACGCCAACGACGCCGGCAATAACACGGCGGGTCGAGCGCCATGCGGTCGACACCGCCAGCTCAATCGAGGGCGCCATTGAGGACTTCGTAGATGATGCCCGTCGCGATGGCCACCAGTATCAAGTCGGTGCCCGCCTGCTGCCACTCGTATCCCTCGTAATGGGGCAAGCGGCCCAACAAACGCCCGTCCAGCTTCTTGGCAATGCCCGGCGGCAGCGGCTTGCCGCGGGCCAGGTTCTTCTGGATGCCAGGCGGCAAGGCGGGCGCCGGGCTCCAGTAGTCGCGATAACCGCCCAACACATTCAGCACGCTGCCACGGTCTACACTGGGGCCGCGACTGCTTGCTGCACCTTTGCCCTTGGGCTTGTCATGCCCCTGTCCGCCGTGACCATTGCCTTTATCGTTGCCTTGCCCCTTGCCATTGCCTGGATCAGCCAGGGCCATACCGCCAGCGGCAAACAACACAAGCGAAAGCGCAACAGACACGAATTTCGGGCACTTGATCATGGCGATGATCCAACACAGGAATGTAGCTGAACTGTAGTCGAGGTTATCGCACCCCGTGGGACGTCAACTCACCTGACCGCCCACTTCCAGCACATCCACCGGGGTATTCCACGCCGTCGACACCGCGATGCGCAGCCCATCGACCAGACCCGCTCCAAGCTGGTTCGGCACGTGGATAAAACCACTGCGTACACCGGTGCCCGCGAGTTCGTGCTGCAAGCGGTAGAACACCTGGTTGCACACGAATGTACCCGCCGTCTGCGATACCGACACCGCAATCCCTGCTTCGCGCACCGCCCTGGCCATGGCCTTGATCGGCAGAGTCGAGAAGTACGCCGCCGGGCCGCCGACCACCACCGCCGTGTCGATGGGCTGCTCCCCCAGATTATCGGGGATGCGTGCATCGTTGATGTTGATCGCCACTCGCTCGAGGGATATTTCGCTGCGCCCGGAGGCCAACCCAGTGGCGATGACCATCGCCGGGCGCAGTTCACTGATCAGTTGGAGCAGGCACTCACCCGCCGTGGCAAACGCACAGGGCAATCGGCGCGCAACAATGCGCACATCATCGTCGAGTTGCACGCCATCCAACTGGCTCACCGCTTCCCAGGAAGGATTCACCAGGTCTTGATCAAAGGGCTCGAACCCCGTCAGCAATACAGTTCGCATCGTCGCCTCACATCAACACATAAAGCAGGACAATATTGACCACCAGCATCATCAACGCGGTCGGCAGTTGCGCCTTGATCACCGCGTTCTTGTCCGGCAACTCCAGCAACGCCGCCGGTACGATATTGAAGTTGGCCGCCATCGGCGTCATCAGCGTACCGCAGTAGCCGGAGAACATACCGATGGCGGCCATCACCGCCGGGTTACCGCCGTAGATACCCACCAGCACCGGCACGCCGACGCCCCCGGTCATCACCGGGAACGCCGCGAAGCCATTGCCCATGATCACCGTGAACAGCGCCATGCCCAGCACGTACACCATGACCGCCACCAACTTGAAATCCAGGTTGATGTAGGTGGTGGTGACATGGGCGACAGCCGTGCCGACACCGGCTTCATTGAACAGCAGGCCGAGCATCGCCAGCATCTGCGGCAGCACCATGGCCCAGCCCAGGGCCTCGGTGAGTCGCCGGGATTCGCGCAAGGCTTGCACCGGGGTATCACGGGTCAGCCAGCACGCCAGGCCGAGGGCGATCAGGCAGCCGATGCCGAGGGACACGAAGGTGGTGTTTTTCGGGTCCAGCAACGGTACGCCGCCAATCTCGGTGTGCTTGAGCAAGACCGAACCGATCACGGTGGTCAGGGGGATCGCCAGCGCCGGGATAAACAGCTTGTGCCCGAGGCGGCCGGCACTGGCGCGCGAAGCCTTGTCATGCAACTCAGCATGGGTGCCACGGCCGACGCCGCCCAGGCCGGCGATCAGTGCCATCACCACCACCCCTGCACCGACCACCACCGAGGGCAGGCGCTCCCCTACCAGGAACGGGATGGCGAACAGCAGCCAGAACAATGCGCTGGACCAGCGCTTGGGATGGGTTCGATCCAACAGGATCATGCCGGCGGTGATCAGCAGCAGGACCCCGGCGAGCCAGTACAGGTATTGGATAGAGATGATCATTGCGCGGCCTCCACTGGGGTCACGGCGGTCGTCATCTCGCGGGTCAGTCTTCGGTCAAACCGATGAAGTCGGATCGCGTGAACGATGAAGGCGCAAATCGCCGTAGGAATACCCCACACCGCAATGTGCAGCGGCTCCACATCAATCCCCGAACCGAGCAGGAAGGTATGCATCAACGCAATCGCACCAAAGGCGACGAAGATGTCCTCACCAAAAAACAGGCCGACGTTATCGGTGGCCGCACACATGGCCAACACCTTGTGACGCAGTTTGTCCGGCAGTTTGCCGTAGCGCTTTTCCGCCGCGCCTTCGGCCATCGGTGCCAGCAGCGGGCGCACCATCTGCGGGTGCCCGCCGAGGCTGGTCAAGCCCATGGCTGCGGTGGATTCGCGTACAAACAGATAGATGATCAGCAGGCGTCCGACCGTGGCGCGCTCAAACCGCGCAATCCAGTTCTGCGCGTGCAGGCGCAAGCCGTGGCGCTCCAGCAGACCGATGACGGCAAGGGGCAACAACAGGATCAATTGCAGGGCGCGAGTCTGTAGGAAACCATCCCCCATAGTGGCGAGGATTTTCTCCAGCGGGAAGTGGGCAGCGAGCCCGGTGGCGATAGCTGCGGCGGTGACCACCAACAGCGGATTGAAACGCAAAACAAAGCCAACCACGATCACAAGTACGCCGATCAACGGCCATAAGTTCACAACAGTTTGCATGGCGGAGAGGTCCTTAAGTGCGCGCTGCGGCGCCATTACAGCAGGATGTGAACAAAGGGTTCACAGCAGGAAGTGGCGTGCAGTCGGCTCGGTTTTTTATTGTTGGCCCGTCAGGGCGAGCGTCAGTGGCGGCAACTGTGCTGCCTGGGAGCAGGAGGTGTCCAACAAGAAAAATTGTTGCTGCAAACCAATAAATTTTGTGGGTAATTGAGTAGCCCACGAGTAACAAGACGTGGACAGACCATGAAGGATTCGCTCATCTTAACGCCGCCCGTTTATCGTGCGCGGCGCATCGGGCAGTTGGTCGGCCTTCTTCATCAAACCGTTCACTGAAAAAGGGCAGCACCGGTGAGCTCAGCCACTCCAGATTCCGCCGCGCAAAACCGCCTCAGTCTACACACCAGTCTGATCGCCCTGGTGGTCGCCGTAACCTTCTTCATGGAGAACCTTGACGCCACGGTCATCGCCACCGCGCTACCGACCATGGCGACCGCCTTCGGGGTGACACCGGTCGACATGAACATCGGCATCACCGCCTATATCCTCGCCGTGGCGATCTTCATACCGCTGTCCAGCTGGGTCGCCGACCGCTTTGGTGCGCGCCGGGTATTCGCCGGCGCAATCATCCTGTTCACCCTCGCCTCGCTGCTCTGCGGGCTCAGCCAAAGTATTGAGATGTTCGTGTTCGCCCGCGTTCTGCAGGGCATCGGCGGCGCATTGATGGTGCCCGTAGGACGCTTGGCGGTGTTACGTAATACGGATAAGAAAGACTTGGTGAAAATGATCGCGATCATTACCTGGCCCGGCCTGGTCGCGCCGATTCTGGGGCCGCTGGCCGGTGGGTTGATCGTGACGCATGCATCGTGGCCATGGATCTTCTACGTGAATCTGCCGCTGGGTGTGCTGGCATTGGCCGCCGCACTGTGGCTGGTACCGGAAGACCGTGAAGCCAGCGTGCGCCAGTTCGATGCCAAGGGTTTTGTACTGCTGGCAGGCGCCTGTGTGGCCCTGCTGGGTGGGCTGGAATGGCTGGGTAACCAGACCGGTGAACGCCTTATTCCAGGCGCCGTGCTGGTCGCGGCAGGCATCGCGCTGGCAGTGTGGGCCATTCACCATTGCCGCCATGCCAGCGACCCGTTATTGCCGCTCGAGACCCTGTCCATCAATACATTTCGCGTGAGCATCTATGGCGGCTCGCTGTTTCGCCTGGCCATCAGCGCCCTGCCGTTCCTGCTGCCGCTGCTGTTTCAAATCGCCTTTGGCTTGTCCCCGGTGGACGCAGGCTTGCTGGTGCTGGCGGTATTCGCCGGCAATCTGGCGATGAAGCCGTTCACCACGGCCATCATGCGCCGCTATGGGTTTCGCCGGGTCTTGCTGGTGAACGGGATAATCGGCGTGGTGTCGATAGCCGCTTGCGCGCTTTTCACGGTGCAGACCCCATTTGTGCTGATCGCGGCCGTGTTGTTTGTGGGAGGGTTGTCCCGCTCGATGCAGTTCACCTGCTACAACTCGATCGGCTTTGCGGATGTGCCCAAACCGCGCATGAGTGAGGCGTCGGCGCTGTTCAGCATGTCATTCCAGCTGGCGATGGGGATGGGCGTGACGGTGGCGGCGCTGCTGCTGCGGGCATCCATGACCCTGCAGGGGCATGAGATGCAGGCACAGGTCGGGGATTTTCGCGTGGCGTTCGTCGGCGTGGCGCTGCTGGGAGTATTCGCGCTGGCGGATGTTTATCGGTTACCTGTGGGAGCAGGGGAAAGTGTGCTGAGCCGATGACAGACACCGCGGCTCGCCACTCAACACACTTTCCGGTACTCAGGCGGTGGTACTGACCATCGACCCCGAGCTGCTGCTGCCCTCGGCAGTGACGGCTTGCAACAGAGCCGAAGTCACCGTCTGCAACGCCGCAGAAGTGGCGGCGATTTGCGCTTGAGCCGCCGCCACAGCCGCAGCCTTGGCCTCTGCGTTCTGGTTGCTGGCCTGCGCTTTCTGCAAGGCTTGTTGCTGCTCTTGAAGCTGCTTTTGCAACTGTTCGATCTGCTTCTTCAACTGTTTGACAGTATCGGACTCCTGCGAGCTCGATGACGCCTGGCCACCCCCAGCTACGCCTGCCGCACCCTTAGTATCAGCGCGGGTACTGACGGCAGCGTTGCTTGTGCTGCTTGCGCTTTCGGTGACAGCGGGACCACTCGGGCTGACAGTGTTTGGAGTGCTTGATAAGGAGGCTGTATTGCTAACAGTGATAAGCATGCCAGATACCCAAGGATTAGAGATTTGCGACTGCATCGGCCTATCGATGAATTACTTTAGAGCGGCACTGCATTTTCAACAGTAAAAAACGCAGGCAACAAAAAAGGGCCCACCTTTCGGTGAGCCCTTCCAGACCGCCCAGCAGAGCGGATTTTGTTTGGTAGGCGCGATTGGACTCGAACCAACGACCCCCACCATGTCAAGGTGGTGCTCTAACCAACTGAGCTACGTGCCTGCTGTGAGGCGGCATTCTACGGAATTCCGGAGGGGTGTCAACATCTTTTTTGCAGCTAACCCTATGAATATGCGAATTATTTATTTGCAGTCGGCGCACCGCACTTTTTGGGGTGGCTGGCAGGCAATTTTCAACTCAGGTAGGATCGGGGCACTCGTAAAAAATATAAAACAGAGGTTCCAGAATGGCGAACACCCCCTACCCCAAGTCGTATTACGCCGCTTCCGCAAATGCCGTGCCGCCGCGCCCAAGGCTGCAAGGCGACGTCGAAACCGATGTGTGCGTGATCGGCGCCGGCTATACCGGCCTGTCCAGCGCGCTGTTCCTGCTGGAGAACGGTTTTCGCGTGACGGTACTGGAAGCCGCCAAGGTGGGTTTTGGCGCGTCAGGCCGCAATGGCGGGCAGATCGTCAACAGCTACAGCCGTGACATTGATGTGATCGAGCGCAGCGTCGGCCCCCAGCAGGCGCAGTTGCTGGGGCAGATGGCGTTCGAGGGCGGCAGGATCATCCGCGAGCGGGTCGCCAAGTACCAGATCCAGTGCGACCTGAAGGACGGCGGCGTGTTCGCGGCACTCAACAGCAAGCACATGGGCCACCTGGAGTCGCAGAAACGCTTATGGGAGCGCTACGGCCATACACATCTGGAGTTGCTGGACGAACGCCGCATTCGCGAGGTAGTGGCCTGTGACAACTATGTCGGCGGACTGCTGGACATGAGTGGCGGCCATATCCACCCACTCAACCTGGCACTCGGTGAAGCCGCAGCCGTGGAATCCCTGGGCGGGACGATCTACGAACAATCGGCGGCGGTGCGCATCGAGCGTGGCGCCAACCCGGTGGTCCACACCGCCGAAGGCAAGGTCAGGGCCAAGTTCATCATCGTCGCGGGCAATGCCTACCTGGGCAACCTGGTGCCGGAGCTGGCGGCCAAGTCGATGCCCTGTGGCACCCAGGTGATCACGACGGCGCCACTCGGGGATGACCTGGCCAGGACACTCCTGCCGCAGGATTACTGCGTAGAGGACTGCAACTACCTGCTCGACTACTATCGTCTCACCAGTGACAAACGCCTGATCTTCGGCGGTGGTGTGGTGTATGGCGCGCGCGACCCGGCGAACATCGAAGCAATCATCCGCCCGAAGATGCTCAAGGCCTTCCCGCAACTCAAGGATGTGAAGATCGACTACGCCTGGACCGGCAACTTCCTGCTGACCCTGTCGCGCTTGCCGCAGGTCGGTCGCCTGGGCGACAACATCTACTACTCACAGGGCTGCAGCGGCCATGGCGTGACGTACACCCACCTGGCGGGCAAGGTGTTGGCGGAAGCGCTGAGAGGCCAGGCAGAGCGCTTTGATGCGTTTGCCGACCTGCCGCACTACCCATTCCCGGGCGGGCAACTGTTGCGCACACCGTTTGCGGCACTGGGAGCTTGGTACTACGGGCTGCGGGATAAGCTGGGCTTCTGACAAATCAATGGGAGCCGGTTCGCCGGCTCCCGCAAAAAATTGCCAAATTGCAGACACAAAAAACCCCGGTCTTTCGACCAGGGTCTTTGCTATCGGATCAAAGTAGCCAGTGGCTTTCTTTGTGCTTCAAGGCGTTCAGTGGGCCTTGAGGCAGATATGGCGCAGCGGACGGGACTCGAACCCGCGACCCCCGGCGTGACAGGCCGGTATTCTAACCGACTGAACTACCGCTGCGTATCGCTTGACCGGCTGAGCAAACCGCCTCAACCGTCTTTGAATATCTGATCGATCAGCCTTGGCTGTTCAATCTCAAGCCCGATAAATCGAACCTGGAAAATATGGCGCAGCGGACGGGACTCGAACCCGCGACCCCCGGCGTGACAGGCCGGTATTCTAACCGACTGAACTACCGCTGCGCGTCGGTGCAACCTTTAACGTTGCGTCCTGCCCGAAGGCAAAACTCTCAAGAAGTGGTGGGTGATGACGGGATCGAACCGCCGACCCTCTGCTTGTAAGGCAGATGCTCTCCCAGCTGAGCTAATCACCCTTTGCTTCGTTGAGGCCGCGAAATTTACGCAGGTAGCGGACCTAAGTCAATAGCCTGCTTGAAGTTTTTCTGAAAAAGACAAAATGGCTACAAGACGGCTACCCGTCCTACTCGCTGTAAATCATCTTCTTGCTCATGCCACCGTCCACCACAAACTCTTGCCCGGTGACAAACCCGGCCTGGCGCGACAGCAGCCACGCCACCATCGCTGCCACGTCCTCTACCGTACCCACCCTGCCCGCCGGATGCTGGGCATGATCGGCATCGGTCAAAGGCTCGGCACGCCGCGCAGCTGGATCACGGGCATCAATCCAGCCAGGGCTGACCGCATTCACCCGCACTTCCGGCCCGAGGCTGATCGCCAAGGCGTGAGTAAGCGCCAACAGGCCACCCTTGCTCGCCGCATAAGCCTCGGTATCCGGCTCCGACTGACGAGCCCGGGTCGACGCCAGGTTGACGATGGCTCCGCCGTGGGCACGCAGGTAAGGCGCACAATGTTTGGCCAGCAACATCGGCCCACTGAGGTTAACGGCCAGCACACGGTTCCAGTAGGCCAGGTCGAGGCTTTCCAGGGTGATATTGTGCGGGTCGGCCACCGCAGCGTTACAGACCAACGCGTCCAGGCGCCCGAACTGCCCCAGGACTTCGGCGACCCCCTGGGCCACCTGTTTCTCGTCAGCCACGTCCATGGTGATAAACCAGGCGTTTTCGCCCAGCACCTTGGACACCTTGGAACCGCGCTCGCGGTCGAGGTCGGTCAAGACCACCTGCCAGCCCTCGCTGATCAGCCATGCCGCAATCCCGAGGCCAATGCCCCGCGCCGCGCCCGTCACCAGGGCGACGCGCCCATTACTGGCCGCCGCGGCCTCCAGGGACCACTCGATCACAAGGCAGCCAGCCCGCGAGCCAGGTCAGCCTGCAGATCCGTGACATCTTCCAGGCCGACCGCGATGCGGATCAGGCTGTCCCGGATACCGGCCGCCTCACGCTCCTGCGGCGCCAGGCGTCCGTGGGAGGTGGTGCTCGGATGGGTAATGGTGGTCTTGCTATCGCCCAGGTTGGCCGTGATGGAGATCAGGCGCGTCGCATCGATAAAGCGCCAGGCGCCCTCTTTGCCGCCCTTCACTTCGAAACTCACCACGGCGCCGAAACCACGCTGCTGGCGCTGGGCCAACGCGTGCTGCGGGTGGCTCTTGAGGCCGGCGTAATGCACTTTTTCGATACCGTCCTGCTGCTCCAGCCACTCGGCCAGGGCCTGGGCGTTGGCGCAATGGGCTTTCATACGCAGGCTGAGGGTTTCCAGGCCCTTGAGGAAGATCCAGGCGTTGAACGGGCTCAAGGTCGGGCCGGCGGTGCGCAGGAAGCCCACCACTTCCTTCATCTGCTCGCTGCGGCCTGCAACCACGCCGCCCATGCAACGGCCCTGGCCATCGATAAACTTGGTGGCCGAATGCACCACGATGTCCGCGCCGAGCTTCAGCGGCTGCTGCAAGGCAGGCGTGCAGAAGCAGTTATCGACCACCAGCATTGCGCCCTTGGTGTGGGCCACTTCGGACAATGCCGCGATATCCACCAGCTCGGCCAGCGGATTGGACGGCGACTCGACGAACAGCAATTTGGTGTTGGACTTGATCGCCGCATCCCAGCCGGACAGATCCGCCAAGGGCACGTAGTCCACTTCAATACCGAAGCGCTTGAAATACTTCTCGAACAGGCTGATGGTCGAACCAAACACGCTGCGCGACACCAGCACATGGTCGCCGGCACTGCACAGGCTCATCACCACCGCCAGGATCGCCGCCATGCCGGTGGCCGTTGCCACCGCCTGCTCTGCGCCTTCCAGGGCCGCGATACGCTCTTCGAACGCGCGCACAGTCGGGTTGGTGTAGCGGGAATAAACGTTACCCGGCACTTCGCCAGCAAAGCGCGCAGCGGCGTCGGCCGCCGTGCGGAACACGTAGCTGGAGGTAAAGAACATCGGGTCACCGTGCTCACCTTCCGGGGTACGGTGCTGGCCGGCGCGCACAGCCAGGGTATCGAAAGCTACGCCATCGAGGTCGCTGTCCAAGCGACCGGCATCCCATTCCTGACTCATGCTGCGACTCCTTACTCAATTCTTTATTTAAGATACAAAACCGGCCCCTCAGGGCCGGTGTCTACTCAGTTGTTGTACAGATCGATGATCGCGCTGACCGCCTGGGTCTTGATCTTCGACGAGTCGTTACGCGCCTGCTCGATCTTGTTCAGGTAGGCCTCGTCGACGTCACCGGTCACGTACTTACCGTCGAACACGGCGCAGTCGAACTGCTCGATCTTGATCTTGCCACCGCCGACCGCTTCGATCAGGTCCGGCAGGTCCTGGTAGATCAGCCAATCGGCGCCGATCAGGTCAGCCACGTCCTGGGTCGTGCGGTTGTGTGCGATCAGTTCGTGGGCGCTCGGCATGTCGATGCCGTACACGTTCGGGTAACGCACGGCAGGCGCTGCGGAACAGAAGTACACGTTCTTCGCACCGGCTTCGCGGGCCATCTGGATGATTTGCTTGCAGGTGGTGCCGCGCACGATGGAATCGTCCACCAGCATCACGTTCTTGCCGCGGAATTCCAGTTCGATGGCGTTGAGCTTCTGGCGCACCGACTTCTTGCGCGCCGCCTGGCCCGGCATGATGAAGGTGCGACCGATGTAACGGTTCTTCACGAAGCCTTCGCGGAACTTGACGCCCAGGTGGTTGGCCAATTCCAGCGCAGCGGTACGGCTGGTGTCCGGGATCGGGATCACCACGTCGATGTCGTGCTCGGGACGCTCGCGCAGGATCTTGTCGGCCAGCTTCTCGCCCATGCGCAGGCGCGCCTTGTAAACCGAAACGCCGTCGATGATCGAATCCGGACGCGCCAGGTAGACGTGTTCGAAGATGCACGGGGTAAGTTTCGGCGCGACAGCGCACTGACGGGTATGCAGCTTGCCGTCTTCGGTGATGTACACCGCTTCGCCCGGCGCGAGGTCGCGGATCAGGGTGAAGCCCAGCACGTCAAGGGACACGCTTTCGGACGCGATCATGTACTCGACGCCTTCGTCGGTGTGACGCTGGCCGAACACGATCGGGCGAATACCGTGGGGGTCACGGAAGCCGACGATGCCGTAGCCGGTGATCATCGCCACAACGGCATAACCGCCGACGCAACGGTTATGCACGTCGATCACGGCGGCGAACACATCTTCTTCGGTCGGCTGCAGCTTGCCGCGCTGGGCCAGCTCGTGGGCGAACACGTTGAGCAGCACTTCCGAGTCTGAGCTGGTGTTGACGTGGCGCAGGTCAGATTCGTAAATCTCCTTGGCCAGTTGCTCAACGTTGGTCAGGTTACCGTTATGCGCCAGGGTAATGCCGTAAGGCGAGTTGACGTAGAACGGCTGAGCTTCGGCCGACGTCGAGCTACCGGCGGTCGGGTAACGCACGTGGCCAATGCCCATGTGCCCGACGAGGCGCTGCATGTGACGCTGATGGAACACGTCACGTACCAGGCCATTGTCCTTGCGCAGGAATAACCGGCCGTCGTGGCTGGTCACAATACCGGCAGCGTCCTGGCCGCGGTGCTGGAGGACGGTTAGCGCGTCATACAGCGCCTGATTGACGTTCGACTTACCGACGATACCGACGATGCCACACATGCGACGCAACCCCTACTTAATGAATCTTGACTGAACACAACTTACTGCGGCGTTTTGGCCGGCAAGAGGTGTTCCTTGAACGGAAGATCAGCGGGTACGCTGATTCCGCTGGCCAGCCACTGACTGCTCCACCCCAAGATGAGGTTCTTGGACCAATCTGCAACCAATAGAAATTTTGGCACGAGTACCGACTCCTGCCACCACGAATCCTGCTGTACCGGCCCCAGGCTCAACAGCCCGACCGCCACGACCACCAGCAACGCGCCACGCGCGGCACCGAAGGCCATGCCGAGAAATCGATCGGTCCCGGAGAGGCCGGTGACGCGTATCAACTCGCCAATAAGATAATTGACCATTGCCCCCACCAGCAGCGTGGCGATGAACATGATGGCGCAGCCCGCGATGACGCGAGCCGAAGGTGTCTCGATGTATCCGGCCAGGTAGACCGACAATGAACCGCCGAACATCCAGGCTACGACTCCTGCGATGATCCAGGTCAGCAACGACAGTGCTTCTTTTACGAAGCCGCGGCTTAGACTGATCAAAGCGGAGATGGCGACGATTGCAACGATCGCCCAGTCAACCCAGGTAAATGGCACGTTTGAGCCTACGGACGGATAAGGCGGCGCATTTTAGCAGAGCGTCGGGCTGTCGGTAAGCTGTGATTGCGGCTGCTTTGCAAATCAATAGATTGTGGCGGGCCGATCACATTTCAACCTCACCACAAAACCAATGTGGGAGGAGGCTTGCCCCCTCCCACATTTGATTGGACTTCAGGTTTAAACCGATACGGGCTCAGCCGCGCTCAGGCTGGAAGCGTGTGACGAAGCCTTTCAGGTTCTGCTGACGGTCCAGCAAATCCCGCAGCCGGTCGGCCTCGGCGCGCTCGATCAGCGGCCCGATAAACACCCGGTTCTTGCCGTCGGCGCTACGGATATAGGCGTTGTAGCCCTGGGCACGCAGCTTCTTCTGCAAGGCGTCGGCGCCTTCGCGATTGCCCAGGCTGGCCACCTGGATCGACCAACTGATCGGCAGACCATTCGGATCGATACGGCTCTGACCCACATCCGGCTTGCCCGGCGCGGCAGGCTGCGGCACCACCGGCTTGGGCGCAGGCGCAGGCGTCGCCGGCTTGGCGGCGACCGCCGGAGCAGGTGTCGGCTTGACCACCGGCACGCTTGGCTGCACCGGCATCGACGGCGCCTGCTGCGCAGCCACCTCATCGTCAGTCGGCACCGGCTCTTCTTCAGGCAACGCCTGCGGCTCAGGCACCACCACCGGCTCCACCTGCACTTGCGGCACTGCCGGTGCCTGGGGCGCAGCCGGAGCCTCGACAACCACCTGGCGCTGCTCGTCCTGGCGGGAAAACAGCATCGGCAGGAAGATCACCGCCAATGCCACCAGCACCAGGGCTCCAACCATTCGCTGCTTGTATGCGCTATCCAGTAATGCCATGTGCAGCTTCCTCCGTGGAGCGCCGGGCCAACCACTCAAGCGCCTCGGCAACACAATAAAATGATCCGAACAACAGAATTTCGTCCTCGGCCGTCGCTACCGCGCACTGTGCCTCCAGGGCAGCAGTCACGCTTGCATACGACGCCACCGGCGCACCAAGGTTCTGTAACACGATCTCAAGCTCATGGGCCGGACGACTGCGCGGCGTATCCAGCGGCGCGACCGCCCAAGCCTGGACGCTGTCCAGCAACGGCGCAACCACGCCCTCCAGGTCCTTATCGGCAAGCAAGCCGAATACAGCCAGGCGACACCCCGACGGCGGCGTGCGCGCCAGGCGTTGCGCCAGGTAGCTGGCGGCATGGGGGTTATGCCCCACATCCAGCAGCAGGTTCAGGCGCTTGCCGTGCCAGTCGAACACCCGGCGATCCAGGCGCCCTACCACGCGGGTCGCCAGCAACGTCGCAGCAATCTGCTCAGCCTGCCAAGGCAGGTCCAGCAACAGATAGGCTTGCAGCGCGAGTGCGGCATTCTCCATCGGCAGATTCAGCAAGGGCAGATCACGCAGCTCCACAGCCTGCCCACGGGCATCCCGCCCGCACCACTGCCAGTGCCGGTCATCGATTTCAAGATTGAATTCGCGGCCCCGCAGGAAGAATGGGCAGCCCAGTTCACGCACCTTGTCCAACAAGGGCAGCGGCGGATCCAGGTCACCGCATAGCGCAGGCTTGCCCGGACGGAAAATCCCGGCCTTTTCATAGGCCACGGACTCGCGGGTATCCCCCAGGTAGTCGGCATGGTCCACGCCAATACTGGTGACCAGCGCCAGGTCGGCATCCACCACGTTGACGGTGTCCAGGCGTCCGCCCAGGCCCACTTCCAATACGACCACATCCAGCTGCGCACGCTCGAACAGCCAGAACGCCGCCAGGGTGCCCATTTCGAAGTAAGTCAGGGAAATCTCACCGCGCCCGGCATCGAGTGCGGCGAAGGCTTCGCAGAGTTGCTCATCACTGGCTTCGACGCCATTGAGTTGCACCCGCTCGTTGTAACGCAGCAAGTGCGGCGAGCTGTACACGCCTACTTTCAGCCCCTGGGCTTGCAGCAGCGCGGCAACAAAGGCACAGGTAGAGCCCTTGCCGTTGGTGCCGGTCACCGTGATCACACGCGGCGCCGGCCGGCCCAACCCAAGGCGGGCCGCTACCTGTTGCGAGCGCTCCAGGCCCATGTCGATGGCGGACGGATGCAACTGCTCGAGGTAGGCGAGCCATTCGCCCAGGGTACGTTGGGTCATAGGTTCGCAGGCACCGGCGGCACAACGATCGGCTCGACTTTAGGCGCGACGTAAACAGGTGTCGGCAGGCCCATCATCTGAGCCAGCAGGCTACCCAGGCGTGGACGCAGCTCACCGCGCGGAATGATCAGGTCGATTGCGCCGTGCTCCAGCAGGAACTCGCTGCGCTGGAAGCCTTCCGGCAGTTTTTCGCGCACGGTCTGCTCGATCACGCGCGGGCCGGCAAAGCCGATCAGGGCTTTTGGCTCACCGACAATCACGTCGCCCAGCATCGCCAGGCTGGCGGAAACACCGCCGTAGACCGGGTCGGTCAGCACGGAGATGAACGGAATGCCTTCTTCGCGCAGACGCGCCAGCACCGCAGAGGTCTTGGCCATTTGCATCAGGGAGATCAACGCTTCCTGCATCCGCGCACCACCGGAGGCGGCGAAGCAGATCATCGGGCAACGGTTTTCCAGGGCGTAGTTGGCCGCGCGCACGAAGCGCTCGCCGACGATGGCCCCCATGGAGCCGCCCATGAAGGAGAACTCGAACGCCGACACCACCACCGGCATGCCCAGCAGCTTGCCGCTGACGGAAATCAACGCGTCCTTCTCACCGGTCTGCTTTTGCGCAGCGGTCAGGCGGTCCTTGTACTTCTTGCCGTCGCGGAACTTGAGACGGTCGACCGGCTCCAGGTCGGCGCCCAGCTCGTTACGGCCGTCGGCGTCGAGGAAGATGTCGATGCGGGCGCGGGCGCCGATACGCATGTGGTGGTTGCACTTGGGGCAAACATCCAGGGTCTTTTCCAGCTCGGGGCGGTACAGCACCGCGTCGCAGGATGGGCACTTGTGCCACAGACCTTCAGGAACCGAGCTTTTCTTCACCTCGGAACGCATGATCGAAGGGATCAGTTTGTCTACTAACCAGTTGCTCATGCTTTCTTTCTCCAGTACCGGTAGCTTGAACACAGCCCCGCGTATGCCCTTGAGCTAAATTCATATGTGGCGATGACGCAGGCTGGACGGGGTCAGACGTTCGACCTGCCATTTCCAGCCTGCATCCTCAGCCTTCCAGACAGCCTGCCTGCGCAGGTTGCCACTTCATTTCCGGGCCTCCCTCAGGCGGCGCCGGGCTGTTTTACACAGTGGTAGTTATGGACGGCGGCAGACTGCCAGCCGTCACATCCCGACACAGCTGTTGCGCACCGCCTGCATGAATGCGCGAATCCTGTCGTGATCCTTGATGCCCTTGCCTTGCTCTACCCCACCGCTGACATCCACGGCATACGGCCGGACCTGTTGAATCGCCGAACCGACGTTCCCAGGGTTGAGCCCCCCGGCCAGGATGATCGGCTTGCTCAACCCTTCAGGGATCAGCGACCAATCGAACGCTTCGCCGGTACCACCGGGTACGCCTTCGACATACGTGTCCAACAGAATGCCACGCGCGCCGGAATAGGCAGCGCAGGCCCTCGCGATATCGTCACCCGCCTTGACCCGCAACGCCTTGATATACGGGCGTTGGTAGCTTTCACATTGATCCGGGGTTTCGTCGCCGTGAAATTGCAGCATATCCAACTGCACGGCATCCAGGGTTTCGTTGAGTTCGCAGCGGCTGGCGTTGACGAACAAGCCCACGGTGGTCACGAACGGCGGCAGCGCCGCAACGATCGCCCGCGCCTGCAACACATTCACCGCCCGTGGGCTCCTGGCATAAAATACCAGGCCAATGGCATCCGCCCCCGCCTCGACTGCCGCCAGCGCGTCTTCTATGCGGGTAATCCCGCAAATCTTGCTGCGAACGGCAGGCATGTCGTAGAAACCTCAGGGATTGGACCGATAAAGTCCCGGATGGTAACAAAAGCTATTCCGGGCGTCAGCCGCCAAGTTCACTGAACCCTGTGAGGAAGTGTGGCCCGATGAAACGCTGCGGCAGCTCGAACTCGTCGCGGTACTCCACGTCCACGAGGTACAGGCCAAACGGATGCGCCGTGACGCCGCCCGTGCGGCGGATGCGGCTTTCCAGCACTTCCCTGGCCCATTCCACCGGGCGTTCGCCGGTACCGATGGTCATCAATACGCCCGCAATGTTGCGCACCATATGGTGCAGGAAAGCGCCGGCACGGATGTCCAGCACGATCATCTTGCCGTGGCGAGTCACCCGCAGGTGGTGGACTTCCTTGATCGGCGACTTGGCCTGGCACTGGCCGGCACGGAACGCACTGAAATCATGCACCCCCACCAGATGCTGCGCAGCCTCGGCCATGCGCTCGGCATCCAGCGGACGGTGGTTCCAGGTGATTTCTTCGTTGAGGTGCGCGGGACGGATCTGGTCGTTGTAGATCACATAGCGATAACGCCGGGCAATGGCCTTGAAGCGCGCATGAAAGTGCGCAGGCATGACCTTGGCCCAACTGACGCTGACGTCGTGGGGCAGATTGATATTGGCGCCCATCACCCAGGCCTTCATCGTGCGTTCGGCCTGGGTATCGAAGTGCACCACTTGGCCGCAGGCATGCACACCGGCATCGGTACGCCCGGCGCACATCAACGACACCGGGGAGTCAGCCACTTTCGACAGCGCCTTCTCCAGGGTTTCCTGCACCGTCAGCACGCCTGACGCCTGACGCTGCCAGCCGCGATAGCGCGAGCCTTTGTATTCCACGCCGAGGGCGATGCGGTAAAAGCCAGCGGCCGCCATTTCGGCGGCCGGGTTATCTATATTTGCCAAGAACTGAGAGCCTGATGAGTTGCGCAAAGGCAGCCATTATAAATGCGGCAGCTGCGTGGCGTGCGCTTTTGTTAGGGATTGACCTTCCCACACCGCACCGGCATCAACCTTCAGATTTTGCCGAGCATTTCCTTGGCCTCGCCGCGCTGAGCCTCATCACCTTCGGTGAGCACTTCGGAGAGGATGTCCCGCGCGCCGTCGGCATCACCCATGTCGATATAGGCCTGGGCGAGATCGAGCTTGGTGGCGACTTCATTCGTGCCAGACAGGAAGTCGAACTCCGGCTCATCCCCACCCAGCGCCGCGTCCTCGGCGGTAAAGGAGGGTTCGATGGGCGGATTCTCCAGGCTTTGGGACAGGCGATCCAGCTCGGCGTTGACATCGTCCAGCTCCGAAGCGAAGGCATCCGGCTTGGCGGCTTCGCCTGGCTCGTCCGCCAGGGACAGGTCGAAATCCTCCGGCAAATCGAAGTCATCCAGCGCCGATGGGGTCAGCGTCGGCGGCTCCACTGCCGACACATCCTTCATCTGGTCCTCAAGACCGGAAAGGAAGTCATCGTCGGACTGCTCGGACGCCGGGGTATTCGGCTGCAGATCCAGGTCGAAGTCCGACAGGTTTTCCTTGTCGGCCTTGGACGCCGATTGCTGCTCCAGGAGCGCTGCAAACGTCTGTTCGTCGTCCAGGTTGGCTGGCGAAGCCGCCTCCAGCTCATCCAGGCTCAGGTCGAAATCGGTGTCGAGTGCATCGGGCTCGGCGGCTGGGACGGCCGGTTTGTCTTCCAGCAGGTCCTTGACGTACTGAGCGTCGAGGGCCGCGGCGGCAACCGCGGCACTGACGCCCGCCGCCAATACCGCCATCGCAGGAAAGCGCGACTTGAGTTGCTCGACCTGGGCATGGTTCTCACCATTGGCCACCAGTTGACGCTCCTGGGTCACGAAACCGTCCTTGTCGCTTTGCAGGCCGTAGACTTCCATCAGCTTCAACCGCAGGTCGCTGCGCTTGGGCTCGTGCTTGATCGCTTGTTCCAGCACATCGGCGGCCTGGTTCAGGTGACCACGGTCGATATGGGACTGGGCTTGCGCCAGGGCATCGTTGGCGTTTTGCGGGGCCACGGCAGCGGCCAGCGGCGCGAGCACGGAGGCAACCGTCGGAACCGCCACCGCCGGCGCAACCACTGGAGCGGGTGCCGGAGCCGCTGCCAGCTTGACGTTCGGCGGCGGCACTTCGAGGCCTTCGAAACTGTCCGACGGCAGGTCCTGTTCGATGTTCGAGGTAAATTCCGGCTCTTCAGCCAGCGCCCGCGCCATGCGCAAGTGCTTTTCCTCTTCACGGCGGGCGTTGCGATGGCGCGCCCACAGCAGCAGGAGCAGCAACACCACCAGGCCAGCCGCGCCGCCGATCACACCGAGGACAACCGGGTTGGTCAGCAGTTCATTGAACTTGCCTTCGGTGGTGTCAGGTGCGGCGGCCGGTTTAGCCGCTTCAGGTGCCGGCGCAGCAGGGGTTGGCGTTGGCGCGGCGGTCTGTGCAGCGGGTGCTGCCGGCGTGGCGGCCGGGTCGCTTGCCAGCTGTGCAGGCATCGCTGCCGTCGCCGCTACGGCCGGGTCGCCTTTTTCTGCCTGCAAACGGGCCAGTTGATCGTTTTTCAGTTGAATCAACTTTTGCAGTTTATCCAACTGGCTTTGCAGATCTGCGGCACGGCTCTTGAGCTCTTCGTTATCGCGGCGAGTGGTGTCCAGTTGCTCCTGGGTCATCGCCAGCTTGTCGCTCAGGACCTGGCTGTCGCCGGCCTTGCCCTTGCCGCCTTTCTTGGCTGCTTCAGCCGAGACCAGGCTCAGGTTGTCCTGGGTATTGGTGGTCGACGGCGCATTGCCGGCCTGGGCACGCTTGGTGGCGTCCAGTTGCTGCTTGCCGGCCGCCTGATTGGTCGCCCCGCGCCGACCCTGGCGCCAGGCGGCATTTTGTACCCTCACTTCGGCGATTGCCTGAGGTTGCGGCAACGCCGTGCTTTGTACGGTGTCCGGCAGGCGCAGCACCTGGCCGGTTTTCAGGCGGTTGATATTGCCGTCGATAAAGGCGTCGGGGTTGAGTGCCTGAATGGCCAGCATGGTCTGCTGCACCGAGCCGCCATTGCGGTGCTTCTGCGCAATTTCCCACAGGGTGTCGCGGGAGGTGGTGGTGTGCTGGGCCGGCGTGCTCACAACGGGCGCAGTACGGGCGGGCGTTCCCACGCGCGGTGCAGGTGCTGCGGAGGTCGAAGCCGACTGGTCGAACTTGGCAGGGTCGAGCAACACACTGTAGTCGCGCATCAAGCGGCCATTGGGCCATTGCACCTGCAGCAGGAAACGTACGTAGGAATCCGGCAGCGGCTTGCTGGAGGTGACGCGCACCACGCTGCGACCACTGGGATTGATGACCGGGGTAAACGTCAGGTCATCGAGAAACGCCTGACGATCGACGCCCGCGTCCACGAATGCCTGGGATGAGGCCAGGCTCGGGGTGATCTCGGACGCCGTGAGGCCACCGACATCGAGCAATTCGATTTCCACCGACAACGGCTGGTTCAACGTCGACTTAAGGGTCATTTCCCCCAGCTGCAGCGCCTGCGCCATACCGGAGGACAGCGCCGAGGCGGCCGCTATTGCTAACACCAGTTTGCGAACTTGAACCATAGCCTCATCCTTTGTTTGAACACTCCCCGGCCTGCGAGAAGGTTGGTAACCGCTTGCCATAAGGCATGGCGAGCCGATAGGTCACCGACGCGCAATTGTTCCTGCTTGGGGCCAAGCATAGCGCCTGGTTAGAATCAATCTACAAATTGCCGCCAAGTATCTTTTACGCAAGGCGTTTTATCAACAACTGCGCCAGCTGCACGGCGTTAAGGGCGGCGCCCTTGCGTACGTTATCTGACGTCAGCCACAGATTTAGTTCAGCCGCGTCATCCACGCCCGCGCGCACCCGGCCTACGTAGACCACATCCTGGCCGACTGCGTCGCCCACGGCTGTAGGGTAATCACCCTCTTCTACCAGCTCGATACCGGGCGCGGCCTCCAATGCGCGGTTGACGGCGGCGAGATCGACCGCCGCGCCCAATTGCAATGACACAGTCAGGCTATCGCCAAAAAACACCGGTGCTTGAACGCAAGTTGCGGAAATCTTTAGCAAAGGTAATTCCAGGACTGCACGCAGTTCGTGAACCAGGCGCTTTTCCAAGGCGGTATGACCTTGGGCGTCTGGCGTGCCGACTTGTGCCAACAGGTTAAAGGCCATTTGCCGGTCAAAGAACTTGGGCTCCAGAGGGCGCACGTTCAGGAGTTCGGCGGTCTGACGTGCCAATTCGCTGACGGCTTCGCGGCCCTGGGCAGACACTGCCAGGCTGGCAGTGACGGCGACACGCTGGATGTCCAGCAAGCCGCGCAACGGCGCCAGCACCACCGCCAGGTTGGTGGCGGACGGGCTCGGGCTGCCGAGCTGGAAAGGTTTTTCCAGGCCGTCGAGGACATGGGCATTGGCTTCCGGCACCACCTGGGGCGCCTGCTCGGCGGGCAAGGCTCCCGACAAGTCGATCACCGAGCAACCCGCCGCCGTGGCACGGGGCGCGAAGCTCAGGGTGACTGCCGGGCCTGCGGCGAAGAAGGCCAGTTGCACCTTGCTGAAATCGAATTCGTCGACCTCCTTGACCCGTACGTTCTTGCCGCGAAACGGTACCGACGCGCCAGCAGAGTTACTGCCCGCCAGCAGGTACAGGGTGCCCACCGGGAATGCCAGCTCTTCGAGAATCTGCACCAGGGTTTCGCCGACCGTACCGGTGGCACCGATCACGGCAATTTCAAAGGTCTGGGTCATGGGGGCTGCCTCGGGCATTGCGGGGGGAGCGGCACTTTACCGGGTGGCCGGGAGTGAGGCAATTAGCCTGGGGCTGGTGGAGTGGCTGATGGCGCTATCGGGAGCAAGCCCCCTCCCACAGTGAACAGCATTTCAAGGTTGGAACTCGGTTGAATGTGGGAGGGGGCTTGCTCCCGATAGCGCCCGAAAGAACAATAAAAAACCCGCGCCTGTCACCAGAACGCGGGTTTCTATTATTGCTTCAAGCGATCAACGCTCCAGCAAAATCCGCAGCATGCGACGCAACGGCTCGGCCGCGCCCCACAGCAGTTGGTCGCCGACGGTGAATGCGCCCAGGTACTGGGTGCCCATGTTCAGCTTGCGCAGACGGCCCACCGGTACATTCAGGGTGCCGGTGACCTTGGTCGGGCTCAGCTCCTGCATGCTGATATCGCGGTTGTTCGGCACCAGCTTGACCCAGGGGTTGTGCTGGCTGATCAGCCCTTCGATATCGGCGATCGGCACGTCTTTGTTCAGCTTGATGGTCAGCGCCTGGCTGTGGCAGCGCATGGCGCCGATGCGCACGCAGATGCCATCCACCGGGATCGGGCTCTTGAACCGGCCGAGGATCTTGTTGGTCTCGGCCTGGGCCTTCCACTCTTCGCGGCTCTGGCCGTTCGGCAGCTCTTTGTCGATCCACGGGATCAGGCTGCCGGCCAATGGCACACCGAAGTTCTCGGTCGGGTAGGCATCGCTGCGCATGGCTTCGGCCACACGGCGGTCGATGTCGAGGATCGCGCTGGCCGGGTCGGCCAGTTGATCGGCGACGGCGGCGTGGGTCGCGCCCATCTGCTTGATCAACTCACGCATGTTCTGCGCGCCGGCACCGGAAGCTGCCTGATAAGTCATGGCGCTCATCCACTCGACCAGGCCGGCTTCGAACAGGCCGCCCAGGCCCATCAGCATCAGGCTGACGGTGCAGTTGCCGCCCACATAATTCTTGGTGCCGGCATCCAACTGCTGGTCGATGACCTTGCGGTTGACCGGGTCGAGGATGATCACGGCGTCGTCCTGCATGCGCAGGCTCGAGGCGGCGTCGATCCAGTAACCCTGCCAGCCGGCTTCACGCAGCTTGGGGAAGACTTCGCTGGTGTAGTCGCCACCCTGGCAGGTGAGGATCACGTCGAGGGTTTTCAGCTCTTCAATGCTGTAGGCGTCCTTGAGCGGGGCAATATCCTTGCCCACGGACGGCCCTTGGCCACCTACGTTCGAAGTGGTGAAAAACACCGGCTCAATAAGATCGAAATCCTGCTCTTCCAGCATCCGCTGCATGAGCACGGAACCGACCATACCGCGCCAACCGATCAGACCTACACGTTTCATCGCAACTACACCTTGTTAAAAAGTGGGCCGCCTTGCAGCAACAACTGCAAGCGGGCCCGAGAGATTACAGATTCCGCAGCGCGGCGACTACTGCGTCGCCCATTTCCTGCGTACCCACCTTGGTGCAACCCTGCGACCAGATGTCGCCGGTGCGCAGGCCCTGGTCCAGCACCAGGCTCACGGCCTTCTCGATCGCGTCCGCAGCGTCGCTCAGGTTGAAGCTGTAGCGCAGCATCATCGAGACCGACAGGATGGTCGCCAGCGGGTTGGCAATACCCTGGCCCGCAATGTCCGGCGCCGAGCCGTGGCAAGGCTCGTACATGCCTTTGTTATTGGTGTCCAGGGACGCCGACGGCAGCATGCCGATGGAACCGGTGAGCATCGACGCCTGGTCGGACAGGATGTCGCCGAACAGGTTGTCGGTGACGATCACGTCGAACTGCTTCGGCGCACGGACCAGTTGCATGGCGGCGTTGTCGACGTACATGTGGCTCAGTTCGACGTCCGGGTAGTCCTTGGCCACTTCTTCGACGATTTCGCGCCACAGTTGGCTGGAGGCCAGGACGTTGGCCTTGTCCACCGAGCAGACCTTCTTGCCGCGTACACGGGCCATGTCGAAACCGACGCGGGCAATACGGCGGATTTCACTCTCGCTGTACGGCAGGGTGTCGTAGGCCTGGCGCTCGCCATTCTCCAACTCGCGCACGCCCCGTGGCGAGCCAAAGTAGATACCACCGGTCAGTTCACGCACGATCAGGATGTCCAGGCCCGCCACCACTTCCGGCTTCAGGCTCGATGCGTCGGCCAGTTGCGGGTAGAGGATCGCCGGGCGCAGGTTACCGAACAGGCCCAGTTGCGCGCGGATTTTCAGCAGGCCGCGCTCAGGGCGGATATCACGCTCGATCTTGTCCCATTTCGGGCCACCCACGGCGCCCAGCAGCACGGCATCGGCGGCGCGGGCGCGGTCCAGGGTTTCGTCGGCCAGGGGCACGCCGTGCTTGTCGATGGCAGCGCCGCCGATCACGTCGTGGCTCAATTCGAAGCCCAGGCTGTACTTGCTGTTGGCAAGCTCCAGGACCTTGACCGCTTCGGCCATGATTTCCGGACCAATACCGTCGCCAGGGAGAATCAGAATCTGCTTGCTCATGGGTTCCTCATTTCATCGAGCGACCTGCCCGTGGGCAGGCCGGGAAAATTAATCAGCGTTCGGCCCAGACCACCAGCACGTCGGTGCTGAAGGTGCCGTCGGCCTGAATCTCGTAGTAATCGCGCACTTCCTGGCCCATCGCCTGCTGCAGCTCCAGGATCGCGGCGCGCAACACTTGCGGTGTGCGCATGCGTTCGACCCACGAGGTGTATTCCAGGCGCAGGCGCTGGCGGCTGCTGTTGCGTACGTGCAAGCCGGCTTCGCTGAGCTGGCGCATCCATTCGGCGGCGGAGTAGTCACGCACGTGGCTGGTGTCGCGCAGCACTTCGACGGTTTGCAGGTAAGTGTCCAGCAACGGGCTGCCCGGTGACAAGACATCGATAAACGCCGCCACGCCGCCCGGCTTGAGCACGCGGCGCACTTCGCGCAGGGCCACGCCGAGGTCGCTCCAATGGTGCGCCGAATAACGGCTGAACACGAAGTCGAATTCGCCATCGGCAAACGGCAGGCGCTCGGCGGCGCCGTTTACGGTGCCGATATTGGTGAGACCGCGATCTTGCGCAGCGGCGGCCACCACATCGAGCATCTGCTGGGAGAGGTCGTAGGCCACGACTTCCTTGACCAATGGAGCCATATGGAAACTCACATGACCGGCACCGCAACCCAGGTCCAGCAACCGCGCATCGCCCCGCCCGGCCAGTTCGGCCTGGAGCAGCGCGAATTCGGTGCCTTGGGCGTGCACGGCACTGCTCAGGTAGGCAGATGCCTGTTCGCCGAATTGTTTTTGCACGACTTGGGTGTGGGCGGTGCTGGTCATGGTGGCATCCTTCAAGGGTTGTGTTGCTGGTACCGGCCCTATCGGGGGCAAGCCCCCTCCCACATTTGAATGTATTCACAACTCAAAAGGTGGGAGGGGGCTTGCCCCCGATGAAGCCGGTCCTGCCTACATCAATTTATGCGTCACGAAACAACCAGGGCTGGCTCGCCCGGTGCCTGGCTTCGAACGCGGCAATCGCATCGCCGTCCTGCAAGGTCAGGCCGATATCGTCCAGGCCGTTGATCAGGCAGTGTTTGCGGAAGGCGTCCACCTCAAAGTGGTACACCTTGCCGTCCGGACGGGTCACGGTTTGCGCAGCCAGGTCGATGGTCAACTGGTAGCCCACATCGGCTTCCACTTGCTTGAACAGCTCGTCGACTTCTTCGTCGGTCAGGATGATCGGCAACAGGCCGTTCTTGAAGCTGTTGTTGAAGAAGATGTCGGCATAGCTCGGCGCGATGATGCTGCGAAAGCCATATTCTTCCAGGGCCCACGGCGCGTGCTCGCGGCTGGAGCCGCAACCGAAGTTTTCCCGGGCCAGCAACACGCTGGCGCCTTGGTAGCGCTCGGCGTTGAGCACGAAGTCCTTGTTCAACGGGCGCTTGGAGTTGTCCTGGTAGGCGTAGCCCACGTCCAGGTAGCGCCATTCGTCGAACAGGTTGGGGCCGAAACCGGTGCGCTTGATCGACTTCAAGAACTGCTTGGGGATGATCTGGTCGGTGTCGACGTTGGCACGGTCCAACGGCGCGACCAAACCGGTGTGTTGGGTAAAAGCTCTCATCGGGTTTTCCTCAGATCAATTCGCGAACGTCGATGAAACGACCGTTGACGGCAGCAGCGGCGGCCATGGCCGGGCTGACCAGGTGGGTACGGCCACCGGCGCCCTGACGCCCTTCGAAGTTACGGTTGGAGGTGGACGCGCAATGCTCGCCCGATTCCAGGCGGTCCGGGTTCATCGCCAGGCACATCGAGCAGCCCGGCTCACGCCACTCAAAACCGGCTTCGAGGAAGATCTTGTCCAGGCCTTCGGCCTCAGCCTGTGCTTTTACCAGACCCGAGCCTGGCACCACGATGGCCTGCTTGATGGTCGAGGCAACTTTGCGGCCCTTGGCGATCACCGCCGCCGCGCGCAGGTCTTCGATCCGCGAGTTGGTGCAGGAGCCGATAAACACGCGATCCAACTGGATGTCGGTGATCGCCTGGTTGGCCTTCAAGCCCATGTACTTCAAGGCGCGCTCGATGGAACCGCGCTTGACCAGGTCGGCTTCCTGCGCCGGGTCCGGCACGTTCTGGTCGACGGCCAGGACCATTTCCGGCGAAGTGCCCCAGCTGACTTGCGGCTTGATCTGGGCAGCGTCGAGTTCAACCACGGTGTCGAACACCGCATCGGCGTCGGACACCAGGTCCTTCCAGGCTTCAACCGCGGCGTCCCAATCGGCGCCTTGCGGTGCAAATGGGCGCCCCTTCACGTACTCAATGGTTTTCTCGTCCGCCGCCACCATGCCCACGCGGGCACCGGCTTCGATGGACATGTTGCAGATGGTCATGCGGCCCTCGATGGACAGGTCGCGAATGGCGCTGCCGGCGAACTCGATGGCATGGCCGTTACCGCCGGCGGTGCCGATCTTGCCGATCACGGCGAGCACGATGTCCTTGGCGGTCACGCCGAACGGCAAGGTGCCTTCGACACGCACCAGCATGTTCTTCATTTTCTTGGCGACCAGGCACTGGGTGGCGAACACATGTTCCACCTCCGAGGTGCCGATGCCGTGGGCCAGGGCGCCAAACGCACCGTGGGTGGAAGTGTGGGAGTCGCCGCAGACCACGGTCATGCCCGGCAAGGTGGCGCCCTGCTCCGGGCCGATCACGTGGACGATCCCTTGACGCACGTCATTCATCTTGAATTCGGTGATGCCATATTCGTCGCAGTAGTCGTCGAGGGTCTGCACCTGCAAGCGCGACACGGTGTCGACAATGGCGTCGATCCCGCCCTTGCGCTCCGGGGTGGTCGGTACGTTGTGGTCCGGGGTGGCGATGATCGAGTCGACGCGCCAAGGCTTGCGCCCGGCCAGCCGCAGGCCTTCGAACGCTTGGGGCGAGGTCACTTCATGGATGATGTGACGGTCGATATAGATCAGCGACGAGCCATCGTCGCGCCGTTTCACTTCATGGGAATCCCAAAGCTTGTCGTAAAGCGTTTTGCCGGCCATCAGTCGGTCCTCATCAGCGGTGTTTCTATGCGCCGGGCTTTTCAATAACCCTTTGGCTTGTGAGGCTGATGGTATGGCGCTACATTAAATAACTCAAATTCATATTTTTTATGCTTTGGATTACCAACTGGAATACAACCATGGACCTGGCCAACCTCAATGCCTTTATTGCCATCGCCGAGACCGGCAGCTTCTCCGGCGCAGGTGAACGCCTGCACCTGACCCAGCCGGCCATCAGCAAGCGCATCGCCGGCCTGGAACAGCAATTGAAGGTGCGACTGTTCGATCGCCTGGGCCGTGAAGTCGGCTTGACCGAAGCCGGCCGGGCCTTGCTGCCGCGCGCTTATCAGATTCTCAACGTGCTGGACGACACCCGCCGCGCCCTCACCAACCTCACCGGAGAAGTCAGCGGCCGCCTCACTTTGGCCACCAGCCACCACATCGGCCTGCATCGTTTGCCACCGATCCTGCGCACCTTCACCCGCGAATACCCGAACGTGGCCCTGGATATTCAGTTTCTCGATTCGGAAGTGGCCTACGAAGAAATCCTCCACGGCCGCGCCGAAGTGGCGGTGATCACCCTGGCGCCCGACCCCCATCACCTGGTACGCGCCACACCGGTGTGGGATGACCCGCTGGATTTCGTGGTGGCGCCGGAGCACAGCCTTACCGGCAACCGCGAGGTCAGCCTGGCCGATATTGCCGGCCACCCGGCGGTTTTCCCTGGCGGTAATACCTTTACCCACCATATTGTCAGCCGTCTGTTCGAGGCCCAGGGCCTTACGCCGAACATCGCGATGAGTACCAACTACCTGGAAACCATCAAGATGATGGTCTCCATC
This sequence comes from Pseudomonas sp. S3E12, assembly GCF_001702295.1. Classification (NCBI taxonomy): domain Bacteria; kingdom Pseudomonadati; phylum Pseudomonadota; class Gammaproteobacteria; order Pseudomonadales; family Pseudomonadaceae; genus Pseudomonas; species Pseudomonas sp. S3E12. The sequence continues at coordinate 551,181 of NZ_MBDT01000021.1, forward strand.
GGCCTGGCCTGGAGCGTGTTGCCGCGCACCATGCTCGATGAGCAGGTGGCGAGTATCGCTTTGCCGGGCATACAACTCAGTCGCCAGCTAGGCTATATCGTGCACACCGAAAGGACACTGTCGAACGCTGCGCGGGCGTTCATGAGCCTGTTGGATGCACAGGTGGATCTGCCAGTGATACCGGTATGACGCCGTGCGGCCCCAGGTTGTGAATAAAACCGCGCTGTTTGCCCATCGAGCCAAGGCCCTTTGATAATGCGCAACCCTGTCGACCCTCTACCCCCCCTGCCCCGCATCTACGCCCTGGACCCCCAGCAGGCGGAACAAAGCTGGGACAGCGCCCCGCAACTGCTGGCAGCCCTGAATGCGGCCCGGCTGGGCGCGTGGTGCTGGGAAATCGACACCGGAAGAATAAGCTGGTCACGGGGCACCCAGGCGCTGTTCGGCTTCGACCCGCGCCAACCACTGCCCAAGGACCTGGATTACCTCGACCTGCTGGCGCCGTCGGATCGCTCCCGGGTGGTGCGCGCCTTTCATGCGGTGCTGGCCGGCGAGCCTTTCGAGCAGGCCATGCACCATCACATCCAATGGCCGGACGGCACCCATCACTGGCTGGAGATCAATGGCAGCCTGGCACCGGACAAGGCCGGCCGGCGCCGCATGATCGGCGTGATCCGCGAGACCACTCGCCAGCGCGAGCGGGAGCACGCCCTCAGCCATTCCGAAAAACGCTTCGCCACGCTGTTTCACCTGTGCCCGAACATGGTGTTGTTGACCCGCCAGTCCGACGGCCTGATCAGCGAAGCCAACCAGTATTTCGAGATGCTCTTCGGCTGGCCGGTGGCCGATGCCATTGGCCGCACCACCCTGGACCTGGGCCTGTGGCGCCACCCCGAACAACGCGCGCAGATGGTCCAGGCCACCCAGCGCAAGGGTGAACCCATCACCATGGAAGTGCAGTTCTGCGCCAGCAACGGCCAGATCCACGATGGCACCCTCTGTGCGCAAAAGGTCGAGCTGGAGGGCGAGGCCTACTTGATCAGCACCTTTCTCGACACTACCGAGCGCAAAAACGCCGAAAATGCCCTCAAGGACAGCCAGGAGCGCCTGGACCTGGCCTTGGACTCGGCGCAACTGGGCACCTGGGACTGGCATATCCCCACCGGCATGCTCTACGGCTCGGCCCGCGCCGCTCAACTGCACGGTCTGCCACCCGAGCCCTTCCATGAATCCTTCGAGGCGTTTTTCGAGGGCATGCCCAGGCAAGAGCGCGAGAACATGCGCAACGCTTATCGCACCCTGCGCGAAGGCCCGGCCGGCAATTACCAACTGACTTACCGCGTGCCACTGGACGACGGCAGCTCGCGCTACCTGGAAAGCCGCGCCCGCCTCTACCGCGACGAGCAAGGGGCGCCGCTGCGCATGGCTGGCACCCTGCTGGACATCACCGACCAGGTGGAGCGCGAACAACGCCTGACCGCCTCCGAAGAAAAGTTCGCCAGCCTGTTCCAGGCCAGCCCCGATCCCATCTGCGTGACCTGCCTGGACAGTGGCGCGTTCATCGAGATCAACCCCGCCTTCACCCAGACGTTTGGTTGGACGGCGGCCGAGGTGATCGACAAGAGTGCCGAGCAGATCGGCCTGTGGGACGAGTCAAGCAAACGCCTGCAGCGTATCGAACAGGTGATTCGCGACCAGGCGTTGAGCAATGTGGCCATCGTGGTGCACCACAAGAACGGCCAAACCCTGACCTGCATGATTTCCAGCCGGCTGATCAAGGTGGGCGACCAGCCGTGCATCGTCACCACCTTGCGCGACATCACCCAGCAACAACGCTCGGAGGCCGCGCTGAAGGCCAGCGAGGAAAAATTCGCCAAGGCCTTCCATTCCAGCCCCGACGCTATCTCCATCACCGAGCGCGACACCGGCCGTTATGTGGAGGTCAACGACGGCTTCTGCCGCCTCACCGGCTACCGCGCCGAAGAAGCCATTGGCTTGACGCTGTACCAGATCGGCATCTGGGCCGATGAAAACCAGCGTTCCGCCTTGTTGGCCGAATTGCAGATCAAGGGGCGCATCCCTCACCTGGAAATGCTCTGGCACAACAAACGCGGCGACGTGTTGGCGGTAGAAGTCTCGGTCGAGCCGATCACCCTCAATGAAACCCCGTGCCTGCTGCTGACCGCGCGGGACGTGAGCCTGCTGAAAAACGCCCAGGCGCAGATCCGTCACCTGGCCTATCACGACCCGCTGACCAACCTGCCCAACCGTGCGCTGCTGATGGATCGCCTGAGCCAACAGATCGCCTTGCTCAAGCGCCATAACCTGCGCGGTGCCCTGCTGTTTCTCGACCTCGACCATTTCAAGCACATCAACGATTCCCTCGGCCACCCGGTGGGCGACACCGTGCTGAAAATCGTCACCGCGCGCCTGGAAGCCAGCGTGCGCATGGAGGACACGGTGGCGCGCCTGGGCGGCGATGAGTTCGTGGTACTGCTCAGCGGCCTGGATGGCACGCGCACGCAAGTCAGCACCCAGGTGCAGGAACTGGCCGATACCCTGCGCGAATTGCTTTCGGAGCCGATGTTCCTCGATGGCCATCGCCTGCAGGTCACACCAAGCATCGGCGTGGCGTTGATTCCCGACCATGGCACCACCCCGGCGGACCTGCTCAAGCGCGCCGACATCGCCCTGTACCGGGCCAAGGATTCGGGGCGCAACACCACGCAGATGTTCCACAACAGCATGCAAAAGGCCGCCAGCGAGCGCCTGCGCATGGAAACCGACCTGCGCCTGGCCCTGTCACGCGGCGAGTTCAGCGTGCATTACCAGCCCCAGGTGGACGCGCGCGGCAACAAGATCGTCGGCGCCGAGGCCCTGGTGCGCTGGCAGCATCCGCAGTTGGGCGCGCAGTCACCGTCCGAATTCATCAAGGTCCTGGAAGACAGCGGCCTGATTCTCGAAGTGGGTACCTGGATCCTCGATGAGGCCTGCGCCGCCTTTGCACAGCTGATTGCCGAAGGCTTGGTGGACCCGCTGAATTTCAGCCTGTGCGTGAACATCAGCCCCCGGCAGTTTCGCCAGAACGACTTTGTCGAACGGGTGGAGCGCAGCCTCAAGCGGCATCAACTGCCCTGCAACCTGCTGAAACTGGAAATCACCGAAGGCATCGTGATTCAGAACCTGGACGACACCGTGGCAAAGATGCGCCGCCTGAAGAAGCTCGGTGTCAGTTTTGCCATGGATGACTTCGGTACCGGCTACTCATCGCTGACGTACCTCAAGCGCTTGCCGGTGGATGCGCTGAAGATCGACCAGTCCTTCGTACGCGACGCGACCCATGACCCCAACGACGCCGAAATCATCCGCGCCATTGTGGCCATGGCCCGCAGCCTGAACCTGACGGTGATTGCCGAAGGCGTGGAAACCCCGGAGCAATTGGCGTTCCTGCAAAAGCTGGGCTGCCATTTGTTCCAGGGGTATTTGCACAGTCGGCCACTGCCGATCGAGGGGTTCAGGCGATTGCTCGGCTAAGCCTCACACCAGCTTTAGCGCGCTCAACGCCCTGCGTTTCCAGGGCGACGTGTGCAACGCGTGCTTTTGCCCATACAGGTCCAGTGCGCCACCGACCACCGCCACGGAATGCCAACCGTCTTCCATCGTCCCGATCGCGCCCTGGGCCAACTCGTCTACCGTGCTGTTACGCATGTAGGCAAACAGGCCCAGACGTCGGAGTGCCTCGCCAGGAGCTTCACCGTCATTGAGGGTTTCCAGGGCGACCGGATAGCTTTGCCGGGCACGGAAGTCGTTATTTTCCATTTGCGCGCGCTTAGCGCTGACGGCGTAGAGGAAGTTGGCGTAATCGAGCAACACCCGATCGCTGCCGAGAAAATTCGAGACTGCGGTTGCCTGCCTCAGTTCCTCGTCCGTCAACCGCAGCCGGACGCCATCACGCATCGTCACCTCAAAGCCATCGCGTGTCCTGTGGATAGCCGTATAGATGCCGTCAGGGAATCGCGTGATGGCGGCCTTGATTGCCGACACCGTGACACAATTGCCCTCTGCCCCTTGATAAAAACCGCGCCAGATATCCGCATGCCTGATGCTTTCTGGTACAAGGGAAACCTCCACACCTGGGTGCGATGGAACCTGGCGATCATCAAACAGCACATACCCATAACCACCCTCGGTCCGCCCCTGCCGGCCATAGTTGGACACGATGCCGTTCACCACCAGCGCAGCGCCAAAGGCATGGGTTTGCCGTACCCAGGCAGCCTCCCTGCCAACCATATCGCTGGCCTCTACGGATCGCGACAAACCATACACGCCCATGCCCTCCAGGCATCGCTTGCTTGTCTCACCCTCAAGGGTCTTCGCCAGGGCGGCATCGAACGTCCCATAGCCGCCTGACAGCTGCTTGCGTTTCACAAAGGCCGCGAACATGAAGCTGGCGTGTTTCACCGCCTCGGGGTCCCGCCCTGTGAACCTGCAAGCCTGTGCCGCTCGTTCAAGTTCCGCCTGTGAAACATGCACGTTGTATTGGTCTTTCATGGTGACGGCATACCCGTCACCTGCGGGAACGACCTCATTGAATACATCAGTGGGGTGTCGACCGAATGTCATCATCATCATTTTGATAACGGCCGCATGGGTACTGCAGTCATAGTTTTCGCCAAATCGACGTTCGGCGGCATTGAATGCATTCACGGGATCATCAAGTCTCACCCCGGCCCTGGTGTTGGAAATACTTGAAACGTACTCATACGGCCGATTGGCCATGACCGGGCCACGCCCCTCAATCAAAGTGTTCATGGGACTGCTCACTCAAGACTGGACTGGAAATGTGCAGCCAGAGGCCCTGGCTGCACGCCTTGCACACACGCATCACACCAGCGCGATGGCGACCCCACGTGTCGGCGCCGAGCCTTGGCGCCCATAAATCTCTTCGCGGCCATTGATCACGGCCACCGAATGACGGGCACGATTGCACATGCCCAACTGGCCTTTGGCGAGGTCACGCACGTTGACCCTCTTCATGTGCTTGCGCAGCCCCAAACGCAGGAAGCCCTCACCCGGCCCATCATCATCCTCCCCATCGTTCAATGTTCGCACTGCTGCGCGATAACTGCGGCTCGCCCAGCCGTCGTTGTTTTCCATCTGCGCACGCTTGGCACTGACAGCGAACAGAAATTGCGCGTCCTTGAGCATGCCTTTATCGGAGCCGATAAAGAGCGAACCTGCGGCGCCAACCTTCAACTCTTGATCCGTCAAGTTAAGTACAAAGTCGTCGCGCATCGTCACCCGATAACCGTTGTTGGTCTTGACCACCTCTTTATAGATATCCGTTGGACTTTGGCCGAACTTGTACATGGCCGCCTTAATAGCCGATACCGTGACACAGTTGCCATCCGGGCCTTGGCGAAACCCACTCCAGATATTATCCGGCTTGGCACCATTTCGTTTATCGGACAAGTTCGCTATGGGGAAACTTTGTTGCGGTTTCGGTTGCGGTTGCGGCTCTGGCGGAGCCGGTGGGTCGACAGTTGGAGTGATTTGGGACAGCGGCTTACTATCGGGAACGACCTTATCCGTTTTATTCGAGAGAAGGTTAAACAACTGCGTGAAAAATGAAGTGAACAAGGCAATAAGGCTGGCAGCTGGATTTGAGTCCGCCCCTACTGCCGTGTTACTTCGTGGCACGCCTAGAGGAGTAGAGACAGCGGCTTTGACAGGCTCGACGGGGTTAAAGCGGTATGAAGGCATGAGTTCGTTGGCAGGCGCCGACAAATCGCTGTTCAACACCTGCCGAACATCCACTACGCGTGCAATGTTATCAATCGAGCAATACGACATGGTTTCTCTCCACTTTCTTAGTGTTTCTCCGGACGTTAAGCTCCCCGGAGAAACACTGTTTTTATTTATCGAAGAAGTTGAATTGCGATGCCTGGCGTCAGGTTTTCAGCCGACGACGATTGATAAAACTCCACCCTTTGAGATCGTTATCTTTTTCAGCAGGGCCCGGGCTGGTCACGTCAGGCTCAGGCTTTGGCTGATCTGGAGTGACCGTCGGCTTGGTATCAGTCGGGGGCACGATCTTCGTGTCGGGTTGCGGTACTACCCCGGGCTGGGGCATCGGTTCAGGCTTGTGCAGCACACCAGGATGGCTGCCCGGAACCTTGGCTTCGGGTTGCGGAGTCACCTCGGCCTTGGGTATCAACGTAGGCTTGGGCTGCACGCCGGGCTTGGTGTCCGGCACCCGGGCTTCGGGTTGTGGAGTCACCTCGGCCTTGGGTATCAACGCGGGCTTGGGCTGCACGCCGGGCTTGGTGTCCGGCACCCGGGCTTCGGGTTGTGGAGTCACCTCGGCCTTGGGCATCAACGCGGGCTTGGGCTGCACGCCGGGCTTGGTGTCCGGCACCCGGGCTTCGGGTTGTGGAGTCACCTCGGCCTTGGGCATCGGGACAGGATTGGGCGCCGCGTCGGGCACGGTCTTCAGCCTGCCTCTGTCGTGCTCGACGGGAGTGTCAGGGCAGTGACAACGACCAATATTGAGCTCCACCTTTACCTGCGCATTCGAGTCGTTACTCACGTTGACGCTGGGCACGGGTACCGCCGGTGAAACATGTGACGTGGGCTTGTGTGACGTACCTGGAAGCAACCCGTCGTCAATTTTCACTTTCAGTTCGCTCGTCGTATCCGACGGGGTCTTCGCCAACGGGTCTGCATTTACCTTCACTTTCTGTGGGTCTGTCGAAGCCGACGTGGTCCTTGGCAACGTGCCTGCATCTGCCTTCATTTTCTGCGGGTCAGCCGAATCCGACGAGGCCTTCGGTAACGTGCCTGCATCTGCCTTCATCTTCTGTGGGTCAGCCGAATCCGACGAGGCCTTCGGTAACGTGGCTGCAGCTGCCTTCATTTTCAGCGGGTCAGACGAATCCGGTGTGGCCTTGAGTGCCTTATCGGAGGGGATAGCGGGTTGAGGGGTTACATTTTTTCCTAAAATAACCTCACGCATGGACTTGAAGACTTGCTCAAGCATGTCGAACAACTTTGAAAGCGCCCCCGCGCTGATCATCATTTCACCCTGAGTCGTTCGGGCATTGTCAGGAAAAAGTGCAGATGAAGTCCATGCTGAATCCGTCTTGGAGGTACTCAATGGCACGCTGGACTTTGGGAGTGTTGAGGACGGCACTTCATCGCGTGCCGTATCAAGTTTCATAGAAGGTGAATTATTGATCGAGAGAGACATAAGCAAGTTCCTTCGTCAGCGCCATCTCGGCCATTAAATGCCTGGGACAGCAATGAAATTTAGGTGGACTGGAAGACAACAGCGTTGCCTCACAGTCACTACTTTCGTGGAGCCTGAGGCTATCGGGTTCCAGAAATCGCACCTCACATAAGGAAACCAACACGCACTTTCAGACTTTGCCTCATGGCAATTCCAAGAAAAGCCTGATTCAGCGCACGTCGACGTCACACTCGCGTGACACACCTATTAATAAAGCGTCAGACATGCAATTAGGAGACATACTTAACAACACCATTAACTATTGTTCTGTGATAGTTAGCGGGCACAAAAAATCATCAGTCATAATTAAGCTGTCGCACGAATAACTACGGAAGTTTTCAGAACAACTCAGTCACAACTCAAAAATCCCGCAACGCAAAAGGCTCCTTATCTTTCGATAAAGAGCCTTGTTTGAACCATCGGCAGGTGATCAACAGTATCGTTATAGATCAGGCAGCGGCAGGCGCATCCATACCCAACAAACGACTGACTTGCCCCAGTTCGGTTTCGCGGCGCAGGGCGGTAAACAGCGCTACAGCTTCGGGGTAGTTGCGCGTCAACATCGCCAGCCATTGCTTCAATCGACCGGGAGCCTGACGCTCGGTCAGTTGTGCTACCGACTGGGTCCAGAAGTCTTGAAGCATGGGCTGCATTTGCGCCCAGGTCATTTCCACGACGTCTTCGCCTGCACGCGCGGCGGCGATTTGCCGAGCCAGGTCCGGACGCGCCACCAGGCCGCGACCGAGCATGATGTCTTCGACACCACTGATCTCCCGACAGCGCCGCCAGTCTTCGACGCTCCAGATATCGCCGTTGGCGAACACCGGCACCTTGACCACCTCCTGCACCCGCGGAATCCATTCCCAGTGGGCGGGCGGTTTGTAGCCATCGGTCTTGGTACGCGCATGCACCACGATATGCGCCGCACCGCCTTCGGCCAGGGCCGTGGCGCACACCAGCGCGCCATCCGGACTGTCGAAGCCCAGGCGCATCTTGGCGGTCACCGGGATATGGGCCGGCACGGCACGGCGCACGTGTTCGACGATCTGGTTGAGCAGCTCTGGCTCCTTGAGCAGCACTGCACCGCCGCGGGACTTATTGACGGTCTTGGCCGGGCAGCCGAAGTTCAGGTCGATCACCTCGGAACCCAGCTCGCAGGCCAGGGCGGCGTTTTCCGCCAGGCAAACCGGGTCGGAGCCGAGCAATTGCACGCGCAACGGCACACCAGCTGCGGTGTGGGCACCGTGCAGCAGTTCCGGGGCAAGCTTGTGGAAATACGCCGGGGTGAGCAGGCGGTCGTTGACGCGGATGAACTCGGTCACACACCAGTCGATACCGCCCACGCGGGTCAACACGTCCCGCAGGATGTTGTCGACCAACCCCTCCATGGGCGCCAAAGCAATTTGCATGGAAAACACTCAACAAAAATCGTGGCGCAGTTTACTGGGTTTCCCGCGGCAACCGTTAACCCCCTGTCAGGGCGGGACCATAACCGTCGAGAAATTCGGCCGGCATGCGCTTGGGCTTACCGCTGGACAATTCGATGCAGACAAAGGTGGTGTGCGCCCGCAGCAAGGTCGCACCGTCACGCGGGCGTACCAGCTGGAAACGACGGGTCATCTTCAGGCGCTGGTCCCAATCGACGATCCAGGTGCCCAACTGCAACTCGTCGCCTTCGTAGCCTGCCGCCAGATAATCGATTTCATGGCGCACCACGGCCATGGCACGGTCCAGGCGGCGGTACTCGGTGAGGTCCAGCCCCAGGCGCTGGGAATGGCGCCAGGCGCAGCGCTCCAGCCAGGACACGTATACCGCGTTATTGGCGTGCCCCAGGCCGTCAATGTCTTCAGGCGCGACCTGCAGATCGATGATAAACGGCGTTGCCAAATCCCAGCCCATGCCTTGCTCCAGTCGATTGATGTCGGCGGGAGCAGTGTATCAGGCGGTTTGCCGGTCCTGTAGACGACAGCCGGCCAATAGCGCCAGCACGCCTTCGATCACCCTGGGATCGGCCAGCACTTTCTGGTGCCCGCCTTGTTCCAGGCGCAGCAGGCGGCTGTCGAACCAGGCTTCGTGGATGGCTTGAGACGCTTTGACCGGAACAAACGTATCGTCTTCGGCGTGCACGATCAGGCCGGGGATATTCATCTGGTAGTGCGCCACATCCAGATGCTTGAGCGGCATGCCGAACGTCAACTCCACCTCCTGGATAAAGGCCGAGCGTGCCCGCGCCGGTAAACCGACCATATGGGTAAAGCCGCGCAGCACATCCAGGAAGCGTGACGGTGCGGCGATGCTCACCAACGCCTCGGTACGCAGCCCCAACTGCACTGCCAGCATCGCACTGGCGCCGCCCATGGAATGGCCGATCACGGCGTGCAGCGGCGGCAGTTCGGCAGCCGCCTCCAGCATGGCTCGGGCGAACAGCAGCACGTGAGCTTCCCGTCCCGGTGAACGACCATGGGCCGGACCGTCCAGGGCGATCACGGAGTAACCGTTGTCTATCAACGCGGTGATCAAGCTGGCGAATTGGGTTGGACGGCCTTCCCAGCCGTGCATCAACAACACCGCAGGGCCTTGGCCCCAGCGCAGGGCCGACAAGCCGAAACGCAAGGTGATGCGCTCCGATTGCGCCAGCAGCGGCAGCTCCCAGTCACGTGGCGGCAGGTCGCGCGGCGTCATGAAGGCACGCCGCATCTTGTTGGCCACCGTTTGCGGCGCCAGGTGCCCCAGCGTGCCGTTGAAGCGACGAATCCAGGTTAACGCGCCCATCCTTGCACCCTCTTCTAGCGCACAGCCGACTTGGCCGCGCGTAACACTCGGTCCGACAACTCGCCCGGCCCAAGGGCGCGCGCCAAGGCCAGCCCGCCGATCATCAACGCCATATCAGCCAAGGCTTTGTCAGTGTCTTCGGGACTCGCGGCAAGCTGCGCCGCCATCAGTTCCACATGCTCGCTCAGCGCCTCGCGGAAGGCGTCCGGCAGCCGCGCCATCTCGCCCACGGTGGCCGGGATCGGGCATGCCTGGACTGTTGAATCGCGATGCTTGCGTGACAGATAAAACGCCGCCACCAGGCCCCTGCGCTCCTCTCCCGTCAGCTGTGCGTCCATATCGTCGATAGATGCACGCCGCCGCGCCAACAACTGGGTGAACGCCTCCAGCATCAAGGCGTCCTTGCTTTCAAAGTGCGCGTAGAAACCACCGACGGTCAGCCCCGCCGCGCCCATGACTTCGCCCACGCTAGGCTCGGCCGGACCACGCTGGATCAATGCGGCGCTGGCGGCTTGCAGAATACGTTCGCGGGTTTGCGCTTTTTTATCGCTCATCATTGCCTCCAACTTTCATGGGTTGAATATTATTACCATAATAATATTTGGCAAGCGACAAGCATGACCACTGGTCAGCAAAGCAAAGGGAATGGGGGAGAGAATTGGCCAAACGCCAGACAAACAAAAGGGCCATTCAATAATTGAATGACCCTTAAAAATCCCGCAGAGCGGGTAATCGTGGCGTCCCCTAGGGGACTCGAACCCCTGTTACCGCCGTGAAAGGGCGGTGTCCTAGGCCACTAGACGAAGGGGACACAAACCTTCTATACACCTGATCAGCGCTGATAACTGATCTATTCAAGGACGGTGTGGCCAGACCTTGAACCTGTAAATTGGTGGAGCTAAACGGGATCGAACCGTTGACCTCTTGCATGCCATGCAAGCGCTCTCCCAGCTGAGCTATAGCCCCGGATTTTTCGCCTCGCGGCGCAGCAGACCTTTCGAACTGCTTGTTGAAACTGGCGTCCCCTAGGGGACTCGAACCCCTGTTACCGCCGTGAAAGGGCGGTGTCCTAGGCCACTAGACGAAGGGGACAAAACCTTCTGTACAGCTGACCAGCGCTGAGAGCTGATCGATTCAAGGACGGTGTGGCCAGACCTTGAACCTGTAAATTGGTGGAGCTAAACGGGATCGAACCGTTGACCTCTTGCATGCCATGCAAGCGCTCTCCCAGCTGAGCTATAGCCCCTCATCGGTGAGGACGGGGCGAATCTTAATGGCGGTTTGGAAAGGTGTCAAATTTATTTTCAACATTTTCCAAAGTTTTTTGCCGGGATAACAATCACTTACCGACGAAACCCCGGAAAACCTGGGTTTCGTCGCTGCAACGGACTGCTTAAGCGATAGCGCCCAACAGTTTTTCCCACTCTTTGTTTTCTTTCTTCGATACACCACCAAGCAAATCAAGGGCTTGGCGCAGGCGGAAACGGGTCAGGTCCGGGCCGAGAATTTCCATCGCATCCAGCACCGACACCGAACTGGCCTGCCCGGTGATCGCGGCAAACATCAGCGGCATGGCATCGCGCAATTTCAACTCCAGGGATTCCACCACCGCCTGGATCGTCGCAGTGATCGCGTCCTTCTCCCACTGGCGCAGGCTTTCCAGCTTCCACAGGATCAGTTGCATCAACTGGCGAACCTGGTCACCAGAGAGTTTCTTCGATTCGAACAACTTGGCATCCGGGTTAACGCCACCGGCAAAGAAGAAACTGGCCAACGGTGCGACCTGGCTGAACGTCTCCACCCTGCCCTGCACCAGCGGCGCGATCTTCATCATGTATTCAGGGTTCAGGGCCCATTGCTGCACGCGGCTGGCGAACTCTTCCACCGGCAGATCACGCAACCACTGGCCATTGAGCCACGAGAGTTTCTCGATATCGAAGATCGGCCCGCCCAGGGACACGCGGGACAGGTCGAAGTTATCGACCATTTCCTGCAGGGAGAACTTCTCGCGCTCGTCCGGCATCGACCAGCCCATGCGCCCCAGGTAGTTGAGCATCGCCTCGGGCATGAAGCCCATGCGCTCGTAGAACGTCACCGAGGTCGGGTTCTTGCGCTTGGACAGCTTGCTCTTGTCCGGGTTACGCAGCAGCGGCATGTAGCACAACTGCGGCTGTTCCCAACCGAAGTACTCGTAAAGCAGGATCAGCTTCGGCGCCGACGGCAGCCATTCTTCACCGCGCAATACGTGGGTGATGCCCATCAGGTGGTCATCGACCACGTTGGCCAGGAAGTACGTCGGCAGGCCGTCGGTTTTCATCAGCACCTGCATGTCCATGCGGTCCCACGGGATCTCGACGTCACCGCGCAGCATGTCCGGCACCACGCACACGCCTTCGCTCGGCACCTTCATGCGGATAACGTGAGGTTCACCGGCGGCCAGGCGGGCAGCCACTTCCTCTTTCGACAGCAGCAATGCGCGGCCATCGTAGCGCGGGGTTTCGCCACGGGCCTGTTGCTCGGCGCGCATCTGGTCCAGCTCTTCAGCGGTACAGAAGCATGGGAACGCATGGCCCATGTCGACCAGCTGCTGGGTGTACTGCTTGTAGATGTCGCTGCGCTCGCTCTGGCGATACGGACCGTGCGGGCCGCCGACGTCCGGGCCTTCTGCCCAGGTGATACCCAACCAGCGCAGGGCATCGAAAATCTGCTGTTCCGACTCGCGGGTGGAGCGCAGTTGGTCGGTGTCTTCGATCCGCAGGATGAATTCACCGCCGTGCTGCTTGGCAAAGCAGTAGTTGAACAAGGCGATGTAGGCAGTGCCGACGTGGGGATCCCCAGTAGGCGATGGCGCGATGCGCGTGCGGACGGTGGTCATGGCAGGTCTCGAATGGGCGATATAACTGAAATTGAAACAAGGGGCGAATGGTAACAGCCTGGGTGATTTCTGGAAAACCGAGGCGCAGCCATCGGGGGCAAGTCGAATCGTCGCACCGCCCCTCCCCCATTTGACGGTGTTCACAAGTCAAAGTGTGGGAGGGGGCTTGCCCCCGATGAGGCCAGTCCAGCCACCGCAGATCAGACAGCCAGCAACCGCTCGCGCAACTTGCCAATCTCATCGCGCGTCTGCGCCGCGGCCTCGAACTCCAGGTCCCGCGCCAACTGGTACATTTTCTCTTCCAACTGACGAATCCGCTTGGTGATCTCACTCGGCGAGCGCAGTTCGTTTTCGTACTTGGCGCTTTCCTCGGCGGCCTTGGCCATGCCCTTGCGCTTCTTGCTGCGAGAGCCCGGCACGGTGGCGCCTTCCATGATGTCGGCAACGTCCTTGAACACGCCCTTGGGCGTAATGCCGTTTTCCAGGTTGAAGGCAATCTGCTTGTCGCGACGGCGTTGGGTCTCGCCAATCGCCCGCTCCATGGAACCGGTGATGCGGTCCGCGTAGAGAATCGCCCGGCCATTGAGGTTACGCGCCGCACGACCGATGGTCTGGATCAGCGAGCGCTCGGAACGCAGGAAGCCCTCCTTGTCCGCATCGAGGATTGCCACCAGCGACACTTCCGGCATGTCCAGGCCTTCGCGCAGCAGGTTGATGCCCACCAGCACGTCAAAGGTGCCCAGGCGCAGGTCGCGGATGATTTCCACGCGCTCCACGGTGTCGATGTCCGAGTGCAGGTAACGCACGCGCACGCCGTGGTCGGCGAGGTAGTCGGTCAAGTCTTCGGACATGCGCTTGGTCAGCGTGGTGACCAGCACCCGTTCCTCCAGCGCCACGCGCTTGGTGATTTCCGAGAGCAAGTCGTCGACCTGGGTCAGCGCCGGGCGGATTTCGATTTCCGGGTCGACCAGGCCGGTGGGACGCACCAGTTGCTCGATCACACGGCCAGCATGCTCGGCCTCGTAGTTGCCCGGCGTAGCGGAGACAAAGATGGTCTGCGGGCTGATGGCTTCCCACTCGTCGAAGCGCATCGGCCGGTTATCCAGTGCCGACGGCAGGCGGAAGCCGTACTCCACCAGGGTTTCCTTGCGCGAGCGGTCGCCCTTATACATGGCGCCCACCTGCGGCACGCTGACGTGGGACTCGTCGATCACCAGCAGCGCGTCGTCGGGCAGGTAATCGTAGAGGGTCGGCGGCGGCGCGCCGGACTCACGGCCCGAGAGGTAGCGCGAGTAGTTTTCGATGCCGTTGCAGTAACCCAGCTCGAGGATCATCTCCAGGTCAAAGCGCGTGCGTTGCTCCAAACGCTGGGCTTCCACCAGCTTGTTGTTGGCGCGCAGGTACTCCAGGCGCTCGGCCAGCTCGACCTTGATGCCCTCGATGGCGCCCATCAGGGTTTCGCGCGGGGTCACGTAGTGGCTTTTCGGATAGAAGGTGAAACGCGGCAACTTGCGGATCACCTCGCCGGTCAACGGGTCGAAGGCCGACAGGCTCTCGACTTCATCGTCAAACAGCTCGATGCGGATCGCCTCCAGGTCGGATTCGGCCGGGTAGATGTCGATCACATCGCCACGCACGCGGAAAGTGGCGCGGGCAAAATCCATGTCGTTGCGGGTGTACTGCAGGCTGGTCAGGCGGCGCAGCAGCTCGCGCTGGTCGAGCTTGTCGCCGCGGTCGACGTGCAACACCATCTTCAAATAGGTTTCCGGGCTGCCCAGGCCATAGATGCACGACACCGTGGTGACGATGATCGCGTCCTTGCGCTCCAGCAACGCCTTGGTCGCCGACAGCCGCATCTGCTCGATATGGTCGTTGATCGACGCATCCTTCTCGATAAAGGTATCGGAGGACGGCACATACGCTTCGGGCTGGTAGTAGTCGTAGTAGGAAACGAAGTATTCCACCGCGTTGTTCGGGAAGAACGCCTTGAACTCGCCGTACAACTGCGCGGCCAGGGTCTTGTTCGGGGCCAGCACCAGCGTGGGGCGGTTGATCTGCGCAATCACGTTGGCGATGCTGAAGGTCTTGCCCGAACCGGTCACCCCGAGCAGCGTCTGGTGCGCCAGGCCGGCCTCGATGCCTTCGACCATCTGGCGAATGGCCTCGGGCTGGTCGCCGGCAGGTTCAAAGCGGGTGACTAGTTGGAAATCCGACATAACGTACCTCTTGAAGTCACCCCAGACTGTAAACCCGTCGGGGACGAAAAAGACCACAACCCGCGAAGTTTCAGAGCGGGTCGTAGGAAAAAACCATGATAGCTGTAGAAGTGGTGGCGAATGTGACGGGTTTCAAGGCAATCGTCCCGCCTGCCGTCATTGATCCATGTTGCAATAAGACTAACGGTCGGCAAATAAACCGAAAAACTTGGCCGAAAAGCCGTTTCGGTTGTCGCCCTCAGCGGTGATGGCCTCTATACTAGCTCCCCGTTTGTGCACCGCTCTAGTGCATTCGGCTGGAGCGCGACACGTCCCTCCCTTCCCCCATAGAGCTGCCGCAAAAATGAGCCTGTTCTCCGCTGTCGAAATGGCACCACGCGATCCAATCCTGGGCCTCAACGAAGCATTCAACGCCGATACACGAACCACCAAGGTCAACCTTGGCGTGGGCGTTTACTGCAACGAGGAGGGGAAGATTCCACTCTTGCGTGCCGTTGCCGAAGCGGAAGCCATTCGCGTGGCGCAACACGCCGCCCGTGGCTACTTGCCGATCGACGGCATCGCGGCCTACGACAAGGCCGTGCAAACCCTGCTGTTCGGCGCTGAATCGCCACTGCTGAACGCTGGCCGCGTCACCACCGTACAAGCGGTAGGCGGCACCGGCGCCCTGAAGCTGGGTGCAGACTTCCTCAAGCAATTGCTGCCAGGCGCCGTTGTTGCCATCAGCGACCCGAGCTGGGAAAACCACCGCGCCCTGTTCGAAACCGCCGGCTTCCCGGTGCAGAACTACCGCTACTACGACGCCGCCACCCACGACGTGAACCGTGCCGGCCTGCTCGAAGACCTCAACGCCCTGCCGCCCCAGTCCATCGTGGTGCTGCACGCCTGCTGCCATAACCCGACCGGCGTCGACCTGAGCCCGGCCGACTGGCAGAACGTGCTGGACGTGGTCAAGGCCAGGAACCTGGTGCCGTTCCTCGACATGGCCTACCAGGGCTTTGGCGACGGTATCCACGAAGACGCCGCCGCCGTGCGCCTGTTTGCCGAATCGGGCCTGACCTTCTTTGTCTCCAGCTCGTTCTCCAAGTCGTTCTCCCTGTACGGCGAGCGTGTGGGCGCGCTGTCCATCGTCGGCGACTCCAAGGAAGAAAGCGCGCGCATCCTGTCCCAGGTCAAGCGCGTGATCCGCACCAACTACTCCAACCCGCCAACCCACGGCGCAGCGATTGTTGCCGCGGTGCTCAACAACCCTGAACTGCGCGCCCAGTGGGAAGCCGAGCTGGCCGAGATGCGCCTGCGCATCCGTGGCATGCGTGAGCAGATGGTTGCCGAGCTGGCCAAGGCTGCTCCGGGCCACGACTTCAGCTTCGTCGGTCGCCAGCGCGGGATGTTCTCCTACTCCGGCCTGACCGTTGAGCAAGTCACCCGCCTGCGCAGCGAGTTTGGTATCTACGCGCTGGATACCGGGCGTATCTGCGTGGCGGCGTTGAACCAGTCGAACATTGCTGCGGTAACAAAGGCGATTGTTCAGGTTCTATAAGCCTGACGGCGTCATACGAAGGGGGAAGCCGATGGCTTCCCCCTTTTTATTGGCGAACCCACTAGACTGAACCCTGATCGCCCCTTTGCTGTGAGAGCCCTATGAGAAACGACGACCTGGACCTGCGCGCCGACCGCGACGAACTGCACGACTACACCCCGCGCGCGCCCCAAGCCAAGCGCCAGAAAAGCCTGGTGTTGCAGGTGGCGCTCGGGGTGTTCCTGGGTGGATTAGCCTTGTGGCTGGTGCAGTTGGGCGCGACGGCAATCATGGCCAAGCTGGCCATGGGCACCTTCCAGTTCGGCGGCTAGGCTGACGCCACAGCTTGCTCCTCCAGCAACTTCACAAAACTGTTCAAACTCTGCGACACCGTACCCCGGCGCCAGATCAGCCAGGTATGCAGTGTGCGAAAACCGTCCGTCAGCGGCCACACGCTCACCGTGGTAAACCCCGGCATGCTTTCCAGCATGCTGCGGGGCATCAGCGCCAGGCCGGCCCCGGCGCTGACACAGGCGAGCATGCCGTGGTAGGACTCCATCTCGAAGATCCTCCCCGGCACCGCGCCGTCCTGTGCGAACCAGCGCTCGAAATGGTGCCGGTAGGAACAGTTGGAGCGAAAGGTGTAGATGCTCTCCCCGTTCACATCCTGCCCACGGCTGATAGGCGCGTGGTGCAGCGGCGCAATCACCACCATCTCCTCCTCGAACACCGCCACGCCTTCCAGGGTGGCATGCAATACCGGCCCATCGACGAACGCCGCCGCCAGCCGCCCCGACAATACGCCCTCGATCATCGTGCCTGAAGGCCCGGTGCTCAGGTCCAGCTCGACCTTGGTGTGCTTCTGGTTGTAGGCCGCGAGCAGCGCCGGGATGCGCACCGCCGCCGTGCTTTCCAGGGAGCCGAGAGCAAACGCGCCCTGGGGCTCCTCCCCCGCCACCGTCGCGCGGGCTTCCTGCACCAGGTCGAGAATACGCCGCGCATAACCGAGGAAATTCCACCCGGCGGGCGACAGGCGCAGGCGACTCTTCTCGCGGATAAACAATTCCACGCCCAGATCCTGCTCCAGTTGCTTGATGCGCGTGGTCAGGTTCGACGGCACCCGATGAATCAACTGCGCGGCGGCGCTGATGCTGCCTTGCTCGGCAACGGCCTTGAAGATTTCCAGCTGCACCAGGTCCAAGTCATTCTCCAATCGTGAATGTATTGCTTAATATTATTCAGTTTCCAGAAAACATGCATCCCCGTAGGCTGACCCCATTCCACTCATTCAGCCGGACGGTGCCATGAACGCTATTTCCCACCAGACCCACGCCCTGTCGATCAACCCCGCCACCGGCGAAACAGTCGGCAGCTACGCCTACGAAAACGCCGCGCAACTGGACGCCGCCCTCGACCGTGCCACCGCAGCCTTTCGCACCTGGCGCCGCGAGCCGGTCAGCCAGCGCGCCGAATTGCTGCTGGCCCTGGCCGGCGCCCTGCGCGATCAAGCCGAAGAAATGGCGCAGATGATCACCCTGGAAATGGGCAAGCCCATCACCCAGGCCCGCGCCGAAATCGAAAAATGCGCCCAGCTCAGCGAGTGGTATGCCGCCCACGGCCCGGCCATGCTGGCCCCAGAACCCACCCTGGTGGACAACGGCAGCGCCCGGATCGAATACCGCCCCCTGGGCCCGATCCTCGCCGTGATGCCGTGGAACTTCCCGGTATGGCAAGTGCTGCGCGGCGCCGTGCCGACCCTGCTCGCCGGCAATACCTACGTGCTCAAACACGCGCCGAACGTGATGGGCAGCGCCTACCTGATGAAAGCGGCGTTGCAGAAAGCCGGTTTCGCTGAAGGCCTGTTCGAAGTGATCAACGTGACCCAGGACGGCGTATCCACTGCCATCGCCGACCCGCGCATCGCCGCCGTCACCCTCACCGGCAGCGTACGCGCCGGCATGGCCATCGGCTCCCAGGCCGGTGCCGCGCTGAAGAAATGCGTACTGGAACTGGGCGGCTCCGACCCGTTCATCGTACTCAACGACGCCGACCTCGACGCCGCCGTGCAGGCCGCCGTGATCGGTCGTTTCCAGAACAGCGGCCAGGTCTGCGCCGCCGCCAAGCGCCTGATCATCGAGGCCGGTGTGGTGGACGCCTTCACCGCCAAGTTCGTCGAAGCCAGCCGCGCGCTGGTGATGGGCGACCCGACCTCGGCCAGCACCTACGTCGGCCCGATGGCGCGCTTCGACCTGCGCGACGAGCTGCACGGCCAGGTCCAGGCCACCCTGGAAGAAGGCGCCACCCTGCTGCTGGGCGGCCACAAAGTCGCCGGTGCCGCCAACTACTATGAGCCGACCGTACTGGCCGACGTCACCGACCAGATGACTTCGTTCAAACAGGAACTGTTTGGCCCCGTGGCTTCGATCATCACCGCCCGCGACGTCGACCACGCCGTGGCCCTGGCCAATGACAGCGAGTTCGGCCTCACCGCCAGCCTCTTCACCACCGACCCGGTCAAGGCCCGCGACATCGCCAACCAGCTGGACACCGGCGGGATCTTCATCAATGCGTTCAGCGTGTCCGACCCTCGGGTGGCGTTTGGCGGCGTGAAGAAGAGCGGGTTCGGGCGCGAGTTGTCGCATTTTGGCCTGCGCGAATTCTGCAATGCGCAGACCGTATGGCTGGATCGCAAGTAGCAGCAGTGAACAAATGGCGTTAGCATTCTGTCCACTCGGCTTAACAGCATGTTTTTAGGGTCAGGATCGCACTGTGGAAAAGCTAAATCGCCTTCAAAGCGGAATCGAAGGGCTGGACGCTCTGCTCAAGGGAGGGCTGGTGTCTGGGGCGTCCTACATCATTCAGGGCCGCCCCGGCTCAGGTAAAACCATCCTTGCCAACCAGCTGGGGTTTCATCACGCGCGTAATGGCGGCCGAGTCCTGGTTGCCACGCTGTTGGCGGAATCCCACGACCGCCTTTTCCAGTTCCTCTCTACCCTGAGCTTTTTTGACGCCTCCCGTGTCGGCGCCGAAATCCAGTTCGTCAGCGCCTTCGACACCCTGGAAAACGAAGGCCTCGACGAAGTGGTCAAGCTGCTCAGGCGTGAAATCAGCAGGCAGAGGGCCACCGTCATGGTGGTGGACGGCTTGTTGAACGCGCGCTCAAAGGCTGACTCGCCGATCGACACGAAAAAATTCATTTCCGAACTGCAAGGGCATGCCGCCTTCGCCGGTTGCACGGTGTTGTTCCTCACCAGCTCACGCCTGGATGACGGCAGCCCCGAGCACACTATGGTCGATGGCGTGATCGAAATGGGCGAGGAACTGTTCGGCACCCGTTCCGTGCGCCGTATCCAGTTGCGCAAGACCCGCGGCAGCGGCGCGCTCACCGGCCTGCACGAGTGTGAAATCAACGACGACGGCCTGGTGGTGTACCCGCGCCTGGAAAGCCTCTATGGCCGGCCGTCCGCGCCCGACAGCGCCGACCTGACGCGCATCGCCAGCGGTATCGGCTCGTTGGACGGCATCCTCGGCGGCGGGCTGCACAGTTCCAGCGTGACTTTGGTCATGGGGCCGTCGGGCATTGGCAAGACCACCCTGGGCCTCAAGTTCCTCTCGGAATCGACGGTAGACGCCCCCGGCCTGCACTTCGGCTTTTACGAAAGCCCTCAGCGCCTGCGGCTCAAAGGCCAATCCCTGGGCATCGATATCCAGGAGATGGAAGACAGTGGCGCACTGACCATCGCCTGGCAGCCCACCACCGAAGGCCTGCTGGACGGGCTGGGTGCGCGATTGCTGCGCCTGGTCGAGGAAAAGGGCATCAAGCGCCTGTTCATCGACAGCTTGAGCGGCATGACCCGCGTCTCCAACAACCCGGCACGGATCACCGACTTCTACAGCGCACTGATGAACGAACTGCGCGCCAGGGGCGTCACGGTGTTTGCCACGTGGGAGATGCATGATCTGTTCGGCTCGGAGGTCACTTCCCCCGCGTCTGAACTGTCGAGCATTGCCGACAACCTCATGCTTATGCGTTTCTTCGAGATTCAGTCTGAACTTAGAAGGACGCTTTCCATTCTTAAGGTCAGAGACAGCTTTTATGACCCCTCATTATTGGAGGTGGTGATCCGTGACCAAGCCGTTGACTTAAGAAAGGTCTCAAGAAATGCCCCCTCAGTTGCATCCAATTCAGCGCTGCCTGGTTCAGCTTTTTAAGTCTTTGGGTAGGTTGAATTGACATGGCCACTATCCTGGTCGTCGATGACGAGTACTTGATCGCCGATATCCTTGCCTACGCACTGGAAGATGAGGGGTTCATGGTCGTCACAGCTGGCAATGGGAAAAAGGCGCTGGAGGTGCTGGAGCGAGAACGGCCGTCGCTGATCATCACCGATTTCATGATGCCGGTGATGGACGGTGAGGAGTTCGCCGAAGCGGTGCGCGCGCTGCCGGCCGTCAAGCATCTGCCGATTATCCTGATCAGCGGCGCGCAGGCCCATATCGGCATGCAGCGCTCAGACCTGTTCGATGCGGTGCTGGACAAGCCGTTCGACATCAACAAGCTCATTACCAAGGTGAAGGAACTGCTGGGGTGACCTCAACTGCGGATATGCCGGCGCACACACTGCACCAGCCCATCCAGCGCCTGCGACTTCACCGGCGCGAGCACGCACACCGTATGTTCCTGCTGGCCTTCCTTCACGGTCAGGGTGTAGTGCACCTGACCCGGATTTCCGGGCTCTGGGGCTGTGCTCTGCGGCAACTGAAAGAAGTTTGAAGCCTCGATCAGTTGCCGCAACTCTTGCTGATCCGGCTCGGGCAACGTGTTCAACTCCACCGTACGAGGCTTGGTCAAACCCGGAAAAAACGCCGGCCCGCCGTTTTCCTTGATCGAAATTTGCATGGCTGTTCCTCACGTCAGACGTTAATGCCAACCGCTTTCCAGCCCTCCTTGACCGCCTTGTGCTCATCCTGATTCGCGCCGTAGAGACGACCGGCTATATCGTAGGTTATACGCGCGAAACGCAAAAACCCCGAGTTCGGCCGCAACCGTGCATCGCGCAGCGCGTCATACCAGATACGCCCTGCTCGCTCCCAGGCGAACCCGCCCAACCTGGTCGCCACTTGATAGAACGCATGGTTGGGAATCCCGGAATTGATATGCACCCCGCCATTGTCCTCGTAGGTCTGGACAAAATCATCCATATGCCCTGGTTGGGGGTCCTTGCCCAGCAGCTTGTCATCGAACGCGGTGCCGGGGGCCTTCATCGAACGCAGGGCGACGCCTTTGATCTTCTTGGTGAACAACCCTTTGCCGATCAGCCAATCGGCGTCTTCGGCGGTTTGCTTCAACGCATACTGCTTGATCAGTGAGCCGAACACGTCCGAGAGTGACTCGTTCAGCGCGCCGGACTGATTGAAATACATCAGCTTGGCCTCGTCCTCGGTGACGCCGTGGGCCAATTCATGGCCAATCACATCGAGGGCCACCGTGAAGCGGTTGAACAACTGCCCATCGCCGTCGCCAAACACCATCTGGGTCGAGTTCCAGAACGCATTGTTATAGTTCTGGCCAAAGTGCACGGTGGCATCCAGCGCCATGCCGGCGTCGTCGATGGAGTTGCGGTCGAACACCTCTTCGAAAAAATCGAACGTGGCACCCAAGCCGTCATAGGCTTCGTCCACGGCGGCGTCGCCACTGGCGGGCTGGCCTTCACCGCGGACCAGCTTGCCCGGCAGGCTGTCGGTGCCTTCGGCGCTGTAGATCGAGCGCCGTTTGCCGGCACCCATGACCAGGGCCATGTGGGCCGGCCCCTTGGCGGGCACTGCGACCATGCGCAGCGAACGGAACGTGCTGTCCTTGGCGCGGGTGCGCAGCGCGATGTCGCGCTGGGCCTTATCACCGTGACGCGCGATCTGGTCGAGCATGTACGGTGGGATCAGGCAGAAAATCGGGTTGCGGTAGTGGCGATCACACATTAGCTGGCTCCCTGTTGGCATATGGTGTAGCTCCGGTAACCGTTTGAGGATAGCCCCCCAGGGTTAACCCGTGTCATCAATTGTCATCAATCTATGTTGCAGTCGTGTTTATCCAAGGAGGACTTACCCATGCCAGCCCGCAAAGCCAAAATCGATCTTGCGCACCGCCCACGACTCGCCGATCTGCGCCCGTTGATCGCGACCAATCCCACCCTGATGGAAGCCCGGGCGGCGACGCCCCGTGTCACTCCGGCCAAGGATCTACAGGACCGACGCGGCTACGCCGAGGACTTTCTCAGCAGCTTCACAGTGCCCTGGCCCACCGCCGCTGAGGCATTGACGGATGACGTCCAACCCCTGCGCTTGGACTACACGCATTTCTCGGTGACGATGTCCCGTTCCCGACGACTGGCGCTCTACGTGGGCGTCAATATCGATGGCGGGCAGCATGTGGAGATAGTCCGCAGCAACGACACCTGGGCCTACGATGGGCGCCTGCCGATCAGCGCCCAGGTGGGCGAAGAGCTCTATGCCAGCAATGGCCTGGACCGCGGCCACCTGGTACGGCGCCAGGATCCCAACTGGGGCGATGCGGCAAACACCGCCAACCTCGACACCTTCCACTTCACCAACTGCTCGCCGCAGATGAGCGGGTTCAACCAGAAGACCTGGCTTGAACTAGAGGACTACATCCTCAATAACACGCAACGTTGGAAAGCCCGGGCAACGGTGTTCAGCGGCCCGGTGTTCGCCGACGACGACCGCCTTTACCGTGGTATCAGGATCCCCAAGGCGTTCTGGAAAGTGGTGGCCTACCTCAGCGATGACGGCAAGCCCTCCGCCAGCGCCTATATGATCGACCAAAGCCGCGAGCTGGGTCAGCTCGACCTGATGTTCGGCCAGGTCAGGACCTACCAGCGCAGCGTGATCCAGATCGAACAATTGACCGGTATCCGCTTCGCCAACCTGGCGGACTACGACGGTTTCAGCAACGAAGAGCGCGCCACGGGCACGCGAATTGAAGCGCTGATCCGCGGCCCCGAGGATATTCGTCTCTGACCGGGCGCCCTTCGGGCTGTATCGCCTCGCCCTAATCAACTACCATACCGCGCCGGTTCCCGAACGGGACTAATAGGGAATCCGAAGCGCGGTACACCGCGTCAATCGGAACTGCCCCCGCAACTGTAGGTGCCGAGCCTGCTCCCCACTGCCACTGGACCGCGTCCGGGAAGGCCGGAGCGTGGCGACGACGCATCAGTCAGGAGACCTGCCGGCCCAGTAATCACTAACCGGCGGGGTGTCCGGGAAGGACCTCCTTGCCTGCCCGTTCGGCAGCGTTCGAGGGCGTATTTCCGAACCGTACCTCCCCTGTTTCCACGTACGGTTCACACGGAGATCGCCTCATGCTGCCACGCGTTACCGCCCTGATCAGCGGCCTGGGTTTCTGCGCCCTGGCCCACGCCGCCCCCACGCATTACCCGCTGACCCTGGAAAACTGCGGCAGCACCCTCACCTTCCCGCAGGCGCCCGCGCGCAGCGTGACCATCGGCCAGGCCGCCACCGAAATGCTCTATGCCCTCGGCGTGGCTGACCGCGTGGTGGGCACCTCGCTGTGGTTCAACAGCGTGTTGCCGCAGTTCAAGGCGCAGAACGACCGCATCGAGCGCCTGGCTAACAACGAGCCCAGCTTTGAAGCGGTAATCGCCAAGCGCCCGCAACTGGTGGCCGCCGAGCTGGAATGGGTGGTGGGCCCGCAGGGCGTGGTCGGCACCCGCGAGCAGTTTCACGACCTGAAGATTCCCACCTACCTGCTGCCCTCCGACTGCGAAGGCAAGGACAACCTGGTGGGCGCCGACGGCACGCGGCTGGAGCCGTTCCGTATCGAGACGATCTACAAGAGCATCCGCCAGCTGGCGCAGATTTTCGATGTACAGGATCGCGGCCAACAGTTGAACGATGAGCTCCAGGCGCGCCTGGCCCAATCCGTGGCCACCGTGCAGAGCAAAGGCCTCAAGCAGGCCAGCGCGCTGGTGTGGTTCTCCAGCGCCGAGCTGGCCAGCGACCCCTACGTGGCCGGCCACAAGGGCATTCCGGAGTTCATGCTCGAAACCCTCGGATTGCACAACGTGGTGCAATCCGATGAAGAATGGCCCGCCGTCGGCTGGGAAACCCTCGCCAAGGCCAACCCGACCTTCCTGGTGATCGCCCGCATGGACCGCCGCCGCTACCCCGCCGACGACCATGAAAAGAAACTCGCCTTCCTGCGCAGCGACCCGGTCACGCGCAACATGGACGCGGTGAAAAACAACCGCATCATCATCCTCGACGCCCTGGCGCTGCAGGCCAGCATCCGCATGTTCGACGGCCTTGAACACCTGGCCACGGCCATCGACGGCTACGACCTGCCGCAATGATCCGGACCTTACTCGCCCTGGCGCTATTGCTGATCGCCGTGCTCGCCGGCGTGGCCATCGGCGAAACCGCCATCTCGCCCCAGGTGGTGCTACAGGTGCTCGCCAACAAACTGTGGGCGGCCGGTTACGTGCTGGACCCGATCGATGAAGGCGTGGTGTGGAACTACCGCCTCACCCGTGCCCTGGTGGCCGCCGCCTGCGGTGCGGGGCTGGCCACCTGCGGGGTGATTTTGCAGTCGTTGCTGCGCAACCCGTTGGCCGATCCGTACCTGCTGGGCATCAGCGCCGGGGCTTCGACCGGCGCGGTGCTGGTGGCGTTGATGGGCGTGGGCGGCGGGCTGATTTCATTGTCGGCCGGCGCCTTTGTCGGCGCGATGGCGGCGTTTGCCCTGGTGATCCTGCTGGCGCGGGCCAGCGGTTCGTCCAGCGGCACCGGGCAGATCATCCTCGCGGGCATCGCCGGGTCGCAGCTGTTCAATGCACTTACCGCGTTCCTGATCACCAAGTCCGCCAGCTCCGAACAGGCGCGCGGCATCATGTTCTGGCTGCTGGGCAACCTCAGCGGCGTGCGCTGGCCATCGGTGTGGCTGGCGGTGCCGGTGGCGGTCACCGGCCTGGCGGTGTGCCTGTGGCATCGTCGCGCGTTGGATGCGTTCACCTTCGGCACGGATTCGGCCGCGTCCCTGGGCATCCCGGTACGCCGCGTGCAGGTTGTGCTGGTGGGGTGCGCGGCGCTGGTGACGGCGGTGATGGTGTCGATTGTCGGCTCCATCGGCTTTGTCGGCCTGGTGATCCCCCACGCGGTGCGCCTGCTGCTCGGCACCGGGCATTCACGCCTGCTGCCCGCCAGTGCGCTGGGCGGCGCGTTATTTTTGATTGCGGCCGATGTGTTGTCGCGCACCTTGATCAAGGGCCAGGTGATTCCGGTCGGCGTGGTGACGGCGCTGGTGGGCGCGCCGGTGTTTGCGCTGATCCTGATTGGCCGGAGGAATGCGCGATGAGCGTACTGAGTTGCACCGGCCTGGGCTTCAAGGTGCGTGAGGCGGAGTTGCTGCAGGATATTCACCTGGAGGTTCAGCGGGGGGAAACCCTGGGGATTGTCGGGCCCAACGGCTCCGGCAAATCCACCCTGCTCAAACTGCTCGCCGGCCTGCGCGCACCGGCCAGCGGCGACGTGCACCTGGGCGGCCAGCGCCTGGGCGACCTGTCCCGCCGCGCCATCGCCCAACATCTGGCGGTGGTGGAGCAACAGGCCGACACCGACGACGCCATCCGCGTATTCGACGCCGTAGCGTTGGGCCGTACACCGTGGCTGTCGGCGCTGAGCCCATGGTCCGGCGACGACGACGCCATCGTGCGCCAGGCCCTGCATGATGTGGACGCCACCCACCTGAGCCACCGCGCCTGGCGCAGCCTCTCCGGCGGCGAACGCCAGCGCGTGCACATCGCCCGCGCCCTGGCGCAACGGCCGCAGATCCTGTTGCTGGATGAGCCGACCAACCACCTGGATATCCAGCATCAACTGGCGATTTTGAAAGGCGTGCAAGGTTTGCCGGTGACCACCCTCATCGCCCTGCATGACCTGAACCAGGCGCTGACCTGCGATCGCCTGGCCGTGCTGGACCGTGGGCGCCTGGTCGCGCTGGGCAAGCCGCTGGAGGTGCTGACGCCACAGCGACTACAGGAGACATTCGGGGTGCAGGCGCATTACCTGACGGACCCGTTTGATGGGGCGCAGATACTGCGGTTGCGGTCTAACTGAACAGCACATGTCCACTTCACCCGAGACTCTATTGTGGGAGGGGCGGTGGTAGATAGGCTGTTGTGGCGAGCGGGCTTGCCCGCGTTGGGCTGCGTAGCAGCCCCAGTCAAGAAGAATGCGCTGTATCAGACACTCTGTAGAGACTGGTTTCGGGGCTGCTTCGCAGCCCAACGCGGGACAAGCCCGCTCACCACAGGGAGAACGGCAGATCAGTCACCGTCGCCGGTCTCAGCGTCAGCGCGTTCACTCACGCAACTCACACACAGCGCTGCCCTTCATACCGGAGGCATGTACGCTCACGTGGCGCACGGAAAAACCGGGCTTGTCGACGAGTTTCCTCTCTTCCCAGGCCCCACCGCTGGCGACCTGATAACCAATGGCGCCGTCCGCTTGCCAGGTCAGGCGCAACGTATACACACCGCGTTGGTCGGGGGCCCGATGGAAGAAGGTATCGATGACTGGCTTGGCTTTGTTGAAGGTGCGCAGTTGGAACAAACGCTGGTCGCTGTCGGCGGGCGTGTAGCTGGAAAGAAACAGGGTGTCGTCCTCGGCAGCGTCCTCGGCCGCCGCGAGAATCACCGACGGCACCCACTTTTCGCCGCGGTCCTGGTTGTCGGTGGTGACCTTGCAGGTCAACTGGCCTGTTCCGGTGACGTTCTGGCGCAGAACGGTTTCATACATCCCATAGGGCACATCGAACGTCAGTGTTTTTTCGGTGACCTGGCCACAGCCTGCCAGCAGATACAGCGCCGATAGACCGATGGCTCCTTGGAGAATCTTCACGTGCTTTCCTTGGCTTGGGGGGGAATGTTTGAAGAAAAGAGGGTACCCGGCCTGCTGATAAAAGATAAGGCGGTAGTGGTGAATCGGTGCTTTCTGTGGGACGCGGGCTTACTCTGCACTGGCTGGTTTTGGGGCTGCTTCGTAGCCCAACGCGAGCAAGCTCGCTCACCACAGAGGAATGGGTGAGCCTTAGAGAGGCGCCTATACAGTTATGCCTGTTCGCCATCAATGCACTGAGTGATCCACTGTCGGCTATAGGCCAACACCCCATCCGCCATCGCCACCGGAAAATGAATAAATCCATGGGCCGACTCCGGCAACAGGTGTGCTTCAGCGTTGGGCCACCGCTCGGCAATCAGCAGCGTGTCATCCTTGAGCGGGTCCAACTCCCCGACAAACATCAACGCCCGGGGCAGCCCTTCAAAGTCGCCATACAACGGCGACAACGGCGGCTGTCGGCGCTCATCATCACTCAGCTCCGGCGTGAGCATGCGCAACGCTTCCACCATCCCCGGCCCGTCCAGCAGCAACGTTTCAGGCCCGGCCGCGCGTACGCTCGGTGTACCGGTCAGGTCATAAACGCCGTAATACAGCACCGCGCCGCTTATGCGCTTGAGCAGTTCCGGCCATTGCTTGAGGGCCAGCAACGTCGCCGCCGCCAGATGCCCACCGGCCGATTCACCGACGACGATCACCGGCAGCCCGGCAAATTCATCATCCGTGAGCAGCCAACGTGCGGCGTTCAGGCAGTCTTCCATCAAGCCTTCGACCGGCGTATCCACCGCCAACCGATAATCCACCGACACCACCGCCACGTCGCACGCCTGCAGCATGCCCAGGTTGAGGTCGTCATCCATCTGCGCATTGCCGATCACCCAGCCGCCGCCGTGGATATCCAGCACCACGCCCTTGGGCTTGCCGTTTGGCCGCAGGATGCGCACCGGGACGTTGTCGACAATCCGGCTTTCAGCCGGTATGGCACGCTTGAGCGTTTGACTGACGCGCAACAGCGCCTGGATCAAACGCGGCGTAACGCGATTGCGGATCTTGAAGCGCGGCAGCCAGGCGAGCTTCTGATTGAAGCGGCGCATCTGCGCCAGTTCCGCCTCGCTGGCGGGCCACGGTTGGTGAGCCATCAGCGGTTATTACGCAGGATCGAGAAATTCAGCGCCGCCGCCACGCACAGCCACGCCAGGTACGGGAACAGGATCAACCCGGTGATCAGGTCCAGGCGCACGGCCAGTACCACCATCGCCGCCACGGTGATCCACAGCAACACGATGATCACCATCCCGGCCAGCAGGCGATGCGCGCCGAAAAATACCGGCGTCCACAGGGTATTCAGGGCAATTTGCGCGGCCCACAGCGCCAGCACCATTTGACTGCCGGGGATCAGGCTCAAGCGATAGCCGGCCCAGGCCAGCAGCAGGTAGATGATCGTCCAGGCCACCGGGAACAGCCAATTGGGTGGAGTGAAGCTGGGTTTGACGAGGGATTCATACCAGGCGCCGGGTTTGAAAATGACGCCGGTACTGGCGGCGGCGACGCAGGCAAGCAGGAAGATAAAGAAGGTCATCGTCTGTCCTTGGCGGGAGTGATTTGAAGCTTGGACGTGCGACACCTACCTAAAAGTTCAGCGCCAATTCATTCCGGTATCTCCAACCCCACAATCCTCAGCCAAGGCCACCGCGCCTGATAACTGCGCGCCTTCTGCTCAAACAGTGCCGGTTCCGGATGCAGTGGATTAATCCGCAAAATCCCCAGTTCCACGTCCTCCAACCCATACGGCGCATACACGTCGCCCGTGGCAATCTCCAAGCCGATGCACGTACCGGCCACCAGATAACGGTCGACCCCGTCGCGCGCCGACTGCAACTGCGGGTAAGGCCGACCAAAGCGCTGAGCGTACCAAAGGTGCACTCGCGCCTGATTCTTGACCTCGACATTCACGCCCAGGTCTTTGAACAGTTCATCCGCCGCACGAATTACCGCATCCTCCGCCTCGTAGGACAGGTCGGTGTCGAAGTAAAAAACGTCGTAATCCTTCACGCCCTGGTCAGCCGGCAGATTCGCCTGATGATTCCACACCGCCTGGAACAGGCAGCCCGCGGTGAGCATGCACTGGTCCACACCAAGGTCAGGCAGGCGCGCAGTGATTTCGGCGTTGATGGGGTTGGCCATGGCCAGTTCGAGCAGGGTGTCGACGGTCAATGTCATGGGGGCTCCTTCATCATCGGTACGGTCCTGGGGAGCAACGGTACAACATTGAGCGCTGGCGCCGCTTCTTCACGTCATCAAAATTCGCTAAGGTGCCGCGATGCCCTGCCCTCACCGAGATCGCCCGCCTTGGCCCACTCCCCCGCAGATCACCGCGAAAGCCCCTGGTCGGTGTTCCTGATTTTCCTGCGCCTGGGCCTTACCTCCTTTGGCGGCCCGATTGCGCACCTGGGTTATTTCCGGGACGCGTTCGTGACCCGGCGGCGCTGGCTGAGCGAGCGCAGTTACGCGGATTTGGTCGCGCTCTGCCAATTCCTGCCCGGCCCCGCCAGCAGCCAGGTCGGCATCGCCCTAGGCCTGTCGCGCGCGGGGTACGGCGGCGCATTGGCGGCGTGGCTCGGGTTTACCCTGCCGTCCGCCGTGGTGTTGATCCTGTTGGCCTTGGGCATCACCCGGCACAGCACCGCCATCCCGCCCGGCGCGTTGCATGGCCTTAAAGTGGTGGCCGTCGCCGTGGTCGCCCAGGCCGTGTGGGGCATGGCGCGCAACCTGTGCACCGACGCCCCGCGCGTGGCCGTGATGCTGCTCGCCGCCTGCGTGGCCCTGCTGCAAACATCGGCGTGGGGTCAGGTCGGCGTGATCCTCATCGCGGGCATGGCCGGCCTGCTGCTGTTCAAGCCCACACCGCCCACCGCGCACGACGCCCTGCCCGTGACCATCAGCCGTGGCGCCGGGGCGCTATGGCTGTCGTTGTTTGTGCTGTTGCTGGCCAGTCTGCCGATTCTCGCCCAGTGGCTGCCCAACCCAACCCTGGCCGTGACCGACGCCTTCTACCGCACCGGCGCGCTGGTATTCGGCGGCGGCCACGTGGTGCTGCCCTTGCTGCAGGCCGAAGTCGTGCCCCGCCACTGGGTGAGCAACGATGTATTCCTCGCCGGCTACGGCGCTGCCCAAGCCATGCCCGGCCCGTTGTTCACCTTCGCCGCCTTCCTCGGCGCCTCGATGACCCAAGCGCCGAACGGCTGGCTCGGTGGCCTGCTCTGCCTGCTGGCGATCTTCACACCGTCGTTTTTACTGGTGCTGGGCGCACTGCCCTTCTGGGAAAGCCTGCGCCGCAGCCCGCGCACCCAAGCCGCGCTGGCGGGTGTGAACGCGGCGGTGGTCGGCCTGTTGCTGGCGGCGCTGTACCAACCGGTGTGGACCAGCGCCATCTTCACCGCCCAGGACGTCGCCCTGGCGCTGATTGGCCTGGTGGCGCTGATGGTGTGGAAACTGCCACCGTGGCTGGTGGTTGTAGGAAGCGGCGCGGCGGGATGGTTATTAAGTCTTACGGTGTGAGCCGCGTAGCCACCGTGCCTTGCTCCCTTGCCTACGCTTGCGTCAGAATCCGCCGGCTTGTGCGCTGGGATGGCCGTCTCTAAGGTGGCTCGGTCGCTGAATCTCTCGGTGATCGGGTTTAGTAGCCTGAGTTGGGTATCAAAAAGTGCATGAGCGTCATCAGTCAGACATTGCGTCTGTGCTTGATGGTGGCTGTGCGTAGGGCGCCTTCGGGCGCGCCGGCTTTGATATCCACCGGTCTACTAACCTGCGTACAGCTGCCACCTTTTTGTTTAGTAGCGACGAGGTGACGGCCCACATCTGGATATCGTTATGTCTCAAGTCAAACCTGATTCAACCGCTCTCTTCAGTGTCGCTCCCGACGCCAGCAACGAAACCCTCATCACCAACAGCTACGAAACCTTCGCCTCAGTCAGCATACTGCTGCTCGACTTGTCCGAAGACCTGTCCGGCAAACACCGCGACATCGCCCTCGCTATCCACCAACTGAGCGAGCTGGGCGTGCGAAGCGCCCTGCTCCGGTTAATGCCTAGCCCTTCAATTCACTAGAACGATTACTCGCCGCATCGTCGTAGGCCACATACAACGACTCGGCGATTTGGCTCTTGATGGCTTTGGTGGATTCCAGACCAAGCACAAAACCTTCAGCCTTGCCGCCAGCGCGGTTGAGTTCTTCATGGGTGGCGGCGCCGGTGATGGCGTCGAGAAGCTTGGCGGCGTGAGGGCCTACGCCTTTGGGGAGGGAGATTTGGTCGATGGACATTGCGATACCTTTAAAAGTTGAGTCGGTAGCGCGTGCAACCACTGCCGGGGGTGGCATGGTAGACCGGTTGGCTTAGAAAGGGGGGGCTTTCGACCAGAAGCGGATGCTCCCGAGAGCAACGGTCGCTAACCGGCCCAGAGTGTGTAAAAAACTCTGGGCCATTATGTTGTCACTCGACGCGACTCGATAATTCGCACCCGACGGTACATCATCGCGCTCGCCACGTTCCCGTCGCGGTATGAAGCCAACGGCGAAAAACCTGCCCGTTCGCAAAAACGAGCCTTTTGAAATGGAAGTCATCTCATGTTCGAACGTAACAAACTGGTACCGGAGTTAATGGTCACCAACCTGGATAGCAGCTTGGCTTTTTGGGTTTCTCGTCTGGGCTTTAAAGTAGCTTATCAACGCCTGGAAGATGGATTTGCATACCTTGATTTGAAGGGTGCTCAAGTCATGCTTGAGCAGGTTGATTCGGGTGCGGGTCAATGGCTGGCTGCGCCGTTGACCAAGCCGTAAGCTATCCGGCGCTGCGACATGCGCCGCCTGTCACAGACTTTCGAGCAATCTTAAAAACGGCGCACCAGGAGAGCTGCATGTTGATCGGCCATCGCTTCGAGCGCACCGCCCAGGGTGACCTGCACATCCACTCGCGCAATCGGGTGCAAAGCGCATTCGTGCTGCTGACCGGCGCAATGGCCTTCATCCTGCCGCTGGCCTTCGTCGTGTTTGGGTTCAGCGCTGAACACTCGCCACTGGCAGACCTGGACCCACTGTCCTCGCTGCTGATCGTGCTCGGCCTGCTGCTGATTCCTGCCCTTGGCCTGCTGCTGATGGTGTACACCGGCACCCGCGAAACCTTGCTGTTATCGCGGCACAACGGTGAAGGCACGCGCCGCACCCGTAATTTTTTCGGCCGCCGCGAACGGGTGCAGTCGGTGTTCAGCATCAATGCCCCCCATGCCCTCGAACTTCGCCGCCGCCCACAGGCCGAGCCAGTCTATACCCAGCTGTGGCTGGTGATGCGCGATGGCAGCGAGCAGCGTTTGACCACCGACAACGTGCCGGTGGTGCCGGGCAGTCAACGCACCGACAGGTGGCTGCGTGAGCTGGCCGACTACCTGAACGTGCCGGTACCCACCGAGGTCGTGGTCGATTCGGCGGCCAGGGCGACCGCCGCCTACAGGCCCGCTCCCGCCCGCGCCAGAGCGGCGAAGGGGGTCAAGCCGAAGGCGAAAGAGCTCACCTCTTCACACGAATCGAGCGAGAAACTCGGCCTTCCCGCCCGCGCCCTGCTCACTCTGCTGGGTGCGTTCCTGGCGGTGCTGGAGTTGACTCACGTGATCGCATTGATGCGTGCGCTGTTGACCGGACGGCTGCGGGTCAGCGGGCTTCGAACGGGGTCGACAAGTTTTTACTGGGCTGAGCAACCGATGGTTTTTTCATTCAACCTGCTTGTCGGCATCGCCGAGGTGCTGATTATCGGGTTGATCGCCTGGGGTTGCCTGCGCACGGCGATACTGGGCCGGCTGAAAGCCAATCCCAGATGAGTACTGCCACCCCCTTGCGCACGCTGCTATTCTCCGGCGTTTGGCCCCTGCAGACTCTCCATGCCCCTGACCCATCGCGAAACCGCTCGCCTCGACCGCCGCCTCATCGCCGCCCTCACCAACGCCTGCGAAACCGCCAAGACTGAAATCCCCGGCTTCGATTGGCTGACCCACACCGTCGACTACAGCGCCTTCCCCCAAAGCCTGCGGGTGATCTGGGTGTTCGACAGCCGCGCCAGCAAGGAGCACGCCCTCTCGACTGGGGCAGAACCACGCATGCGTGAGCTGACCGCCGCTGCACTCAACGATGCGGACGTGCACGGCGCGCCCATGGAGCGCTGCGTACACTTCGACTCCGAGGAAGAATGCCGCCTGCGCCATGACGGCGATTGGCGCGTGCGCCTGGCCAAGGTGCATACGGCCAAGGTGTGAGTGCGCATCTTCCTGGCGCCGGTTGTACCAATGGGCAGGGCTTCTGCGGGCTTTCGCGATGGTCGCTGCACGGCTGCATTTTTACCCCACCAGGCAGGTCACGCCTGCGTACTGAACCGCTGTATTCCACGCCGCTCATACATCGCCGCTTCCGTCGCTTGCGTCGCCCGCTCGCCTTTGTATTGCAGTTGTTGGATAAAAGTCCGGTCCTTGGCCCCCTTGATGTCCGACGGGTCGTGATCCGTGAGTAGAGGCGCCAGATCAAGGGTCTTGGCGAAGTTTTCGTTGGTCAGGCTGTAATAGCCCAGGCCCGACCAGACGGAATCGGCGTCCACCATGTCGATGGCGGCATTCCGGTAGGCAACGGCTGCGGTTTTCAGACCAGGGGATTGATTGAGCAAATCCGTCAGCCGCTGGGTATCCGAGCGGCTGAGCTGGCTGGCCGAATCCAGCACTTTCAGGCGGCCATCGGCTTCGACGGTGAAGCCGTATTTTTTGCCGGCCAAGTCGGGAGCGGTGGTCGACAGCGCTGACTCGAATGACTTGAAGGAAGCCTTCAGCGTACTGAACGCCCCGTTGAAGATTTCAGCGCGGCGAGGAAAGTCTCGCGACTGGGTACGACCGACCCAGGTGTCGACCGCCTCCAGCGGTTCCAAGGGGGAGCTGGCTGATCCACTGGGATGGTAGACGGCCGCCGGGGCGGCGTTGGCCAACGCGTCTTTCGCGGCGGCCGTCAGTGGCTGGGCCAGGAGTTTCTGCTCGGAAGGTGCGAGGCTGACGTTGGCTGGCGGGAGATAGGCCGCGCTGACGGAAAGAGCCATTTAATCGGTCCATGATTGGCGGGTTCATACAGGTTATCGACGGTAAAGGGTCGAGCTTTAGACGACCAACCTGCAGGATCGTACAAGCCAGGCGCCCCGTGGCCTCGATAATCTGGCCGTCTTACCTACCAGAGGATGGATCATGGCTACGTCACAGCACTCGGCACAACCGGTAAACCTCGCGCAAAAGGCATCGCTCATCGACGCGCAGTGGAGCCCCAGGGTCGTCGCCGAAATGAACGACTACCAGTTCAAGGTGGTGCGTATCGAAGGCGAGTTCATCTGGCACTCGCACCCGGAAACCGACGAAGCGTTCCTGGTGCTCGAAGGGACGCTGCGTATCGATCTGCCGGAAGGCCCGGTGTACGTGGCGGCGGGCGAGCTGTATGTGGTCCCGCGTGGCGTTGAACATCGGACCGCCGCCGAAGGTGAGGTGAAGCTGATGATGATCGAACCGCGGGGCATCTTGAATACCGGCCATGAAGGCGGCGAACGTACGGCCACGAATGATCTGTGGATCTGAAAAGTGGCGCGGGTGAACCCATAGCCTTACAGCGCGAGGCTTTTGTAGTGAGCGGTGGCAGCCGTCAAAGGTGTGTAGATACTCTCCGTCATTGAACCGAGCCTTTGGCGGGTAATTTCTGGATAATGCCCAGTTCCCGCTCCCGATACGGACATCCCCTCGATGAAGTTGCCCACCGCCGCCCTCCTCCTCGCCTCTGCGCTGCTGCCTTCCATCGCCCACGCCGACGACGCCGCGCTGACCGACACGCTCAAGGCCTTCACCCGCTGCGACGCGACGTTCTTCAGCCGCCTGAACAGCCACCGCGACGCCTGGCAGGCCTACGCACCGCTCAAGCAGGACAAAGACTTCGCGTGGATCGCGGTGGTCAACCGCGCGGACCGCAAGGCCAACGCGGTGCCGGTCAGCACGCCGCCCATCGCCGGCTTGAAGCTGTTGTCGTACGCCGACGAGGCCACCGACCTCGGCAACCTGGGGCTCTACTATTACTGGGGCTTTGTTGTGCAAGGCAACATCGACGAGGTTGCCCAACGCCTTGCCCCGCTGCTCGACCAACCGGCTCGCCTGCAAAAAGGCGACGGCGCCTACATCCGCAGCGAGCTCAAGGTCGGCGACCGCTGGCAGGCCATCAAGCCACGGCCCGGCACCGCGCCGGGCACCCGCGAAGTCGAGCGCGTGCTGCTGGTCGAGCCCGAGGGCAGCGACGGCACGCAATCGCGCATCAGTTGTTCGTTGCAGGGTGGTGTCGATGCGGCGCTGCTGGCCTGGTCGCGTCCAGACATCCAACCGGTGGACTACCCGCGCACTATCGTGGAACCAAGCATCAACGACGTCGCCGTCCCCGCCAGCGTGCTCCAGCGCCTCGACTCGGCCCTGCTACAGCCGAAGTTCAAGACGTTGAACTACACCTACCTGTCGAAAAAAAGCGATGGCAGCAACGACACCCCCACCTCGGTGACCTTCACGGCGGTGGGTGGCTTGCTGAACAAGAACGAGATCTACAGCGACACCTTCCATGTCGAGCGCCTGGTGCAGGCGGACCTGATCCAGTTGAAGTCGAAGATGAACGGCGTGGGCGACGGCCAGGTGCTGCTGACCCGCGAAGCCGAGCTGAGTATTCCGAGCAGTTGGACGCCTGGCCAGACGCTGAGCGCCAACCTGCACATGGCGAACGTGCCCGGCAAACCGACCGATACCCCGCTCGAGACCTTTGTGAGCTGCAAGGTCGGCCAGCGCTTCCCGGCGCGACAGGTGTTTGCCTCGTTGACCGGCGACGCCATCAAGCTGGAGTGCGAGCAAGGCGACTACAAAACCTCGCGCGCATTTATCGAAGACCTGGGCATTGCCGTGACGCTGGCAACGACCTCGAGCAAAATGCGCTCGGCGTATGAATACACGGCGTTCGAGGTGGTGCGTTGATCGAAGGGACGTTTGCCAAGCAAACATCCCGCTGATTCAGGGCACTCTACGTTGCCGCAGCAGTCTGTTCCTACACACCCCATGCCCCGCGGAGTTCCCATGATCATTGTCCATCACCTCAACAACTCACGTTCGCAGCGCATTCTGTGGCTGCTGGAAGAGCTTGGCCTGCCGTACGAGATCAAGCGCTACCAGCGCGACCCGAAAACCAACCTTGCGCCGCCGGAACTCAAGGCGATCAATGCGCTGGGTAAATCCCCGGTGATCGAAGACGGCGCCAACGTGGTGATCGAGTCCGGCGCCATCGTCGACTACCTGATCCGCCGCCATGGCGACGGTCGCCTGCAGCCGGACCCGGCCACCGCCGCCTACGACCAGTACGTGCAATGGCTGCACTTCGCCGAAGGCTCGGCCATGCTGCCGCTGATGCTTAACCTGTATGTGGGGCGCCTGGGCGATGCCGGTGCACCGCTGCATCCGCGTATCGAATCGGAAGTGGCCAATTACCTCGGTTACCTCAACGAGGCGCTGGCACACACGCCGTATCTGCTGGGGGATGACGTGAGCGGCGCGGACATCCAGATGAGCTTTATCGGCGAAATCGCCAAGGCCCAGGGCAAGCTGGCGGCGTACCCGCACCTGGCGGCGTGGGTGCAGCGGTTCCAGGCACGCCCGGCTTATCGCCAGGCGCTGGAACAGGGTGGGGAGTATGCGTTTGCCAAGTGAGTAGCTTGCCCTCTACGCAGAGGCTAAGGCGCCGCCATCTGCCACAGCGAAGCGCCCACGCCGGTGATGCTCTCTCCCGCAATCAACCCCGCCGCTGCGGTAATCGCAAACCGCTCGGTGAGGCTCGGCCAGCGGCAGCTCACCAGCCAGGTGAGCACCGCCCCCAGGGCCATCATCAGCGACACCGAAGCTGGCAGCACAAACGCCAGCCCCAACGCGGCGGCACTGGGCAGGTAGCGGGCGCGATGGGCGGGCAACAGGCTGTCGAGTACGCCCAGCAACACCCCGGCCAGCCCTGCGATACCGATCGCCCAGCGAATGCTCGCCGACAATGAATCCAGCCCATGGGTGAGGGTTTGCGCCACGGCTTTCCAGGTCGCGACCGCCGGCGCCGGCCATTCCTCGGTTAGCAACATCGATTGCGGATCAGGAATCAGCGCCAGGTACGCAAACACCCCGACGATGCTGCCAATGAAAATCCCCAGGATCTGGGCGATCACTTGCTTGTGCGGCGTGGCACCAATGGCCTTGCCGACCTTGAAGTCGTTCATCAGGTCGGTGCACTGCCCCGCCGAGCCGCCGGCGGTGTTGGCGCTCATCAGGTTGATCGGCACCTGCCCCGGCGCGACGATGCCGAAGCTCAGCTGGGACAACTGCCCGATGGCGCCAATCGGCGGAATACCGGTGGCGCCCACCACGCGGGCGGCGACGGCCGCCAGGCAGATCGCCAGGGGAATGGTCAGCAACGCCATCCACAGGTTGATGCCGAACAACAGCACCTGCAGGCTTACCACCAATACGATCGACAGCACAAAACCAGCGGCCGGCCCCGGTTTGGGTACGCTCCAGGCTTGCCCGCCGGCGGACTTGGTCGAGGTGTATAACGCCCACAGACGAATCGTCAGCGACGCCAAGGTTGAGCACACCATCAGGCTCACTCCCGGCCACAGCAACCACTCCACCAACGCCGCAAATTGCGGGCCGCTGCTGCCGGCCGGCAAGCTCACCAGGCCTTGCGCCAGCAACCACGGGCCCAGGCCGCCCCAGGCGAGCAAGGCGCCGAGCAGCAGGGTCAGGCCGACGCGAATGCCGATAATGCCGCCAAACCCCAGGAGCAACAGCGAGGGGTCGGCGGTGAAGGTCAGGCGCTCCAGTTGGGCGGATGGCGACCAACGCGGGAAGGCCCACACAAAGGTGTCCACCCACTTCACCAGCCCGGACAGCAACGCCGCGCTGAGCAGCACCTTCAAGCGCGTCGCCGCTTCGCGCCCATGGTTGTAGATATGCAGCAGGGTTTCCAGGGTGGCCATGCCTTCGGGAAACTTCAGCGCCTTGTCATTGAGCAACGAAGGCCGCAGGTACCAGGCGATCCAGATGCCCAGGAAACTCACCGAGAACACCCAGGCGATCATCGGCAGCGCATCCAGCTGGTTGCCGGTCAGCAGGGTATAGGCCGGGATCGGCGCCACCAGCCCACCGGAAATGATCGAAGCGGCGGCCGAGGCGACGGTCTGGTTGATATTGCTCTCATGCAGCGTCCACGGCAGTTGCTCGGACGAGCGCTTGGCCAGGCCCTGCCAGATCGCATACCCCACCAGCAGGGCAATGATCGACATGTTGAACGACCAGCCGATCTTCAACCCGGCATACACGTTCGAAGGGGTCAGCAGGATACCGAGCATCGTGCCGGTGATGACCGCGCGCAGGCTCAGTTCGCGTTCGACGGGGGGATGAAGGGGGACCGTTGATGAGGTGGCATGCATGCGGATTCCTTTCGGCAGGGGAACAGGGCGACATAACAAGTGAGCCCCTCAAGGCCTGAAGGTTCCTATGCGGCAAGCGGGCGCCTTTTTGTGGTGAGCGGGCTTCAACCTCCACGCCATCAATTACTCAATCAGAGCCATGCAGCATCCCATAACGAATAATCCCCTACCTGCGCCACCAACCCGGCCCGCAAAGGGTTGGCAATGATGTAGCGAGCCATCTTGCGAACATCATCCTCCGCGCGGACAGCCCTATCGTGATAACCGGGTTGCCAGACACGCTCCTTGCTTTGACGACGCCGGTTGATGGTCAGCGTGCTACGCGACTTCATACGCCGCACCACGTCGGGCAAGGTCTTCTGCTTCAGCTCAAACAACCAGTGAATGTGGTCAGGCATGATCACCCAGGCCAGAGAGTCGACCAATCCCAGCTCATGAACCTGCCGGAATTCGGCCACCAGCAGACGACCCAGATAAAGGTCGGTGAATAGGCGCTGACGGTGATGCACGACAACGGTAATGAGGTAACTGCGTCCGTATTCAGAGTAACGGCCGTGACGCAGGCGATGGGATTGGGGTGTGGGGCGCATTCCGTTGCTCCTGGGGACCGTCCTGAAGAGCATTAACACTAGCGCGCCGTAGCTGGCGAGCCAGTGTCATCGGGTGACTGAATGTATCCGCCTGGAGTGACCTGGCTTTTGTGGTGAGCGGGCTTGCCCCGCGCTGGGCTGCGAAGCGGCCCCAAAAGCTGTTATCAGGATTTACCTGGAAAAACGTGGTGCTCTTGATGGGGCCGCTTCGCGGCCCGGCGCGGGGCAAGCCCGCTCACCACAGAAGTCCGCTCATCACAAAAAGTCCGTTCACCACTACGCGGGCGCCCCATCACAGAAGATCATCCCATTACAGAAAACCTGTCATCGGGTGACTGAATGTATCCAGCCTGGAGTGACCTGGCTTTTTGTGGTGAGCGGGCTTGCCCCGCGCTGGGCTGCGAAGCGGCCCCAAAAGCTGTTATCAGGATTTACCTGGAAAAGCGCGGTGTTCTTGATGGGGCCGCTTCGCGGCCCGGCGCGGGGCAAGCCCGCTCACCACAGAAGTCCGCTCACCACAAAAAGCCCGCTCACCACTAAGCGTGCGTAAAACCCTTTCTCCCGGCCACCTCGCCATCGGCTTGTGCCTTGTCCAACAGTTGCTGCACCCACGGCGCGTTCCGGGCATTGACCACGCCATAGCGGTCTGGCGGGAAAAACGCCCAGTGATGGGCGATTGCGGTAAGGCGCTTGAGCTCATCGGCCGCCAGCCAATACCCGGTGTCCAGCAAGGGCAGCGGTTCGCCGTCGAAACGTCGGCCCAGCATCAGGTTGGTGCCGGGGGCGAAGGTAAAGGCCAGGTCCTGGCAGGGTTGCAGTTGTTTGTCCGGTGCCGGCATGCGGCCGACTCGGTTGTACGTGAAGTCACCGGGGTATTCGTCCTTGAATACCAGCCAGTGGCCCGCCGTGGTCTTGGCGACGATCCACTGCGACACCCCGCTGCTCTGGGTGCGTTCGAGCTGGCCGTTTTTCCATTGCATCAGGGCGTTGCAGTCGGGATCGTAGTCCGAGGCCCACAGGCTGGTGCCCGACACCAGCCTGTGGCGCTCCAGCTCGACCACGCCCTGGTCCGGCATGGCCTGCCAGTAGCGCTTGATGGGATCGCGGGTATCACGCAGGTAGTTGCGCAGCCCCCAGGCCGCCGTAAAGACCACCGCCGCCAATACCTGCCAGGCAAACGTGTCGCCGATGACACGGTCCACGTCCAGCCCTGGCGCAAACGCGGCCCCGTACAGCCACACGCCCAGCATGAACACCAGGCTGGGCAGGAACACACCAAAGCACAGCGGCGGCAGCAGCACTTCGATCCAACTGAAGTGATGCCCGGCTGCATGCTCACGTGCCCAGGCCTGCTCCTGGGCGAGCATGGGTGCCTGTTCGCGCGGGCCGATGCCGGGATCGGGGGCCTTGAAGCGCCAGTAAAGTGCCACGGGGTTGTTATTCATGCAGCGCATCATGCCCTTGGCGCGGGCAGAGATACAGCGCCCCGAGCACCGATAAAACAATCATTGCCGAGACCCGCCCACAGTCATACGATGACCGATCACGCCCATAACAATAAAGGACCACCCGTGAACAAACCCCTGCTCCTGGCCGCCGCCGTTGTCTGCGGCTTCAGTGCCCACGCCCACGCCGCCACGTTTGCGTATATCTCCAGCCCCGGCGACGGGCTGATTTCCCAGTACCGCCTCGACGAAAGCAATGGCGCCCTGAGCCTGGTCGAGCAAGTGACGGCCGGCGACCAGGTCAACCCCATGGCCCTCAGTCCCGACGGCAAGACCTTGTTCGCGGCCCTGCGGGTCAAGCCATTTCAGGTCCAGGGCTTCAGCATCGACCCGACAACCGGCCGCCTGACGCCGCAGTCCAAGGCGCCACTGGCCGAAAGCATGGCGTACCTGGCCACTGATCGCGCCGGGCGCTATTTGCTCGCGGCGTCCTACGGTGCCGACACCCTCAGCGTCCAGCCCATCGACAAGCCCGACCCCATCCGCACCTACAAAACCGGCCTGCATGCCCACTCGCTGCGCACCGACCCCAGCAATCGCTTTGCCTACGCCGGCAACCTGGGCACGGACCATGTGCTGCAATACCGCTTCGACGCCACCACCGGCGCACTCACCCCGATCGGCAGCGGCTTCGTGAGCGTGCCGGCCAATACCGGGCCTCGGCACCTGGCGTTTTCGGCCAACGGCAAGTACCTGTATGTGGTCGGTGAAATGAGCGGCACCGTCACCGCATTTGCCATCGATGACAGCACCGGCGCGCTGACGCAGATCGGCGTGGCCAATGGCATTCCCGAGCGTTTGAAACTGGCCCATGGTGAAGTGCGTGACGCGCGCAACAATGACCTGAAAGACGACCCGACACCACGCATCTGGGCGGCCGACCTGCGCCTGTCGCCGGACGGCAGGCTGTTGCTGATGAGCGAGCGCACCAGCAGTTCGGTGTCGGCGTTTGCGGTGGATACGACCACGGGCGGCCTGCGCTATGTCGACAACTACCCGGTCGAGGAGAAGCAGCCGCGCAATATCGCGTTCTCCCCCAACGGGCATTGGCTGCTGGTGACCGGTGAGAAAAGCGACAAGGTCGGCACCTATGCAGTCAGCGCCAACGGTGCGTTGAAGCGGGTGGGGGAAGCGGCGTCGGGCAAGGGGGCGCTGTGGATTGAGGTGCTGCATACCTCGGCCAACTGACCTGAACCTGTGTGATTATCCCTTGGGGAGGCTTGGCCGAGGTATGACCCGCGTCCAGGCCTCAAATGTGTAAACGATGTCCCCGGTTTCAGATGTAAACGATGTCTACGGCTCTACACCCCCACAGGGTTGGATCTTGAGGGTGTACAGGCCTCAGCTCAGGCGAAACCGTGCGGTGTTATCACTCAACGCCTGGCTGCCCTTGCTCAAGGTGTCCGCCGCACGGTTTACCGCGCGGGCGCCGTCCAGCAGGCGCCCGGCGGCCTGGTCGACTTGCTGGATATTGCCGCTCACCTCATCCGCCGTCGCCGCCTGCTCCTCCACCGCCGTGGCGATTTGCGCCAGGGTGTCGGTGACGTTCTGCACCGCGCCGGCAATCTCGCCCAGGCGCGTGCCCAGGCCGGTGACGGACTCGGCATCGGTCAACGCCTGCTCGCACGCGGCGCCCATCAGCGTCACCGCCTGGCTCACGGTGGCGCGCAGGCTGTCGACGGTGCCGGCGATCTGCGCCGTCGAGGCCTGGGTGCGTTGCGACAGGCTGCGCACTTCATCGGCGACCACCGCAAAGCCCCGGCCCTGCTCGCCTGCGCGTGCGGCTTCGATGGCTGCGTTGAGCGCCAGCAGGTTGGTCTGCTCGGCGATGCCGCGAATGGTGTCGACCACCGATTGAATCTGCTGGCCTTGCTGGCTGACCTGCTGCAAGGCGTCCGAGGTGTCGGTCAGGCGCTGGTTGAGCTGCTGGATGCTGGCGGTGGTGCGCTGGCTGTCGCGGCTGCTGTCTTCGGCGATGCGCCGGGTCTGCTGGGCACTGCCCGAGGCCTGTTCGCAGCTGCGCGCGACGCCCATGGACGTGGCGGCCAACTGCGTGGCAGCGGCGGCGATCTGGCTGATCTGGTGCTGCTGGTCTTCGACTTCGCTGAGGGTGCTGCCCGATTGCGAGTTCAGGGTAAGCACCGCCGAGCCGAGCTGCTGGGTTTCGTGATTGACGCCGAGCAGGCTGGTGCGCAATTGCACCACCGCGACGTTCAGCGCGGTGCTGATCGCCGCGAGTTCGTCGCGCCCTTCCACCGCCACTTCCACGCACAGGTTGCCGTCGCGCAGGGACTCGGCCAACGTGGTGATGCCGCTGGCACTGCGGCGGATGGAGGCTTGCAGGCACATGAACAGGTACAGCGCCGCCAGGGCCAACAGGCTGAATGTCGCCGCCATCGGGATGAATTGCTTGAGTGAACGGTCGTGGTAATAGCTCAGGCGCGCGTCCAGAGAGGTCAACGACTGCTTGCGCAGCGCGCCGAGGCTGCCGAGCATGGCGTCGACACTGCGGTCGAAGGCGGCGGTGTCGAGCTTGATGGTGCCGCCAAACACGCCGTCGTCGAGCACCTTGAGTTCGTTATCCAGCACTTGCAGGCTGTTGTCGTACTGTCCGGTCCAGGGTTCCATGCCCGCGAACTGCTTGGCCTTGAGCGAAGAGGCGGCCTTGGTCAACTGGTCGCGCGCATCGCCGATGCGGCTGCGCAAGTCGCGCATCTGCAAACGGCTCTGCAGGGTGAACTGCCCCGAAGAAATGGACGACTGCCCCACGCTGGCCATGCGACCGATGCGCTCGATCAGGTCGGGCGCGTGCTGGGTGCCCATCTGCATGAGCATGTAGGTTTCCAGCCACGGGTCGAGGATCAGCCCGGCGTCCAGGGCGATCTGTTCGCGCAGCGCCTGCATCGCCGTCAGCGCGGTGGTGAAGCGGTCGTAGCCGTCCGGCCACCACCCGACGGTGCGCAGCGATGACGAATCCATGCCCTTGACGGTGCCCTGCAACGCTTCGAAGCGGGCCAGGACATCAGCGCTGGCGTTCTGGGTTTTCAACGCCTCGCCGAGGGCTTGCAGGCTTTGCAGGATCAGCGGGAAATTGGCATCGACGTTATCCATCGCCGCCTTCGCTTCCGGTGTCGGGGCGTGCAGGATGTCCGCCGCCTTCCAGCGCGCCGCCAGGTTACGTTGCGCCGTCAACTGGCCGTCCAGTGCATCCAGGGCCAACAGCTGGCGAACGCCGGACTGTTCGTTGGAAATCACGCTTAATTTGTCGCGATAGTCCTGGCCGATCATCCACAGGCTGCCCGCCAGGGGCAGCATGAACAGGAAGAACAGGATCTGGAACTTACGTGCGAAGCCGAAACGTCCGAGCAGGCGGATACCGGGTGATAAAAGGCTGTGCATGTCCA
This sequence comes from Pseudomonas sp. S3E12, assembly GCF_001702295.1. Lineage (NCBI taxonomy): Bacteria > Pseudomonadati > Pseudomonadota > Gammaproteobacteria > Pseudomonadales > Pseudomonadaceae > Pseudomonas > Pseudomonas sp. S3E12. The sequence continues at coordinate 595,834 of NZ_MBDT01000021.1, forward strand.
CTCCCAAAAACAACCCACGCGTTAGACGGCAGGCGAAGCCTTGAAATGACTAACGGCAAAATGCCATGTCATTGATTAGGTTGGCACTAGCAAGATACGGGCCGCTGCTGCACAGCCCTGAAACAGGGCACGCGACGCGCCAATACGGCCCGAGGCGTGCTCGAAAATGGGGCGAAAGCACCCAGTTGCGACACAGGCATCGTCACCTGCGGAGACGACCACCCGAGGCGCGCACTGAAACGCCCTCAATCACCACAGCCTATCGGCCGCCCATGGGGAGAACTTGAAGGGAGTCCGGCGGCCTATTTACGCCAGCAGTCGGGTAATCCACTGGACCTGCTGGGCGATGGCTTGCGCCTTCGCCTGCGGCACCCGTTGCCGAGCCTGGTCAAAGCCCGCCAAGGCGGCCTTTTTCAGGCGCAACGCACGCTGCCACTTGGCGAGGAACGCCGGGCTGCGGGCCTGCAGGTGCATGGGGCCGAAGTACAGCTCCTCAGCGCTGTACACCACGGGTTCGGCGCGCTCGGCCATGATGATTTCATAGTAGAAGCGGTTTTCGTGCAGCAGCTCCTCACTGAGGATGCGGTAGCCGTTGCTCATCAACCAGTAGCGCAACGGCTGTTCGCCGCCGTTGGGTTGCAGGATCAGACGTTCGCGGCCGCTGAGGTGGGCCTTGCCGCTGTCGAGGATGTCGCGGATCGTCTCGCCGCCCATGCCGCAGACGCTGATCGCGGTGATCGCGTCCGCCGGCTCTATCGCCGCCAACCCATCGGCCAGGCGCACCGTGACGTGCTGCTCCAGGCCATTCTCGCGCACGGTGCGCTGCGCCGCGTGGAACGGCGTGCTCGCCACCTCGCCCGCCACCGCCGCCTCAATCACGCCACGGCGCATCAAGGCCACCGGCAGGTAGGCGTGGTCCGAGCCGATATCGGCCAGCCGCGCGCCCATCGGCACCTGCGCGGCCACACGCTCCAGGCGCATGGACAAGGTGTGTTCGTTCAACCTGCGTTCCTTTTTATTCGCCGGAAAATCGATCCCGGCTGTTGGTCAGATGCAACACCATCGCCGCCCTTGCGGCATCCGGGTCCTGGCGCTTGATCGCGTTGAAGATCGCCTCATGCTCCAGGTTCGCCAGTTGCCCGAGCTTGGCAAAGTCCGCCCCGCCGCGCTCGGCGCCCTTCACCTGGGTACGCGGAATCATCGCATTGCCCAGGTGCTGCATGATCTCGGTGAAGAACGTGTTGCCGGTGGCTTCGGCGATCAACTGGTGAAAACGCTTGTCCTCTTCCACGCAGCTGTCGTTATTGGCCAGCGAGGCCTGGTAGTCGTCGAGAGCGGCGCGCATGTGGGCCAGCTGCGTGTCGGACCTGCGCACAGCGGCCAGCGCCACCGCCTGCACTTCCAGGCCCAGGCGCAGCTCGAGCATGTTGCGCACGCTGGCGACGGTGTCCACATGCAGGCGCAAGCCTCGCTGGGCCTGTTGCGCCAGCACAAAGGTGCCGATGCCATGGCGCGTCTCCACCAGCCCCGAGGCTTGCAGCTTGGACAGGGCCTCGCGCACCACAGTCCGGCTCACCCCATGCTCGAGCACGATGGTGGATTCGGACGGCAGTTTTTCACCGGGCTTCAACTGCCCAAGCAGGATGCGCTGGGTCAGGGCGTCGAGCACGCCTTGGGCCAGGTTGTTGGAGCGTCTACGGACGGGAGGTCCACTGTCAATGGGCATCGTTGCGGGTCCACGGGGTTGGGCTGGAGGGAGCTTAACATCCCGATCGGGCACGAGGCGGCGTTGATTCAAAAGTCAGCCGACTTGTATGACAACCAATCTTAGCCCTGCCTTATCTCATCATCGTCACCATGAAGAACTCGCGACAGCCAGCGCTCTTCAACGCGCCAAAAAACCCAATAAACATTAAGCAAATAACCAAAATACCCGATAACCCTACGATCTTATAAGAACAAATCACTCACGACCGCATTGCGAACCTCAGAAACTCACTTGTATGATGTCTATCAACAAGACACGCAAACCCGCATAAAAACAATCAGGGGGAGTTTTGAATTGTGAACAATTCAAGCCATGCATCTGCCGCACCAGAAAGTGATCCGGTCCTCGCGCGCGCCGTGAGCAAAGTGAAGGGCCATGTGCTCCCACTGTTCGTGATCATGTTCATCCTCAACTACATCGACCGGGTCAATATCGGCTTTGTGCGCACGCACATGGAACATGACCTGGGCATCGGCGCTGCCGCCTATGGCTTCGGTGCCGGGCTGTTCTTCATCGGCTACGCGCTCTTTGAAGTGCCCTCCAACATGCTGCTGCAAAAGGTCGGCGCGCGCATCTGGCTGACCCGCATCATGTTCACCTGGGGCATCGTCGCCACGCTGATGGCGTTCATCCAGAACGAAACCCACTTCTACATCCTGCGCTTCCTGCTGGGCGTGGCCGAAGCCGGCTTCTTCCCTGGGGTGATCTACTACTTCACGCGCTGGCTGCCGGGAGTTGAGCGCGGCAAGGCCATTGCGATTTTCCTCAGCGGCTCGGCGGTGGCCTCGCTGATCTCCGGCCCGCTGTCAGGCGCGCTGCTGCAGATCGAAGGGTTCGGCTTCCACGGCTGGCAATGGATGTTCGCCATCGAAGGCCTGGCCTCGGTGGTGATCGGTTTCTTTGTGTGGTTCTGGCTCGATTCCAAGCCCCACGACGCCAAATGGATGACCCGCGAAGAACAGGATGCGCTGGTCAACGCCATCGACCAGGAACAGCGCGAGCGTGAAGCCCTGACCAGCGTCAAGCCGACCCTCGGCAAGCTGCTCAGGGACCGTCAGATCCTGCTGTTCTGCGCCCTGTACTTCTGCATTCAACTGACGATCTACGCGGCGACGTTCTGGCTGCCGAGCATCATCAAGAAGATGGGTGACCTGAGCGATGTGCAGGTGGGTTTCTTCAACTCGATCCCGTGGCTGATCTCGATCATCGCCATGTACGCCTTCGCGACGCTGTCGGGCAAATTCAAGTTCCAGCAGGCCTGGGTCGCGGCTGCGCTGTTGATTGCCGCAGCTGGCATGTTCATGTCCACCACCGGTGGGCCGATCTTCGCGTTCGTGGCGATCTGCTTTGCGGCCATTGGGTTCAAGTCGGCGTCTTCGCTGTTCTGGCCCATCCCACAGGGCTACCTGGACGTGCGCATCGCCGCAGCCGTGATTGCCTTGATCAACTCCATCGGCAACCTGGGTGGCTTCGTTGCGCCGACCACCTTTGGCTTCCTGGAGCAGACCACCGGCTCGATCCAGGGCGGCCTCTACGGCCTGGCCGGCACCTCGGTGCTCGCCGCAATCCTGGTGTTCTTCGCCAAGACCTCGCCCGCTGCCGCATTGGCCTCGCCGGGCGCCATGCCCACCGGCGCTGCCATCAGCAAATCTCTCTGAGCCTCTTTAGGAATTCGCCATGAATACTCCCGTCATCACCCACTTCCAGGTCATCCCGGTGGCCGGTCACGACAGCATGCTGCTCAACCTCAGCGGCGCCCACGGCCCTTACTTCACACGCAATATCGTGATTCTCAAGGACAGCAGCGGCAACACCGGCGTCGGTGAAGTACCCGGTGGCGAACGCATCCGCGAAACCCTGGAAGACGCGCGCAGCCTGGTGATCGGCCAACCCATCGGCCAGTACCAGCGCGTCCTCAACCAGATGCGCAGCACCTTTGCCTCACGGGATTCGGCGGGCCGTGGCCTGCAAACCTTTGACCTGCGCATCACCATCCATGCCGTCACCGCCATGGAAGCCGCCCTGCTCGACCTGCTGGGCCAGTTCCTCGAAGTGCCGGTGGCCGCCCTGCTCGGCGAAGGCCAGCAGCGTGATGCGGTGAAAATGCTCGGCTACCTGTTCTATGTCGGCGACCGCAGCGCCACCGACCTGGCTTACCGCAACGAGGCCGATAGCGACGATGCGTGGTTCCGCCTGCGCCATGAAACCGCCCTGACCAGCGAGGCCGTGGTGCGCCTGGCCGAAGCCGCCAAGGCCAAGTACGGCTTCAACGACTTCAAGCTCAAGGGCGGCGTATTGAGCGGCGACGCAGAGATCGAAGCCGTCACCGCCCTGGCCGAACGCTTCCCCGATGCGCGCATCACCCTCGACCCCAACGGCGCCTGGTCATTGAAAGAAGCCATCCGCCTGTGCCGCGACCAGCACCACGTGCTCGCCTACGCCGAAGACCCATGCGGCGCCGAAAACGGTTACTCGGGGCGCGAAGTCATGGCCGAATTCCGCCGCGCCACGGGCCTGAAAACCGCCACCAACATGATCGCCACCGACTGGCGCGAAATGGGCCACGCGATCCAACTGCAATCGGTGGACATCCCCTTGGCCGACCCGCACTTCTGGACCCTGCAAGGCTCGGTGCGCGTGGCGCAGATGTGCCATGAGTGGGGCCTGACCTGGGGCTCGCACTCCAACAACCACTTCGATATTTCCCTGGCCATGTTCACCCAAGTGGCCGCCGCCGCCCCGGGCGACATCACCGCCATCGACACCCACTGGATCTGGCAGGACGGCCAACGCCTGACCCGCGAACCGCTGAAAATCGAAGACGGCTATGTGAAAGTGCCGGCCAAGCCCGGCCTGGGCGTGGACATCGACATGGACGCCGTGGCCAAGGCCCACGAACTGTACAAAGGCATGGGCCTCGGCGCACGGGATGACAGCGTGGCGATGCAGTTCCTGATTCCGGGGTGGCGTTATAACAACAAGCAGCCTTGCCTGGTGCGCTGAAGCGCTGGGTTCTGGGGGCGGCTCGGCCTCCAGAACACCATCAATCCAATGTGGGAGGGGGCTTGCTCCCGATTGCGGTGTGTTTGCCAGCCATGTATCGACTGACACTCCGCCATCGGGGGCAAGCTGAGGCGGCAAACGATAGAGATGAAGCCCAAAGAAAACGTCCTGCACAGCCGCTTCACTTTGCGTAAAATGCGAGCCGTTCTCGATCAGGAAAACTCAACCCAGGAGGGGTAACGCGATGCTTGCCTTGAAGTATTCCGAGACGCAGGAAGGCGTTTACTCCCCCAAGAAACGTATGTTCACCCCATTCCATCGGTGCGATTCAGAGCGGATCACGCTCGCCACACTGGATGGAGGCACACGCTTCACAGGCCCCTATTTCAAGCTGAAAGCGCTGTCGGCCATACAACTTGCTGACGCGCCCGAAGCGCAAGAAACCGACCTCACGCCACCAACGGTGCACGTCTGATCAATTTCGCGGGTTCCTGCCTTGGTATCGGAACGCACCACTGAGTCTGTGAGACAGTCGCGCCGCCACTGCGGGCCTCAAACGCAAGGAAACCAGGGCATGGCAACAGCAAAAACCAAAAAGGCGTTTGTGTATTCGGCATGGGGGTTACTGTTTTTGAGCCTGGTTGGGGTTTTAGTCATACAGGCCTTCCAGGAAACACCCCAGCCCAGCAAACCCAGCTTCCTCAGCGACCTCATCATCGTGACCGCACGAACGACGCCCGGGAATCGAAAGATCGACGAGCATCTAACCTTCGTTCGCGCGGAAGCGGCCAACAGTCACGCCCTCAAGTTCTATTACACGTTGGTCGATTACGATACCCATCCCGAGGACGTTGACTTGGGCGTGATGAAATCAAGCATCACCCAGGCTGTCTGCGCCGCGCAAATGCCAAGGGACCAGTCCATCATTTCATTGGGTGGCACCTTCATTTACATATTCGGCAGCAAACACGTAAAAGAGGTTGGACGGTTCGAAATCAACAAGCAGAGCTGTAATGGCTAATGAGCGGGCCCCCTTCAACCGACTCGCTCGAACCGCCGCGACTGCTCACGCCCGCTTGGGCAACTTCCAGTTCGGCCGGATGAAGTGGCAGGTATAGCCGTTGGGTATCCGCTCCAGATAATCCTGATGCTCCGGCTCCGCCTGCCAAAACTCCCTGGCAGGCTCAATTTCCGTGACCACAGGCCCCGGCCACAGCGTGGAGGCATCCACGTCAGCCGCGGTATCTTCGGCAATCGCCCGTTGCTGCTCGCTCAGGTAGTAAATCGCCGAGCGATAGCTTGGCCCCAGATCATTGCCCTGCCGATTCGGCGTGCTGGGGTCATGGATCTGGAAAAAGAACTCAAGGATCTGCCGGTAGGAAATCACCGCCGGGTCAAACACGATCTCAATCGCTTCGGCATGGTTGCCATGGTTGCGGTAGGTGGCATTCGGCACATCGCCACCGGTATAGCCGACGCGCGTCTGCAGCACGCCGGGGTAGCGTCGCAACAGGTCCTGCATGCCCCAGAAGCAGCCGCCGGCGAGGATGGCGGTTTCGGTTGGGTTGGTCATGGTCTGTCCTTGCGGTTAATGGAGACAGGGGTAGTTATGGGGCAATGCTGGGCAATACCAAGTTCAATCAAAGAAAAACTGCCCCCTATCGACTCAAGGTTTATTCCTGGAACGAAACGCCGCCACCTTCATCCGGTTGCCGCAGGTCGCCATGCTGCACCAGCGACGGCGGTGCGACTTGCTCAGGTCATGGAACAGCAGCACGCAGTCGTGGGCCTCGCACTGGCGGACGAATTCAAACTTATCGTTCGTGACCAAGCCCACCAACGACTCGGCCACCGGCCCAAGCAGGCTGGCCGGGCTGCTGTCCCGAGGATGCGTGGCAAGCTGAAATGCCTTCTGCTCCTGCGCCCATTCCAGCCTGCTCACCGGGCGCCCCGCTTCAAGCACCTGGTTGATCACCGCGAGATCGACGGGAACGCCTGTCATTGCCGCATTCACCACCGCCCTTGAACTCGCGCGAAGCGAACGAGCGAGGGCCAGCAGCCCACTCGGCGCCTTCGGGTCAACCTGCTCGGGCAACAGCCCCGCTTGGGTCAGCCAGCTCATAACACTGTGATCATCGACGAAGCAGTCATGGCGCTGATCACCCACCCCGTACTCGGAGTTGATGAAATCGAGGGCAAGGTTGTCAGCCAGAAAAAGTGCGCCTGAAGCAGTGCTGTTCGGATTCATGGGCAGCCTGTAACCAATAAAATATGTTTGACAGGTTACCAAATCCAGGCATAACCTTCAAATATCAACTTTAACGGTTACACAGGAAGCCATATCATGACCTCATCCAACACCATGGCCGCAGCCGGGCTCACCGCCTCCTTGTTGATCAGCGGCGCAGCCCATGCAGACAACACAGTGCATTACCGCTACGAGCAGGTCGGCGACGTAAAGGTGTTCTACCGCGAGGCGGGCGACCCCAGCGCGCCGACCGTGTTGCTGCTGCACGGCTTCGCCGCCTCATCCTTTATGTTCCGCGAACTCATGCCCGAGCTTGCCGACCGCTACCACGTCATCGCGCCGGACCTGCCGGCATTTGGCTTCACCGAAGCCCCGCCGCGCGGCGAATACGCCTACACCTTCAGCCAACTGGCGAAGACCATCGGCCAGTTCACCGAACAGCTCAAACTCGATAAATACGCACTGATGGTCCACGACTACGGCGCCCCCGTAGGCTGGCGCATGGCCGTCGCCCATCCGGAGCGAGTGACCGCGATCATTTCCCAAAACGGCAACGCCTACGAAGAAGGCCTGGGCGCTGGCTGGGCCCCCATCCAACGCTACTGGCACGCCCCGACCCAACAAAACCGTGAGGCCCTGCACGACTTCCCCACCCCCGCCTCGATCAAGTGGCAGTACCTGGAAGGCGTGGCCGACAAAAGCTCGGTGTCACCCGATGGCTACACGCTGGAAGGGCTGCAAATATCCCGCCCGGGCAATGCCGACATCCAGCTCGACCTGGTGCTGGACTACGCCTCCAACGTCGCGATGTACCCGGCCTTCCAGTCCTACTTCCGCCAGTACCAGCCACCGCTGCTCGCAGTGTGGGGAAAGAACGACCCGTTCTTCCTGCCGGCCGGCGCCGAGGCGTGGAAGCGCGATATCCCCAAGGCGGATATTCGTTTTTATGACACCGGGCACTTTGCGCTGGAAACCCATGGGAAGGCGATCATTCCGGTTATACGGGCGTTCCTGGACAAGAACCTCCAGTGATCAACGCAACCCAATGTAGGAGCGAGCTTGCTCGCGAAAAACGTCAACGATAACGCAGCGACTCTGGTTTCACGCGGCGCTCCAAGATTCTTCGCACGCCAGCTCGCGCCTACCTTGTGGACATGTCCTACAGCAAGCTGCAGCGCCTTGCTCCGTTACCTACAGTTGCGTCAGAATCCGCCGGCTTGTGCGCTTGAGTGAGCGTCTCTAAGGTGGCCCGGTCGCTGACAACTCAGTGATCGGGTTTAGTAGCCCGAGTGACAACATAAAGTGCATGAGCCTCATCGATCAGATGTTCTTGTCTGTACTTGATGGTGGCTGTGCGCAGGGCGCCCTCGGGCGCGCCGGCTTTGTGTGTTTCCCCGGTCTACTAACCTGCGTACAGCCGCCACCCTCTTGTTTAGTAGCGAAAAGGTGTTGGCCCTAAAACAGGTACAACACACATGTACAAAGTCACGCCTAACCCTCCGAACGGCCCCGACCTGAAACTGAATCAGGCGGCGCATCGTGCGATTGATCACTATCTCAACGCGGGTGCCGAACCGCCAGGGCCGCCTCCTCCACCTTCGACGACGCTGTTCACCGTTGCTGACGATGCCAGCAGTGAAGTGCTGATTGCCAATAGCTATGAGACTTTTTCTTCGGTGACTGCGTTGTTGCTGGACCTGTCGGATGAGCTGACGGGGAAGCAGCGGGATGTGGCGTTGGCGATTCACCAACTCAGCGAGTTGGGAGTGTTGCTGATGGATAAGTTGATGGAGCGGGAGGGGGGCTTCACCTAGCGGCTAACCTGCTGCGTTTTTCAGAAATAGAAGAAATAGGGGTCAGACCACTATTAATAAATAGTAGTCTAACCCCGCTTTACTGATAACTGAGAAAAAACCTTCGGATAAGCAACTAAAGGCCCAAGCTTTAAACTATTACCTAAATCGTGAAAATCTAGTCAACCATCAATACTTATGGAGCTATCATTTGCGATAGCTATCTTTCGTGTTTTATTTCTTTTTTTAATATTTTTGAATCGCGGCCGCTCACCAAGAGCAAATTCAACGCCAGTAATATCGGCCCCTGCGAATATAGCCCCCATTACAGTTGCCTCATAAAATGTTGATTCCGACAGATTCGACCCTGAAAAATTCGCTTCTGTGCAAGTAGTATTGTCAAAGTTGGATTTTTGCAATCGAGCGCCTTCAAAATTGGCTCCTTCAAAGTCTCCTAGACAGAAAAAAGCGTTATTAAAACTCACGCCTTTAAAATTTGTTTTGGTACCATTCGCTCTTCCCAATACAATTCTAAAGCCATTGGCACCTTCAAAGTTTGAATTGGAAATGTCTGCCGCATAAAAATCTGCCAAATCTAAAGAAAGACCGGATAGATTTAGCCAAGACATGCAAGATAAGACCAAGGTATGCTCTGGGCCACTCCTCTGCTCTTGAATGCGTTTTAACCATGTTCCAAAAGCAGTTTTATCAGTGTGAACTATATCGCTTATTTGGGAAGATGCTAATGCACAGGCATTCATCGCAGCAAACAAAGCTTCTTCAGCATTTCGAGCCTGAAACAATGCCTTGGGAAATGACACCAATTTAGTAATTTTTTCCATTGGCATGCCATTTGCCAAAATATAGTTAAATAGAGAAACAAAACATTTATGCATAGCGTCAATAGCTAGCGGAGTCTGGAGCTTTACTTCCGATCGAAGAAAGTCATGGATATTTTTAGACAGTGCAGCGGGACCGCACATTTCCACCCAATACGCCAATGCCTCTGCCTCCCCCCAACCTCTCGCTCTTCCCTGCCGCCTATGAGTTTCCTCTACAATTTCTCGCATTGCCCTTACGAGTCGGCGCGCCGTCAAATACTCACCAAAACTCTTATGAGTAAATATGAAGGTTGGGTCGCCTTTTGGACGTGAGCCATGTTGCCTAAAGAAGAAGGCAGCTAGCAACGAAGTTATTCCTGCTTCCGCTCCTTCCTGAAAAACATTAAGCTGCGTCTTCAATCCACCTAGCTCGCAGTAGTGTTCAATTTCACTAATGGTCGTCGTTCTTCCGTCACCGTGCCATGCAGCCAGTCCTATTTCTTCAAGAATCAGGAAGAAATCAGCTTCTTTAAGAAGCTTTATCGGGCCATGTCGCCGCCCATTCTCATATCCCCGTTCATATATTGCCTCAACCAAATCATCATAAATTTGATTGAGATTGACACCCTTAGAAAAATTTAGCTTCCCTCTGCAATAGCTTAGAGCCAAGAGGTAGTTCAATAAGGGTTGCGCTGTGATTTCATCAAGATCTGCGCGTTTTAGATCTTCAGGAAGCCCACTGTAGCCTAGCCCCGTCAAACCACCGTAATTCCTCCACCAATCCGCTCTAAGGTCTTGAGAAAGAATCGACTTTGGATCTTCAAAATCACTCTGACTTCGGCTCGTTTCGGAGTTGTCAGTATAATAAGGAAGAACTGTCAAAACCTGCTTTACTTGCCGCAACTCACTCTCAGAACCTTGTATTGTCACTTCACGCCCACTAAGTAAAACTCGAACGCACAACCCATTCATGTTAATCCGATCAACAGTCAACTGCACCGAGCGCACAAAGTCTCGCGCGGTTTCAGCGGCTGCACGGCCTTGACTAGCAAGTTCGTCTAAACCATCCAGTATTATTAAAAGGTCGGAAGTGAGTTCTTCCCTTTTCAGAGGGTTAATTTTAATTATACCCTCATCACTCAAAAACCTTCCAACCTCTTCAGCAAAGTCGCGCGAAGGATCAATGTAATGCAGTGGAATAAATAGAACCTTAATCCTTCCTTGCTTTGATACATGCGCTGCGTAAATTTTTGAGAAGGAAGATTTCCCACTACCAGGTCCTCCACTTATCGCGCGAACAGCATCCTCCTTTTTAGATGTAAGCAACCATCTATCGAGTTCCTCATTAAGTCGCACAGCAATTTTACGATTACTCATGTGATTATCTGAGATATCTGTCGCTACTGGACACTCCTCATAATAAGCATTAAGTGGTATATATATTTGCCTAAGACCAAACGGCTCGCCAAAAACAGACTCTTCTAAGCGACGTTGCAATTGGGCGTCATAGAGCCTCCAAGAAAGCTCACGCTCAACGGATAAACTAAACGGAGAATTCAAGGAGGCAATAATTTCTTGATATACTGCCGAGTTAGACTGCCACTCTTTATGAAGGGCGTGAGGAAAATACCCAGGCAATCTCGAGGAGATTGTGTGCGATTTTGCCTGCGAGACACCAACATCCACAAGCCAAGCAAATATAGCTTCTTTAATAGAGTTTATTAGTTGGAATTTTACCGGGTTTTTGAAAAAATCGTTATTCACCTTGCATGTAAGGATTTTTTCCTCAAGCAATGGCTCAAGTGATGAAAAGTCGTATTGCTCTGGCAGTTGATCTTTTGAATCGAGCAGAAGACCCGAAAGCGCAGCCAATGTAGAGCGCTGCAACAATCGATAAAGAAGTTGTTCCGGAGTTTTATTTTCAAATCCAATTGCAGACGCTGCATCAACACCGTCGTCAGCTAAATCGTCAAACTTACCAAGCAAAGCATGTCCTACTCCCTTTGCAAGCGATACCGCCAATGCTTTGGCATCTAGTTTCAGCGAAGTATTTAGAAGAGACTTTGGCTTTGATACATTCAGCGACGCGTCCAAATCCAGTCCTTGCATATTATTTATTCCTTTTCACGCCAAATAATTTTTATAAAATATCGTATGATAATATTTTTAATCAGGATTTAATAAAAAACAGTACAAGATTGCCACGCAAGGCATCAAAAAGCCACTACAAAAATCGCATTTCTGAATGCTATGACAGCAGTTGTATACTCAGCCAATGACGTAAATCCCTTCCTGCACAGGTAAAAGTTGTTCAACGAGATCAATTACTCCAACTGCAGTCGACTCTCCGAATGGCCTAATCAATTGCTGCCGATCATAAGTAGCCGCAATTGGCCGAAAGCCCCCCTCTATAAACACCAACCTAAGAACACCCGCGTCCATCCGTCGCATCCCCCACCC